>NZ_CP021030.1:1496000-2211500 GCF_002117485.1 Rhizobium sp. NXC14
CCGCCGCAACCAGCCGGCCGCCGCGGCTAAGCAAGGTGTCACCGATCTCGATCAGCCGGGTGTTCGGAGTTGCGAAAGGTGAAGCGGCGCGCAGCCGACGGACAAGCTCTTCCTCGTCCTGATCCGGCGCGATCGACAGAGCGGCGATGAGTGCCGCGGCCGGTGATCGCGACACGCCCATCCAGCAATGGATGAGCAGCGGGGTCTCCTGCCGCCACGATGCGGCAAACTCGATGATCGCCTGTACATGTGTTTCGTCAGGCGCCACGAGACCGCCCGTGCCCTTGAAGGTGATATCGTTCATCGAAAGCGTCAGGTGACGATCGGGCGCGATCACACCCGGCCGATGAAAGGCCTGTTCTTTGGCGATCAGGCTGATCATGTCACGCGCCTTGTGGCGCACCGCCATTTCGGCGATGCGCGAGAGCGGCGAGACGACGATCAAGCTCACGATACCATCCCCCGCTCGGCCTCGATCGCCGCAAAGCGCTCGCAGAACAGCCGCTGGGCTTCCAGCGCCGGCAAAGGTTCGATCAGCAACATCTCCTTGCTGATGCCGCGAGGCTGGCCGAAGAATTTCTGCGCCTCGGCGGGCGTGAAGCCGGCAAGTACCGTCGCCTCGAAATATGCCGCGATCGTATCGGCCTTCTTGATCCGGTCCTTGAGATCGCGCGATGGGTGAGGCGGCAGGCCGAAGCGCAGGTGCACGGCGGCCTCCAGCCGCATTTCCACCGCCTTATAGCCGCCGCCGACCACGGATTTGAACGGCGAGATCATGTCGCCGATCACATATTCAGGCGCGTCATGGAGCAGCGCCATCAGACATTCCTCCGGCCGCGCATTGTTGAAACGGCGGAAAATATCTTCAACGACGAGGCTGTGCTGCGCCACCGAAAAGGCATGATCGCCCGATGTCTGGCCGTTCCAGCGTGCCACGCGCGCGAGACCATGGGCGATATCGGCGAGTTCGACATCGAGCGGCGACGGGTCGAGCAGGTCGAGCCTGCGCCCGGACAGCATGCGTTGCCAGGCACGCGGAGCTTTGGCCGTCACGCGCTGGCCTCGTCTGCGCTGGTGGGAAAGACAAGGCCGGACCATTGCGGCAGGGCGAGAGAAACCGGCGTTTGGCCGGCCAGCAGCGGCGTGCCTTCCGCCATTGCAGCACCGGCGCGGTCAATTCGCACGATCGCAAGCCCGCTGCCGCCCTCGACCGAACCGAGTGTGCCCACCGGCTTGCCGGCGGCGGTGATCGCCGTGCCCGCTAGAGGCAAGGCCGTAGCGGCGGACACGGTGACAACGCGCCGGCGCGCAGTGCCGCGGTGCTGCATGCGCGAGACGACCTCCTGGCCGACATAGCAGCCTTTCTTGAAGGAGAGGCCGCCGTTCAGATCCATCAGCACGTCATGCGGGAAGGCGTCCTGCAGGGCAAAGTCGGATCCCGAGGTGACGATACCGTGGCGGATGCGCAAGCTCTCATAGAGTGACGGCGCATCATGGCCATGCTTTCCTGCCCGGCGGCGCAGCGGGACACCTGCCTTGGCGAAGCGGCTGTCTCGGACACCTCCGATGCGATCGGCATCCTCGCCCCAGCAAACGGTAATGCCATTCTCAGGCTGAGGCGTAAGCGTAACGGCGGCCCGCAGCCTGTACATTGTCAGCCGCTTCGCCAGCCCTTCGAGCTGGGCCGCATCCGTTTCAATCAGGTAGCCGTCGCAGTCCCGCCAGACCATGAAATCGAACAGGATCTTCCCCTGCGGCGTCAGCAGTGCTCCAGGCCGCGCCTCATCGGGCGCAAGCGAAACAATATCGGTGGTGATCAGGTTCTGCAGGAAGGATTGGGCGTCCGCGCCGCCGACGGAGAGCAGTGAGCGGTCTTTCAGGAAAACGGCTGGCATGGCGGAATCTGTCGCGTTGGTCGTCGCTCAGAGGTATGACTTCGTGGAGTGGATCGCAAGGTCATGTGACATGCGGAAGGCGCATGCGAGGCGGCGTCAGTCGCCCGCTGTGAAGAACTTCCACTTGCCGTCAGGCGTGATGCCGAGGCGGTAGAAATTATAGCCACCGAATTCCTGCATGTCGGAAAGGTCGCCGGCGGTCACGATGCGCAACAGCTCGACTCGCTCCGGCGGTGTCAGCGACTTCAGATCCTTCTCGGCGAAATAGGGCCAGACATACATATCGTCGGCTGTGCCTTGGCCGACATGAACGAAACCGGTCGAGACGATATCGAGCATGATGGCTAGAATTTCATCTCCGTCCGGATCGCCGGAGAGATCTTTCAGCGTGCCGATCGGGTCGTCGGTTGCTTCACCCACCGTCACCTGCGTCTGGTCTTTGCCGGTGCCCATCAGCGGTCGCAACCGTTCGAGATCGCCGGAGGCGGCGGCCTCGACAATCTGTTGGCGCATTTTGCGAACCGGCTCGGGCGCCTTGTTGATGTCGTAAATCACCTCGACCGGTTTGGATGCGTCCTGGGCGCCGGGCGTCTTGTCGACGCCCTGACTGTTCTGGCTGTTGACCAGCGGCTCGGCCATGGGAACGCCGGGGGTGCTGCCCTGGGGCTGGTTCTGCCCCTCAGGACTTCCCTGTGCCAGCGGCGCCTCGCTGGGGGCTTGGCCGGGGATCTTATGGAGTTCGGAAAGCGCATAGGCCGAGGGCGCGAGGAGGGCGTTGCCGGCGGTAAGGCTGAACGCAAGCAACACCGGCGCGAGCCGAATTCGCGAAACTTTCTCTTTACCGATGGGCATCGAACTCTCTGAACAATTATTGCAGGGTGCGGTTGGCGGAGAATTCGCCGGCAAGCATACGGTCGCGCAGCGAATCGAGCAGAGCTTCGGCGCTGTTTTCCCCGTGCAATCGGATGGTTTCGCGCAGGGCATGCGCGATGGCGGCATCAGCTATGATCTCCGGCTCGATCCCATCGGCCATGCCGTCGGCCCAAGCCTCGTTCTGGTACTCCAGAGCCGCCTGCATCTTTTCGTGGACGATCATGTCGTCGATGTCGTTGAGGCTTGCTTCCATTGTCTTTTCCTCAGAACTTCTCATGTCTTACTGCACCGTTAATAACACTAACAGCCTTTTCCCAAAACGACACGTCCGCATGCGAAAACAGGTTAATTAAATGTCAATTTCCAAAGCGCGAGGTAATTTCTGTGGCGAGTGTTGCACCTTCGTTACGGTAGCGCTCTTCTGCCACGATGGCCGCCGGGGTGCAATCCGTATAGACGGAGGCGAAGGCGCGATACCCACGATTGAAGGCCGCGGTCAACCTTTCCTTGCGCTGCGGCTCGTTACCCGTCTCCGAATCGAGCAGCTGCTTCATGCCTTCCCGCCACTCATCGCCGCCCGCCGCCTTGCAGAGCGTTCTCAGATAATGCACCGAACCCAGCACTTCGGCGAGCCGCGCCAGCTTGTCGTCATAGGGCACGGGCACGGCCGCGACCGGCGGCGCAATCTCCTCCTGCGCAGGCGCCGTATTCTTGCCCTGAGCCATGGTGGGCCCGGCAAGCACGAGCAGGGACAGGACAACGCGTCGAACGGGAATCATGCTTCCACTTGATACGTTGAGCGTGACGGCAACAAGGCGCGTCTGAAAGTTTCCACTTCTATTCACCGCCCGCCAGCCGTTCCGCGCATTCGAGCACGCTTTGCGGCACAGGCAGTCGCCGGATCTCCTCTACCGTATACCAGCCGAGCGCCGCCGCATCGTCGGCGGCTTCCGCCACCATTTCCCGGTCGGCGTCGACGCAAAAGACTGACAGGAAGAAATGGCTCCTGATGTTGCCATCCGGCCCATGCGTCTTAAGGTCATAGGTAGAGAACAGCCGCCGATTGTGCGCCGAGATGCCGGTTTCCTCGCGGAACTCGCGCAGCGCGGTCTGCTCCGGCGTTTCGCCCGGCTCGGCGCGGCCGCCGGGAAAGGCATACATGTCGGCAGAGGGCGGGTTGCGTCGCAATACCAGAAGGAATCGCCCGTCGCGTTCGAGAATGGCGGAGGAGGCGGCTTTGGCGGTGGAGGTCATGGCTGCTCTTGCTGTGACGGCCTATTCGATCTGACGGGCTGATGATTGCGGATCGCGGCTGCGGGCCGGCCCGATTTTCCTGTGGGATAGCTCCCAAGACAAGCCCCGAAAAATTGCGTAGCGGTTCGCGAAATAACGACATCCGTGCAACAAGGAGGCAAAAAATATTCGAAAGGGCTTTGCGTGACCTATATCATTTACGCGTTTGCCGCCGTTTTCGAGATCGCCGGCTGCTTCGCCTTCTGGGCGTGGCTCAAGCTTGAGAAGCCGATCTGGTGGCTGGCGCCGGGCATGATCTCGCTTGCGCTTTTCGCCTGGCTTCTGACGCTGGTGCCGAGCGATGCCGCCGGTCGAACCTTCGCAGCCTATGGCGGCATCTACATTCTTGCTTCGCTCTCCTGGCTGTGGCTGATCGAAGGCCGGGTGCCCGATCGTTATGATATCGGCGGCGGACTGATCTGCCTTGGCGGGGCGAGCGTCATCCTCTTTGCGCCGCGCGCCTGAAACCGTCACGCAAAAGCATGCAACGCGCCTTGACCGGACTCGGGCCGGCTGCAAAGACAGGACGATGTGTGGACGTTTCGCCCTGACAAGTTCCAGCGCCGACCTGCGCGACTTCTTCTCCGGTCTCGATCTCGAGGACTTCCCGGCGCGCTACAACATCGCCCCGACGCAGCCGATCCTCGTGGTCATGGCAGGCGAGTGCCGGGAGCGGGGCAGCAATCTGCCCGATCGTCGCGCCGTTCTCGTGCGATGGGGCTTCACGCCGGGTTGGGTCAAGGACCCGAGGGATTTCCCGCTGCTGATCAACGCGCGCGCCGAGACCGCGATCGGCAAGGCCTCGTTTCGAGCGGCGATGCGTCATCGCCGCGTGCTTATTCCGACCTCAGGTTTTTACGAATGGCATCGCCCCTCCAAGGAGAGCGGCGGCAAGCCGCAGGCCTATTGGATCAGGCCGCGCCGGGGCCGGGTCGTCGCCTTTGCCGGGCTGATGGAGACATGGTCCTCGGCCGATGGCTCGGAGGTCGATACCGGTGCGATCCTGACAACGTCAGCCAATGCGGGCATCTCCGCGATCCACGATCGCATGCCAGTCGTCATCAAACCGGAGGACTTCTCGCGCTGGCTCGATTGCAAGGCGCAGGAACCGCGCGAGGTGGTCGACCTGATGCAGCCTGCTCAGGGCGATTTCTTCGAGGCTATCCCGGTTTCCGACAAGGTCAACAAGGTTGCCAATATGGGGCCGGACCTGCAGGAGCAGGTTGTCGTCGAAAGACCGCCTGAGGCGCCTGCGAAACAAAGGCCGGATCACGGCCAGCTGAGTTTTTTCTAAAACGGCGTAGCGCTTCCGGCACCGCGGCCTGCTCGGCTTACCCGCAATGCCGGGGGCACATCGCCAAGCATGCCGCAGTCTTGGGATAACGGCATGCCGCAAAACGTGAAGCGTGGATGTGCCGTTCGAAGCTCGGCACCTCAAGCGGATTTCTTGACGCCGTCCGGCTTGTTCTTTGTCATCAATGATGCCGCGGCAACGGCCTTCAAGCCGACCGGGCGATAGTTGGCGGCGAGGTCTGGCTTGGCCGCCTGTTGTTCGCCGGCACTGCTCTTCTTCGAAGTCACGATACTCTCCTTGCGTGTTGCTTCCCTGAGTATTTTTGTATTTTGCTATTTGGTCAGAAATAGCGACAAAACGGCGGCGTCGCCTATCAGGATTTGTGAACGCCCACCATAATTCGCGAGGCTTAACTGAAGCCTACGTTGGTTAATACTTACTGAAGGGAGCGGTTCCAAAAAACCGCAAAGCGGTTTTCCCCGGGCAACGCGCAGCGTATATCCGGGGCCACAACATGGGAGAGAAGCATTTCGGTGATGCGGGAGAATTCGGAAGCGCGCGGAGGTCAGATGTGCCGGCCAATATCGTCGTCGCCGACGCCGGGTTCCTCGATCGTCAGGGTCCCATATTTCCGCCGCCATCTGCGTGCGCCGAAGGGGAGCGATATGAGATAGGCGGCAACGGTAAAGACCATCACCTCCCACGTGTAGCTCATCAGCAGAGCCACATAGAGCACGACGCCGAGCATCATCGGCAGCACCAGATCGCGCCGCAAGCGGTTGCCTTCCGATTTGCCCGACCAGACCGGCAGCCGGCTGATCAGCAGGAAGGCGATGGCGACGGTATAGATCGACGAGAGATAGGCGAAGGTGCGGTCCGTCGCCAGACCGAGGAAGCCAAGATAGACTGGCAGCAGCACCAGCATGGCGCCGGCCGGCGCGGGCACTCCGACAAAATATTCCGATTGCCAGCTCGCCTTGTTTTCGCGCTCGGCCATGACATTGAAGCGGGCAAGGCGAAGCCCGGCGGCAATCGCATAGATCAAGGCGGCAATCCAGCCGAGCGAACGAGCCTGATCGAGAGCAAAAACGTAAACGACGAGCGCGGGCGCGACGCCGAAATTGACGATATCGGCAAGCGAATCCATCTGCGCGCCGAATTTCGAGGTCGCCTTCATCAGCCGCGCCACGCGCCCGTCGATGCCGTCGAGGAAGGCGGCGAGCAGCACCATCGCGACGGCGAGCTCGTAACGGTTCTCGAAAGCGAGCCGAATGCCCGTCAACCCGGCACAGATCGCCAGAATGGTGATGAGGTTCGGAAAGACGAGGCGAAGCGGAATCTCTCGCAGGCGCGGACCGCGGGCGGAATCATCCGGCCCGTTTGGCTCGAAAGGCGGAAAGGGTGTTTCCATGTCGCGTTCCAATCGTTCCTTGAGCAATTCCGGCAAAGGCGCGGCAGCGCTTTAGCTTCGGCGGCTGATCACCGGACCCTTGGCCGAGGCGAATTCGGCAATCACGGTTTCCCCGGCAATCGCCGTCTGGCCGAGCGAGACGCGTGGCGCCGCACCGGCGGGCAGGAACACGTCGAGCCGCGAGCCGAAACGGATCAGCCCGAAGCGTTCGCCGGCGTCCAGCGGCTCGTTGGTGTTTGCCCAGCAAAGGATACGCCGCGCCACGAGGCCCGCAATCTGCACGACGCCGATCTGTCCGTGCCGCGTTTCGATCACCAGTCCGTTGCGCTCGTTGTCCTCGCTCGCCTTGTCGAGTTCGGCGTTGACGAAGCTTCCGGAGCGGTAGTTGATGCTGACGATGCGCCCGCGCATCGGTGCCCGGTTCACATGGCAGTTGAAGACGTTCATGAAGACCGAGATGCGCAGCATCGGCTCGGAGCCGAGGTCGAGCTCTGCCGGCGGGGTCACCATCTGGATCGCCGAAACCTTGCCGTCGGCGGGAGAGATGACGAGATCGTCGTCCTGCGGGGTCACCCGCTCGGGATCACGGAAGAAATAGGCGCACCAGAGCGTGAAGATCATGCCGATCCAGAAGAGCGGCTTGAAGATCCAGCCCAGCACCAGCGAGGCCACGAAGAAGGCGGCGACGAAGGGGTAACCCTCCTTGTGCACGGGCACGATCGTGTTGCGAACCGTGTTGAACAGGCTCATGGCTGCCGGTCTCCTTGCGTTGTCATTTTTTGCTGGTTAGCGAAAAACCAGCTCCTGAGCAATGCTCCGGCCCTGGCCTCGGTTCCGCCGCCGCAGTTCTGAACAATAAAAGCCGGCGCCGCTATCGGTGTTCGCTTCAGCTTGCCGGGGCAAGCCGCGTGATGACGCCCATCTCGTCGCTTTCGCGCACCTGCTTCAGATGCTCCTCCGCCTGTGTCGCCTCGCGCTGGCGGTTCCACATCGAGGCATAGAGGCCGTTCCTTTCGAGGAGGGCGGCGTGCGTGCCGCGCTCGGCGATCTCACCGCTTTTGAGCACGATAATCTCGTCGGCGCCGATGACGGTCGAAAGCCGATGGGCGATGACCAAGGTCGTCCTATTCTTCGAAACCACGTCGAGAGCTGTCTGGATTTCTCGTTCCGTGGTGGTGTCGAGCGCTGAAGTTGCCTCGTCGAGGATCAGGATCGGTGGCGCCTTGAGGATGGTGCGGGCGATCGCCACACGCTGTTTCTCGCCGCCGGAAAGCTTGAGCCCGCGCTCGCCGACCTTGGTCTCGAAGCCTTCGGGCAGCGCCTCGATGAAATGGGCGATCTGCGCCACCTCGGCCGCTGCAAACACCTCGCCATCGCTCGCCGATGTGCGGCCGTAGCGGATATTGTAGGCGACCGTGTCGTTGAACAGCACGGTATCCTGCGGCACCATGCCGATCGCCGATCGCAGGCTTTGCTGCGTCACCGTGCGGATATCCTCGCCGTCGATGGTGATCGCGCCGCTCTGGATATCGTAGAAACGATAGAGCAGGCGCGACAGCGTCGATTTGCCGGCGCCCGACGGCCCGACGACGGCGACCGTCTTGCCGGCCGGCACATCGAAAGAAATGCCTTTCAGGATCGGACGGGCCGGATCGTAAGCGAAGTGCACATCCTTGAAGGAGATCGCGCCCTGGCGGATTCGAAGCTCGGCAGCGTCGGGGGCGTCCTTGACCTCGGCCTTCACCTCGAGCAAATCGAACATCTGCTCGATATCGGTCAGACCCTGCCGGATTTCCCGGTAGACGAAACCTATGAAATTGAGCGGCACGGAAAGCTGCAGCAGCATCGAATTGACGAAGACGAAATCGCCGACCGTCTGATCGCCGCGTTGCACCGCCAGCGCCGACAGCACCAGCATGATGGTCGTGCCGATGCCGAAAATGACGCCCTGGCCGAAGTTCAGCCAGCCGAGCGAGGTCCAGACATCGGTCGCCGCTTTCTCGTAGCGCTCCATCGACTTGTCGAAGCGTTTGGCCTCCATTTCCTCATTGCCGAAATATTTGACAGTTTCGAAATTGAGGAGAGAGTCGATCGCCTTGGTGTTGGCGTCGGTGTCGCTGTCATTCATCGAGCGGCGGATGGCGATGCGCCAGTCAGATGCACGGATCGTGAACCAGATATAGGCCCAGACGGTGAAGGCGGTGACCGCAAGATAGGAAAAGCCGTAGCCCCACCAGAAGATAACCGCCGTCAGCAGGAATTCGATCACTGTCGGAACGGAATTGAGGATCGTGAAGCGCACGATCGTCTCGATGCCCTTGGTGCCGCGCTCGATGATGCGTGACAGGCCGCCGGTCTTTCGCTCCAGATGGAAGCGCAGCGACAGCTCGTGCATGTGCACGAAGGTCTTGTAGGCGAGCTGGCGCACCGCATGTTGCCCGACGCTGGCAAAGAGCGCGTCGCGCAACTGGTTGAGGCCGAGCTGGATCAACCGGGTGACGTTATAGGCAATGACAAGGGCTACGGCGCCGGCAAGCAGCGGCGGTACCGTGCCGGCAAGGTCCATCCTGCCGTTCAGCGCATCGGTGGACCATTTGAAGAAATAGGGGACGAGCAGCAGGACGAACTTGGAAATCAGCAGATAGACCGACGCCCAGACGACCCGCATCTTGAGGTCGGTTCGCCCGGCCGGCCACATATAGGGCCAGAGGTTGAAAAGCGTCCGCAGCAGGTGGGATTCCGAGACTGTCTTGCCGTTTGCCATGCCGTGTCTCCAGTCCGGATGATTTTCTTCGATGTCCGGCAAGGCGGGGGCAGGGGCGCACCTGAAGCGCTTACCTGAATCCCAAACCGCCACCGGCAGATAGGGCGTCGGGCCGAGGAATACAACACGTGCGGGGGCCGGGAAAAGTGAGGCCGGGCGTTTCTCCTGCCCGGCTTCATCAACTCGCGTTGCGCTTAAGGAGCGGCCTTTCAGAGGTGCTGCTTGGAGAGCCGCTTGCGGTGCAGCTCCTCGGCGTTCGGCAGCGCGTCCTTCGGCAGGCCGAAAATCTGCCCGGGACGGATACGATCCGGGTCGATGATCTTGTCCTCGTTGGCGATGTAGATCGTCGTATAACGCACGCCGAGCCCATAGGTCCGGCGGGAGATCTGCCACAACGTATCGCCGCGGCGGATGATGACCGCCGCATTGTTTGCCGTCAGCGGTGCCTGCTCGATCGTCTTCGGCTGATTGCTCACAACATCGTTTGCGGCGGGCGCGGCCGGTGCGGGCGTGTCGGTCAATTCACCGATGATTGCACCCAGCCCGTCCAGCCCGGCGCCGACCGATTTTGCGTCCTTCGGCAGATCCTGCAGCAGTTTCAGCGCCTTGGCGGCGGTCTGCGAGGAGGCGCCTGAGGCTTGCTTGAAGCTGTCGGACGCATCCGCCGCCGGGCGGAAGTCTGCGACAGAGCGCAGCGCGAATTCCGTTGCTGAGCGCGCCGCCGCCAGCTGTTCGGCGCCGGGCAGCTGGCCATCGGCAAACAGCCCCTTCAAGAGCCCGAACGCCTTGCCGGCTTCGGCCTTGAGCTTGCCGAGTTCACCCTCGTCGAGCGGCACCATCGAGGCAGCACCATTTGCATCGGCGGGGCCGGCTTGAGCGGCAACCCGCACCTGGTCGCCCGCCGGGCGATTGAAGTTCACTGCGGCCCGCACGATCACCTTGCCCGCGGGATCGACGACGTCGACGCGAATCTTATGATCGCCGACCGAAAGCGCCGCGACGCCATCGATGACGAAATGGCCGTCAGGACCGGCCGTGTCCTGGCCGACAAGGCTGTCGTCGGCATAGCCGAGGACCTTGGCGTTGGCGCGCGCCGTGCCGGCAATGAAGATCTTGTTGCCCTCGATCTCGACGGCGTTGACCATCACATCGGGCGCGGTGGCCTCGTGGGTTTCGCCAGCACCTGGAACGGCCGGTGTCGCATCTGTGCCGGTGGCGGAGGCGTCGGGCAGACCAGGCGTCTGCAGCGCCAGCTCACCGGTTGGCGCTACTGTTGCGGCAGGCGCGTCGGCTGCAGCGGTCCCGCCAGTTGCCGGCTTGTCCGCAGCCGGCGCCAACGGATTGGAGGCGTCGGCGACTTCGGTGTCCCCTGTCGGCGCAGTGATGATGCGGCTCGCCGCGCCGGGCTTGGAGACCATGGCGAGCAGATTGGCGGCATTGCCGTCCTTCGGCACGGAAACGGTGGCGACTTCTTCGGAAAGCGCGGTCTTGCCATCCTTGTCCGTTACCTTGAGCACGAGCTGGTGGTCGCCGGCCGGAAGCGGATCGTCGAGGACGGCCGCGAAATCGCCGCTCGGACCGACGTTGGCCGTCGTCACCACCTTTTCGCCGTCGAGCACTTCGAGCTTGCCGTTCGGCTCGGCGGAGCCGGCGATGACGGTCGATCCATCAGGCTCGACACGCAGGACGTCGAAGGCCGGAAGTTTCGGGCCGGTATTTGCGGCCGCCGGGGTCGCGGCAGAGGCTGGTTCGGGCGCACCGGTCAGCGCAGCTTCGGCCCTGGAAATCGCGGCAGGCGCATCCGCCATATTTTCCGGCAGCGACTGCACGATGGCGAGCGCCTTGGCGCCGCCTTCCTTGGCCTTGGCGGCAATGGCTTGTGTTGCGGGATCGATGCCCTCGGGAACGGTGAAGCCGACAAGTGCGGTGAGCGCATTGACGGCCTTGGCCTTGGCGGCGGTGAAGACATCAATGGCCGGGCCTTTGCCGTCGGCAAACAGCGCCTTCAGCTCGCCGAGCGCCACGCCGGCATCGGCCGAGAGGCGTCTGACCTGATCGGCGACCCCAGTCGAGTCGGCCACGGCAGAGCGTGATGTCTTTGTCGCTTCGTTAACCGTGTTCTTGAGCTCCGTGCCCGCCTGGTTGATGGCGTCGCCGACTTTGGATGCATCGCTGCCGATGCGCGGCATGACGAAGAATACCATCAGTAGGATTGCGATTACGAGCACTGCAAGGGCCAGCAAGCCGGCACGGTTCTTCATCATTATGTCTCCCAAGGCGGCAATTTGCCGTAGTAACCGAAATTGCTAGCGATTTCCGATGCTTTTCACAAGCATTCAACGCAATTTCGCAAGCTCGGCAGGCTGCTTTTCAGTCAATTTTCTTGACTGCATTGAAATGGAATAGTTGTTTTGCCCTATGACCGAACAATCTGTATCGATTCGATCCATCTGCGTTTACTGCGGCTCAAGGCCGGGACGCGATCCTTCCCACATGGCGGCCGGGCGGGCTCTCGGAAGAGAGATCGCCGAATACGGCCTGCGCCTCGTCTATGGCGGAGGTACCAAAGGCATCATGGGCGCGGTTGCGAGCGGAGTGCTTTCAGGCGGCGGTCAGGTCACGGGCATCATCCCGGAATTCCTGATCGATATGGAAGCGACTCGCCATTCGCTCGGTCAGCTCAACGAACTTATTGTAACCCCTGACATGCACGCGCGCAAACATACGATGTTCGAGCGTTCCGATGCCTTCGTCGCGCTGCCCGGCGGCATCGGCACGCTGGAGGAGATCGTCGAGGTCATGACCTGGGCGCAGCTCGGCCGTCATGAAAAGCCGATGGTTTTTGCCAATATCAACGGCTTTTGGGATCCGATGATGGAGCTGATGCGTCATATGACCGACGAAGGCTTCCTGCACACCGCCCACCGGGTGCAGCCGCTCGTTGTCGACGATGTCGCCGGCATCATTCCGGCGATCATGGCCCAGGCAGCCCAGCTTGCCGCCGATCGCGACGGCGAGGACGAGGTGATCTCCAAAATGTAGGCAGGGCAGGAGCCTGGCACCGACCAGCCTCTCTCTATTCAGCTATAGGCGGAAACAAGCTCCGTCACCTGAGATCGCATCCATCGGTTGGCGGGATCATTGTCGCTTGCCGCCGACCAGACCATCGATATCGGGCTTACCGTTAGATCGAGGGGAACCTCGGTGATCGCCAAGCCGAACAGGCCCGCATACCGCTTCACGATTCTGGTCGGCAGAGTCGCGATCAGAGGCGCTTCGAGGACAGCGGTAAGCACGGTCAGGAATTCCGGCGCAGCCACCGACACGTCGAGTCGCACGCTGATCCGCTTCAAGGCTTCATCGATGCATCCTTCGATGGCGTCCTTCTGTGAAACCAGGGCATGCTTGAGCCCGACATAGCTGTCGCGGTCCAAAGTTTCGGGAAGATCGAGAAGCTTCGGATTGTAGCAACACATCAGCGATTGCTCGAACAGCAGGCTCCGCCGATGTCTGTTGTTGCCGTCATCATAGCAGCCGACGCCGAGGTCGATGATGTTGTCGTCCAGAAGCTTGTGAACAAGCTCGGGGTCGACCGCTCGCGCAAGCACTTTGATACCGGGGGCTATCTCGTTCAACACAGCGGCGAGACGCGGCACAAGCAGCACCTCAAGCTCACTGGAAAAGCCGATGCGAAATATCTGCTCGGCTTGTCCTGGCTCGAAGGACGCAGGCGTTACGATCGCCTGCTGGGTGCGGCTGAGTATCTGCTCCACCGCTTCGGCGAAACGCAGCGCCCGGTGGGTCGGCTGCATGACCTGGCCGACACGCACGAACAGCTCGTCCTGAAGCAATGTACGGAGAGTGCCGAGATTGTGGCTCATGGCAGGCTGCTGGATTTTTAGGCGAACAGCAGCTTTCGTAACGCTCCGCTCCTTCATGAGCGCGTCGAAGGCCACGAGCAGGTTGAGGTCGAAAGACCATAAATTGAAATGATCGATGGAGACAATTTCGTTCATCGATTTGATCGTTGCATGAATCTTCCCTACTGTCCATATGCATCAGACAGCGCTGTCCCCCGTTCCAACTCGAAAGGAAGTTCCATGAGCGATCTTGGAAAGGAATATCGTATTGCCGGCGCGACAGTGAGAAAAGTGCAGGAGCAGTATCTGCACAACGTCCCGCCCTCGTTTCTCTACCCGACTGCCGGATCTGAAGAGATCAAGGCTGTCGAGCCGCGGCTTTCCGCCGTCGATATGGAAGAGGGCCGCGATGCCCTTGTCGTGAGCATTCACAGCTGGCTTGTCATGACGCCCGACCACGTCATCCTCATCGACACGGGTTCGGGTAACGACAAGGAAAGACCGCGCAATCCCGCCTTCCATCAGCAGACCATTCCGTTTCTCGACAGGCTGCGTCAGGCGGGTGTAGAGCCCGAAGATGTCGACTTCGTCATAAATACCCATCTTCACGTTGATCATTCCGGCTGGAATACCGTGCTCGAGGACGGAAGATGGACCCCCACTTTCAAAAATGCGCGTTACGTCTTCCCGCGCGCCGAGCAGGAATATTACGCGTCGACGGCGAGCCACAACGACGTCAACATTCCGAGTGCCGGCGTCTATGAAGACAGCGTGCGGCCTGTGATTGAGGCGGGGCTTGCCGATGTCATCGACGGCGCAGGTGGTCCTTTCCTGGATCGATTTACCTTCCTGCCGACGCCTGGCCACAGCATCGGCCATATGTCCGTTCTGCTCGAAGCGGACAATCAAGCGGCAATCTTCGCGGGAGATGTCACGCACCATCCGATCCAGGTGGAGCGGCCCGACCTCAACACGGTCTTCTGCGAATTCCTGGATCAGGCTGCCCAGTCGAGACGCCGTGTCCTCGAACTGGCAGCCGATAATCGCGCCCTGTACTTCTCCACCCATTTCCCCGGTTCGTCTGCCGGATATGTCACCCGCGACGGCGAAAAATTCAGGTGGTCCTATGTCTAAGAACAATCTTGCATCTTCAGCTTTTGACCGCGGCGAGATCGTATTCGAGGAGCATTACATCGATAGCGGAACCGAAGGCATCAAGCTCTATCTCCGCAATAAGCGAAAGAAGGGGCACGAAGACTTTCTCGCGCAGAAAACAATCGTGATGGTGCATGGGGCGACCTTCTCGTCCGGAAGTCTCTACGACGTACCCTTCAACGGGATGTCCTTCATCGACTTCCTCGCTCATCGCGGCTTCGATGTCTTTGCGGTCGATGTCCGGGGCTATGGAAAATCAACCCGCCCGCCGGAAATGCAGGCGAACCCCGACCTCAACCTGCCGCTTGTCGCCACCGACACCGGCGTCGCCGATTTCGCAACGGCTGTCGATTTCGTTCTCCGGCTTCGCGGCCTGAGGGCCGTCAACGTCTTCGCAATGTCGTGGGGCGGTACCGTTGCCGGCGCATATGCTGCGCGCAACCCAGACAAGGTCGTCAAGCTGGCACTGCTCGCGCCGCAATGGCTGAGTGACGTTCCCATCCCCATCGATCAGGGTGGCGCCCTCGGCTCCTACAGGCTTGTTCCGGTCCATGCGGCCCTGGCGCGCTGGCTGGGCACCGCACCCGAATACGCGCGTGAACGTCTCGTGCCCGAGGGCTGGTTCGACCTCTGGGCCGAATTGACCCTCTCGGAGGAGACGTCGCAGGCCGACAGGGAGTTAGGCAGACTGCGAGCCACCAACGGGCCGATCCAGGACATCCGAACCTATTGGAGAGCTGGAAACCCCTATTATCGGCCGAGCGAGATTCGCGCGCCGGTGCTGCTGTTACACGGCGAATGGGACATCGATGTTCCGCTTGACCTGGCACGGGCCTATTTCGAGCAACTGACCGGCGCCTCCTACAGGCGATGGGTAGAAATCGGGGAGGCAACGCATCTCGCCCTCATGGAGTGCCACCGCATGCAGGCCTATTCCGAGATCGCCCACTTCTTCGATGAAGCATTCAAACCGGAATAGAGTCTGAACGACAGGGCTCCGGGAGCGCATCCGGAGCCCACTTCCTCCCTCAAGCCGGCCGCGTTCACGGCCATCAAACCAGTCGTTCCCATGACAATTCTGATCACCGCCATTTTGGATGCCGGACGAAGTGCCGTCGACATCGCAATATTCACCTTTCTGCCGCTCATGATCGTGACGTTTTCGCTGATGCGCTACCTCGAGGGAGTGAGTGCACTGCGATCGATCGCCGACAAGGCCAACCCGCTCTTCAGACTTTTCGGTCTGGACGCTTTCGGGGCCCTAGCAATCATCCAGCTCAGCCTCGTCAGTTCGGCTGCCCCGATCGCCGCCCTGTCGCTGATGGCGCACAAAAGAAGATCGGAGAAATTTATGGCCGCAGCCTTTGCCGCGGTGCTTGCGGCCGCGCCGGCGAATGCCAGTTTTCCGCTCGCAAGCCTCGGGGTCGATCCGGGTTTGATCATCGTAAACGGCATTTGCGGAGCGCTCGTTGCGTCCACTCTCGCCTGTTGGATCGTTGGACGCCGTTCCTTGCCCGGAAAGATCTGTTCCTGCGACAGGGCGGATGACCGCGACGTCGCAAGGCGCGATCTGCTGGCTGCGATCAATCGCGGCGGCGCGGATGCCATTGGCGTCATTTCTGCGATCCTGCCGATGCTCGTGATCTCACTTGCTCTGGTAAGGCTTACCGAGAGCACAGGCGCACTTTCGGCCGTCACGTCGGCTGCGCAGCCATTGCTTCAGCTGCTCGGCGCCTCGCAGCAGGATGTCCTGTTCATCCTCACAAAGTGTCTGGCAGGATCGAGCGCAGCGGTCACGCTGTTAATCGACGCCCACAAGCAACTGAGCCTTCCGCCTGAGAAAATCATTCACGGATCCGCATTTCTGCTAAACCCTCTCGACCTTCCCGGCCTCTCCATCCTTGTCGCTTCGGTGCCGGCGCTCCGCTCGGTCGCAGGCGTCGCCGTCTTCAGCGCATTGGCCGGAATCCTCGCCCGCACTGCGCTGCTATCCTGGCTTTGAGTCAAGGCGCTCGGGCGTGCGATGAGCGTAACGGCTACATCCTTCCGCGGCTTCCCTTCAGCATCGACCAGCTATAGAGGAACAGCCCCGCCCAGATCAGCGGGAAGGCGATCATCCGCGCCGTGCCGAGCGGCTCGCGAAAGGCGAAGACGGCGATCAGGAAGATCATCGTCGGCGCGATATACTGCATGATGCCGATCGTCGAGAGCTTCAGGAGCTTGGCGCCGTTGGCATAGATCATCAGCGGCACGGCGGTGATGACACCGCAGCCGAGAAGTAGGGTCGTATCGGCAAGGCCGGTACGGTAGAAATGGCCAAGTCCGTTGCCGTATTCGAGATAGAGGATGTAGACGAGAGCGGGGCCGCTGAGGATCAGAACCTCGAGGAAGAAGCCCTGATTGGGTCCGAGCGGCAGCGTCTTGCGCAGCAAGGCATAAAAACCCCAGCTGACCGCCAGCGTCAGCGCCACCCAGGGGATGCCACCACTGTCCAGGGCCAGAATGGCGACGGCAAGTGCCGCCAGCGCGATCGCTGCCATCTGCAGCGGCTGCAGCTTTTCCTTGAGCAGCACCGCACCGAGGAAAATGCTGAACAGCGGATTGATGAAATAGCCTAGTGCTGCATCAAGCGAATGGCCGGCGCCGATCGCCCAGACATAAGTGCCCCAGTTGACGGTGATCAGCGATGCGGTCAAGGCCCCCATCGCCAGCATGCGCGGCGAGCGCAATGCTGCGCGGATGTCCGCCGTGCGTCCGAGCACGACCAACACGATGCCGGCCAGCGGCAGCGACCAGACGATGCGATGGGCAATGACTTCGGCCGGCGGAATATGTGCGACAGCCTTCATGTAGAAGGGCAGGAAGCCCCAGAGCAGATAGGCGGTCAGTGCGAAAGCGAAACCGCGCGGACTATCTTCGTTCTTGGCCAGTGGAACGGTTGCATCGGTCGACATCGGGTGTTTCCATCTTTGTTCTTCTTCTGATCCGGCCTAGCTTAAGCGCCGTGAATAGGCCAATTCATTTCGTTGAACGAAGGCTGAGAGGATTTGAAGCGAAAACCCGAGCGGTAGACGAATCCCGGCGGCAGAGACTTATTCCGCCGCGATCTTCCCCGCCAGCTGCCGGTTCTTCATCAGCTTGTAGATGACGGAATCCATCAGCGCCTGGAACGAAGCGTCGATGATGTTCTCGGAGACGCCGACCGTCCACCAGCGCACACCGTCGCTGTCGGTGGATTCGATCAGCACGCGGGTGATTGCCGCCGTGCCGCCATTGAGGATGCGCACCTTGAAATCCGCGAGCACCAGATCGTCGATCTCGTGCTGGTACTTTCCGAAATCCTTGCGTAGCGCCAGGTCGAGCGCGTTGACCGGACCCTCGGCGTCGGCGACAGACATCAGCGTCTGGCCATCGATGGTGATCTTGACCACAGCCTCCGAGACGATCTTCACACGGCCAAGACTGTCGAAGCGGCGCTCGATCATCACGCGGAAGCCTTCGATGGTGAAAAATTCCGGGATCGTGCCGAGCGTGCGGTGCGCCAAAAGTTCGAAGCTCGCATCCGCGCCCTCATAGGCATAGCCGATCGATTCACGATCCTTGACGATCGAGATCAGGAGATCGAGCTTCGGATCGTCCTTGGCGACGATAATGCCGCGCCGCTTCAGCGCATTGATGAAGTTCGCCTTGCCACCCTGGTCCGAGACCATGACCTTGCGGAAATTGCCCACGCTTTCCGGCGGCACGTGTTCGTAGGTGCGAGGATCTTTCAGCAGAGCGGAAGCATGAATGCCGGCCTTGGTGGCGAAGGCAGAGGCGCCGACATAAGGCATCTGGTGATCCGGCGAGCGGTTGAGGAGCTCATCGAAGGCGTGCGAGAGCCGGGTGAGGTTGAGCAGCCTCTCCTCGTCGATCGCCGTTTCGAAACGGGTGTTGTAGGCGCTCTTCAGCGCCAGGGTCGGGATCAGCGTCACCAGATTCGCGTTGCCGCAGCGCTCGCCGATGCCGTTCAAGGTGCCCTGGATCTGCCGGACGCCGGCTTCAACGGCAGCAAGCGAATTAGCAACGGCCTGGCCGGTGTCGTTGTGAGCGTGAATGCCGAGACAGCGGCCGGGCACGCCGCCCGCGATCACCGCCTCGACAATGGCGCGCACCTCCGGCGGCTGCGTCCCTCCATTGGTGTCGCAGAGCACGACCCAGCGGGCACCGCTTTCATAAGCCGTCTTCGCGCAGGCGATCGCATAGGCCGGATTGGCCTTGAAGCCGTCGAAGAAATGTTCGCAGTCGACGATCGCCTCCTTGCCTGCGCCGACCGCCGCCTTGACGCTTTCGGCGATGGATTCGAGGTTTTCCTCGTTGGTGCAGCCGAGCGCCACGGCGACATGATAGTCCCAGCTCTTGGCGACGAAACAGATGGCGTCGCTTTTGGCCTGCAGCAGCCCGGCGATGCCGGGATCGTTCGAGACCGAAACGCCTGCCCGCTTCGTCATGCCGAAGGCGACGAAGGTTGCCTGACGGGTGCGCTTCTCGCTGAAGAAAGCGGTGTCCGTCGGGTTGGCGCCGGGATATCCGCCTTCGACGTAATCAAGGCCGAACTCGTCGAGCATGGCGGCGATCGCAATCTTATCCTCGACGGAAAAGTCGATCCCGGGCGTCTGCTGCCCGTCCCGGAGCGTCGTGTCGAAGAGATAGATGCGTTCTTTCATGTCGTTTCCTCCCGACGGGCGGGTGTTGTTGTACTGCGGATGCTGCCCCTCATCCGGCTGCCGCCACCTTCTCCCCATTCTGACGGGGAGAAGGGGAATGCCGCAGGGTATCGCGGGGTACGTCCCCTCTCCCCGCGAGCGGGGAAAGGGCTAGGGTGAGGGGCTGCCCCAAATGATCAGTCCGGCTTCCCGGCGAACTTATCCGTCGCCCGAATCAGCTGATCGAGAATTCCCGGCTCCGAATAGGCATGGCCCGCACCTTCGATCAGGTGGAACTCCGCCTTCGGCCAGGCCTTGTGAAGCAGCCAGGCATATTTGGCAGGGCAGGGCATGTCGTAGCGCCCATGCACGATCACGCCCGGGATATCCCTGAGCCTGCCGGCATCGCGGATCAGTTGTCCCTCGTCCATCCAGCCGGCATTGACGAAGAAATGGTTCAGATGCGGGCGAATGCATAAGCGAATTCCGGCTCTTCGAATTTGCCGCTGGTCGACGGTTCCGGCAGCAGCGTGATCGTTTCGCCTTCCCACATGCTCCAGGCCTGCGCGGCTTGAAGGCGCACGTTCCTGTTCTCGTGAGTCAGACGGCGATGATAGGCATGCATCATCTCATGCCGCTCTTCCGGGGGAATGGGAGCGACGAAACGCTCCCACTTGTCGGGGAACATTTCCGACACGCCGAACTGGTAGTACCAATCGAGCTCCGCCTTGGTCAGCGTGTAGATGCCGCGCAGGATGAGCTCGGACACGCGCTCGGGATGGGTCTCGGCATAGGCGAGCGCCAGCGTCGAGCCCCAGGAGCCGCCGAACACCTGCCATTTCTCGACGCCGGCCATTGCGCGCAGCCGCTCGATATCGGCGACGAGGTGCCAGGTCGTGTTGGCATTCAGCTCCGCATGCGGTGTCGACTTGCCGCAGCCTCGCTGGTCGAACAGCATGACGTCGTAGAGAGCGGGATCGAAAAGTCGGCGGTGGGAAGGCGAGATGCCGCCCCCCGGGCCGCCATGCAGGAAGACCGCGGGTTTGGCGCCGGGCGTTCCCGACCTTTCCCAGTAGATCACATGGCCGTCGCCGACATCGAGATGGCCGGAGGCATAGGCTTCAATTTCGGGATAGAGCGTGCGCAGGATCTCGGTCATATTCTCACGCCTTTTGCGGGCCAGGCCTGGGTGTCGTGGTCGGGATGCTGAAAGGAGATGATCGCCTCCTGTCGGGCATAGAAATCCGGGTCCTTGTGCGCGGGCGCATCGAAGATCGTCTCGACCCATGGCAGCCGGGCGTCATAATTCACCTGGATCTGCGGCGCGAGATCGCTGCGGTCGTCGAAGGTGCCGATCGCAAGCTCCAGCCCGCCTGGATGGCGATAGGTCATCGGCGTGCCGCAATTGCTGCAGAAGCCGCGGTCGATATTGACCGAGGATTGAAAGTAGCTCGGTTCGCCGCGCGTCCATTCCATCCCTTCCTCCGGTGTTGTGACGAGTGCGGAGAAGAAGCCGCCGAACTGTTTCTGGCACATGCGGCAATGGCAGATCGAGGGCCGTCCCAACTGGCCTGATATGCGGAAGCGCACGGCGCCGCACTGGCATCCGCCTGTTTTGATCTTATCCGTCATGGAATTCTCCGTGGCCAATGGGAAGTGTCGTGATCCGGGTGCTGATGATTGCTTGCGGCGATCGCGTTCTCGCGGTCGTGCGTATCTGGCTCGGCCTCCACCGGCAGCCCGTCGATGGCGTGGAACCAGGACATCTTGCGGCCAGTGTTGGATTGCATAACGGGCCTCACCGCATCGGGATCATCAAGCGAGCCGAGCGCGATGTTGATGAAATCCTCTTCGGGAATGTCGTAGAACAGCGGTGTGCCGCAATCGCCGCAGAAGCCGCGCCGCACGAGATCGGAGGAGCGGAACCACTTGGGATCGCCGCGCGTCAGTTCGAAATGCTCGCGCTTGGCCGCCGCAAGCGGCAGGAAATAATTGCCGGCCGCCTTCTGGCACATGCGGCAGTGGCAGATATGGGGATAACCGAGTTCGCCCAGAGCGCGATAACGAACCGCGCCGCACTGGCATCCGCCGGTCTGTCTCGCCGTTTCCATCAAGTGCGATCCTCCGGCGGCCAGACCGGCGTGTCGTGGTCGGGGTGCTGATAGGAAATCAGTTCGTGCAGGAAGGAGCCCGCCGTCAGATCCGCCTCGGTCCGTTCTCCCGGCAGTTCGTGCAGATGATCGACGAAGCCGATCTTGCCTTCCACACCCCACTGAACGGTCGGCGGCAGCTGCGACGGGTCGTCGAACGCGCCCGCCGCAATCGCCATCCCGTCCGGCGCTTCATAGGTCAGTGGCGTGCCGCAATCGCCGCAGAAACCACGCTCGACGAAGTTCGACGAGCGAAACCTTTTGCGCTCCCCCCGCGTCCATTCGAAATCGGCGCCGCGCACAGAGACCAGTGGCGCGTAATAGGCTCCGAACGCCTTCTGGCACATGCGGCAATGACAGATCGACGAATCCTTGAGTTCACCGATGACGTGGAAACGGATCGCGCCGCATTGGCACCCGCCGGTATAGGTCTTGGTCATAGACGATCTCTCCGCAACGATGCCGACAAGAAAAAGACGACCCCTTCCAACCCTCCCCACAAAGGGGAGGGCTCCCTCGTGGTTTCGCCTTTGTTTCCACCTCGAATGCTTGCAGTTGCGGTGAGATCATTTTGGAGCCGCGCGGCACCGTAGCCCTTCCCCCTTGTGGGGAGGGGTTGGGGAGGGGCCTTATCCCAATACAGCGCTCTCACCGCTTGACCTCCCACGTCGTCACCCGCTCGCCGGTCGCCACATCCTTACCGTCCTTCAGCTGGATGCCCTTTGCCGCAAGCTCGTCGCGAACCTTGTCTGCCTCGGCGAAGTTTTTCGCCCTCAGCATTTCAAGACGCATGGCGACCAGCGCATCGACCGCTGCTGCGAAGGCTTCATCGATTTCGACTTTCTTCGGCAGCACTCCGAGGAGCGCCGCACTTGCGGCGAAGACGGCATCGTTGCCGGATTGCGCCAGCGCGTGCAACGCCTGCACGGCGGCGACCGTATTCAGATCGTCGGCCAGCGCGTTCAGCACGCTGTCGTCCGGCGTTGCATCGCCGGCTTCCGTCGCCGGCCATTTGGCGAGCAGGCGTTCGGCCTCTTCCAGCCGCTTGATCGAGAAATCGATCGGCTCGCGGTAGTGCGTCATCAGCATGGCAAGGCGGAGCACCTCGCCCGGCCATTTGCGGCCGCCGAAGGTTTCCGTGTGGAGCAGATCGTGGATGGTGACGAAATTGCCCTCCGACTTCGACATCTTGCGGCCTTCGACCTGAACGAAGCCGTTGTGCATCCAGACATTCGCCATCACCTCGGTCCCGTGGGCGCAGCGCGACTGGGCGATCTCGTTTTCATGATGCGGGAAGATCAAATCCAGTCCGCCGCCGTGAATGTCGAAGACATCGCCGAGATAACGCCTGCTCATCGCGGAGCACTCGATATGCCAGCCCGGCCGGCCGCGGCCCCAGGGGCTCTCCCAGCCGGGCTCGTTATGACTCGAGAGCTTCCAGAGCACGAAATCGCCCGGATTCCTCTTGTGCGCATCGACGGCGACGCGGGCGCCGGCCTGCTGCTCGTCGAGCGGCCGCTTCGAAAGCTGGCCGTAATCGGCCATGGATTTGGTGTCGAACAGCACTTCGCCTGCCGCCACATAGGCATGCCCATTGCCGATCAGCTTGTCGATGATTTGGATCATCTCTGCGATATTATCGGTGGCACGCGGCTCGACATTCGGCTCCAGGCAGCCGAGTTCGGCGACATCGGCGTGAAACTGCGTCTCGGTCTTTTCAGTGACCGCGCGGATCGCATCGTTCAGCGGCAGGCCGGGATGATCTCTCAGCGCCCGCGCATTGATCTTGTCGTCGACGTCGGTGATGTTGCGGGCATAGGTGACGTGATCTTCGCCATAGACATGGCGCAGCAGCCGGAACAGCACGTCGAAGACGATGACCGGCCGGGCATTGCCGATATGGGCGAAATCATAGACCGTCGGGCCGCACACATACATGCGGACGTTCTCGGCATCGATCGGCTTGAAGATCGATTTCTCCCGCGTCAGCGTGTTGTACAGCTTCAGTTCCGGCGTGCGGCCCATTTCACTCTCCCAAATGCACGATCAGAAAAATATCGCGACCGGCAGGCCGGGGCGTTTCGCATCTTGACAATTGGGGAGACGAAAACGGCCAGGCCAGCGCGTGCGCTAGCGAATAATCTTTCCGCAGATAATGCAGATAACCGTTTTCATGCCGCGTTTTATGGCGCGGGAACGGCGTTTGGTCAAGAGGGGCAAGGAAGGATCGGCGGCAACCGAAGCGACTAATCCGGTGCGCTGCGTCCCCGGAGGCTCGTCTGCCATTTTCGTGGCGTAAATCGCGTGTAGCCGGTTCGGAAGCTGCTGAAAATGCGGGAGGAATGAGTGGGGAGCGTTGTTCGGTGGACAATCACTGCGGCTGCAATTCCGGTGGTCGCATCCGCCGCATATTTCGCATACGATTTCGGCATGCTTCGCTTCAACAATCCGACCTTATCGCGTTATCCGATTCAAGGCATCGATGTCAGCCATCACCAGGGCGACATCGATTGGAAGACGGTGGCCGCCCAGCCGAACGTGCGTTTCGCAATCATGAAGGCGACCGAAGGCGGCGATCACAAGGATTCCAGGTTCGCCGAGAACTGGCAACGTGCCGGAGATGCAGGGCTGGTGAGAGGCGCCTACCATTTCTTCACCTTCTGCCGCCCGGGCAAGGATCAGGCGCAGAATGTCCTGGCCACCGTGCCGAAGGCGCCGCGAACCCTGCCGATCGCCATCGATCTGGAATTTGTCGGTAATTGCAACAAGGTCCCGACGGTCGAGGAAATGGCAACGGAGGTCAATGCCTTCGTCACCGAACTGAAAGCGATCTTTCCGGAAAAGCCGATCTTCTACGTCACGCAGGAATTTTTCGATCAGTATCTGAAAGGCAACGAGGCTCGCTTCCCCGAGCATTACCTTTGGCTGCGAAGCGTGTTCAATGAGCCAACGCAGGTAGGCTGCAGTCGTTGGTCGGTCTGGCAATTTGCCGACAACGGCGCTGTGAACGGCATCCGAGGACCAGTGGACCTCAATGTCCTATGCCCAGCCGAAACAGGTTTCGCGCATCTGTTCCCGGCCATTGCCGCGAACTGAAACGTCCGTTTATTCCGGCAGGCGGTAATCGGCGAGCTTGTTGTCCCGTACGATGAACAGCTTGCCAGTCTCTGTCACACCGGGACCAACCAGTGGCAGGATCGCCTTCGCCACTTCGGAGGGGTGCGGCAGCGTCTGCGGATCTTCGCCGGGCACCGCCTGCGCCCTCATCGCCGTTCGGGTTGCGCCCGGATCGACGCTGGTGATGCGCAGCGGCGTCGATTGGCTCTCGCCGGCCCAGGTGCGCGCCAGCGCCTCGACGGCGGCCTTTGATGCGGAATAGGCGCCCCAGAAGGGACGGCATTTGTGGGCGGCGCCTGAAGACAGGATGACGGCGCGGCCGGCATCCGAGCGGGCGAGCAGCGGATCGACCGACCGGATCAGCCGCCATGTCGCCGTCACGTTGATGTTCATCACCTTCTCGAACACCTTCGCCTCGATATGGCCAATCGGCGAAATGACGCCGAGCACGCCGGCATTAGCAACGAGGATATCGAGCTTGCCCCAGCGCTCGAAGATCGAGCCGCCGAGTGCGTCGATCGCATTCATATCGGCAAGGTCGAAGGGCACGAGCGTCGCACTGCCGCCGACGGCTTTGATCGCATCGTCGAGATCCTCGAGTCCGCCGACCGTGCGTGCGCAGGCGATCACATGGGCGCCGGCCTTGGCAAGTTCAAGGGCTGTGAAGTAGCCGATGCCGCGCGACGCACCGGTGACGAGTGCGATCCTGCCCTCAAGATTGATGTTCATCTGTCCGGTTCCGGATTTGCTTGCAAAGGTGAGGGGCGCAATAGGCCCCTCGGAAGCGAAAGTCAAAGCGGCAGCGGCTCAGCCGTTGCTGGCAAGCATCGAAAGCTTGTTGCCCATGGACTCGCCGTTCTTGTCGAGCAGGCGGGTCGGATAGTCACCGGTGAAGTAGTGGTCGGTGAACTGCGGGCGGGCCGGATTGCGGTCCTCGCCGCCGACGGCGCGGTAAAGTCCGTTGATCGACAGGAAGGCAAGCGAATCCGCCCCGATATATTTGGCCATGGCTTCGACGTCGGCATATTGGTTGGCGAGCAGCTTGTCGGCGTCGGGGGTATCGATCCCGTAAAAATCCGGGAAGAAGATCATCGGGCTTGCGACGCGGATATGGACTTCACGCGCGCCGGCTTCGCGGATCATCTGCACGATCTTCAGCGACGTTGTGCCGCGCACGATGGAATCATCGACCAGCACGACGCGCTTGCCTTCGATCATCGCCCGGTTGGCGGAATGCTTCAGCTTGACTCCAAAGGCGCGGATCTGCTGCGTTGGCTCAATGAAGGTACGGCCGACATAGTGGTTGCGGATGATGCCGTATTCGAAGGGGATGCCGCTTTCCTGGGCATAGCCGAGAGCCGCGGGCGTGCCGCCATCCGGCACCGGCACGATCACATCCGCATCGACCGGCGCCTCCTTGGCGAGGTTCATGCCCATGTTCTTGCGCGTCGTATAGACGTTTCGGCCGCCGACGACCGAGTCCGGCCGGGCGAAATAGACATATTCGAACAGGCACAGGCGCTCCGGCTGCGGCTTGCCGGGCTTGCGGGCGTCGATGCTGATCGAGCCGTCCGGTTGGATTTCGCAGATGACGACTTCGCCGTTTTCGACATCGCGGATGAACTTGGCGCCGATGATGTCGAGCGCGCAGGTTTCCGAGCAGAAGATCGGTTTGCCGTCGAGTTCGCCCATGACAAGCGGGCGGATGCCGGTGGGATCGCGCGCGGCAATCAGTTTCGTGCGGGTCATGGCAAGCATCGAATAGCCGCCTTCCATCTGGCGGATGGCGTCGATGAAGCGGTCGGACGTGGAAGCATGGCGCGAGCGGGCAATGAGATGCAGGACGACTTCGGTATCGGAGGTCGACTGACAGATGGCGCCGATGGCGATGATCTGGCGGCGCAGCGTCAGGCCATTGGTGAAATTGCCGTTATGGGCGATGGCGATGCCGCCTTCCTCCAGTTCGGCAAACAGCGGCTGCACGTTGCGCATCGCCACTTCACCTGTCGTGGAATAGCGTGTGTGGCCGATCGCTATGCTGCCGGGCAGGCGGGCCAGCGTCACTGGATTGGTATAGTGGTCTCCCACCAGGCCCATATGGCGTTCCTGATAGAAGCGCTTGCCATCGAAGGAGACGATGCCGGCTGCCTCCTGTCCGCGGTGCTGCAGGGCGTGCAGCCCGAGAGCCGTGAGAGCTGCGGCATCGGGATGTCCCAGAATTCCGAAAACGCCGCATTCCTCATGCAGCGTATCTCCGTCGAGCGGATCGTCGATTGGGAAGGAATGGGACTGGTTCATTTCTGCGGGCCTCTGCTCTCACAAGAATGGATCGGCATTACCAATAGCACGATACCGGAAATCTCGCAGGTTTCCGATAGCTTCGTGCTGAACGACATCTGCTTTCAAAGCCTGTTCAGCGGGCTCTGAAACGGCTTAGGTCCGGCGGAGCTGGAATGCCCGGCCGGACCCTTATTTCACGTCCCGCTCAAATGGCAATTGCCGCGAGGCGAGTCAAGCTGCTGAACACTGTGTCAATTCGCCGGCTGCTGCGCGCCGCCTGCGGGTGCGTCGTCCGCCGGCGCTTGATCGGCCGCCGGCGGCGTGGCGCCTTCGCTGCCCTGTGCCGGCTGCATCTTATCACGGAAGCTTGCCTGTATCATCTGGGCAAACTGCTCCGGCAGCACCGCCTTCAGCTTCACGACCATCGAATCCAGAAAGGGCTTCGACTTGGCCTCGTTGACCCAGGCCGGCCGGTGGTCGACATCGACCAGCCAGTTCCAGAAGGCGACGGCGACGACCATCAGCAGCAGGCCGCGGGCCGCGCCGAACAGGAAGCCGAGGGTGCGGTCGAGAGCGCCGATGCGGCTGTCGATGATGAAATCGGCAATCTTCATGGTGATGAAGGAAATGACGATGAGCGCGATCAGGAAAACGACCGCCGCCGAACCGGCGATGGCGATGCGATCGTCATCGGTGTACTTCTTCGCATAGGGCAGCAGGTACGGATAGAGGTAGTAGGCGGCGGCGGCCGAACCGCCCCAGCTCGCGATCGAAAGGATCTCGCGCGAGAAACCGCGGACCATCGCCAGCACGGCGGAGAAGAGCACGACGCCGATGACAATACCGTCGAAAATCGTAATGGGCATGAAAATTCAACTCCAGGACTGCCGCTCGGCGGCCGTGTCGCGCCTTATCGTGTGCCTCCTATAACATTACCATTCCCGGCAATGAAAGGATCAAACCTCGTCTTCCACACGCAGCGCTCCCTTCGACCCGGCGATGCGCGCAACCAGATCCGGCAGGCTTTCGACCTCGCTCCATCGCCCGCCGGAACCCTTCGGCAGCTCGGCGGAGGCGGAAGGAAGCAGCGCTGCGGAAAAGCCCAGCTTCTCGGCTTCCTTGAGGCGCTGGGCGGTGTGCGCAACCGGCCGGATGGCGCCCGACAGGCTGACTTCGCCGAAATAGACGCAATCGGCGGGAAGGGCAATACCGGCGAGCGACGAAACCAGCGCCGAGGCGACGGCGAGATCGGCCGCCGGTTCGGAGATGCGGTAGCCGCCCGCGATGTTGAGATAGACGTCGTGCTGGCCGAGCCTGACGCCGCAATGGGCCTCCAGCACCGCCAGGATCATCGACAGCCGGGCTGAATCCCAGCCGACCACGGCGCGCCGCGGCGTGCCAAGCGATGTCGGCGCCACCAGCGCCTGCACTTCAACGAGCACCGGGCGGGTGCCCTCCATGCCCGCGAAGACGGCCGCGCCAGGTGATTTCTCATTGCGCTCGCCGAGGAAGAGTTCGGAGGGATTGGCGACCTCGCGTAGCCCTCTGTCGGACATTTCGAAGACGCCGATCTCGTCGGTCGGGCCGAAGCGGTTCTTGACCGTGCGCAGGATTCGGTAGTGATGGCCGCGGTCGCCTTCGAAATAAAGCACGGCATCGACCATGTGTTCGACGACGCGTGGCCCGGCGATCTGCCCGTCCTTGGTCACATGCCCGACGAGCACCATGGCCGCACCCGTCTGCTTGGCGAAGCGGATCATCGACTGCACGCCGGTGCGCACCTGCGTCACCGTTCCCGGCGCGGACTCCGCCAGTTCGCTCCACAGGGTCTGGATTGAATCGATGATGACGAGATCGGGGCGTTTACCCTCGGCAAGCGTTGCCAGAATATCCTCGACATTGGTTTCGGCCGCCAGCATCACGTCGGTATCGGCGGCGGCAAGCCGCTGCGCTCGCAGGCGGACCTGCGCCACTGCCTCCTCGCCGGAGACATAGATGATCTTATGGCCGCGCCGGGCAAGGGCGGCGGCGGCCTGCATCAGCAGCGTCGATTTGCCGATGCCGGGATCGCCGCCGATCAGAACCGCCGAGCCGCGCACGAAACCGCCGCCAAGCGCGCGGTCGAGTTCCGACAAGCCGGTATGGATGCGCGGCGCCTCCTCGATCTCACCCGACAGCGCCGTCAGAGCCACCGGCCGGCCCTTCTTCGGCGTCTTGCCGGGACCGGAGCCGATGCCGCCCATCGGGTCTTCCTCGACGATCGTATTCCACTCGCCGCAATTATCGCATTTGCCGGCCCAGCGGTTGTGAACCGCGCCGCAATTCTGGCAGATGAACTGTGTCCTCGCCTTCGCCATCAATCTTTTCTTTCAGTCGCGTTCCACAAATGAAGCCGTCGAAAGCTTCACCGAATCATTGCCGTGTCCGAGATAATGGCTATCGCAATGGATCAAAACTAATGATTTCCCCATCAGCCCTAGCGGTGCCTATGCTTTTCGCCTCTGATCATCAGGAACGGTGAAGATGTTCGACTACTCGCTCGCGCACTGGCTTGCATTTCTGTCGGCGGCGATTTTGCTCAACATCTCGCCAGGCCCGGACATCGCCTTCATCCTCGGCCATACGATGAGAGGCGGGAAACGCGCCGGTTTTTCCGCATTGTTCGGCGTCTGGTCAGGCGCCTGCCTGCACGTTCTGATGGCGGCACTGGGTCTTTCCGCCGTGCTCGCCGCCTCTGCCCTGGCGTTCTCTGCGGTCAAATGGCTCGGTGCTGCCTATCTCGTCTGGCTGGGCATTCAGGCTCTGCGCGGCGGCGACAACGGCCTGATGAACGCGACTGGTGAGGAAATGCCGGCGGCAAGGATCTATCGGCAAGGGATACTGGTGTCGCTGCTCAATCCGAAAGTGGCGATATTCTTCCTGGCATTCCTGCCGCAATTCGTCGTCGAGGGTGCAGGGCCGGCATGGGCGCAGCTGATGCTTCATGGCGGGCTCATCATCGCCGTCGCCGCCTTTATCGAGCCGCCGCTTGTATTTCTCGGAGGGCGCCTTGCCGATGCGCTAAGGCGTAATGCGAAAATCGGGCGATGGCTCGATCGCGGCCTGGGCGCGCTTTTCGTCGGGCTTGGTGTGCGCCTAGCCCTGAGCGGCCGGTGATAGCCGGGCCTATTCCTCGGCCACATAGCGCCGTTCGTGGCGCAGCCCCATGCTGGTGAGGATCTCGTAGCCGATCGTGCCCGCCGCCCGCGCCACGTCGTCGAGGGGCATGTTCGTTCCAAACAGCTCGACATAATCGCCAGCGCGCACGGCGTTCTCGGGCAGGTCGGTGATATCGAAGATCGTCAGGTCCATAGTGATCCGGCCGGCAACCGGCACCTTGTGTCCGGCGATGAAGCCTTGCCCGCCCTGCGGCACAGCCTGGCGCAGCGGCACGCCGGCGCTCGATAGGCTGCGCATGTAACCGTCCGCATAACCGGCAGACGCGATTGCCAGCCGGCTTCTGCGGCAAAGCTGCAGTGCCCTGCCGTAGCTGACGGTCTCGCCGGCCTCGACGGTGCGCACCTGGATGATGCGTGCTTCCGCGGTCGCGACCGGCCGCATCGGGTTCGCCATGCCACTGACCGCCTCGCCGCCATAGAGCGCGATGCCCGGCCGGGTCAGGTCGAAATGATAATCCTCGCCGAGAAAGATGCCGGCCGAGGCGGCAAGACTTGAATCGATGCCTTCATAGACAGCCGTAACCCTACGGAATGATTCGAGTTGCTGTCGGTTCATCGCATGGCTGGGATCGTCGCCGCAGGCGAGGTGGCTCATGACCAGCACCGGCGCAAAACTGGCCGGCCGCGAGACGTCGTCGGCAAGCGCGATAGCGTCGTCGATGTGCAGCCCGAGCCGATTGAAGCCGGTATCGACATGCAGGGCGCAGGGGTAATCGCCGTAATCGGCAAGCACCGCCATCCAGAAGGCGAGCTGCTCGTCGGAGGAAATCACCGGTACGAGATCATTGTCGAAGAACCGCCGTTCCGTGCCCGGCCATATGCCCGAGAGCACGAAGATGCGCGCCTCGGGCGCATAGAGACGAAGCGTCACCCCTTCATCGACGGTCGCAACGAAAAAATCCCGGGCGCCCGCCAAGTAGAGCGCTTCGCCGACATCCTCGATGCCCATGCCGTAGGCGTCCGCCTTGACGACGGCTGCGGCGCGCGCCGCACCCGAGCGGCGCGCCATGTCGCGCCAGTTCTCCGTGAGCGCACTTAGATCAACGGTCAGCCGCAGGCCCGCGGAAGTGAAAAGATCATCGTCTTCGGAGGGGATGGAAAAATCTGTCATGAATCGCCGTGAAAAAATGGAAGGAGCCCGTCCCGCTCAGTTTAGAGAGCATTGTGGCCAAGGAAAAGCGCAGGCGGTCACATATCACCCTTTGCTTCTGTACGATCACTTTTGTTCAAGACGCATGCAGGCTTTCGCGTTAATTTTGCCGGATGCAGAATGTATCGCAGAAAGAGGCGGCGGAGGCCATGCCGCTCGCCAATGTGGAATCGGCCCGCTTCTGGCGGGATAGCCGCTTCCGCGACATGGAATGCCTGAGCGCCACTTTTCTCACCCATGAATATGCGCCGCATGCGCATGATACGTTCAGCATCGGCGCGATAGAAAGCGGCACGCAGATCGCCACCCTCAGCGGCAGGCGGGAGGAAACCGGCCCGGGTGACCTTTATCTGATCGATCCCGGTGTCATCCATGACGGCGCGCCCGGCGGCGAGGGCTACCGCTATCGCATGATCTATCCCGACACGAAGCTGTTCGTCGATATTCTGGAGGATGTCACCGGCAAGGCCTTCCACGCGACGCCGTCCTTCGCCAGCGCGCTTCCACGCGATCCCGAGCTCGCCAATGCCTTTCACGCCGCTCACCGAACGTTGGAGAGCGGCGCAGGCGCTCTCGAGTCCGATGAAGGAATGTTCTCGGTGCTGGCGGCGATCTTTGCGCGTCACGGCAGCACGATTGTCGTGCCTGTCGATACCAAGGAGCGAAGCGCCGTCGCCCGCGCTCGCGAATACCTGATCGAGAACTTCGACCTCGATGTTGGCCTCAAGGAACTGGCCGAAGTGGCGGGATTGAGCCGGGCTCATCTCATCCGCGCCTTCCGCAAGGAATATCACATCACACCGCACGCCTTCCTGACGGATCGGCGGGTGCAGGTGGCCCGGCGGCTGCTGCGGCAGGGTCGCATGCCAGCCGAAATCGCGCTGGAATGCGGTTTTGCCGATCAGGCGCACTTTACTCGGCACTTCAAGGCACGCACGGGCGTGACGCCCGGCCAGTTCCGCCTGGGCTGATTACTTTCGTTCAATACAGCCGTGGCGGCCTGGGCTAACCCTCCGCGATCTTAATCAGGAGGTTGCCATGTTGCAGCACGGCCGGCCATCCGGCAAATTTCGTCTTGGCGAATTTCTCGCCGGAATGCGTGCCATCTTTCCGCTGGTCGTCGCCGTTTTGCCGATCGGTCTTGTCTTCGGCGCGGTCGCGGCCACGAAGGGCCTTTCCCCGTTGGAAACGACGCTGATGAGCGCACTTGTCTTTGCAGGCGGCTCGCAATTCGTGGCGATGGACATCTGGACACATCCGGCAAGCTGGATCGGCATTGGCTTCGCAGCCCTGCTGGTCAACATCCGCCACGTGCTGATGAGCGCGTCGATCGGCACGAAGATGCAGTCCTTCTCCGGCATCAAACGCTATATCGCCATGCTCTTTCTTGCCGATGAGCTCTGGGCCATGGCGGAATTCCGCGCTGGCAGCACGCGGCTGAGGCCCGCCTGGTATGCCGGCATCGTCATGCCCTTTTACCTCACCTGGGTCATTTCCTCGCTGACAGGCGCACTGCTCGGCGCCTTTCTCGGCAATCCGGCCGTCATCGGCCTCGACTTCGCTTTTCCTGCTGTCTTCGTCGTACTCGTTATGGGCTTCTGGAAGGGTCCCGAAACGGGCGCGGTCCTTGCAGCAAGCGGTGTCGCCTCCGTTGCGATCCACCACTTCGTCCCAGGTGTCTGGTATATCGCCGCCGGTGCGCTGGCCGGGCTGGCGACGGCTCTCTGGCAGGGTAGGGTGCGGGAGCAGGCGGCATGACGCTCGACCTCAACACCTTTATCGCGATCCTCGCCATGGCCGCTGCAACGGTCGTCACCCGCGTCAGTGGCCTCATCTTGATTCGTCATGTCGTAATGGACGAGCGCCGGAGAACGGCAATCGAAGCCATTCCGCCGGCCGTGCTGATGGCCGTCATCGCCCCGACCGCCTTTGCGACCGGCTGGGCGGAGACGCTGGCCTGCGCAGCAACCGCTATCGCCGCGCGCCGCCTACCGATGCTTGCAAGCGTCGTGGTCGGCGTCGCAACGGTCGCACTGCTGCGGGCGGCAGGACTCTGAAGAAATCAACGCGGGAAAACCGCGTCAATGTTCCTCGTATTGGATGAAGGAAGGATCGGCAAGGTCGGCGAAGCGCGTGAATTCCGCCTGGAAGGCGAGCTTCACCGTGCCTGTCGGTCCGTGACGCTGCTTGGCGATGATCACGTCGGCCGTACCCTTCACCTTGTCGAACAGCGCCTCCCATTCCGGATATTTCGGATCGTGAGGATCACGCGGCTCCTGGTTCTTGACGTAATACTCCTCGCGGAACACGAAGAGCACGACGTCGGCATCCTGCTCGATCGAGCCGGATTCACGAAGGTCGGAGAGCTGCGGGCGCTTGTCGTCGCGGCTTTCGACCTGACGCGAGAGCTGCGACAGCGCGATGATCGGAACATTGAGTTCCTTGCCCAGCGCCTTGAGGCCGGTGGTGATCTGGGTGATTTCCTGGACGCGGTTGTCGCTTGACTTGCCCGAGCCGGTCATCAGCTGCACGTAGTCGACCACGAGCACGTCAAGGCCGCGCTGGCGCTTGAGGCGGCGCGCCCGCGCTGAAAGCTGAGCGATGGAGATGCCGCCGGTCTGGTCGATATAGAGCGGCACCTTCTGCATCATCATCGAGCAGGCGACGAGCTTTTCGAAGTCGGCATCGTTGATGTCGCCGCGGCGGATCTTCGAGGAGGAGACTTCCGTCTGCTCCGAGATGATACGGGTGGCGAGCTGTTCGGACGACATTTCGAGCGAGTAGAACCCGACGACGCCGCCGTTCTTGGCTTTCATGCTGCCGTCCGGCTGCACCTCGCCCTCATAGGCGGCAGCGATATTATAGGCAATGTTGGTCGCAAGCGAGGTCTTGCCCATGCCCGGGCGTCCGGCGAGAATGATCAAGTCCGAACGCTGCAGGCCGCCCATCTTCGCATCGAGCGAATGGATGCCCGTAGAAATACCGGAAAGGCCGCCGTCGCGTTCTTTGGCGACCGCCGCCATGTCGATCGCCAACGCCACGGCGTCGTTGAAGGACTGGAAGCCGCCGTCGTAGCGGCCGTTTTCGGCGAGCTCGAACAGCCGGCGCTCGGTATCCTCGATCTGCGACTGCGGCGGCATGTCAAGCGGCGCGTCATAGGCGATGTTGACGACATCCTCGCCGATTGTGATCAGCGCCCGGCGCAGCGCGAGATCATAGATCGCCCGGCCGTAATCCTCGGCATTGATGACAGTGACGGCATTGCTGACGAGGCTTGCCAGATATTGCGAAACCGTCATCTCGCCGACTTTCTCGTCGGCCTTCAGGAAGGTCTTGATCGTCACCGGATTGGCGATCTTGCCCATGCGGATGATGTCGCCGGCGACCTCGAAGATCTTCCGGTGCAGCGGTTCGTAAAGATGGATCGGCTTCAGAAAGTCCGACACCCGGTAATAGGCGTCGTTGTTCATCAGGATGGCGCCGAGAAGCGCCTGCTCGGCTTCGATATTGTTGGGTGCTTCGCGGTAATGCTGCTCCGACGGAGCAACGGCTGCAATCTTTCGAGCGGCGTCGTTCATCATCATCCGTTCTGTCTTTTTCCAACTCCGGATTTGCAATTCCGGATGGAGAAAATCAAGGGGCTGCCAAGGGAGCGGGGCTCGTCCCGCCTAAATCCTGAACGCTGTGCCCATTGTTCGACTTCTCCACAGTCCCGGGCGCCACAACTAAGAAATTCTGGCAGTGTCACCCGTGGGACACGGTACGGAGCCGACTCAGCTCATCCGTTCCGGAGAAGGATATGTTAGCCCGATGACATCGGGCACGCAGCAAAAACATCCGAGTAATCCCCCGTTAAAAAAGCGACCCGATGGATGCGTGAACACCGAACCAACGGAAAAGAAAAAGCCCGGCGCGGTAGCCGGGCTCTCCCTCTCGCGGAATGTCCGCCGAGAATTATGCTTCGTCTTCGTCGAGGCCGTCGGCTTCCGGATCGAAGAAGTCTTCCGGACGCAGTGCGTCTTCGTCGACGCCGTAGATCGCGTCGACCGAGGTGAGCTCTTCGCCCTTAGCCTGACGCTCTGCCTCTTCGGCAGAACGGGCAACGTTCAGCTCGATGTTGATTTCGACTTCGGCATGCAACTGCAGCTCGACCTTGTGCAGGCCGATCGCCTTGATCGGCGTGTTGAGGTGAACCTGGTTGCGGCCGATGTTGAAGCCTTCCGCGGCGAGAACTTCGACAACGTCACGGGCAGCGACCGAGCCGTAGAGCTGGCCGGTTTCGCCGGCGGAGCGTACGACGATGAAGGACTTGCCGTCGAGGACGTCGGCGACCTTCTGGGCTTCCGACTTGCGCTCGAGGTTACGGGCTTCGAGCGTTGCACGCTCGGATTCGAAGCGGGCCTTGTTGGCGGCATTGGCGCGCAGTGCCTTGCCGAGCGGCAGCAGGTAGTTGCGGGCGAAGCCGTCGCGAACCTTTACCGTTTCGCCCATCTGGCCGAGCTTGGAGATGCGTTCGAGAAGGATGACTTCCATTTTCTTGTTCCTTTCTTGTGTCTCAGATTTTCGTGTCGGATTGTTTGGAGGTATCGGCATCTTTCGTCGGGGTCAGAGCGATCGCTTTGCGCGTATCGGTAAGACCCACGACCAGGATGAGGAGAGCTGGCAGCAGCATGAGCATCGAAGCCAGGTAGCAGAGGATGAGGGCCGGTATCCGCCAGTCCTTGCCGCGTGTGCGGAAATGCAGCGAGGCGAAGCCGGAGAGCATGAAACCGGCGCCGAAGGTGCCGATCACGGTCGCGCCGACGAGCGCCGGAACGCCGCCGAAGAAGCAGGCGGCAAGCCCGGCCAGGAAGATGAAGATCGAATTGCGGTTCATGCGCAGCGACGAAGGAATATCCTCGCGCGGCCGGAGGCCGCGGCCGGATGCGGCGACGATGCGCACGGCGAAATAATAGGCGGCAAACAGCATGCTGACCCACATGCAGCCCTGCACCGCCGGCAGCATCAGCAGGATCAGCGATTTGGTCTGCGCGGTTGCCGCCGGATCGGGCATGAATTCCGGCTGCTGCTGCTTGACCGAGGTGATCAGCAGATCGACGATCGGGTCGGTGATCTCGGGCCCATAGCCGATCATCACGCCGATGACGATGACGGCAAGCGTCACCAGGCCGCACAGATGCAGCAGGATATCGGAGAGCGGATACCAGGCAAGCAGATGGTCTGGGCCGCCGAGTTCGGAGGCGGGACGCGCGAGATTGGCGAGATGGCTAAGCCAGCCGGCCGGCAGCAGCGTCACCAGCGTCATGATGAGCGCGAAAGACGGGGAGATGAGGACCGCACCAAGCGCCGCTCCCATAACGACCGCTGAAATTGCGGCGGCATTGCCCCAGCCGAGCCCGACGAGCAGGATCGGCAGCGCCGAGGCCGTATAGAGAAGCGCGCTGAAAAACGACGGCTGCATGCTCGCGCCCAGCACCAGCAGGGCGGCGGTCAATCCGGCGAGTGCGCCGATCAGCAGCGTTTTAAGATCCGGTCGTTTCAAGGTCGCTGTCCTGCTTCATCAAGCAGTTAGAGGCTGTTGCTGAATCGAATTCAGAAACGTCTCAACATGGGTTTTAGGAATTCCGAACCGCGCCCATCGCGGAAGGGAGAAGGGAAGGCACGAATGCCTTCCCTCAGAATGATCGTCTCAGCCGATCAGGCGACGACGTAGGGCAGCAGGCCGAGGAAACGGGCGCGTTTGATCGCCTGGGCGAGTTCGCGCTGCTTCTTCTGGGAAACCGCCGTGATGCGGGACGGAACGATCTTGCCGCGCTCGGAAATGTAGCGCTGCAGCAGACGTACGTCCTTGTAGTCGATCCGCGGAGCGTTTGCGCCGGAGAACGGGCAGGTCTTGCGGCGGCGATGGAACGGACGGCGGACCGGAGCGGAGGAAGATTCAGACATTCTTATATCTCCTTATGCACGGTCTTCGCGGGGAGCGCGGTCCGGACGAGGGGCGCGCTGGAACTCGCCGTCACGACGCGGCGGACGGTCGCCGAATTCGCGGCGCGGGCCGCGGTCGCCGCCTTCGCGCGGGCCGCGGTCGTCGCGGTCACGCTTCTGCAGCATGGCAGATGGGCCTTCTTCGTGCTTTTCGACGGCGATGGTCATGTAGCGAAGAACGTCTTCGCTGATGCGCATCTGACGTTCCATTTCCTGGATCGCTGCTGCCGGTGCATCGATGTCCATCAGGGCGTAATGCGCCTTGCGGTTCTTCTTGATGCGATAGGTGAGGGACTTGAGGCCCCAGTTTTCGATGCGCCCGACCTTGCCGCCGTTAGCTTCGATCACACCCTTGTACTGTTCTACGAGGGCATCGACCTGCTGAGCGGAAATATCCTGCCGGGCAAGGAATACATGTTCATAAAGAGCCATGACAGCTTTGCCTTTCTTGCGTTTGGTTCAACCCGATATTCGGCGGCTAAGCCTCAACGACTGCTCCTGATTGGGCGGACCCAGGCAAGAAAAGCGTTTCCGAGACGGTCGAGAGCGGAGACACGGGAGGCTGGAACGCTTCCGTTCCGAACGATTTCCAGACAGGAAACCGGCCCTCCGTTCAGCCACCAGCCAGAAGACCGGGTTAACGAACAGGCGCGCTTATACGGATTTTCGCGCGAAACGCAAGGGGCAGTCAGTATTGTTCTCGCGGCGAGTTCAACAAAGATAGTCCTGCTTTGCGTAAACCGTCAACGAAATGGTCGTAGTGGTTGGCGGCGACATATGGTGTCAGGAACTTCCAGTAGTGTTCGAGGTCCATCGGTGCGTGCGCTAGAATTTCCGGTATTAGCCGCCGTGCTTCATCGTGGCGATCGAGCTGTCCTAGACTCGCGAGGAGCACGAGTCGGTTGAAATAAGCGCGACGCAGCGACAGTCCGCGTTCGGAATAGTGAACGGCCTCCTCGTAATTGCCGAGATGGTAGTGAGACAAAGCCAGTCGGTCGAAAAAGAGAAAGGTAAAGGGGTCATGCGGACTGAGCCGCAGGGCGATGTGGAGCGGGTCGCAGGCTTCGGCGAAATGGCCGGTGAAAATGCGAGCCCATCCGAGCGCCATATGCGCCAGTGCAAAATTGGGGTTGAGATCGATCGCCTGCTGGGACGCCTCGACCGCGGCTGGAGCGTTATGGGCCGCAAAATGGCTGAGGCACATAACATAATGAGAGTAGGGATCGCGCGGGTCGAGCGCGACAGCACGTTCTGCCTCGACGCGAAGTTCAGTACTGTCCCTGTCGACGTCGTCGCTGAAGCCGCGAAGACAGCGGGCGTAGAGCGAGCGGGCCAACATCATGTGGGCGCGCGCAAAGCTGGGATCGAGTTCGATGGCTCGCCGATGCCAGTTGATGGCCTCGATGAAATGTTCGGCCGTATCCTGTGCGTTGTGCAGCCAGGTTCCGCGCATGTGGCTCTCGTAGGCGTCGAGGTTGTCCGTGGTTCGCAGCAGCGCACGGCGGCTCTCGCCAATAAGGATTTCAGGCTCTATGGCACCGACGACGTTTTGGGTGAGTTCGTCCTGAATGGCGAAGATATCGGCGATCTCACGGTCGTAGCGTTGTGCCCAGAGGTGCACGCCGCTTTCCGCCTCGATCAGCTGGCCTGTGACGCGAACCCGCATCCCGGCCCTGCGCACGCTGCCTTCTACGATGTAGCGCACGCCGAGATCGCGCCCGATTTGCTTCACATCAACCGCGCGCCCCTTAAACACAAAGGACGAGTTCTGAGCGATGACGAAAAACCAGCGATAAAGCGAGAGCGCCGTTATAATGTCTTCGGTCAAGCCATCGGCGAAGTACTCCTGCTCCGGGTCATCGGACATGTTGACGAAGGGTAATACGGCGATCGAGGGTTTGTCAGGCAGTCTGAGTGGCCCGCCGAGCACCCCCGCCTCGATAGGGTCCTCGCGGCTCCAGTCAACCCGATGCACGGGCACCGGACGGGGAATGTTTTTCAGTGTGCGATCGCCCATCGACACGAGCGGAAAGTCCAGCTTGCCCTCGATCTGCTCCCGCAAAGCGCCGGAAATGCAGATACCTGAAGGCAGCGCCACTTCTTGAAGACGGGCGGCGACGTTCACGCCGTCGCCAAGCAAGTTGTCTCCGGAGACAACGACATCGCCAAGGTTGAGCCCAAGGCGGAACTCCATGCGTCGATCCACAGGCAGGTCAGCATTTCGGCGATGGAGGGCGCGCTGGATCGCGACGGCTGCACGGACCCCCTGTACTGCGCTGTGGAATTCGGCGACCATGCTATCTCCGGCGCTGCCGAAAATCCGCCCGCCATGCTCGCGCACCAGATCACCGATGGTGGCGCCATAGACACTGAGTGTCGCAAGGGCGTCTTCCTCGTTGGCTGCAACAAGGCGACTGTAACCGGCAACGTCGCCGGCAAGTATCACTGCGAGCTTCCGTTCCACGGGGGTGAGCGCTCCTGCGGCGCTGCCAGAGCTATACAAATCTAGCTGAAATGCCGAGAACGGAGAAGCGAAATTGCCTCCGGAGCGTAAACTCGTCGTTGCAGTTCGTGGTGCGAGGCCAGGCGATGTACGCTCGACCGCGAGGGAATCCGACTGCGAATGGCCTCATCGATTGCGGGCAGTCCGTTTGCCTCACATCGGCATCGGGTACTGGCGATGAACCTTTTCGATTTCAGCCAAAACCTCGATCGACAGATTGAGATTGACGGAACTCAGGTCAGTATCGAGCTGCTCCATCGACGTCGCGCCGATGATGACCGACGTCATGAAGGGCCTCGATCGGCAGAAGGCGAGCGCCATGACTGTCGGATTGAGGCCGTACTGGGCTGCGAGCGCCAGATAAGCCCTGGTGGCCGGCTCCTGCAGGGGCTGCAATCGGCCGCCGATATCGGGATTGATCGACGCGCGCGAACCCTTCGGCCTCAGACCATCGACATATTTGCCGGTCAGAATGCCGCCGGCGAGCGGCGAATAGGCAAGCAGCCCGACATCCTCGTGATGCGAGAGTTCGGCAAGGTCAAGGTCGAAATGGCGGTAGAGCAGATTGTACTCGTTCTGGACGCTGGCAACGCGCGGCAGGCCCTTCTGTTCTGAGAGCGTCAGATATTTCTGGATGCCCCAGGTAGTCTCGTTGGAAAGGCCGATCGCCCGGATCTTCCCTTCCTTCACCAGCGTGCCCAGTGTTTCCAGGATTTCGAGCATATTGGCGACGGCCTGGTCTCGATCCTGGGTGAAGGGATTGTAGCTCCAGTTCTGGCGGAAGTGGAAATGGCCGCGGTTCGGCCAGTGGACCTGATAGAGGTCGATGTAATCGGTCCTCAGCCGTTTCAGGCTGGCCTCGAGCGCCAGGCGGATGTTCTTTGCGTCCGCGCCTTCGCCGCCGCGCAGATAATCGCGGCCGCGGCCAGCGACCTTGGTCGCAAGCACGATATTTCGGCGCTTGCCGGACTTGCTGAACCAGCTACCGATATAGTCTTCAGTCCAGCCCTGTGTTTCGGGCGAAACCGGCGTGGTCGGGTAGAGTTCGGCGGTATCGAAGAAATTGACGCCCTTCTCGACGGCGTAGTCCATCTGCGCATGAGCGTCGGCTTCGCTGTTCTGCGAGCCCCAGGTCATGGTGCCAAGGCAGATTTCTGAAACGGAAATGTCGGTTCGGCCTAGGGAATTGTACTTCATGGAAAAACCTTGGGAGAGAGAGCGAAGCCTTGGAAGGGTCTGGGTGAATCTAGGCTGGATTTGACGGAGCGCAAGAGCAAAATCCGGGCTTTTGCGCGGGCGCGAAAGGCTTTGCGGAGAATGGAGCGCCACTTGACTCTGCCGGAAAGAATGTCAATTGGAGGCAAAACAGCCTTGAGGGGCATAGTCAGGGACATGAACATGACCATCGCTTTCACTTTTCCCGGCCAGGGCAGCCAGGCCGTCGGCATGGGCAAGGATCTCGCCGAGAATTTCGCCGAAGCTCGCGCCGTTTTCGAAGAGGTTGACGAAGCGCTCGGTGAAAAGCTTTCCGACATCATGTTCGATGGTCCCGAGGATACGTTGACCTTGACGGCGAACGCCCAGCCGGCGCTGATGGCGGTATCAATCGCCGTCGTCAGTGTTCTTCAGGCCAAGGGGGTGGATCTTAAGTCCAAGGTCGCCTATGTCGCCGGCCACTCGCTTGGCGAATATTCGGCACTCTGCGCCGCCGGCACCTTTTCGCTCGCGGATACGGCGCGGCTGCTGCGCATTCGCGGCAATGCCATGCAGGCGGCCGTCCCCGTCGGCGTCGGCGCCATGGCCGCGATCATCGGCCTTGAACATGCCGATGTCGTTGCCGTCTGCGAGGAGGCGGCCGCCATCGGCGCCTGCCAGATCGCCAACGACAATGGCGGCGGCCAGATCGTCATCTCGGGCGAGAAGGCAGCCGTCGAAAAGGCCGCCGGCCTTGCGACCGACAAGGGCGCCAAGCGCGCCATCCTGCTGCCGGTCTCCGCTCCTTTCCATTCCAAGCTGATGGCGCCTGCGGCCGAGGCCATGCGCGCGGCGCTGGCAACGGTTGCCAAGTCCGATCCCGCCGTGCCCCTGATCGCAAATGTCCGCGCGGCGCCAGTGACCGGCGCCGACGAGATCGCCAGCCTCCTGGTCGAGCAGGTGACAGGTCAGGTCCGCTGGCGCGAGACGGTGGAATGGTTTGCGGCAAACGGCGTCACGACGCTTTACGAGCTCGGTTCCGGCAAAGTGCTGACCGGCCTTGCCCGCCGCATCGACAAGACAATCAACGGCGTCTCGGTCAATGGTCCTTCGGATATCGACGCGACCGTCGCCGCCCTCATGGCCTGATTGATATCTCCAGATATAAGGAACCTTTCCATGCTCGATCTTTCCGGCCGCAAGGCTCTCGTCACCGGCGCATCGGGTGGTATCGGCGAGGAAATCGCCCGCCTTCTTCATAAGCAGGGCGCCATCGTCGGTCTGCACGGCACCCGTGTCGAGAAGCTGGAAACGCTGGCGGCCGAGCTCGGCGAGCGCGTCAAGATCTTTCCGGCCAACTTGTCGGACCGTGACGAGGTCAAGGCGCTCGGCCAGAAGGCCGAGGCCGATCTCGAGGGTGTCGATATTCTCGTCAACAACGCCGGCATCACCAAGGACGGCCTGTTCGTGCGCATGAGCGACGAGGACTGGGATGCGGTCCTCGAGGTCAATCTGACGGCGACCTTCCGCCTGACGCGCGAGTTGACGCATCCGATGATGCGCCGCCGCTATGGCCGTATCATCAACATCACCTCCGTCGTCGGCGTCACCGGCAATCCGGGGCAGGCCAATTACTGCGCCTCCAAGGCCGGCATGATCGGCTTCACCAAGTCCTTGGCGCAGGAAATTGCCACCCGTAACGTGACGGTCAACTGCGTCGCGCCCGGCTTCATCGAAAGCGCCATGACCGGCAAGCTGAACGACAAGCAGAAGGAAGCGATCATGGGGGCGATCCCGATGAAGCGCATGGGCACGGGCGGCGAGGTCGCTTCGGCTGTTGCTTACCTTGCATCCTCCGAAGCCGCCTACATGACCGGCCAGACGCTGCACGTAAACGGCGGCATGGCGATGATCTGAAACGACAAACTGTCGGCACGGAGATATTTCCCGCAATAGCATGTTGAGCAATCACGAAGCGTTGATTTTCTGGCTTTGCGGCAGACTTAAACCATGTTAAGCGGGCCAATGACTGTGAACAGTCGTCCCGAGAAAGCAGACGGACCGGCGGGCTTTTCGCAAGCCTGGGACATCTCTGAAGCCGGGTAAACGAGTTTGCCGAGGATGTCTGAAAACATCGCAGGCTGAAACAGGGTAAGGGTGCCGCAACGGCACTCCGATCAGGACATAAGGTCGAGGAAACCGACATGAGCGATATCGCAGAACGCGTAAAGAAAATTGTTATTGATCATCTTGGCGTGGATGCCGACAAGGTCGTCGAGAGCGCCAGCTTTATCGACGATCTGGGCGCTGACTCGCTCGACACGGTCGAACTTGTCATGGCTTTCGAAGAAGAATTCGGCGTTGAAATCCCCGACGATGCTGCCGACTCGATCCTGACGGTCGGCGATGCGGTGAAATTTATTGAGAAGGCCCAGGCCTGATCCTATATATTTGAGAAAGGGCGGGCCTGGAGTCCGCCCTTTTCTTTTCGGCATATTTCTCCATAGAACATAAGAGACGGGGGAAAGCACGCGATGAGACGTGTCGTCATCACCGGTACCGGCATGGTATCACCCTTGGGATGCGGAACTGAGGTGACGTGGTCGCGGCTGCTTGCCGGCCAGAACGGCGCCCGTCTGGTCACCGAATTCGAAGTCGACGACCTTCCCGCTAAGATCGCCTGCCGTATCCCGATCGGTGACGGTACCGACGGCACCTTCAATGCCGATCAGTGGATGGAGCCGAAAGAACAGCGCAAGGTCGATCCCTTCATCATCTTCGGCATGGCCGCCGCCGATATGGCGCTTGCCGATGCCGGCTGGTATCCCAATACGGATGAGGATCAGATTGCCACCGGCGTTTTGATCGGTTCCGGAATCGGCGGCATCGAAGGCATCGTCGAGGCAGGTTACACCCTGCGCGACAAGGGCCCGCGCCGCATCTCGCCCTTCTTCATTCCTGGCCGCCTGATCAATCTCGTCTCCGGCCAGGTTTCGATCCGCCACAAGCTGCGCGGACCCAATCATTCGGTCGTCACCGCCTGCTCGACGGGCGCGCATGCAATCGGCGATGCCGCGCGGCTGATCGCGCTCGGTGACGCCGACGTCATGGTCGCCGGCGGCACGGAATCTCCCGTCAGCCGTATTTCGCTGGCGGGATTTGCCGCCTGCAAGGCGCTGTCGACCCAGCACAATGACGATCCGCAGAAGGCTTCGCGCCCCTATGACCGTGATCGTGACGGATTCGTCATGGGCGAGGGTGCCGGCATTGTCGTGCTCGAGGAGTTGGAGCATGCCAAGGCGCGCGGCGCCAAGATCTACGCCGAGATCGTCGGCTATGGCCTGTCGGGCGACGCCTATCATATTACCGCGCCTTCCGAAGACGGCGAGGGTGCCGGCCGCTGCATGGCGACGGCGCTGAAGCGCGCCGGATTGACGCCGGCCGATATCGATTACATCAACGCCCACGGTACTTCGACTATGGCCGACACGATCGAGCTCGGGGCGGTCGAGCGCCTGGTCGGCAACGCGGCGTCGAAGATCTCCATGTCCTCCACCAAGTCGGCGACGGGACACCTTCTCGGTGCTGCCGGCGCGATCGAGGCGATCTTCGCGACACTTGCAATCCGTGACAATATCGCGCCGCCGACGCTCAATCTCGACAATCCCGAACGCGAGACGGCGATCGATCTTGTTCCGCACAAGGCTCGTGAGCGAGAAATCAATGTGGCGCTGTCCAACTCGTTCGGATTCGGCGGTACGAACGCATCGCTCGTGCTGCGCCGCTACGCACAGTAAGGGTCCCGTCGTAGCAGGCCGTGTGCAAGCACAAGGACCGGCAGCGGCTTCGTTGAACGGTGGCAGAACCTGCTTTTTGCCGCATTGCTTCGCGAAATAGCGAAATGACGGCCGAGTTATAGAGGATTGCCGGTGAGCGATACGACGAACCAGAGCAACGATACCCAGGCGCAGAAGGGACCGATCATCCCGAAGTCGCCGAGCGAAGCCCTGCGTCCGGAACGTGTTCCCGAGCCGCCGAAACGCTCCAAGAACGCTCGCAGCCAGATCGTCCTTTTCTTGAACTTCATCATGACGATGACTGTGCTGGTCTGCGTCCTCGCCGTCATCGGCTTCTACTACGCGACGTCGACCTATCAGAGCCCGGGCCCGCTGCAGACCAACACCAATTTCATCGTCCGCAACGGTGCGGGTCTCGCCGAAATCGCCTCGAACCTCGAGCGCAACGCGATCATCTCCGATGCCCGCATCTTTCGATATCTGACGGCGACTCATCTTTCCGCCGGCGAGAGCTTGAAGGCCGGCGAATATGAGATCAAGGCGAGAGCCTCCATGAGCGATATCATGGAGCTGCTGAAATCGGGCAAGTCCATCCTCTATTCGGTGTCCTTTCCGGAAGGCCTGACGGTCCGCCAGATGTTCGACCGCATGCTGCAGGATCCGGTTCTGGAAGGCGACTTGCCGGCCGCGCTACCGGCCGAAGGCAGCCTGCGTCCGGACACCTACAAATTCTCGCGCGGCACCAAGCGCTCCGAAATCATCGAACAGATGGCGGCTGCACAGCAGAAGCTGGTCGATCAGATCTGGGATAAGCGCGACGCTTCGTTGCCGCTCCGATCCAAAGAAGAATTTGTGACGCTCGCTTCAATCGTCGAAAAGGAGACCGGCATTCCCGACGAACGTGCCCATGTCGCTTCGGTGTTCCTGAACCGGCTTGGCAAGGGCATGCGCCTGCAGTCCGATCCAACGATCATCTATGGGCTCTTCGGTGGCGAGGGAAAACCGGCGGACCGGCCGATCTACCAATCGGATCTGAAACGGGACACGCCTTACAATACCTATGTCATCAAGGGCCTGCCGCCGACGCCGATCGCCAATCCCGGCAAGGATGCGCTGGAAGCCGTCGCCAACCCTTGGAAAACCCAGGATCTCTATTTCGTCGCCGACGGCACCGGCGGCCACGTCTTTGCCGCTACGCTCGAGGAGCACAATGCCAACGTCAAGCGCTGGCGCAAGCTCGAGGCCGACAAGGGTTCGGACCCGAATATCGCCGTCGACGGCCAGCCGGAAGAGCAGCCGGGCGAAAACGGCGCGACCGTCGTGCCGCCGAAGAAAAAGAAGATCAACTGACAGTTTCGGGAGGCTCGCATGGCTTTGCAGTCGATGACCGGTTTTGCGCGGCGCGAGGGAACGAGCGGCCGCTGGCGTTGGGCGTGGGAACTGCGCTCGGTCAACGGCAAGGGTTTCGACCTGCGCCTGCGCCTGCCGCCCGGTCTCGAACGCATGGAGGCGGAGGTCCGCCGCCTTGCCGGCGAAACCTTCAGCCGCGGCAATCTGCAGGCATCGCTGTCGGTCACCGCCGACGAGAACCGTTTCGAGGCAGTTCTGAACAAAGAGGCGCTCGCTGCCGTGCTCGCCATGCGCGAACAACTGGTTGACGTGATCGATCCGGCGCCTTTGAAGCTCGATACGCTGCTTCTCGTGCGCGGCATCGTGGAGTTCCGTGAAGGCGAGGATGGCGAGGAGGCGCTTGCCGCCCGTGATGCAGATATTAGCGCTGGGCTGCTCGCCGCGCTTGCCGATCTCAAGGCAATGCGCGCACAGGAAGGCGCGGCGCTTTCCCGCATCCTTCTCGATCATGTCGCGACGATCGAGAGCCTGACGCGGACGATCGAGATGGATCCCTCACGTTCGCCGGCGGAGATCGCGGCCCGGCTTGCGGCACAGGTTGCCTTGCTGATGGACGGCATGGCCGCCCTCGACCGTGACAGGCTGCACGCGGAGGCCGCTTTGTTGGCGACCAAGGCGGATCTGCGCGAAGAAATCGATCGTCTGAAGGCGCATATCGCCGCCGCGCGCGATCTCCTGGCGAAAGGCGGGCCTGCCGGGCGCCGGCTGGACTTCCTTGCACAGGAATTTAACCGCGAATCGAATACCATCTGCTCGAAGTCGAATGCCTCGGCGGTCACCGCCGCCGGCATCGAGCTGAAAGTCGTGATCGACCAGTTCCGCGAGCAGGTCCAGAATTTGGAGTAGGACATGAAACCGGCGAAATCCTCGCCCGTGCAGATCGCCCGCCGCGGTCTGATGCTTGTCATTTCGTCGCCGTCGGGCGCAGGCAAGTCCACGATTGCGCGCACGCTTCTGGAGACCGACAAGCATATCGGCCTCTCCGTCAGCGTCACCACGCGCCAGCGCCGCCCGAGCGAAGTCGAAGGCGTGCATTACCATTTCAAGAGTGTGCGCGAGTTCGAGCGGTTGCGCGATAGCGACGCGCTGCTCGAATGGGCCGAAGTGCATGGCAATTTCTACGGCACGCCGCGCGAGCCGGTCGAGCAGGCCATGGCCGAAGGCCGCGACATGCTCTTCGATATCGATTGGCAGGGCGCCCAGCAGTTGCAGGAGAAGATGTCGGCCGACGTCGTCTCGATCTTCGTGCTGCCGCCGACCATGACGGAGCTCCAGTCGCGGCTGCATCGCCGTGCCGAGGATTCCGAGGAGGTGATTCAGACGCGTCTGGCCAACAGCCGCGCCGAGATCGCCCACTGGCGCGAATATGATTATGTCATCGTCAATGACGATCTCAACACCGCCTTCGACGCCGTCCAGTCGATCGTCAAGGCCGAACGCCTGCGCCGCGACCGCCGCCACGGCATGTTCGATTTCGTCCGAGAGCTGCTGGAAGAGACGCCGTCGCTCTAGCGAGCTGATTGCGTGGATTCGTGCCCTGATGCGGCGCTCGCCAGTGACAGCCATTCCGACACTGGGAATTCGCTGACGTCAGGTTTGAGACAGCACCGCGCCAGGTCACCCACCACGGCATTGTAATGGCGCTCGCCCCCTCGGAAATTTCGCCGGCGCTGCCCGACCTCTCAGAAGGGATAGTGCTGGGCAGAATCCTCCACCGTGATCCAGCGCAGGTCGGTGAATTCGGCAATCGCTGCCTTGCCGCCGAAGCGGCCGTAGCCACTGCCTTTGACGCCGCCGAAGGGCATTTGCGCCTCGTCGTGCAGCGTCGGGCCGTTGACGTGGCAGATGCCGGATTCGATGCGCGCCGCAACCGCCATCGCCCGCTGGATGTTGCGGCTGAAGACGGCGGATGACAGGCCGTATTCGGTATCGTTGGCAACGCGGATAGCTTCCTCCTCGCCGGAGACGCGAATAATCGGCTTGACCGGGCCGAAGGATTCTTCCGAATAGACGCGCATGTCAGGGGTGACGTGATCGAGCAGCGTCGCCTCGACCACGGTGCCGGAGCGCTTGCCGCCGGCCACGAGTTTTGCGCCCTTGGCGGTGGCATCAGTGATCAGCTCCTCCATCTTCCTGGCGGCATCGAGGCTGATCAGCGAGCCGAGAACGACATGACCGCGCGGGTCACCGGCCGGCAACTGGCTGGCGCGGGCGGCCAGTTTAGCCACGAACTGATCGGCGATCGCCGTGTCGACGATGATCCGCTCCGTCGACATGCAGATCTGGCCCTGATGCATGAAGGCGCCGAAAATCGCGGCATTGACGGCGCCGTCGATGTCGGCGTCGTCGAGAACGACGAGCGGTGCCTTGCCGCCGAGCTCGAGCAGAGCAGGCTTGAGATATTTGCCACAGGTCTCGGCGATGATCCTGCCGACCTTGGTCGAGCCGGTGAAATTGACGCGCCTGACGGCCGGATGGGCGATGAGTGCTGCGACGATCTCCGGCGCATCCTCCGGCGCATTGGTGAGAACATTGATGACGCCCGCCGGCAGCCCCGCTTCGGTCAGCGCCGTAGCGATCAGCCGGTGCGTGCCCGGGCATTGTTCGGATGCCTTGAGGATAACAGTGTTGCCGCAGGCGATCGGCATTGCGATGGCGCGGGTGGCGAGGATGACGGGTGCATTCCAGGGCGCGATCGCCAGGCACACGCCGGCCGCCTGGCGAACGCCCATGGAAAGCGATCCGGGCTTGTCGGAAGGGATGATTTCGCCTGAAATCTGCGTCGTCATGGCGCCCGCCTCGCGCAGGATGTTGGCAGCGAGCATGACGTTGAAGCCGGCCCAGGGCGCGGTAGCGCCGGTCTCCTCGATCATGCGCCGGGTAAACTCAGCCACTTTCGAATCCATGATATCGGCGGCTTTCATCAGGATGGCGCGGCGCTGGCCGGGTCCGGTCTTCGACCACGCGCCGAAGGCAGCCGAGGCGGCGCCGACGGCGGCGGCAACATCCTCCAGGCTTGCAGCGGCGGCGCGGCTCGCAAGCTTCTCCGTGAAGGGATCGATGCGGTCATAGGTCCGGCCGCCGGAGGCTGTCCGGTCTGCGCCATCTATCAGTAGGGAAATATTCATCGTGGGTCTCCTGGAAATGATTAGAAGCCGAGGACGTCGGCGTTGATGGAGGCTTCGAGGCCGCCGTCGGCGGCAAGATTGGCGCCGTTGATCCAGCGTGCGCCATCCGAGCAGAGGAAGAGCACGGCGGGCGCGATATCGGCTGATGTGCCGGCACGGCCGACGCGGGTGATATCGCTGTCGACCCTGGCGTCGCCGAGCACGGCGCGGAACTGCTTGAGGATGGGTGTTTCCACCGGCCCGGGGCTCACCGCATTGACGCGGATGCCGCGGTTCTTGAACAAGGGTTGGTGGGCCGCGCGCATGGTCCAGAGCAGCAGCAGTTCCTTGGAGAGCGGATAACCTTGCTCGTCCTTGAGGCCGTGTTCGGCGACAACGGCCGCGACATCCGGAAAGCCTTCGATCGAGGTCAGCAATTTGGCCCGCTCGAGATTGGCCCGCCAGCCGTAACCGGCGATCGAGGCGACGTTGACGATGGCGCCGCCTTCGCGCAGGCGGGGTGCCACGACTTCCGACAAGGCACGCAGCCCGTAGAAATTGACGGCGAGCGTCGAGACGACGCCGGTGCTGCCGGAAAGGCCGGCGACATTGGCGAGGGCATCAAGGCGCGCCGGCAGCTGCGCGACGATTTCGGCAACGCCCGATGGCGTGGATAGATCGCCCTTGATGAAGGCGGCATTTCCATTTGCCGGTTCGCGCACATCGACGCCGATGACCTCGGCGCCCATCTGGCCGGCCAGTTCCGCGGTCCGGGCGCCGATGCCGGAGGCCACGCCGGTCACCAGGATTGTTTTACCAAAAAGCATGGATTCTCCTTTCGCAAGAAAACCAGGAAGCAGGCCGGTTCATTCTTCCCATTTGATTTTGGACGGGCCGGGCAGTTTCAGCCGGTAGCCGACGGGCAGAAGCTGGAAGTCGAAGCGACGCTCGATTCCTCCCCAGAGGCCGCGCGGCAGGTAGAGCGAGAAGATCAGCGCGGTGGCCCCAAGCCCGATCAGGTACCAGACGCCGGCACTGCCGAAGAAGGTCTCGATGACGAAGAACAGGATGGCTCCGAGGATGGCGCCTTCGAACTTGCCGATCCCGCCGACCAGCACCATGAAGATCATGTAGGCCGTCCACTGGACGCTGAAATAGGTCTTCGGCTGGAAGGTCGTGGCGGTCGCCAGCCACAGGCCACCGGCGACGGCGATGCCGAAGGCGGCGAGCACGAAGAGCAGCCGCTTGGTGGCCGTCACCCGCACGCCAACCGAGGTCGCCGCCTCTTCATTGTCGCGGATCGCCTGCATCGCCGCACCGGCGCGGCTGCGCATCAGCATGAAGAGCGAGCCGAGCAGGGCCACCGTGGAGGCCAGGGCGAGCCAATAGATTGCCGCCCGCCGCGTGCCGCTGTCATAGACGTTGAGCGAAATCAGCGAGGTTCCCGTTTCTCCCTGGATCAGCCGGTCGAGATTGACCAGCAGATGGGCGAGTTCGGCCACGACCCACATGCCGATCGCAAACTCGCCGCCCTTCAGCCGCAGCATGAACAGCGAAAGCGGGATCGACAGTGCGCCGGTCACGATCGCCGCGGCAAAGACCGAGACGAAGGGATCGAGCCCCGCATCGGCGAGCCGAATGGTGAAATAGGCGCCGAGACCGAAGAACACCTGCTGGCCGACCGACACCAGCCCGCCGAAACCGGCGAGCGCATTCCACATGGCGGCCAGGATCACATAGATGAACAGGGCGGTCATCCGGTCGATCGCACCGGCGCCGAGCACGGCCGGGGCGAGGATCAGCAGGGCAAACACCGCGGCGATGGAGCCGAGCGCCAGCCGCGACGAGGTCGTCCAGCGCTCGATCGATATTCCGTTGGAGACGAATGTCATGTCGGGCTCCGATGGCGTGCGCGAAGGTTGAGGAGCGCGCTGGGTTTCAGAAGCGCTCCGATCTTGTCGAGAACCGGCAGGCGGGATCGGGACAGCCGGATGAAAAGCACCAGCAGGAACACGGCATGGCCGCCGATCAGAAAGCCCTGCGGATGCAATTGCGCGCCGAGCGACTGGGCAAGGCCGAGAACGATGCCGCCGGCAAGCGTGCCCCAGAGCGATCCCGCTCCGCCGATGACCGCGGCCTCGAAGGCAAAGAGAAGCTGCGGGCCGCCCGCATAGGGGCTGAAGGTCGCACGCATGCCGAGAAAGGCGCCGGCAATCCCGATCGTGACCATGGTGATGGCGGTGGCGACCGCGTTCACCCTACGCGCATCGATGCCGACGAGCCCTGCCGTGTCCGGATCTTCTGCCGTGGCGCGGATGGCGCGGCCCAATGCAAAGCGGCTGAGGAAGAATTGCAACCCGCCGAGAATGAGGATCGCCGTCACCATCATCATCACGGCAAGCTTGCCGACGAAGATGTGGTCCGGCAGCTGCCAGGATGCATAGGAGAGGTTGCCGATGAAGGGGGCGAGCGACCGGGTGTCGGCGCCGAACTGTTCGAAAAGCAGATTGTCGATGACGATCGACAGGCCGAAGGTCGTGAGAATCGGCAGCAGCGTGCCGCCGCGGGCGCTGCGTTCGAGAATGTAGCGCTGCAGCAGCCAGCCGATCACCGCCATGACGGGCAGCACGATCAAAAGGCCGGCGAAGGGCGGAATGCCGGCTTTGGCAGCAAGCAGCCACAGGCCGTAAGCGGCCGCGACGGCCAGGCTGCCATGCGCGAGATTGATGATCCGCATGACCGAAAACATGAAGGACAGGCCACAGGCGATGACGGCGTAATAACCGCCGAGCAGGAGGCCCTGGATCAGGGTGTTGATCATGATGCGCTCCTTTCGCCTGATGCCCGGTGCAATCCGAAATAGGCTTTGGTGACCTCGTCGCGGGTGACGGCGGCTGCCGGCCGGTCGAGGACAATGCGGCCTTCCAGCATGCAGATGACGCGGCTGGCGACGCTCATGGCGCGGCCGAGATCCTGCTCGACCAGCACGATGGTCGTTCCCGAAGTCAGCAGCGCCTGCAGCTGGGCATAGACGCGGTCGACGACCAGGGGCGAAAGCCCGAGCGAGACCTCGTCCAGGAGAAGAATATCGGGATTGCTCATCAGCGCCCGGCCGATGGCGGTCGCCTGCTGCTCCCCGCCGGAGAGGTGCCCGGTCTTCGCGTGACGGCGGGTTTTCAGGTTCGGAAAGGCGTCGAGAATGCGGTCGATGCTCCACTCGCCCTTGCGCCCGCAGCTCTTGCCGAGAAGCAGGTTCTCTTCCACCGTCATCTGCGAAAACAGGCGCCGGCCTTCCGGCACCAGGGCGATGCCCTTGGCGATCCGCTTGTGGGACGGGACGGCAGCCAGGTCTTCATCACCGAGAAGGACTCGGCCGGAGGAGGGCAGATGGGCGCCGGCGATCGATCGGAGCAGCGTCGTCTTGCCGGCGCCGTTCGCGCCGACCAGCGCCAGCACCTCGCCCTTGGCGATATCGAAACTGACCCCGCGCACCGCCTGCAGCAGGCCGTGCCGGACGTCGAGATTCTCAATGGAAAGAAGGCTCATGCGGGCGTCCCTCCAAGATAGGCCTTGACCACTTCCGCATCGCTCATGACAGTCTTCGGTTCGCCATCGGCGATGATCCGGCCGGCATCCATGCAGATCAGCCGTTCGGCCACCTGCAGCAGGATATGAACGATATGCTCGATCCAGACGATGCCGATACCCCGGCGGCGCAATTCCAGGATGGCTTCGACCAGTTCGCTCGCTTCGCCATCGGTCAGGCCGCCGCCGATTTCGTCGAGCAGCAGGAGCCGCGGCTGCGTGGCGAGCGCACGGGCAAGCTCCAGCCGTTTGCGATCGAGCAGGCCGAGCGTGTTGGCCTGGCGGTTGGCGACCCCGAGCATGCCGCAGAGCGACAGTGAATCCACCACCCGCTCATAGGCCTCGTCGCGGCTTGCCGCATTGCCGTGCGAGGCGGCGACGAAGACATTTTCGAAGGTCGTCATGCCGTTGAAGGGTTTGGGGATCTGATGCGTCCGCACGAGACCCGACCGGCAGCGTTCCGCCGCCGACCGGCTGGTGACGTCGGCGCCATCGAAGATGATGCTTCCCGCGCTCGGCGGGTAGGCGCCGGCGAGCACGCTGAGCAGAGTCGTCTTGCCCGCGCCGTTCGGCCCGACGATACCGACCGCCTCGCCATCGCCCATGGAGAAATCGAGATTCTCCAGCACCACAAGCGCGCCGAACCGCTTGTGGATCCCCCTGGCCGAGAGAAAAGCGTCCCCGGGCCGTCTTTGCGCTTCTTGCCTCTGCACTGTTGCTATCCGTTGTAGGCGGTGAGCTTGGCGCCGACCGGAACATTGGGGTCGGTGGCGTTTTCGGTGACGACGTAGTCGAGCGCGAATTTCGAGCCCTCCGGCGCCTTCACCCACTGCGTGCCGATGATCGGCCCGGGAGAAACATTGGCAACGGGACCGCTGGTGAAGTCGACCTTGCCGGCGATCGTCGTCGTCTTCAGCGTGGCGAGCGCCTTGGCCACCGCCTCCTTGCTCTTGACGTCGGTGCTCGCCTTCAGCGCATCGAAGCCGGCGTCGAGCAGCGCCAGGCTGGCGCCGAGCTGCTGCGTCCACTGCTTGCCGCTTGCCGTTTCATAGCCGTCGGCGAGTTCGGTTCCGGAGACGCCGGTCAGCGTGGATTTGTAGGGGAAGGCCTTGTGCCAGTAGGCGGCGCTGCCGATGTTGAGGCCAAGATCGCCGAGCGCTTCGATGTCTGATGGAAAAAGGCCCGTCTTGGCGACCTGGCAGATCTTGATCTGCTGGGTCAAACCCTGCTGTGCCGCCTGACGCCAGAAGGCGGCGAAATCGGGCGGAATCGGGAAGGAGTTGAAGATCTCTACGCCTTCCTGCCGGAAAAGAGCAATCTGGGCCGAAAAGTCGGTGGTTCCGGTTTCATAGGCGCCGGGATCGACGATGGTGAAGCCCGCCTTGGCAAGTGCAGGCGCCAGATGGGTGCGGATCGCGTTGCCGTCGGCATCGTTCGGATACATGACGCCGACCTTCTTGTTGGTCTCGATCAGATTCCACTGCGAGACATAGGCCTTGTGGAACTCTTCGACGCCGAAACCGAAATGATAGGTCCATTTGAACGGCGAGGGCGCGCCGGGCTTGGCGCCGCGGCCGAAATACCAGGCTTCCCAGGGCATCACCGTCGACAGGCAGGGAATGCCTGCCGCCTCGCAGGCATCGGCCACCGGATTGATCGTTTCGGGTGTTGAGACGGCGAGCATCAGGTCGATCGCCTCGTTGTTGATCAGGTCCTTCGCCAGCTGGCCGGCGCGCGAGGGGTCGGATTGGGTGTCCTGGTCGAGAATCTCCACCTTCCAGGTCTTGCCGCCAGCCTGCAGGCCGTTCGCCAGCGCCTTGCGCGCCAGGTCCAGCACATAGCCGTCGGTCTCGCCGAAGCCGCCGAGAGGGCCGGTGCGCGGGCTGATGAAGCCGACCTTCAACGTATCGCCGCCTTGGGCGAAAACCGTTCGGCCGGAAAGCGCCAGCGCCGCACTGCCTGCGGCAGCCGATGCGATGAAAGAGCGGCGGGTGAGAGTTGCCGCGTTGAGTTTGCCGTTGCGGAAAATGCCGTTCATGAAATCGTTCCTCCCTCTTGATGCGGGCCTCCCGGCCCGTTTCCTGTGTTCATCCCGATCTGAAGTCAGATCGGGTAGTGTCGTTTTCCCGATGCCATGGTGATCCATCTGAGCTCGGTGAATTCATCGATTGCGGCCTTGCCGCCGAAGCGGCCATAGCCGCTTGATTTGACGCCCCCGAACGGCATTTGCGGCTCGTCGGAAACCGTGGCCTCGTTGATGTGGCAGATGCCGGATTCAAGCCGCATGGCAACGGCCATCGCCGCATTGATGTCGGCGCTGAAAACCGCCGCCGAGAGCCCGTATTCATTGTCGTTGGCAACCGTCACCGCCTCGTCCACGCTGCCGACCCGGACGATCGCCGCGACCGGCCCAAAACTCTCCTCACGGTAGATGCGCATGGCAGGCGTCACGTGATCGATGACGGTTGCATCCATCAGCGTGCCGTTGGGCCGGCCGCCGCAGACGAGCACCGCGCCCTTCTGCAGGGCATCGTCGACGAGCGACTTCACACGCCGCGCCGCTTCGGCGTTGATCAGCGTGCCGAGCGGCGTATTGCCGTCCCCGGGATGGCCCGCAACCAGGGTTTCGGCCTTCGCCCGGAATTTGCCGACGAAATTATCGGCGATCTCGTCCATCAGGATGATCCGCTCTGTGGACATGCAGATCTGGCCCTGGTTCATGAAGGCGCCGAAGGCGGCGGCACCCACTGCCTCGTCGAGATCGGCGTCGGCAAGAACGATGAATGGTGCCTTGCCGCCGAGTTCGAGCAGGCAGCGCTTCAGATGCCGTGCCGCGCTTTCCGCGATGATCCTGCCGACACGGGTGGAGCCGGTGAAGTTGATGCGGCGCACAGCCGGATGGGCGATCAGGGCATCCACGACGGCGGCAGCATCGCTCGGCGCATTGGAGACGACATTGACGACTCCGCTGGGAAAGCCGGCGTCACGCAGGATGTCGCCGATCAGGCCGTGGGTCTTCGGGCAGAGTTCGGAGGCTTTCAGGACGACGGTGTTGCCGCAGGAAAGCGGCATGGCGACGGCGCGGGTGCCGAGAATAATGGGCGCATTCCAGGGGGCGATGCCGACGCAGACGCCTGCCGGCTGGCGCACCGCCATGGCAAGGTTTCCGGGAATGCCTGAGGGAATGAGCTCGCCCGAGATTTGCGTGGTCATCGCCGCCGCCTCGCGGAAAATATCGGCGCCGAGCCGGCAATTGATCGCTGCCCATTGCGTCGTGGCGCCGGTTTCGCCGGTCATGGCGGCAATCAGTTCCGGCGAACGGGCATCGAGAAGTTCGGCGGCGGCGTTGAGCAATCTGCGCCGTTCGCCGGGGCCGGTTTGCGACCAATCGGGAAAGGCGGCAGCGGCGGCATTGGCGGCCCGCGTCATGTCGGCGACGGATCCTGCCGAAGCGATCGTCGCGACATCGCCGGTCAGCGGATCGATGCGTTCGAAGGTGGCCCCCTCGGAAGCATCCATCGCGTCGTTGTTTATCATCAGCTTTGCCGAAAACACGGTTTCACCCATTTGTCACATGCTGGCGCCAAGTGCTGACGCCGCATTATTGCCACGGGAGAAGACGAGCGGACGCGACGGCCTGATAGGCGCTTAAGCGTTCCTGCGTTGTCGGAATGCCTCCTCCCAAAGGCTGATGACGACAAGGTTACGCCGATCGATGGCGGATGGAATGCGATTTATTGGGTTAATATTGTAATTATCCGGCGATTGCAGCACTATTTGGCAGGAGCGGAGGAGCGGGCTTGGCGACGGACGGAGGCATTTATCACTATGCCAGGGGCGAGTGGCACGCGCCGTCGCTGTCGCACCGGCGCATCCGTCTGCAAAAAGGGCTGTATGCCGATTTCCATCATTTCTTGCTGCTCGGCGATGGCGCCGCCGACCTTCATTTCGACAGCGGCGAAGATCGGCCGCTGCACGGGCCGCTGCTTGCCTTCCTGCCGCCGCAGGCACGCTGCGATCTGTCGATTGCTGCCGGGAGTGCCGCCCATGTCATCGGCGCCTCGGCGCAGATCATGGTCGACGCGATTGGCGACAAGGTGGAATCCTACTCGCTGCGCCTCCTCACCGAGCAGCGCAAGCTGGTCGAGGCACGGGATCCCTTGCTGGTGGCCGAAATGAGTCCATTGATTTCGGGCTTCGTGCGGGAACTCGGCGATCCCTCCCGGGCCTCCTGGATGGTGGTCTCGGCCTATCTCAGGCTGATCCTGATGACGCTGTGGCGCGGCAGCGACAGCGAAAGAAGCGAGCCGCGTGGGCAGGGCGAAACCGGATCGATCCTGCAGCGTTATCGCCAGCTGGTCGAGGCCGGTTTCCGCCAGCACCGGCCGATCAGCGATTATGCCGCGGAATTGGGCGTCACCGCCGACCGCCTGCATTCGATTTGTCAGAGGACGCTCGGCCGCTCGCCGATCCAGCTTCTGCACGAGCGCGTGGTGCAGGAGGCAAAGCTGAGATTGGAGCGTTCGGCCCGCAACATCCAGGAAATCTCCGACAGCCTCGGCTTTCGCGACCCGACCTATTTCAGCCATTTCTTCAAGCGCAAAACCGGCCTTTCCCCCGCCGGCTACCGTGAGATCGCCCGTGCTTCCGCCGGCTCGGAAAACAGCATGCTTTCCTCGGGTTATGCGGACTGGCCTTAGGTTTGCGCGCATGGCATCGCCGGAGTTGCCAAGGCTCCTATGCTGCTCTGGCACGCCGGCAAAGGGCGGAGCAGGTTTCAGTCGCGCTTATATATCCGCTTCAGCGCAGCCAGCAGAGCATCCATTTCGTCGTGCGAAAAAAGGTCGATGAAACGCCGTTCGTGTGCATCGATCAGCTTGCGCGCCTGCGCGAGCATGGCATGTCCCGCCATCGTCAGATGCAGTTCCTGACGGCGGCGGTCCGCCGCGGAAGGGCGGCGCTCGACGAAGCCGCGAGCTGCCAGCCGGTTGACGAGAGCCATCATCGTTGCGCGGTCGGTGCCAAGCGTATTGGCCAAGTCGATCTGCGATGCGCCCGCATTGACTGCAAGGAGTTCCATCACCGCGAGCTGTTTTTGCGTCAGCGCCAGCTCTTCCATGGTTCCAGCGAAGTCACGATAGATCGCGACATGCGCCATGCGCAGGTGAAAGCCGAGGAGATCGCCAAGCCGGCCGACGTCGAGCAATGGCGTCGCCGGAGCATCCTCGCTCTCAAAATCATCCTTCGGTGGTTTTGCGGCCATTATTCGTTCTCGCCCGGTCAAGGCGCCATAACCATCAAAATCAGCAGCTTAGTCAATATGCGCCCGAAGATTTCCCAGAGCTTGTCGGCGTAGACGGATTTGCTGCGAGCAGCCTCTTGCATCCTGCTCAAAAAATATTAGTATGTGTTACATACAAATTTGTCGGCCGCGGAGGAGCGGCTGGCATGGGAGGAAAAATGGCGCATTCCCATTCCGGAATGTCTTCGTTCGTCGATTGCGGACTGGTGGCGGATGATCCCATCCTTTACCGCGCCCGTGTCGCGCCGGATCGACAGGCCCTGTTCGAGATCGCCACCGGCCGGGAGCTTACCTATGCCGAGCTCGATATGCGGATCGCCCGATGCGCCGGTTTCCTCGATGTTATCCTCGGAGCACGCCAGGACGGGGCGCGGGTCGCTATGCTGGCGCGCAACTCGATCGATTCGATCGTGCTGGCTTTTGCCTGCCAGCGCGTCGGCGCCGTTTATGTGCCGCTTAACTGGCGTCTCGGCGCCGCCGAACTGCTGCCGATACTTGCCGATTGCGCGCCGGCGCTCCTGGTCCGCGACGAGGAGTTTTCGGAAGTTGTGGCAAGCCTCGCAGATGTCGATCCTGGCATGGCGGTGATCTCCACGGCAGATGGCACGGCCGGGCTTTCGGCCCGCATCGAGGCGAGCGCCTCCGCCGATCCGGTGTCCGGAGATGCCGATCGGGCGTGCGTCCTTCTCTACACCTCGGGCACGACAGGGCAGCCGAAGGGCGTAGTCATCACCGGCCGCAATGCTTTCTTTGCCGCCATCAATTTTTCCTTCGTCGGGGAAATCGGGCCGGCTTCGGTCGCTTTGTGCGATCTGCCGTTCTTCCACACGATCGGCCTGATCGCCGTGGCCCGCACCACATTGACGCTGGGCGGTACGCTCGTCATCTCCGACCGCTTCACCCCGGCGCGCACGCTGGCCGTCTTGCGTGAGCGCGCCGTCACCCATTATTTCGCCGTGCCGCAGATCGCCCTCGCTCTGCGCAACGATCCCGCCTACAGCGCCGCGGCTCTCTCTGGCCTGCATGCGCTCTTCGTCGGCGGCGCGCCGCTGACGCAGGCGCTGATCGAAAGCTATCTCGATGACGGCGTTGCGCTAGTCAACGGTTACGGCATGAGCGAGGCCGGAACGGTGCTGCATGTGCCGATCGACCGGCGCGCGGTGCAGGACAATCCCGGCAGCGTCGGTCTTCCCGCACCATTGGTCGACATCCGCATTGTCGACGAGGGTGGCCACGACGTTGGCCGCGGCGAGATTGGCGAACTCTGGCTGCGTGGACCGGCGGTGACGCCGGGCTACTGGAACAAGCCTGCCGAAACCTTCGCCGCCTTCACCGATGGCTGGTACCGTACCGGCGATCTCGGCCGGCGCGAAGCAAACGGCTTCTATCGCATCGTCGACCGGCTGAAGGATATGTATATCAGCGGCGGTGAGAATGTTTATCCGGCCGAAGTCGAGGCCGTACTCGCAAGCCATCCCGATGTCCTCGACGTCGCGGTCGTCGGCATTCCCAATAACAGGTGGGGAGAATGTGGCGTCGCCTGTGTCGTGCTGCGGCCGGGCGCCGTGGTGACGGGCGAGGCGATTGCTGGCCATTGCGCGGCGAGGCTCGCCGCCTTCAAGCGCCCGGCGCAGATCCTCTTCGTCGAAGCCGTTCCCCGCACCGCCTCCGGCAAGGTGCAGAAACATGTTCTGCGCCAGCTTCATGCCGACGAAACCCTTCAACGACAGGGCCCGATGAAACGGCCCTCGGCAATCACGCCGAAACCAATGGAGTGACCTCATGACTGAAGACCAATCGCCGGTTCTGGTCGAATTCGATAACGGCATCGCTTTCGTGACCCTCAACCGACCGGAAAAGCGCAATGCGATGAATCCGGCCTTGAATGCACGGATGCTGGAGGTACTCGATGAGCTCGAGGGCGATGAGCGCTGTGGCGTGCTCGTCCTGCGCGGGGCCGGCGAGTCCTGGTCCGCCGGAATGGATCTCAAAGAATATTTTCGCGACAACGACGACAAGCCGCGCGATGCCACATTGAAGGCGCGGCGCCAATCCGGCGGCTGGTGGGGTCGGCTGATGTATTTCGAAAAGCCGACGATCGCCATGGTCAATGGCTGGTGCTTCGGCGGCGCCTTCACACCGCTCGTTTCCTGCGACCTTGCCATCGCTGCCGAGGAGGCAAATTTCGGCCTTTCCGAGATCAATTGGGGCATCTTGCCGGGTGGCAACGTCACGCGTGCGGTGGCCGAGGTGATGCGCCATCGCGACGCCCTCTACTACATCATGACCGGCGAACTCTTCGGCGGGCGCAAGGCTGCCGAAATGGGTCTCGTCAACGAGGCCGTGCCGCTCGCCGAACTCGAAACCCGGGTTCGCAAGATTTGCGCGAGCCTGCTCGAAAAGAACCCGGTGACGCTGAAGGCCGCCAAGGACACCTATAAGCGGGTGCGCAACCTGCCGTGGGATCTCGCCGACGATTACATCTACGCCAAGCTGGAGCAGATGCTGTTTCTCGACAAGACCAAGGGGCGCGACGAGGGACTGAAGCAGTTCCTCGACGACAAGACCTATCAGCCGGGACTCGGCGCCTACAGGCGCGGCTGAGGGCGCGGATTGATCTCGGGAGGAGGATAGAATGAAGATCCATGCCGCGGTGGCGCGTGCGCCGCATATGCCGTTTTCGCTGGAAAGGCTCGATCTGGAGGAGCCGCGCGAGGGGGAGATCCTCGTTCGCGTCATAGCGACCGGCGTTTGCCATACCGATATCGTCATGCGCGACCAGTATTTGCCGGTGCCGCAGCCGGTCGTGCTCGGTCACGAGGGCGCCGGCATCGTCGAACGTGTCGGGCCGGGCGTTGCCAAGGTGGTCGCGGGCGATCACGTGGTCATGACCTTCAATTCCTGCGGTCATTGCCCGAGCTGCAACGATCACGAGGAAACCTACTGCCACGAGTTCTTCCCGCGCAACTTCTTCGGTGCGCGCGCCGACGGTTCGAGCGGGCTCTCATGCGAGGGAGAGCGGATTCATGGCAATATTTTCGGACAATCGTCCTTTGCAAGCCACGCGCTCTGCCATGAACGCAATATCGTGAAAGTGCCGAAAGATGCGGATCTGGCGCTGCTTGGCCCACTCGCCTGTGGTATCCAGACCGGCGCCGGCGCGGTGATGAACGCGCTCGACATCGAGCCTGGAAAAATACTTGCAGTTTTCGGCATGGGCTCTGTTGGTCTGGCCGCCGTGATGGCGGCGCGGATCGTTGGTGCGTCACGGATCATCGCCGTCGATGTCAACGAGAGGCGGCTGGCGCTTGCCGCCGAACTCGGGGCGACCGACATCGTCGACGGCAAGAAGATCGACGCGGTCGCCGCGATCATGGCGCTGACCGGTGCTGGCGTCGACTATTCGATCGATGCCTCCGGCGTGCCGACCGTCATCGACCAATGCGTGCGGGTGTTGGCGCCGCGTGGCACATGCGGCATCGTCGGGGCTCCGCCGCACGGGGCGACGTTGACGCTCGACCTCACCCACATCCTGTCCGGCGGACGCCGGGTGCGCGGCATCGTGGAGGGCGATTCCAATCCCGACGTGCTGATCCCGCTATTGATCGACCTTCATCGCCAAGGGCGATTCCCGTTCGACAGGCTCGTCAGCTTCTACGATTTTGCCGACATCAACCGGGCGGTGGAGGACTCGGAAAGAGGCATCGTGCTGAAACCGATCGTGCGCCAGCCTGCCGCCTGACATCGTTTTAGGGAGGAACCAATGAACACCGTCACCCCAATCGCCACCGATACCAGTGCTGACACCATGAAGGCGCTGCTTGCCCGGCAAAGGGCATCTTTCCTTAAAGAGGGGCCGCCTGATATCGAGACCCGCTTCGACCGCATCGACCGCGTCATCGCCCTTCTCGTCGATCACAAGGATGCGATTGCGGCGGCCCTCTCGGATGATTTCGGCAGCCGCAGCGTCGAGGCGAGCCTGCTTCTCGACGTCTTCACCTGCGTCGGTTCGCTCAAATATGCCAAGGCTCATCTTGCCGAATGGCTGAAGCCGGAGCAGCATGAGGCATTGTTCCCGGACGCTGTTGCCGAGGTAGTCTATCAGCCGAAGGGGGTGGTCGGCATCCTGAGCCCCTGGAATTTCCCGTATCAGCTCGCCCTTGCCCCGCTTGCCGGCATCCTCGCCGCCGGCAACCGCGCCATGATCAAACCGTCGGAGGTGACGCCGGCTTCGGCCGCGCTGATGGCGGAACTCGTTGCCCGCTCCTTCGACGAAACGGAAATTGCGGTGGTGCAAGGCGGACCGGCGACCGGCACCGCTTTTACCTCGCTTGCCTTCGACCATCTGATCTTCACCGGCGGTACGGCGGTTGCCCATCAGGTCATGCGGGCGGCGGCGGAAAATCTGACGCCGCTGACGCTCGAGCTCGGGGGCAAGTCGCCCGTCATCGTCGGCCGTTCGGCCGATCTCGCAGACGCGGCGCGTCGGGTCATGACGGTCAAAACGCTGAACGCCGGCCAGATCTGTCTGGCCCCGGATCATGTCTACGTGCCCGAGGAAAGCGTTGAAGCCTTTGCCGAGCACGCCGTCGCGGCGGTCGGTGCGATGTATCCGACGCTGAAGGACAATCCTGACTACACCTCGATCGTCAATGCCCGTCACCATGCGCGCGTGCAGGGCCTGGTCGACGACGCCAGGGCCAAGGGCGCCCGCATCGTCGAAATCAATCCGGCAGGAGAGAACTTCTCGCAGCAACCGGCCCACCGCATGCCACCGACCCTGATTCTCGATCCCACCGACGATATGCGCGCGCTGCAGGAGGAAATCTTCGGACCGGTTCTGCCGGTTCTTCCCTATCGCGACGTCGCCGACGTCATCGATCGCATCAACGCCCGGCCGCGCCCGCTCGCCCTTTATTACTTCAGCCAGGATGGCGAAGAGGAGCGCCGCGTTCTGGACAATACGATCTCAGGCGGCGTGACCATAAACGATTGCATGAGCCATGTTACGGCGGAAGGCCTGCCCTTCGGCGGCGTCGGTCATTCCGGCATGGGCGCCTATCACGGCAAATTCGGTTTCCTCGCCTTCTCGCATCCGCGCGCCGTCTATCATCAGAGCAAGATGGTGGAGGCGGAACTTATGATGCGGCCGCCCTTCGGCGAGGCGATGCGCGCCTTTCTGGCCGAAGCGATCTGCAAGTAAAGCGCTCCTCATCAACCCAGCCGTCCGATCGCCTGTGCGAAGGGACGGCCTGCTACCTAAGGCACGTCCTTTGTGCATCCAAGAGGAGATGTGGCGCTAAAGGCTATTTGCGAGAAGGCAGAATTCTTCGACTGAGAGGGTCTCCGCCCGCCGCGCCGGATCGATTCCCGCCTTGATGAGCAGGCTCTCGCCGCCGAGTGGCTTCAGGCTCTGGCGCAGCATCTTGCGGCGCTGGCCGAAGGCGGCCTGCGTTACTTTTTCCAGATTGGCGATGGTGCACGGGATGGGGTTCGCCCTGGGGACAAGATGCACTACCGTCGAAGTCACCTTCGGCGGCGGTGTGAAGGCTTGCGGCGACACGTCGAAGGCCATGCGCGCCTCGGTCCGCCAGCCACAGAGCACGCCGAGACGGCCGTAATGGTCGTCGTCCTCGCCGGCAACGATCCGGGCGCCGACCTCCTTCTGGAACATCAGCGTCATCGATTGCCAGAATGGCGGCCAGGCCCTCGGCAGCAGCCAGTTGACCAGCAGCTGCGTACCGACATTGTAGGGCAGGTTGGCGATGATCTTGACGGGTCCTTCCGGCGCCAGTGACTCGAAATCCGTCTTCAGCGCATCGCCTTCGATCACCTCCAGTCGGCCGGGATAGTGGTCGGCGATCTCGGCAAGCGCCGGCAGGCAGCGCGCGTCCCGCTCGATGGCGATGACCTTCTTGGCGCCGAGCGCCAGAATCGCCCGGGTCAGCCCGCCGGGGCCGGGGCCGACCTCGAAAACGGTGGTCTCCTCGAGCGCGCCTGCGGTGCGGGCGACCTTCTGCGTGAGGTTGAGGTCGAGCAGGAAGTTCTGCCCGAGCGCCTTGCGCGCATCGAGGCCGTGACGCTGAATGACGTCGCGAAGCGGCGGCAGGCCATCGAGTGCTGCCATCAGCGGCGGCCTTCGGCGGTGCGGCCGAGCTGGGCGGCAAGCTTCAGTGCTGCAACCAGGCTCTGCTCGCGCGCCAGTCCCTTGCCGGCAATGCCGAAAGCGGTGCCGTGGTCCGGCGAGGTTCGCACGAAGGGAAGTCCGAGGGTCACGTTGACGCTGTCGTCGAAACCGAGTGCCTTGGCGGGGATCAGCGCTTGGTCGTGGTACATGCAGATGGCGACATCATATCGCGCCCGCGCATCGTCATGGAACATCGTATCGGCGGGCAGGGGGCCGATCGCGTCGATACCCTCGTCACGCAGTTGCTCGATCGATGGACGGATGATGTCCTCATCCTCCGTGCCGATCGCTCCGCCTTCACCAGCATGCGGGTTGAGGCCGGCGACGGCAAGGCGCGGCGCGTCGATACCGAAGCGCTGCCTGAGATCCGCATCGGCGATCCGGCAGGTTTCGATGATCAGTTCGCCGGTCAGTGCTTGCGGCACATCGCGGACAGGAATGTGGATGGTAACTGGAATGGCCCTCAGTTTAGGTCCCGACAACATCATGACCGGCGTCACCGGCTTGCCGGTCGCCTTGGCGGCAAGATCGGCGAGAAATTCGGTATGGCCGGGAAACCGGAAACCCGCCTCGTAGAGCACGCCCTTGGCGATCGGATTGGTGACGACTGCGAGTGCCTCGCCGCCGATGACAAGCGAGACTGCTTTCTCGATCGCCGCGATCGTGCCCTTCGCCGTTGCCGCATGCGGCTCGCCGGCCACCACCTGAATGCCGGCCGGCACGCTCATGACGGGCAGAGCATCGGCAAATATGCCGGTGGCCTCGCCGGCCGTGTCGACCTCACGTATGGAAACCGCCAGATTGAGCTGGCGGGCCCGTAGAGCCAAAACATCCGGATCGCCGATCAGGAAAAAAGGCGGAAGCCCGAGTTCACGCCGCCGGAGCCAAGCCGTCAGGGTGATATCCGGTCCGATGCCGGCGGGATCGCCCTGGCTCAGCGCAAGCGGTCGTGAGAAGGGTATCGCCATCGTCGGTCAGCGATAGGCGATCTGCGCTTTCTTGCGCAGTTCGTCCAGGTATTTCTTGCTGTTTTCGTTTTCCGGTGGGCCGTTCTTGCCGGCCTTGGACTTGTCGAGATCCTCCTGGCGGAAGACCATTTCGGCGGCCTGGTCGTCGGAGACCTGGCGCTGGCTGCAGATCGCCAGATATTCGACGCCCTTCTCGGTAACGCGGGTGCCTGTCGTGTTGCCCTTGGCCTGCTCGACCAGAGGTTTCCAATCCGGCGGGATCTCGGGAGCAAGCATGCGACCGAGATCGCGCACGGAAACATCGCGCATCGTTGCGGCAAAGGTCTTTGCCTGATCGCAGCCGGGGAATTTCGAGCGCGATGCCTCGGCCTCGCCCTTGCGCTTACCGGTGATGGCGCCGCGCTTGGCCTCAGGAATGACGAAGATGATCTGCTGCAGCATATATTCCGTCGTCACCGGCTTTTGCTTGTTGTTCTGCATCATGCGCGAGACCAGATCATAATTCGACAGCCGCGAGGTCGAGCCGTAGCGCGCATTGACGACTCGCGGCCAGCTCATCTGCACGGCGATGAAGCCTTTGAAATGGTCGACGCCAACGCCGGCGCGATCGAGGATCTGCGACATCTGTTCGACGGAAAGTTTGTTGCCGGCCGAAAAGCGTGCGAAAGACGCATCGACGTCCTGCTGCGAAACCGACATATGGACGCGGGCGACCTCCTGGCGCTTGAGCGTCTCGTCGATCAATTGCTCCGTGGCGGTCTTGGCGTCGGCCTTGGTATGCTGCAGGCGCAGGAAGGCCTGACGCTTGGCGACGTCGCCGCTGGTAATGGCTGTGCCGTTCACCACGGCCTGGACTCCGCTTGCCGCAAGCGCGGGGCCGGCAAGGCCCGTCAGCAAGGCAATCGCTGCGCCGGCGAGAAAGGCGGTTATGGCTTTTTTCGCGTCAATCATCTGTTGACCTCCCAATAGCGCCGCGAGACTTTGATCGCGGCGTCCTTACCACAGTGCGAGACACGCGGAAATCGCTTCCATCGCGGCGCGAAACTCCTATGCCTCGGATATCGACTGGCGGCAATGTCCTGCACAGGCTTACGGCGAAAGAATGACTTGAGGCCATGTTTACGCCGTCCGCCGGCTAGTTGGAGAGCGTGTCGGAGCCGATCTTGATGTCGCCGAGCGTGCGGAACGTCAGCCGCGCGCCGATCGTCCAGTCGCTTGCCGACTCGTCGTCGGAATCCCTGCTATCCGTATAGGCGATCGTGAAGATCGTGCATTCGTCCTCATACGAAAGGCCGAGTGTCCGGCGGCTGATCACATCGTTGTTCAGATCCCAGGCGATGCCGCCGAAGATCGACCAATAGTCCTTGAACTTGACCTTGCTGCTGGTCTGGATCTCGTCGTTGTCCTCGGCGAAGCCATAGGCCGGCTGGGCGCTGAGATGCGTGTAAGTCACCTGCGTTTGGAAGGTGTCGTTCTGGTAGCCTGTCGTCAGGTCGCCACGGCGAAATTCGAAATCCTTCTCGTCGAGCCGGTAGGAGGCCGCAACGGAAACACCGTATGGCGTTTCGACGCCGCCGAGGCCGACATAATCGGAGCGGTCGGTTTCGAGGCCCGAATCCGCGCCGACATTGACGAGGTCATCGGTCGCGAACGAGTTCTGGCCGGCGATCTGATAAGACTGGCCGAAAATGCCGTGCAGCTTGTAACCGCTGTCGAACGTCCCGGTATACTGGAAGCCGACATTGGCGCGGGTGCCGCCTTCGACGCGGTCGTAACCAGAGAATTTATCGCGGTCGAAGAGCGAGGTGGCATCGAAAACGAAACTCTGTGCATCCTCGTTCGGCAGCCGGCCGGCGAGCTGCTCGTCGGGGCGCGCATAGATCTGGACGATCGGCTCCAGAATATGCGTGCTGTTATCAGTCGTCATCAGGATCGGATACCGCATCTCCAGCCCGGCGGTGAACATCGAGCGAGTGGCGGATTCGTCGTCAAGATAATTGCCGGCGTAACCGGTCGGTTCGTTCATGTTCAACGCGAAAGCGTCGCCGCGCGCGGCCAGAAGCGGCGTGATCACCAGACCGGTCGGCGTGACATAGGTGCGTTTCCATTGAAGTTCGGCCGTCAGACGCGAAGTCTGGCCCTTCAGGCCACGGAACCGGTCGAATCCGTCGACGGTATAGAAGTCGTCGTGTGTGCGCGAAATATTCGTCAGGTTGACGTCCGCAGAAAGTTCACCGCCTGCAAGCGGCTGAGGCGCGACATAGTGATAATCAAGCGCGGGATAGACGATGGCCTGCTGCTTTTCGGCCGTGTTCGTCCGATCGGCATCCTGGACGTCGAAATAAAACGCGCGCATGTCGAAATAATTCCGTTTCCCGAGCCCCGTCAGGTAGATCTGGTTCGTGCGGTCGGTGCTGCTCAAGCCGCGCAGCTTGTAGGTTTTCGAGAAATTGTTGTCGCTCTGCACCATGACGTCCCAGCCGAACGTCCAGCGCGGATTGATGCGGAACTCCGCCTTTGACGCCACCATGCCGCGCTGCTCGGCTTCGGCATCGCTGGTGCCGGAGCTGAAATTGTCCGGCTTTGCCTGGTCGATGCCGGCGACGCGCAGGATATGCGTGCCGTTTTCGAATCGCTGACGGAATTCGCCTTCGACCAGGAAGCCCTGGGCCGTGTAGCCGGTCGCCGTGACCGTCGCATCCATGCTCGGCGAGATCACGTAATAATAAGGAATGGAAAGGCCGAAGCCGAGGTTCTGCGACAGGCTCATCGTCGGGAACAGGAAGCCGGACTTGCGCTTCACCGTATTGTCGGGAACCTCGATGAAGGGCACGAAGGCAATCGGGTAACCAAGCAGCTCGAAACGCGCCCGCTCCAGGCGGATCGTATGGGTTTCGCCATTCTGGATCACGCGCTTGGCCTTGACCTGCCAGAACGGTGCGCGCTTCGGATCTTCGGCGCAGGGAAGGCAGGCGGTATAGACGCCCTTATTGAGAATCATCTTCGTGCCGCCGACCCGCTCGCCGCTTTCGGCGACGATACGCGTATTGTCGGAAGTTTCGATGCGCAGCGAGTTCAGGAACCCGTCGGCGAAATTGTCGGTCACGTCTAGGTTGTCGGCATAGATGCGGTTGCCGTCCGGACTGACGAGCTCGACATTGCCGAGCGCCATCATCCGGCCGGTCTTCTGGTTGTACTCGACCTTCTGCGCGACCATTTTGTAGCCGCCATAGTTGATCTGCACGCCGCCGATCGCCGACACGAGTTCGGCGTCACGGTTATAGACGAGTTCATTGGCCGAAAGCAGAAGCTTGGCCCCTTCGGGAATCTTATTCTCGATATTTTGTTCAGGCGTGTTGGCCTGGCCATAGGAGGCCGGGGCGCTGCCGAAATAGGAACATAGAGCCGCACCGACAAGCAGGGCAACCAACTGTTTACTAAAATACTTGCGGTCGCCTACCGCCACTAGCCGTCCTCCTGATGAAGCAAAATAGTCGCGCCCAAGGCCAACGCGACGACAACCGGTATCCAGGTCGCCACGAAGGGAGGCACGACTCCACTGCTTCCGAATGCTTTAACAAGCACGGTGACGACATAAAGCATGAAGCCTGACAGGATTCCACCCAGAATCACGGAGCGGGATTGGTTGAACCGGCTAAATTTTAGGGACACTGTTGCAGCAATGAGAGTCATGGCCACCAGCAGCAAAGGCTGAGACAACAGGGAGTTGAATTGCGTCTCCAAGGCCTTGGTCGAGATGCCGAAGGATTTGGCCGCCGCAATGCGATTGGAAAGGTCAAAGAAACCAATTGTTTCCGGCGCTGTCAGCCGCTCCTGAACGAAATCCTGTTTCAGATTGGTGCGAAGTTGGACCGAAGCTTTGCGCAGTGGGATTTCGCCAGGCTTGCGCTCGACGACGCCGTTAAGCTGCCAGTAACCATCTTCCAACTTTGCCGTGGCGGCATCCTGTCTCAGAATGACTCGGCCGCTTGAATCGAAATGGATCAATACGGCGTCGATCAGCTTGGTTCCGTTCTCCTGGACCGTCTGGGCGCCTATGATGACATCGTCGCGGCCACTGATCTGGCGCAGCCACGGAATCTGCGGCGCCTTGCGCAGAACCGCGTTTTCGCCACGCCAGTCGGACTCGACCAGCAGCGCCTGGCGCTGTCCCCAGGCGGCAAGCGGGTTGAGCGCCGTCATCGTCAGCACGCCGAGCGCAATTGAGCCGGCGATGAACGGAAACATGAATTGCCAGACCGAGATGCCGGCCGCGCGCGTGACCACGAGCTCATATTTCCGATTGAGCCCGATCAGCACCGTCATGCCGACGAAGAGGGCGACGAAGGGGATAGTCTGCTGCAGGATGAGCGGCAGGCGCACGGCGGTCATCACGATGCCGCCGCCGATCGTGTAGCCAGGCAGGCCGGACATGCGCCCAGCCGTCTCGCTGAAATCAAGCAGGAAGGCGATCGCCGATACGCCGATCAGAAACCAGCAGGTCGTCGCCAGATAACGGCGAAAGAAATAACGCGACAATGTCCCGAACATCATTGGGCCGCGCCCCCGCCGGACCTGCTGGTCGCGGTAAGCAGTCTTTCCTGCATGCGTCTCCAGGAAACCGATATCCGGTCCCAGACGAACGAAGGCATGACCAGTCGCTTGTGCAGGCCGAGGAAGATGATCGAGATGATGCTGCTGACGATCGGGATGGCGTAGAGAACCGCGATATATTCCGGATCGGTGTCGATTTGGTTTGCCGCGTAGAAAGCAGCCCATCGTAGCGCGAAAGCATAGCCGAGCGCGCTCACCATCGGATGCAGTCGCGCTTCCCGGTGCGAGCGCGCGTCGCCGGCGATCGCCAGTGAGAACAATGCAAAGACGACGGGCAGGATCCAGTCCGTCAGCCGTCGATGCAATTCGGCGCGGTAGCTCTGGGGGCGGATCGTATAGTCCTTGTCGTTCGGATCCGGATTGAACAGGAACCACAGGTCACGGTCGCTGGCTTTCAGCGTCGCCTGACCGCGGCTCTCCGTCATGTCGGAGAGGTCGAAGGAATAGGAATCGAAATTGATGACCGAGACGTTGCCGTCGGGCGTTTTGCGATGCACCTCGCCGTCGTGCATGATCAGCGTCGTGCCGGTATCGTCGACGGCGCCCTCCTTGGCGTAATAGATGAGCTCGTAGGCAGGGTCCCGCTCGTCGGCGACGAATAGGCCCTTCAGCATCCGCCCCGCCAGGCGTTGTGAGATCTGCACATAGAGACCCTCGTCGAGCTTGCGGAAGGTCTTTTCTTCGATAACCGAGGAGAGGAGATCGGCGTAGGTTTCGGCGATCATCTGACGCGCCACCGTCTTTGCCCGTGGCTCGACGATGTTGTCGACGAAAAAGGAAAAGACGCTGATGACGGCGGCAAGCAGCAGGATCGGCCGGACCAGAATGGTGCGCCGTGCCCCGGCCGCGTCGATGACGGTCAGCTCGGAATCGTTGTTCATCGTCGTCAGCGTCTGGGTGATGGCGATGACGAGGGCGAAGGGCAGCACCACGGGAATGATCGACGGCAGGATCATCGTCGCCAGCTTGGCAAACGAGCCGATCGACTGGCCGCTGTCGGTGACGAGATTGATGCGCTGCAGGACCTGTGTCGTCCAGATGATTGCCAACACGGGCAGGAGCGCCACGAGAAACATCTGGCCGACGCGCCGCAATATGTATGTCTCGAGTAGTTTCATGCCGGCCCTTGAAAGCACCTGCACGCCAAAACGGCTTGCAGGAGAATCCCTCTACGCTCTTTGTCGCGCTTTTGCGACAAGCAGGTGTCAAAAATTCATTCAATTTTCAGATTTTTTTTGGCCCTGTTGCGACTCAGTTAACGCCAGCAGCGCTGCGAAGATGACAAGCGAGGAGAGCCATCCGAGCGTCACGTCGGAAAGATAATGCGCGCCGAAGGATAGCCGCATGGCGGGCGTCAGGAGCGAGATCGCGGCGACCGGTGGCACCAGCGCATAACGCAGCGATTTCGGGACGAAGAGCAGAAGGCAGAACAGCCATCCAGCGCTCGCCGCCTCGCCGGACACGAAGGAGCAGTTCGAGACGCATTTGCCGGCAAGTGAGCCGGCCTCGACAAAATGCAGGCGCCCGCCGAAAATATCCGTCTGCACCGGCCGCGGCCGGCCCCAATGTTCCTTCAGGATAACATTGACGAGCAGCACCGGCCCGATCAGCAGCGTTCCGAGCGCGACCTTGAGCTTACGCGCCCGCTCGGCGTTGAAGGTCGCGCCGTGCTGCTGGTAGCATTCGATTAGTTTCCACGCCATGACGATCGCCACGACGTAGGGCAGGCGGAAGAAGATGGTTCGCAGCAGGTCGAAATTCCCCGAGTCGCGATAGGGAAAACCGCCGCAGATGCTCCCGGCAGCGGCAGTCGCGTCACAATCTGCGCCCACGAAAAAAAGCTGGGAAAAATAAACGTCTATTCCAGGGAAGGCGCGAAAGATGGCAAGCAGCGCCCACCACGCCCAGAACAGAAACAGGAATGCACCGAAAGTCGTTTTCGGCAGGCGGATCACAGGGCCCTGCCATCGATTTTTCGAAAAAACTGTCAACGCGAATATCTACGAAACTGACGAAAACACGAGAGCCTGGACGGCTGCGGGCGACCATAACAATAGTCGCGAGCCATTGACAGACCCGCTAAACGCGAAATTATCCGCCAGGGACGGATTTCAAGAATCCCAGCGGAGAAGACATGTCAGTAAAGTTCGAAATTTCATTCTCGAAGTCGGTAAAGCTCAATGGCGGGCTCGCGATCCTGCTGAAAACTGCGGAGGCCGACAGCGCCGCAGGCACCGAAACGGCTGATCCGGCAGGCGTGATCGCCAAGGCTGCCAAGATCGCTCGATTCTCCGCTAAATCAATGGCCGCGCTTGATATTGTCGCCCCGGAAGGAGCCCCCGTCGAGCGCATCGTTGTCGTCGGGCTTGGCAAGGCCAGCGAACTCACCGCTCACGACTGGCTGAAAGCCGGCGGCGCCGCGGCGTCGAAAATCAAGAATACCGACAAGGCCGCCATCTTCATCGACGTGCCCGGCCTTGAGACGAACGCGCGCGCCACCGCTGATTTCGCGCTCGGCATGCTGCTGCGCGCCTACAGCTTCGATGCCTACAAGACAAAGAAGAATGATGACGAGGAAAAGCCGGCAAAACCCGTTAAGGTGACGATCGTCACCGCCGACGCGACCGGCGCCAGGAAGGCGTTTTCCGATTCCGAAGCGATCGCAGGCGGTGTCAATCTCGCCCGTGACCTTGTCAACGAACCGCCGAACGCGCTTGGACCTGTCGAATTCGCCGCCAAGGCGAAGGAACTGGAAAAGCTGGGCGTCGAGGTGGATATCCTAACAGAGAAGGAAATGCGCCGTCTCGGCATGGGTGCGTTGCTCGGCGTTGCGCAGGGCTCCGTGCGTCCGCCGCGTCTGGCGGTCATGCAGTGGAAGGGCGGCAAGAGCAAGGACCGTCCGGTCGCCTTCATCGGCAAGGGCGTCGTTTTCGATACCGGCGGCATTTCGATCAAGCCGGCCGCCGGCATGGAGGATATGAAGGGGGATATGGGCGGTGCCGCCGCCGTGACCGGCCTGATGCACGTGCTCGCCGCCCGCAAAGCCGCCGTCAACGCGGTCGGCATCATCGGCCTAGTCGAGAACATGCCCGATGGCAACGCCCAGCGCCCGGGCGACATCGTCACCTCCATGTCCGGCCAGACGATCGAGGTGATCAACACCGATGCCGAGGGCCGCCTCGTGCTCTGCGATGCGCTCTGGTATTGCAATGATCGCTTCAAGCCACAGTTCATGATCAATCTGGCCACCCTGACCGGTGCAATCGTGGTGGCGCTTGGCAACGTGCACGCCGGCCTGTTCTCCAATGACGACGAGCTTTCCGCCCAGCTGACGGCGGCCGGCCTTTCCACAAACGAGAAACTTTGGCGCATGCCGCTCGGCAAGGATTATGACAAACTGATCGACAGCAAATTCGCCGACATGAAGAACACCGGCGGCCGTCAGGCCGGCTCGATCACCGCGGCGCACTTCCTCAAACGCTTCGTGCAGGAGACGCCCTGGGCGCATCTCGATATCGCCGGCACGGCGATGGGCTCGCCGCAGGATGAGATCAACCAGTCCTGGGGTTCCGGTTTCGGCGTGCGCCTGCTCGACGAGCTCGTCCGCGCGCATCATGAATCCCGATGACGGACGTTCTCTTCTATCATCTGACGGAAACCAGGCTGGAAGACGCGCTTCCGCCGCTCCTCGACAAAAGCATCGAGCGCGGCTGGCGCGTCGTCGTCCAGACGCGCGAGGTGGCGCGGCGCGATGCTCTCGATGCGCATCTCTGGACGTTCCGCGAGGAGAGTTTCCTGCCGCATGGCACCGACGAAGGCGATTTTGCCGAAAACCAGCCGGTGCTTTTGACGGTGACGGCGGACAATGCCAATGCGGCGACGGTTCGTTTCATCGTCGATGGTGCCGAGCCCCCGCCGGCCGATGCCTATGAGCGCGTCGTCTTCATGTTCGACGGTCACGATCAGGAGCAGTTGGAAACTGCCCGCGCGCAATGGAAGAAGCTGAAAGGCGAGGGGCATAACCTCACCTATTGGCAGCAGACACCGGAAGGGCGGTGGGAGAAGAAGGCTTGAGCGAGTCCTTGCCGACGGAGCCGACAGGCAAGGACCTCAAATGGCTCAGTCGTGGAACGCCTCGACGAATTTCCGCTTGCCGAGCATGAAAGCATCGGCGACGTGGCGCAGGGGTGCGAGATCGACATCCGATTTGCCCGCCTTGATGATCTCAGCGAAGCGGCGATAGAGCGAAGGATATTCCTGTTCCGGTTCGGCGAATGTCAGCGTGCCGTCGATGGAAAGCTTGGCGCCGCCCTCGGAGAGGACCATCTGGCCGGCTGCCGTTTCCGCAACGATGTCCCAGCTCTGCTTGCCAGTCTGGCGCCAGTCGAATTCGGCATGAACCGGCAGGCCGTCTGCATCGCGGAAGTGAATTTCGGAGGCGATCGGCGCATCACGATTTTCCGGGAATTCCAGCACAGCCCCGGTGATGAAGACCTGCCGCGGCAGGATATGGGTGACGATCGACAGCGCATTGATGCCGGGATCGAAAACGCCGAGGCCGCCGGCCTGCCAGATCCAGTCCTGGTTCGGATGCCAGTGGCGGACATCCTCTTTCCAGATCACATGCACGCTTTTGATCGTCGTCGAAGCAAGAAAAGCCTTGGTGGATTCGACCGCCGGCGCATAACGCGAATGCCAGCTGGCAAACAGCGACGCACCCTGCTTGTTCGCCAGCGCCTCGAGGTCGGCCACTTCGCTCAGCGTTGCACCCGGCGGCTTTTCCAGGAAGACATGCTTGCCGGCAACGAGCGCCTTGTAGGCGGCTTCGTAGCGGTATTGCGGCGGCATGCAGAGCGACACGGCATCGATCGAAGGCTCGGCGTCGAGCATCGCGTCAATCGTGGTGTAGCTGTTGATGCCTTCGACCGTGCCGTGACGGCTTGCCGTGGCGACGAGCTTGAAGTCCGGGTTCTTGGCGATGGAAGGGAGGTGCTGGTCGCGGACGATCTTGCCGACGCCGACGATGGCGAGGTTGATAGGGGACATGTGTTTCGCTCGTGCCTGTATGAAAAGTATGATTTATTGGGCGTGTTGTAGCAGAAAGAAGAGCGCCGACAAGCTCTGCTCCTCCATTCCTTTCTATCCTATCGCATGATGGTCTCGCGAAGGAAGCTGTAACCCATCGCCGCGCGGGCGGCGCGCTCCTCGGAACTGCCGTCGCCGCCATGCCCGCCTAAGCCGAATTCGTGGAAGAGCAGTTGATGTCCTGCTTCCTCCAGCCGCGCAGCAAAACGGCGTGCGTGCGAGGGATGCACGCGATCGTCATTGCTGGAGCTTTCAATATAGATCGGCGGATAAGTGACCTCGCTGGCCCGCCGGATATTGTGAAGCGGCGAATAGCCGAGCATGAATTCCCTGTCCGCCGGCGTGTCTGGATCGCCATATTCATCCATCCACGCCTGGCCGGCGCTGAACAGGTGGAAGCGTGTCATGTCGAGCACCGGCACCTGGCACCAGACCGCGCCGAAATCATGCGGGTAGCGCGTCAGCATCACGCCCGTCAGCAGGCCGCCATTGCTGCCGCCCTGGCAGGCAATTCGGGATGGCATGGTGTAACCGCGAGCGACCAGATCGCGGGCGATGGCGACGAAATCGGCAAAGGCCCGGTCTCGCCCGTGCCGTTTGGCGCTGCGATACCAGTCAGGCCCGAATTCACCGCCGCCGCGGATATAGGCCTGCACATAGGCGCCACCTTGCTCTAGCCAGCGGCCGGTTACGCCGGAGTAATTCGGCGACAGCGAGACGTCGAATCCGCCATAGCCGTAGATCAGCACCGGCAGTGCGCCATTGGTCCACTGCCGCGGCAGCACCAGCCGGTAGGCGACCCTGGTTCCGTCCTCGGACACAGCCTCCAGCAGTTCCGACGACATATCAGTCGCATCGAAATAGCTCGGCGCCGTCGCTGTGAAGATCGGCTCGGGCTCTCTGCTGCAATCGGAGAGTTCGAGACGGCAACAGGTCGGCGGCTGCAGGAAACCCTGGCCGACGATGTGGAGTGTGTCGTCGCCATGATGCAGATCCGCATAGAGGGGCCTGATATAAGCCGTCTGCATCTCCGCCGGCAGCGCGATTTCCCGCTGTTCGGCATTTACCTTTGTCAGGTCGAGCACCATAAGACGTGGGCGCAGCCGGTCGGAAACGATGAACACGCACCATTCGCGCATCAGCATCATCTGCGCGACGGACTGACCTTCGTCGGGCTGAAACAGGATTCGCTCCGGCCCCAGCAGCATCGTCTCCGAACTGGGGTCGAAGCGTTGGAGCACCAGGCTGCCGGTCGCAACGCGCTCCTCCGTCTTAGCCCGCCAGAGGCAATGATTATGATTGAACTGAAAATCGGCTTCCTTGGGCAGATCGATGCGCCGTTGCGCGCCATCATCGGCAATGAGGAAAGCGCTGGCCACGCCGATTTCATGGCTGGCGACGAAAATGTCGATCAGCCCGGTATCTGTCGAACCTCCCGATAGGGCAGGGTCGATGACGAGATTGAAGCCATAGACATCCTCATCAGCGGCTTCGAACATGATAGTGGCTTCTTCCGGCCGCTGCCCGCGCTTCAACCGCCGCCCGACGCGCGGCCATCCCGAGCGGGTCGCCGAAAATCGGTCGATCGAACCGAAGTAACAGATCTCGTCGCGGCTGAGCCACGTGGCATGCGACCGCGCGGCGGGCGTGTCGAAACCGCCCGTCACGACCTGTTTGCGTTCGGCGTCGAATTCGAGCAGACGGATGAGGTCGGAACCGCCGTCTGAAAGCATGAGCAGGACGCGGGTCGGTTCCCACGGGCAGGTGACGGCGCCGCGCCAGTTCCAGCGCTTGCCTTCGCCGGCGCAGAAGGCGTCGAGATCGAAGACCGGCTCCCAGGCTGCATCGGGCAGGGGAGCCTGGTCCGCCGGCAGGCGGAGCCAGACGCCAAGCGGATTGTCCTTGCTCTGCCGGAAATCGAACAGCCAGCCCCCGCGGCGCATCGGCACGATCAGCCTGTCCTGCCGCTCGATAAGCGCTTTGATCGCGTCGCGATCTTCGGCAAATTGCTGCGTTCTCAATGCCGCGTCGGAGAGCGCATTGTGTTCAGCGATGAACTGGCGGGTCCGCGGATCTTCGTCCGTTTCGAGATGAAGGTTCATATCTGAGCTGCCGCTTGCATTGACGTCGCCCAGATCTAGGCAGCCGGCTCCGCCTTGGCAAGGCGCGTTAGCGGGTCATCACCATATCGGCCGAGGCGACGAGATCGTTCGGTACCTGCGGCTTCTTGAACTTCAGCGTCACGACTTTGTAGCCTTCGGCTTCGAGTTTCGAAAGCAGGGTCGGCAACATCCTCGCGGTGCGCTTGTGGATGTCGTGCATCAGAACGATGCCGCGGCCGCGCTTGTGCAGCAGGTTTATCGTCCGCTGCGTCACGGACAGGGGTGTGCTGGTGAAATAGTCCTTGCTGTCGATGTCGACATCCATGACGACCATGTCGCGCATGGCGATAGCGGCGCGCAGCCTCTGGCTCTCGGCGAGATAGGGGAAGCGGAAGAAGGAGACGTCTGTTCCCGTCGCCTTGGTCACCGCCAGCTCGCCCTTGAGCACCTCGTCCATTGCCGCATCGAAGCTCAGCGAGGTCAAGTTGGCATGGTCATAGGTGTGACTGCCGACCGCATTGCCCTCCATTGCCACCTTGCGCGCCAGCGCCGGATGCATCTCGGCCATCTCGCCGACCATCATGAAGGCGCCCTTGACGCCGAACTGGTCGAGGATCGCCAGCACTTTGTCCGTCCGGCCGGGGATCGGGCCATCGTCGAAGCTCAGGATCACTTCCTTGTCGTTGAGCTTGAAATCGGAAGGCGAGGAGACCTCCAGCGTCCGTCCAGAAAGGTGATGCGGCCCGGCAAAGAGCGGCGGCGCATCATCATTGGCGGGCTTGCCGGAAGGCATCCGTCCCTCGGGCGCAACCACCGAAGCGGTTTTGATCGAGGTGTCGGGAGCTTGTCTGGTCGTGCTGCAGGCGGAGAGGGCGGCCGCAAGGGCGATGCAGCAAAGGACGAAAAATCGATGCATGGAAAGGGCTCAACAAATCAGTAATGAATGTTGAGACAACCTTTCGAATTATGGTTAACGATCGGTTGAGATCGGCAGGAATTCTCGTAACGCGTGGCAGTCCGCGGGTTTCCTAAAAGACTGTGGCTATCCTGCCATTGCCTCTTCATATTCGGACGACAGCATCAGCCACTCTTCCTCGGCAGCAGTGAGTTTTGCCGCGGCCTCGCCGCGCTGTTTTGCCTTTTCGGCGGCTTTGGCGGGCGTCTTCTCATAAAGAGTCGGATCCGCAAGCTCCGCATCAAGAGCCTGAATCTGTTTCTCCAGCTTCGCCGTCAAGGATTCGATTTCGTTGATCTTTTTCTTCAGCGGCGTCAGCGAGGCGCGCTTTTCCGCGTTGAGCTTGCGCTGGTCGGCCTTCGAAGTCGTATCGTCGCTGGTCTGCGGCCTGTCTTCCTTCTTTTTACCGGAACTGACGATGAGGTCGCGATACTCGTCCATATCGCCTTCGAAGGTGGTGACAGTGCCGCCGTTGACCAGCCACAGCCGGTCGACGGTCGCCTCGATCAGGTGGCGGTCGTGCGAGATCAGGATCACCGCGCCGTTGTAATCGTTCAGCGCCTCGATCAGAGCGCGGCGGCTGTCGATATCGAGATGGTTGGTCGGCTCGTCGAGGATCAGCAGGTTGGGCGCATGGAACGCGGCAAGCCCCATCAGCAGGCGTGCCTTCTCGCCGCCGGAAAGATCCTTGGCGGCGGTAGCCATCTTCTCGGTCGCCAGCCCCATCTGCGCAACGCGGGCGCGCACCTTGGCCTCCGGTTCGGCCGGCATCAGCCGGCGCACATGTTCCACCGCCGACTGTTCGGGGATCAGATCGTCGAGCTGATGCTGGGCGAAAAAGCCGATCTTCAGGCCCGGTGCGAGCTTCACTTCGCCGCTCTCCGGCGCCAGTCGCCCTGAGATGAATTTGGCGAAGGTCGACTTGCCGTTGCCGTTCGAACCGAGCAGGGCGATGCGATCGTCGTTGTCGATGCGCAGGTTGAGGTTCTTCAGGATGGGCTTGCCGGGCTCGTAGCCGACGGCGCCGCCCTGAATTGCGACGATCGGCGAGGCCGGCTGCTTCTCCGGCTCGGGGAAGGTGATCGGCTGCACATGATCCTCGATGACGGCAGCTACCGTCCCCATCCGCTCGAGCGCCTTGACACGCGATTGCGCCTGCCGGGCCTTGGAAGCCTTGGCCTTGAAGCGATCGATGAAGCTCTGCAGATGTTTGCGCGCTGCCTCGTTCTTCGCCCTGGCCTTCGTCTGCAGCTCGTCGGCTTCCGCCTTCTGCCGCTCGAACTGGTCATAATTGCCGCGGTAGAAGGTGAGCTTCTTCTGGTCGAGATGGACAATGGAATTGACCGCATTGTTCAGGAGATCGCGGTCGTGGCTGATAATGATGACCGTGTGCGGATAGCGGCGGATATAGTCCTCCAGCCACATCGTGCCTTCCAGGTCGAGGTAGTTGGTCGGCTCGTCGAGCAGAAGCAGGTCCGGCTCGGCAAACAGCACCGCGGCGAGCGCTACGCGCATGCGCCAGCCGCCGGAGAAGGAGGAGGCGGGGCGGGCTTGCGCCGCCTTGTCGAAGCCGAGGCCGGCGAGGATGCTCGCAGCCCGCGCCTCGGCCGAATGGGCATCGATATCGATGAGGCGCATCTGGATTTCGGCGATGCGGTGCGGGTCGCTTGCCGTTTCTGCTTCGGCAAGCAGGGCCGCGCGTTCCTTGTCAGCGGCAAGCACGATCTCGATCAGGGAATCCTCGGTTCCCGGCGCTTCCTGGGCCACCTGACCGATACGCGCCGCCTTCGGAATCGACACCGAGCCGGTCTCCGAGCCGAGCTCGCCAGTGATGACGCGAAACAGCGTGGATTTGCCGGCGCCATTGCGCCCGACCAGCCCCGCTTTCGTGCCCGAAGGCAGCGAAACGCTGGCATTATCGAGAAGCAGGCGTCCGGCGATGCGGGCGGAAATGTCGGTAATTGTGATCATGGCCGGCTTTTTGGCCGAAACCGCCCGGCAAGGCAAGACCGCTTATCCCCCGGCGAGCTCGCTCGGCGGCGAGCTTGCTCGTCCGGCCGCGAGCTTGCTCGCCGCACCGACAGCGTTCATACGCCTCAGCGGCCGAAAGCTTGCACCGGCAGGCGGCGGTTCGATTTCGCGGCAAGCAGCGCGACCCGGGCGTTGGCCTGGAGATGTCCCGGTGTCGCCGCATCGGCGCTGAGCGCCACGCCGACCGAGATGGTCAGCCTGCCGCTGTCATCCTTGTCTGAGGTGGCGAAGACGAGATTTTCTTCGACCGAGGCGCGCAGGCGCTCGGCGATAGCAATCGCATCCTGCATGCCGACATTGGCAAACAGCAAGGCGAATTCGTCGGCCTCTGTGCGCGCGACGAAGTCGTTCTTCTTCACCGATTTCCGAAACAGGGCGGCAAGCTTCTTCAAGAGCTTGTTGCCTGCCTGAGTGCCGTATCTGTCGTTGAACTCGGTGAAATCGTCGATATCGACCATGATCAGCGCGCTGCCGGCGGCACCCTCTTTACGTTCGTAGAGTTCGGTAATCTGCCGGTTCAGCGCGATGCGGTTCGCAAGGCCGGTGATCTTGTCGGCGACGGTAGCCGATTGCATCGCCGAAATGCCGCGCTCCAGCGTGTCCAGCTTGTTGATGTCGTCCTGCAGTCTGGCGCTGATTTCCATCTCCGCCGACATTACAGTTGCAAGCGAGGCGGAGAGGTAATCGACCTCGCCGATGAAGGCGGCAAGGCTCTGGTCCTCATGACCGCCGACAGATCTCAGGATCATGCCGCAGGCGCGGGCAAAGGCGTCTCTGTGCCGCAATCCTTCGGCAAGCCTTTCCGCCACCGCGCGCAGCGTTAGGCTGGCCTCGTTGCGCGACGTCTCGCCCGCCAGTCCGCAATGGCCGACAAGCCGGTATTTCAGTCCGAGTTCGTCGAGCATCGCTTGTTGCGGCTGCGGTCCGAGCGCGGCGATATCCTGCGCAAGACCAGGATTGTGGCCGATGATGGCCTCATGAAAGAGTTCGTAGTTGCGCGGCAGCGCGGCAACGTTGAGCCGCGCCATGTGCTGGGCGATCTTCTGGATATCCGCCATCGGCCCCGGGCGTACGGCCTCGCGCGCCGCCAGTGCGTTTGTGCTTGCATTCTGCATGACGATCCCTCGCGCCCGGCCTCATTTCTCACTTCCGCTATGCTCTCAAGCTTTTAAAAGAGGCTGAATTTGCGAAGGGAAGCGCCGGATTGGCGATGGGAACCGGCGAAGGCGGTTAATTCAGTCTTGATGAAGCCGTTGCCTCACAGCCACTCGCGGCCTTCGCCGCGCAGAAAATAAATAAGGTCCAGCCCGAGGCTCGGTTTGCCCAGCGCCGTCAGCGTCATGTGGCACTGGCCGCGGTGATGCGTCTGGTGATTGAAGAGGTGCGCCAGCGCGCTCGACAGCGGCTGAGTGATCTGGATCGGCTGCGTCACCGGGACATACGTGAAGTCGCCTGCGAGGCTCGCCTCATCGAGACTACCCGTCCAGGCAATGATGCGCTCGTCCTCCCCCTTGCGCGCGGCTGCAAGCGCGTCCAGCTCTTCGAAAAGCACGGCATCGAGGGTCACAGGCGCTTCGCCGATGCCGGTGAAGCGCTTCATCCATATGCGGTCGGCGACGAGCAGGTGATTGAGCGTGCGATGCAGCGAGCCGAAGAAGGCGCCGCGGTCGCTGCGGAACTCCGCCTCGCTGAGTTCGGCCGCAGCCGCATAGACTTGGGCATTGGCCCAGCGGTTATAGGCCGCGAGCATCCTGAAATGTCTAAGCATATGGTCCCCCTGGCGTTGTTGGCGCAGTCTAGCCGCTTTCCCGAGAAATCCGAGTGATGGCGCCATGAAATTTCCTGATTTGATCGCGTTCGCTTTCTGTCGTCGAATAGAGGCAGATCAGACCTCGAAAGGATTGTCATGACTAGAGCCCTCTATTCCCTCTGCGGCGCTGACGAACGGCGCTTCTTTTCGCCCCATTGCTGGAAAGCAGTGATGGCGCTCGCGCATAAGGGGCTCGATTTCGAGGAGATCCCGACGACTTACGCCCGCATCCGCGACATCGGCGGCGGCGTCTCGTCGACCCTGCCCGTGCTCGATGATAATGGCCGGCTGATCTCGGACAGTTTTGCTATCGCCCTCTATCTCGAAGAGGCATATCCGGAGCGGCCGTCGCTGTTCAATGGCGAGGGCGGCAAGGCGCTGTCGCGCATGGTTGAGGGCTATTCGCAGATGATCATCCACCCGGCGATCATGCGGATCGCCCTTCTCGATATCCACGCGATCCTCGACGAAGGCGACAAAGCCTACTTTCGTCAGAGCCGCGAGGTCAGGCTCGGCAAGCCGCTGGAAGTCTTTGCCGCCGACAGCGAGGCGGAGAAGGCTGCCTTCGGCGCCAAGCTGGAGCCGCTCCGTCACATGCTGAGGTTTCAGCCCTTCATCGGCGGGCAATCGCCGCTCTTTGCCGATTATATCGTCTTCGGCGCGCTGCAATGGCTGCGGGTGTCCGCAGGACTGGCCATGCTTGCCGCCGACGATCCCGTGATGGCCTGGTTCGAACGCTGCCTCGATCTCCACGAAAGCCGCGGCAGGACTGTGACAGCGGCGTGAAATTGCCGCCAGCCTCTTGTTTTCGGCCGTTGGGGCGGGTAAAGACCGCCCACTTTTCCCGAGAAAACAGAGGATTTGACTATGGCGATTGAACGCACCTTCTCGATGATCAAGCCTGACGCAACCAAGCGCAACCTGACGGGCGCCATCACCAAGATGCTCGAAGATGCCGGCCTGCGCGTCGTCGCCTCCAAGCGCGTCTGGATGAGCCGCCGCGAAGCTGAAGGCTTTTACGCCGTTCACAAGGACCGTCCCTTCTTCGGCGAACTCGTCGAAGGCATGACCTCCGGCCCGACCGTCGTTCAGGTCCTGGAAGGCGAAGGCGCGATCCTCAAGAACCGCGAAATCATGGGCGCGACCAACCCGGCAAACGCTGCCGAAGGCACGATCCGCAAGGTTCACGCCCTGTCGATCGGCGAAAATTCCGTTCATGGCTCCGACGCTCCGGAAACGGCTGCCCAGGAAATCAAGTACTGGTTCTCCGACACCGAAATCGTCGGCTGAGGCCGCGCTTCGGCATTGCTGCGCAATGCGTTGAATTGACTCTCGAAAGCCGGGCCTCGCCCCGGCTTTTTCTATGATGGGCACTTGTCGGTGTTCGAGAAATCGACGCTGCCGTCAGGCTTGAAGACCTCCGGGTTCTTGTCGTAAAGCGCGCCGACGACGAGCGGCTTGCTCGGCAGCACCGTCTGGTCGAGGTCGGAGCGGAACTCCGTCTTCAATTGCTGCAGCACCTTGCCGTCCTTGTCGACCAGCCGGACATTCACCGAATAGGGGCGGTCCTTGCGCACGCAGTGCAGGTTTTCGCTCTGCAGCGCGATCTTGTCGTCGATCGGGTAGATTTTCTGGTTCAGCACCAGCGGGTCGCCGCCTTGCGGGTTCTCGAATTCGGCGATGATGACCGAACCGTCGGGGATAGGACCTGTCTTCTTCAGCGTCAGCAGATAGGTGGCGCTCGCGACGCGATAATTGAAGACAAAAAGATGGCCGGTGACTTCGACGAGATTTTCGGCCTGGCGCTGGCAGGCGGACAGCAGAAGGCATGTTGCCGCCGCTGTTACGATTAGACGTTTTCTCATGGCGTCTCCTCCTTCTTACGGCGATAGTGACGGTTCGCCTTGGCGCGGTTGCCGCAGATCGCCATGTCGCACCAGGCGCGGCTCTTGTTCTTGCTGCGGTCGATGAACAGCCAGCCGCAATTGCCGCAGATCTTCATGCGCTCGGGATCCGGCATGGCAATCAGCCTGAGCACCGAATGGGCGGTCGCCGCCGCCAAGCTTGCCGGACTTGCCTGGCGCAAGATCTTCGCTAGCGCCTCCAGCAATTCGGCCAGCAATTGGTCGTCGCCGCCATCCAGTATACGCTTGCGGAAGTAGCGGTCGATCGCCTCGCGCAGCGCGATAAAGCCGACTTCGTCTTGCGGCGCCACCGGCGCGATCTCACCGAACAAGGCCCGTTCGGCGCAGAATTCGGCGGCGGCGCGCGGGAAGTTGCGCATCTGCTCGCGGCTCGCGAAGCGGTCGACCCGCCGCTTTGGGTCGTCGCGAAGAACGACGCTGTTGGCGACATCGAGCGCCAGTGCGCCGCCGGCAAAACGGTGAGGGGTCCAGGAAAAGCTCATGAGGAAATTATAACTGGTGAAATAGGTTTTACCAGTTATAATTTGCCGACGCGGAGTCTTCGGAATGGCCTATCTTCTGCAACAACTGGCGAATGCGGTGCCGCTTGCCGCCCTCTATGCCGCGCTCGCCTTCGGTTATGCGGTTGCCTTCGGCGTGACCAAGCGGGCCGATATCACCTATGGGGCGATCTTCGCCTTCTCAGGCCAGATCCTGCTGCTTTTTACCGAACTCGCCTATATCAGGTTCTGGCTGGTGCTGCCGGCTGCCCTTGCGATCGGCGCGTGCGCTGCGCTTGTCTATTCACTGGCCGCGAGCATCTGGATCGGCCGCTCCATCATGCTGCCGCTGGCCAGAAAATCGCCGAATACCGTGATCGTTGCCGCGCTCGGCATCATGATCGTGCTGATGGAAACCGCCCGCCTTGCCGCCGATACAAGAGCGATCTGGCTGCCGCCGTTCCTGAACCAGGTTGTTGTCTTCTGGAGTGATGGTCCATTCAAAGTGACTCTCACCTATATCCAGCTGATCGACACGGCGCTGATGTCAGCCATTGTCGCGTTCGGTGCGCTGATCCTCAGGCGCACGGCCTGGGGTCGCCTCTGGCGAGCCGTCACCGATGATCCGCTGGCCGCCGAGCTCTGCGGTACCAGCGCCAGCCGTGTCTTCCTTGTCGCCTATGCGGCAGCTGCTCTCGTCGCCACCCTCTGCGGCATTCTCGCCACCTTCTATTACGGTTCGATGGATTTCGGCGCGGGACTGATGTTCGGGCTCAAGGTGCTGCTGATCGCAGCCGTCGGCGGCTATTCCGATCCGCTGCGTTCGGCTGGCGGCGCTGCCGGGCTTGCCGTTGTCGAAACCTTGTGGGGCGCCTATGGCGCATTCGTCTGGCGAGATCTGGTGGTCTTCTCGCTGCTCGTCCTGCTTCTGGTTATGAGCCGCAGGGAGCGTGTGGTGCTTTAGAAATGGCGCATGATGTTATCCGAAAACCGCGCACACTTTTCGGCATCATGCTCTGATCATTTCCACTTGTCGCGCGCCGCGTCGTCGGCGTCTTTCGCCGCGACCCAGTCGCCCCTGGCGCCGTCCTTGCCGTGCTCCTTCTTCCAGAAGGGCGCTGCGGTCTTGAGGAAATCCATGACGAGATTGGCGCCGTCGAAGGCGGCCTGCCGGTGCGGGGCGGCCGCAACAACGAGCACGATGTTCTCGCCAGGAGCGATCTTGCCGTAGCGGTGGATGGCGGTCAGCCCGAGCAGCCCGAAACGGGTGATGGCGAGTTCGCCGATGCGAGTCATCTCGGCTTCGGCCATGCCGGGATAATGCTCGAGTTCAAGCGCCGCCAGCCTCCCGCCTTCATCGCGGCAGAGGCCGGAGAAGGTAACGACGGCGCCGATGTCGGCTTTGCCTTTCGAGAGGAGATCGACTTCGGCCTGCAGGTCGAAGTCTTCGCGCTGGACGCGGATGGTGGGGGTGATGGTCACAGCGAAATCCTCCGCTGCTTTGAAGCCGCTATGAAGAATGCGGAAAGGCTGTGCCGTGTGGGGAGATCACAAGTGGCACGCTCTTCTTGACCATTTACCGCTTCGCCGGGCTGAAACGCCAATTGTTTGAGGAAGCCCGTGCGCCCAGCCAATCTCCCTCCGTGTGGGGGAGATGCCCGGCAGGGCAGAGGGGGGTAGCGACACGGCACCACCGTCACCGTCTCATCCCCCCGTCATCGGCGGAAAAATCCCGATCTCACGGGGCGCACCTATCGGCTCGTCATGCTCGACATGCTCCATGTCGAGCGCCACGCGAATCACCTCGGGATATTGAAGTGCGGCTTCATATTCCTCGCCCAGCGTCTTCAAATGATTCAGAAGATCGGCGACGGTGACGACGGAGGAGGGGAGGTCGATCTCCTCCTCGCCCTTGCCGATGCGCTCACGCACCCAGGCGAAATAGACAAGCCGCGTCATTCCTCGTCATCCACGATATGTTTCAGCCCGGCACGAAAATAGTCGTAGCCGGTATAGATGGTCAGCAGTGCTGCGATCCACAAGAGCGCAATGCCCGTCTGCGTCGTATAGGGGAAAATCTCGTCGCCGGCAGGTCCCGCGAGCAGGAAGGCGATGGCGACGAGCTGCAGCGTCGTCTTCCACTTGGCGATCCGTGTCACCGGCACGCTGACCTTCAGCGCCGCCAGATATTCGCGCAGCCCGGAAACCAGGATCTCACGGCAGAGAATGATGATTGCCGCCCATATCGACCAGCCGGCGATGGTCTGGTCGGCCGCGACCAGGAGAAGGATCGAGGCGACCAGCAGCTTGTCGGCGATCGGATCGAGCATCCGGCCGATATTCGACGTCTGGTTCCAGATGCGTGCGAGATAGCCGTCGAGAAAATCGGTGATTGAGGCGATGATGAAGATCCACAGCGCCACCCAGCGCGCCGTATTGCTGATCGACAGCCTGCCCTCGACGAAGAAGCAGAGAACGATCAGTGGCACGGCGAGGATGCGGCCGTAAGTCAAAAGGTTGGGAAGGCTGTACGCACGCGATGCCATGGATCGTTTCTCTGAATTGATGCGCCGCTGCAGCGCCGCGTCTTTACGAAAACCGTTTTCGATTTTCGGTCGATGTAGATGACGGCTTTGGCCAGGAACCGTCAACATTCTTTCTGTCTTTTCACCGCCATTGCGTGGAATTTGCGACGGCCGCCGCTTATTTCGCGGCGTCGTCGTGGAAATGGTTATAGACCTGCTTTGCCACGGCTTCCGAGATACCTTCCACCGCCATCAGGTCGGAAAGGGCGGCGCGGGAAACCGCCTTCGCCGTGCCGAAGTGCTGGAGCAGCGCGCGCTTGCGCGACGGGCCGATACCGCCGATCTCGTCGAGTGGGTTCTTGACCATCTCCTTCTTGCGCCGCACCCGGTGCGAGCCGATCGCGAACCGGTGCGCCTCGTCGCGCATGCGCTGGATGAAATAGAGCACAGGATCGCGCGGCGGCAATGTGAAACTCTCGCGTCCCGGCGCAAAGAAGCGCTCGCGTCCGGCGTCGCGGTCGACACCCTTGGCGACGCCGATCGCCGTCACGCTGTCGGTGATGCCGAGCTCGGCCAGGATGGCCCGCACCGCCGTCATCTGCCCCTGACCGCCGTCGATGAGGATCACGTCCGGCCAGGCGGGGAAGGGCATGTCGGCAGCGTCGGCAGCTGCTGTCTGCGCCGTCCGGTCGGGAATGCCTTCCTCCTTGATCAGCCTCGAGAACCGCCGGGTCATCACTTCCTTCATCATTCCGAAGTCGTCGCCGGGGGTGATATCGGTCGATTTGATGTTGAACTTGCGGTATTGGTTCTTCACGAAGCCTTCCGGCCCCGCCACCACCATGCCGCCGACGGCGTTAGTGCCCATGATATGCGAGTTGTCGTAGATCTCGATGCGCTGCGGCGTATAGGCGAGCTCGAAGGTTTCCTTGAATCCTTCGAGCAGCCGCGACTGCGACGCCGTCTCAGCAAGCTTTCGCCCATGCGCTTCCCGCGCATTGCCGACCACATGCTCGACGAGATCGCGCTTCTCGCCGCGCTGCGGCACGAGGATGGAAACCTTGTGGCCGGCCTTTTCGCTGAGTGCTGCGGCGAGCAGCTCCAATTCCTCGACCGTTTCCGACAGCATGATCTGTTTCGGCACCGGCTTGTCGTCGTAGAATTGCGCGAGAAAGGCATTCAGAACTTCGGCGCTGGATAGTTGCGGGTCGGCCTTCGGAAAATAGGCGCGGTTGCCCCAGTTCTGCCCGGTGCGGAAGAAGAACACCTGGATGCAGGAGACGCCGCCTTCGTGGTGGATTGCGAAAACGTCAGCCTCCTCGACACCGGCCGGGTTGATGCCCTGGTGGCTTTGGACATGGGAAAGTGCCGCAAGGCGGTCGCGATAGATCGCCGCCCGTTCGAAATCGAGGTCCTGGGCCGCCTGGTTCATGGCTTCCGCCATATGCGACTTCACCTTCTGGCTCTTGCCGGACAGGAAATCTTTCGCCTCCTGCACCAGCTCGGCATACCCCTCGTCGCTAACCTCGTGCGTGCAGGGCCCGGAACAGCGCTTGATCTGGTAAAGCAGGCAGGGTCGCGTGCGCGTTTCGAAGACACTGTCGGTGCAGGTGCGGATCAGGAAGGCGCGCTGCAGCGAATTGATCGTGCGCCCGACGGCGCCGGCCGAAGCGAAAGGCCCGAAATAATCGCCTTTCCGCGCCCTGGCGCCGCGATGCTTGAAAATCGCCGGCGCCCGGTGATCCCCGGTGATGAGGATATAGGGAAACGACTTGTCGTCGCGCAGCAGCACGTTAAAGCGCGGCCGCAAGCGCTTGATCAGATTCGCTTCCAGGAGTAGCGCTTCGGTTTCCGTGCGCGTCGTCACGAATTCCATATTCGCCGTCTGGCGCACCATCTGGGCGATGCGGTTGGAATGCACACGGCCGACGGCGTAATTGCCGACGCGCTTCTTCAGGCTGCGCGCCTTGCCGACATAGAGCACGTCGCCCTCGGCATTGAACATGCGGTAGACGCCGGGGCTGTTCGGCAGCCGCTTGACGAATTCGCCGATCAGTTCGGCGCCGATGAGCCCGGTTTCGTTGAGGCTGCCGGCGTTCCAGTCGACAGCTGCCGCAAGAGGCGAAGCGGAAACGTCGCCTTCCACCTCGATTTCGTCTTCGCTCTCATCCGTATCATCGTAGAGAACGCCGCCATCCGGCAGCTTTCGTCCGTTCATTCCTTAATCTCCGCCACATCGGGCGTCTGCCAGGCAAGGTGCTGGCCGCCGTCGAGGGCAATCATCTGGCCGGTGATCGAGGGGGTGTCATAGAGGAAACGAATCGTTTGTCCGAATTCCTCCAGTGCCGGCCCTCGCTGCAGGATAAGGGCTGAGACCTGCGCTTGGAAGTCCTCCAACGACTGCCGCTCGCTCGGCATTGATGGCCCGGGGCCGATCGCATTAACGCGGATGCGGGGCGCCAAAGCCTGGGCAAGCGTCTGCGTCGCCGTCCACATCGCGGACTTGGAGAGCGTGTAGGAATAGAAGCTCGGTCTCAGTGCCCAGACGCGCTGGTCGATAATGTTGACAATGAGTCCCGCCGCCTCGGCAGACAGCTGCTGCGCGAAGGTCGCCGCGAGGATCGAGGGCGCACGCACGTGCAGATCGAAGTGCAGCGCCCATGTGGCGGCGTTAAAACTGCGCGCGGAATCATGCTGGAAAACCGACGCATTGTTAACGAGCAGATCGAGCGGCCCGAGCGCTTCCGACGCCTTCGCGACCAGTTCAGCCGTTTCGCCGAGATCGGTAAGATCGGCTTGCAGCGCGGCCGCCCTTTGTCCCTTTCGCCGCAATTCCGCCGCCAGCTCTTCGGCTTCGCCGAGGGAGCTGTTGGCGTGGATCGCGACGGAAAAGCCGTTTGCAGCAAGGTCTTCGGCGATTGCCCTGCCTATTCTCTTGGCCGCCCCTGTTATCAGGGCTGAGCGAAGTCTTCTGTGGTTCAAAATCTTGCCTTCTGATCCCGCGAGTCTGTGTGCAACCTATATAAGGGCGGGCGGAGATTATATAAATAGGCGGCCACGGTTGCATCCATGGCCGAGATATTCTATGTATTATTTAATAATGTTGTTTCTTAAAATAAGTATTTGAAGTTTAACCATTCGGTAGGGTTAATGAATCCTATGTTGCTCTCAAGCAACATCGACTTTCCGCCATGCGGCAGCCACAATGATATCACATTTTGGCTCTTTCAAATCCGCATTTCAGTTCCAATTTCAGTCTCGATCCGGAAGGGACATCTGGCAATTTCCCCGCCAATGCTTCGCTGATAGACAGATGAAAGCGGCGCGGGACTGAAAGGAGAAAAGTATGCGTGTACTCATTGCTGGCCTCATGGCCTCTGCTCTTGCAATCGCGGGCGTTTCGGCAGCTCAGGCGGCTGATGCCGTCGACCAGGTTCCGGAAGCGCCGGTTGCCCAGGACGCCCCGGTCAAGCCGGCCGGCAACTGGGAAGGCTTCTATCTCGGCGGCGCCGGCACCTACAACATGGGTGACTTCGGTTCCGACCGCCACACCTATGGTTTCGGCGGCCAGGTCTTCACCGGTTACAATTGGCAAGCAGGCCAGATCGTTTACGGCGTTGAATCGGATCTCGGCTACAGCGGCGATGACGTCTCCTCGGGCGGCGTCAAGAACAAGTATGGTTGGAACGGCTCCGTCCGCGGCCGCGTCGGCTACGACATGAATCCCTTCCTGCTCTACGGTACGGCTGGTCTTGCCCTCGGCAACGTCAAGGTTTCCGACGGCACCTCGGACGAAAGCAAGACGAACTACGGTTACACGGTCGGCGCCGGTGTCGAAGCCTTCGTGACAAATAACATCACGACGCGCTTGGAATATCGCTACACCGACTACCAGAGCAAGGACTACGACCTCGACTCCGGCAGCTTCTCGCGCGGTTACGACGAGAACAGCGTCAAGCTCGGTATCGGCGTGAAGTTCTAAGCCGATTGAACATCCCAATATGCAGAAGCCGGGCTCATCGCCCGGCTTTTTGCTGTCTGCTGTCCGGTGCTCCGTTTCAGCTCCGGATCAGGCGCTGGCTTTGAGCTCGCGATGAGCAGGGAATTTCATTTCGAACTGCGCCAGCCAGTCGACCAGCGTCGCGTGATCGGCTTCCCACTGGTCCTTGAAGCGTAGGTCGAGATAGTCGAGCGTGGCGGCCAGGGCGAAATGTCCGCCATTGAGCTTCTTGCCGAGTTTCGGCGGCTTGGCGCTGAGATGAGCAAGCCCGGCCGTCACCTTCTTCCATTGCCGGTCGATCCAGGGCTGGTGAACCTTCTCCTCGTCACGGAAGCGGCGCTCGTAGACGATGGTAAGCAGGCAGTCGCAAATACCGTCGCAGAGCGCCTCAAGCACTTCCGCATCCGTGCGTTTGCCGTCTTTGGACGGGTAGAGGCCACCATTCGTCAGCCGGTCGAAATAATGCATGATCGCCACGCTGTCGAAGATCGAAGCGCCTTCCTCCGTCAGAAGCGTCGGAATTTTCCCGAGTGGATTGTTGTCCACCAGGATCGCCGGCCCGGTATTGGTATCGACCCGGATGGCGTTCAACTCGATTCCCAGAAAATGTGCGGCCATCCGCACCTTGCTGGAATAGGGCGAGGCCGGTGAGCAGAGGAGCTTCATGGAACACCTGGTGAGACTATGGGGCGGTGGGACGGACTATTCCCGAAGCAGCTTGCCCGGTCAATCGCTCTTGATCGTCTTGTTTTCGCCGCGCAGCCAGAAGGCGCGGTGGGAGGCGAAGCGGTCCTGAGCAAGATGGTCCTTCAACGCCGGAAGCATCTGGTGCAACTCATCCTTGAGTGTGAATGGCGGATTGACGATGACGAGGCCGGAGCCGGTCAGTCCGGTCATGCCGCGGTCGCTGCGCACGGTGAGTTCGGCGCAAAGCATCTTCGGGATGTCGAGTGCCTGCAGAGCCTCGTGGAGTTCCTTGATCGGCGCGCCCTTCTTTAACGGGTACCAAAGGCAGTAGGTACCGCCGGGAAAGCGGCGATAGGCCTTTTCGAGTCCCTTGGCCAGGCGTTCATACTCGTCCTCTTCCTCGAAGGGCGGGTCGACGAGCACGATGCCGCGCTTTTCCTTCGGCGGCAGATGCGCGCCGAGCGCCAGCCAGCCGTCGAGTTCGGTGATGCGGACGTGGTGATCGCCCTCGAACAGCCGGTGCAGGCGGGCGTAATCCTCGGGATGCAGCTCCATCGCCGACAGCCGGTCCTGCGGCCGGAACAGCATGCGCGCAAGTTTCGGCGATCCGGGATAGAAGCGGATGCCCCCCTCGGGATTGAGTTCGCGGATTGCCGAGAGGTAGGGCTCCAGCAGCTCGGAAACCTGAGGCCCGAGGTCGGCCTCCATCAGTTTGCCGATGCCAGCCTGCCACTCGCCGGTTTTCTGCGCTTCCTCGGAAGAGAGATCGTAGAGGCCGATGCCGGCATGCGTGTCGAGCACGCGGAAGGCGCCCTCCTTCTTCTGCATGTAAAGGATCAGCCGCGCCAGCACGGCATGTTTCAGCACATCGGCAAAATTGCCCGCGTGGTAGATGTGGCGGTAGTTCATTTTCGCTGATGTCCGTATGAATTCACGTCATGGGAAGTTTTTCTGGCTTTTGGCCATGCAGGCCTTGGCATATACAAATGCCATGAACATTGCGACCCCCATTGACGCCAAATCCCCGAAGCTGGACAGCAAGATCGGCCACACGGCCTGTCCGCACGACTGTCCCTCCACCTGCGCGCTGGAGGTTGAGATATCGGAGGACGGCCGCATCGGACGCGTGCGCGGCGCCGGCGACCATTCCTACACCTCGGGCGTCATCTGCGCCAAGGTCGCCCGTTATGCCGAACGGCTCTATCATCCCGACCGGCTGCTGCATCCCCTGCGCCGCACTGGCGCCAAGGGGGCAGGGCAGTGGCAGCAGATTTCCTGGGACGATGCGCTTGACGAAATCGCCGAAGCCTTCGTGAAGGCCGAGGCAAGGGACGGCAGCGAGGCCATCTGGCCCTATTTTTATGCCGGCACCATGGGGTGGGTGCAGCGCGATTCGATCGATCGGCTGCGCCACGCCAAGCGCTATTCCGGCTTCTTCTCGTCGATCTGCACCAATCCGGCCTGGACCGGCTTTACCATGGCAACCGGCACGCTCCGTGGGCCTGATCCGCGCGAGATGGGCCGCACCGATTGCGTCGTCATCTGGGGCACCAATGCGGTCTCGACCCAGGTCAACGTCATGACCCACGCCGTCAAATCACGCAAAGAGCGTGGCGCCAAGATTGTCGTCATCGACATTTATGACAATCCGACGCTGAAGCAGGCCGACATGGCGTTGATCGTCAAGCCTGGCACCGATGCTGCGCTCGCCTGCGCCACCATGCACATCGCCTTCCGGGATGGCTATGCCGATCGTGACTACATGGCGAGATATGCCGACGATCCCCAGGGTCTCGAAGCGCATCTGAGGACGAAGACGCCGCAATGGGCCGCTGCGATCACTGGTCTGTCGGTCGAGGAGATCGAAGCCTTTGCCCGCCTCGTCGGCACGACGAAGAAGACCTTCTTCCGCTTGGGCTACGGTTTCACCCGCCAGCGCAACGGCGCGGTCGCCATGCATGCGGCCGCGTCGGTCGCCACCGTTCTCGGCTCCTGGCAATATGAGGGCGGCGGCGCCTTCCATTCGAACAGCGATATCTTCCGCATGAATAATGCGGAACTGACCGGCCGGTCGATGAAGGACGGCGATATCCGCATGCTCGACCAGTCGCAGATCGGCCGGGTGCTGACCGGAGATCCGGTGGCGCTGCGCCATCGTGGTCCGGTGACGGCGATGCTGATCCAGAACACCAATCCCGCCAACATCGCTCCCGAGCAGCGTCTCGTGAGGCGCGGCTTTGGCCGCGACGATCTCTTCGTCGCCGTCCACGAGCAGTTCATGACCGAAACGGCCGACATCGCCGATATCGTCATTCCTGCGACCATGTTCGTTGAGCACGACGATATCTACCGCGCCGGCGGCCAGAACCACATCCTGCTGGGACCGAAGCTGGTCGAGCCGCCGCCGACCGTGCGCACCAATCTCTTCGTCATCGAGGAACTGGCAAAACGCCTCGGCGTCGCCGATCGTCCCGGCTTCGGCTTTACCGCCCGCGAGATGATCGACCGCATCCTCCGATCGAGCGACCTGCCGGATTACGATCATTTCCTCGAACACAAATGGTTCGATCGCCAGCCGGCTTTCGAGGACGCCCACTTCCTGAACGGCTTTGCTCATGCCGACGGCAAGTTCCATTTCCGCCCCGACTGGATCAACCAGCCCGCACCGAACAAGCCGCCGGCCGCCATCGGCGCGCTCGGGCCGCATGCCGAGCTTCCGGTCTTCCCCGATCAGGTCGATGTCATCGAAGTTGCCGATCCAGAGCATCCCTTCCGTCTCGCCACGTCGCCGGCGCGCAACTTCCTGAATTCGAGCTTTTCGGAGACCAAGACGTCTCGTCAGAAAGAGGGCCGTCCCGAGGTGATGATCAATCCTGTCGATGCCGAAGCCAACGGTGTCGCCCACGGCGATCTCGTCCGCATCGGCAACAGCCGCGGCGATCTCCGCATCCACGCCCGTATCACCACGGAGGTGAAACCGGGCGTTCTGATTGCCGAGGGCCTCTGGCCGAACAAGGCGCATGTCGACGGCGAGGGCATCAACGTCCTGACGGGCGCCGATCCGGTCGCGCCTTATGGCGGAGCGGCGGTACATGACAACAAGGTCTGGCTTCGCAAGGACGCAGCATGATGCAGCCGAAATCACGGGTGAAGATCGTCGGCGAGGAAATACTGTCGAATGGGTGGACGCGGTTGAGCAGCTATCTGCTCGACTATATCGACCGTAACGGCGCGACCCAGCGGTTGAAGCGGGAGGTCTACCACCGCACGCCGGCCGCCTGCATTCTGCTTTATGATCCGAAACGCGATCTGGTCGTCCTTGTCCGCCAGTTCCGTCTTGCCGTGCATCTGAACGGCGATCCCGCCTGGGTTATCGAAGTGCCGGCCGGCCTTCTCGATAACGATCACCCCGAGACGGCGATACGCCGCGAGGCGATGGAGGAGACCGGCTATCGCCTGCGCAAGGCGCGCTTCCTCTTTAAATGCTACATGTCGCCGGGCGCCATTAGCGAAGTCGTCCACTTCTTCGCAGCCCTGATCGACACCGCCGATCGCGTCGCCGAAGGCGGCGGTCTGGACGAGGAGCATGAGGATATTGAGGTTCTCGAAATCCCGCTCGACGACGCTGCAGGGATGATCGAGACCGGCGAGATTTTCGACGCCAAGACGATCATGCTTTTGCAATGGGCCGCGTTGAACCGGGATAGGATCAGATAGCGAGTTGGGATGTCTTGGGGGGATCGTTCGATCACCCAAGTCGGCTCCGGCATTAAATTGCCGGCGCGTAAATTCATACGTTTGTCACGAAGCGGTTCTATCCGCTGCGGTTTGTCGATCATCGGATGCGGTCAGGAGAAAGCCCATGTGGCTCAGCAATTTCACCCTCGTTCTCCCGGGCGAGGTGGTGAGCAAAGGTTCCGTGCGTGTTGAGGACGGCGCCATCGCCGAGATCCGGCCGGAGCCGGTTGCCGGAGCTGCGATCGATGGCGGCGGCCGGCTGCTGATGCCGGGCTTCGTCGACCTGCATGGCGACATGATCGAGCGCGAGATCGCCCCACGGCCGAACGCGACGATGCCGATCGATTTCGGCATCCACGAACTCGACAAGAAGCTTGCCGCCGCCGGTGTGACCACAGCCTTTGCCGCGGTCTCTTTCGCCACGGAAAGCGTCTATGGCCACGTCCGCTCGCTTGAGACGACGTCGGCGGTGATCGAGGGCATCAACCGGCTGCGTGATGACCTCCTGATCGACCACCGCGTTCATGCCCGCTATGAAATCACCAATGTCGGCGCCGCTCCCGCACTCGAGCGGCTGCTGAATGCCGATCAGATCGACATGGTGTCGCTGACCGACCACACGCCGGGCCAGGGCCAGTACAACAACCTGCAGAGCTACATCCTCAGCATTTCCGAGCGCCGCGCCATCTCCGAGGAAATGGCCGCCGAAATCGTCGCCAAGCGCATCGCCATGCGCAACAATCCCGAGATCGAGGCGAAGCTGAAGGAAATCGTCGCGCTGTCGCTGAAGCACAAGCTGTCGCTGGCCTCGCATGACGATGACAGTGTCGAGAAGGTCGCCGAGATGCATCACCTCGGCGTCACCATCAGCGAGTTTCCGGTCACCGCTCCTGCGGCCGAGGAAGCACGCCGCCGCGGCCTCTGGACGCTGATGGGCGCGCCGAACGCCCTGCGCGGCCAGTCGATGTCAGGCAATCTCAGCGCCCTCGACGCTGCAAGGACCGGGCTGCTAAGCATCATCGCCGCAGACTATCATCCGGCCGCCTTCGTCCCCGGCATATTCAAGCTTGCCGATACGGTGGAAGGGGGCCTGCCAGCAGCCGTCGCCATGGCGACCGGCAACGCCGCCCGCTCCGCTGGCCTGATGGATCGCGGCGAGATCGCCATCGGTCAGCGCGCCGATTTGGTGGCGGTCGAACCCGGCGACATCAACCGCATCCGCGCCACCTTCCGCGCCGGCCGCTTCGTCTACAGCGACGGCACGCTGCATCCGCTGCGGGCGCTGGCGGCTTAATGCATTTTCCCAAAACTGCGGTTCGTGCCGATTGAACGACCGGGTTGATGATCGACATTTTGGACCGGGATGATACCTGACAGTTTTCATTCTGTCGTATGTGCTGCTTTAGGCCTCATCGGCCCGGGCGGTCGCGGCGGAGCGAAGCGACGAAAGCGTCCGTCCGGGCCGATGAGGCCTATGTCGCGGTTGCAGAAGCGCACGACGTGGTCACCGTTTTCGAGCTCGCTCAGGCCGACGAGTTCGCCGGCAAGGGCTTCGCTGACAAAGAGTCGGCCTCCCTTCCATTTGATCTCACCGTTGTCTCGCACGCGACGCACTTGATGATCGGCATCATACCAGGGATCGTCGAGACGCTCGGGCATCACACGCGGCTGGCAGGGTCGATAGAGATCGGCCGGTGGTCGTTGACCCAGCGCTTCATGCGGGCGCTCCTCATTGTAGTGCCGGCGAAAGGCATCGAAACGGGCCTGCTGTTGGCCGGCATTATCGGCCGGTGGCTTGGATGTCTGGGCCTTGAGAGTACGATGCATGCGCTCGTGCCTGCCGTTCTCCTGGGGCGATGCCGGCGAGATGAAGTGCGCCTCGATGCCGAGCTTGATCCACCAAGTCGATAATCGGGTCAGGCCGCCGGCCCCATGGCTGCCGAAAGGCGAACCATTGTCGCAGCGGATCGCAAACGGTAGCCCATGGGTGCGAAAGGCTCGTTCGAAGACAGGCCGCACGCCGTCGATGGTCTGTGGAGCAATTTGGACATCGATCAGAAAACGGCTATAGCTGTCGCTGATCGTCAGTGGATCGATGCGTTGTTGGTCGCGGGTGCGGAACCAGCCCTTAAAGTCCACGCTCCATTCGTCATTGGCTTGTGTTGCCTCGGTGAACGGCCGGCTTTGGTCCAGTGCCCTGCGTCGCCGCTTGGCAGTGTCCACAAGGCCTGCCCGTTTGAGGATGTCGCCGATCGTCGAGGCCGCCGGCCAAGCGGTCTGCGCAGACTGGCGCTGCAACAGCGCCAGCAGCTTGCGCGGCCCCATATGCGGAAACCGCCGGCGTAGCGCAATCACCTCATCGGCAAGGGCTGACGGCGTGCGATGCGGGCACGAAACCGTGCCATGCGACCGATCGACAAACCAATCCGGCGCTCCGCTCATCTGCCGTTTGCGCCAGGCGTAAAATGTATCCCGGCTCACACCGTAGCGTCGGCAAAGATCTCTCACACTCCAGTGCCCCAAAGCATAGGCCGACAGCATCCGAACACGTTCTTCCATGCGACAAGTCTCCACAAATGGCGTCGGAAGCCCTCCCTCCGACACACTATGACTTGTCGACCATCAACCCGGTTCATTCTGTCAGGTATCAGCCCGGGCTGTACCCGATGGTTGCCCCTCACCCTAACCCTCTCCCCGTAAACGGGGCGAGGGGACGTGCCCTGCGAGAGCGAGTGGGACCGGAGAGGGTGCGGCATATCCCCTTCGCCCCGCGAGCGGAGAGAAGGTGGCGGCAGCCGGATGAGGGGCAGCTTTCGAAATGGCAGGACTAAGACAAGTCCGAGCATAGCGACGTGCCGGGCTTTGTTAGCAGTCTGAGCCGCGTGGCATGAAAATGCCTTTTATGCGCGGTCGCCGATCAGAGAAATCAGTTGCCCCTTCGGCACGGCAAGCGAAACCTCAGCGCCCACCGCCTTGCCGCCGTCCATCGCCACACGGCCTTCGGCAAAGAGCCGCAGCGCCTGCGGATAGATCTGGTGTTCGACGGTGAGCACCCGCGCGGCCAGGCTTTCGGCCGTATCGCCGGAAAGGATCGGCACCGCCGCCTGGCCGATCGTCGGCCCTTCGTCCATGCCTTCGGTGACGAAATGCACGGTGCAGCCGGCGATGCGCATGCCGGCGTCGATGGCGCGCTGATGGGTATGCAGCCCAGGAAACAGCGGCAGCAGGGAAGGGTGGATGTTGAGCATCCGGCCTTCATGCCGCTGGATGAAGGTCGCCGACAGCAGCCGCATGTATCCGGCGAGACACAGGATGTCGGGCGAAAGCGTGTCGAGCGCAGAAAAGATCGCCGCCTCGTGCGCCTCCTTGCTGGCATATTCCTTGCGAGGAAAGACGAAGGTGGCAATGCCCTCGGCCGCTGCCTTCGCGAGCCCGCCGGCGTCCGGCTTATCGGAAATGACGCCGACGATTTCGGCCGGATAGTCGGCCGCTTTCGCCGCCGCGACCAGCGCCATCATGTTGGAGCCGCCGCCGGAGATCAGGACGACGACGCGTTTGCGCGGCGCGCTCATATGGCAAGCGTACCCTTGTAGACCGTGCCGGCAGCGCCTTCGGCGCGGCCAATCATGCGGCCGAGCGTGACGACCTTTTCGCCTTCGGCTTCAAGCGCCTGCGATACCGCGGCGGCGTTCTCTTCGGCGACGACGACGATCATGCCGATGCCGCAGTTGAAGGTGCGCAGCATTTCTTTCGCCTCGACGCCGCCAGATTTGGCGAGCCACGAGAAGACCGGCGGGACCTTGACGGCGCCAAGATCGATCTCCGCGGCCAGATATTTCGGCAGCACGCGCGGAATGTTTTCCGGGAAGCCGCCGCCGGTGATGTGGGCGAGTGCCTTCAGCGCGCCCGTCTCGCGGATCGCCTTCAGGAGCGGCTTCACATACATGCGGGTCGGTTCGAGCAGCGCTTCGCCAAGCTTCCTGCCTTCGGCGAACGGCGCCGGCGCATCCCAGCCGAGGCCGGACAGTTCGACGATCTTGCGCACCAGCGAGAAGCCGTTGGAATGGACGCCAGAGGAGGCAAGGCCGAGGATCACGTCGCCCTCGGCGATATCGCCTGAGGGCAGCAGCTTGCCGCGTTCGGCAGCACCGACGGCAAAGCCGGCGAGATCGTAATCGCCGGAGGAATACATGCCGGGCATCTCGGCCGTCTCGCCGCCGATCAGCGCGCAGCCCGCCTCGCGGCAGCCCGCCGCAATGCCGCCGACGATTGCAGCACCCTGGTCGGGGTCGAGCTTGCCGGTCGCGAAGTAATCAAGGAAGAACAGCGGCTCGGCGCCCTGGACCACGAGATCGTTGACGCACATGGCGACGAGGTCGATGCCGACGGTGTCGTGGTAATCGGCGTCGATCGCGATCTTCAGCTTGGTGCCGACGCCGTCATTGGCAGCGACGAGAACCGGGTCGGTGAAGCCCGCCGCCTTGAGATCGAAGAGCCCGCCGAAGCCGCCGATCTCGCCGTCGGCGCCCGGGCGGCGCGTCGAGCGCACCGCCGGCTTGATCTTTTCGACGAGGAGGTTGCCGGCATCGATGTCGACGCCCGCATCGCTATAGGTCAGGCCGTTTTTTCCAGACTGGCTCATGCTGGTCTCCGATGGCTATTTCCGGGCGGCGGACGCGCCGCGTCATCTGCCGGTCGCAATTGCATGACAGGGGCCTTTATGCAAGCGTCGCATGGCAAAAGCCCCCAATTTCCCACGTCTCCCCCGAGGCTTTCCGGGATTTGATGTGACAGGGTTGACCATCTTTGCGCCTGCATCCTATGTGCTTGATGGCCGCGCCGGATCGGGCGCGGCGTTTGGGCGGCGGCGAGCGATCAGCGGGGAAGCGATGCCACAGCATGTCAGCGGCAATAGTCTGAAGCGCCAGATATTCTTCTGGCTGGCCGTGCTCGTCTTCTTCATCGCCTTCCTCTATGTCTTCAGCTCGATCCTGCTGCCCTTCGTCGCCGGCATGGCGATTGCCTATTTCCTGGACCCGGTGGCGGACAGGCTGCAGCGGCTCGGCCTGAGCCGTATGATGGCGACCATCGTCATCCTCATTGCCTTTGTTGTCGTCTTCGCTTTGGCGCTGATGATCCTCATTCCCGTGCTCATTAGCCAGTTCAATGATTTCGCCGAGCGGTTGCCGGGTTATATCAGCCAATTGCAGCAGTTCGTCACCCAGACGCAGAATTCGCTGCTGCCGGACTGGGTCAAGAGCCAGGCCGGCACGATCAAGGACAATCTCTCCGGCATCCTCTCCGAAGGCATGGGCTTCCTTACAGGGCTTTTCGCGCAGCTCTGGAATTCCGGCAAAGCGATCGTCGACGTCATATCGCTGCTCGTCGTCACCCCCGTCGTCGCCTTCTATATCCTGCTCGATTGGGACCGCATGGTTGCCAAGGTCGACCAGTGGATCCCGCGCGATTATGTCGGCGATGTCCGCCAGATTGCCAAGGAAGTCGATCAGGCGATCGCCGGCTTCATTCGCGGCCAGGGTTCGCTCTGCCTCATTCTTGGCGTCTATTATGCCGCCGGCCTCTCCCTGGTCGGGCTGAATTTCGGCCTGCTGATCGGCCTCTTCGCCGGCATGATCAGCTTCATTCCCTATGTCGGCTCGCTAGTCGGCCTCATTCTCGCTGTGGGCGTGGCACTCGTGCAGTTCTGGCCGGATTATCCTTGGATCGGGCTGGTGCTCGCCGTCTTCTTCAGCGGCCAGTTCCTCGAAGGCAACATCCTGCAGCCGAAGCTCGTCGGCTCCAGCGTCGGCCTGCATCCGGTCTGGTTGATGTTTGCGCTGTTTGCCTTCGGCGCGCTCTTCGGATTCGTCGGGCTTCTGGTCGCCGTGCCGGCCGCCGCGGCCGTCGGTGTCCTTGTCCGCTTCGCGCTTTCGCGCTACCTTCAGAGCGATCTTTATTTTGGCGGGTCATCAGGCGGCCGCGCCCGGAAGACGAAATCAGTACCTAATGAATGACGTGAAGAACGCTGATCCGAAGCGCAAGGCCGGAGAGCAGCTTCCCTTGGCCTTTTCACATGATGTTGCAACCGGCCGCGACGATCTCTTGATCTCGGAGCGTCTCGCCGCCGCCGTTTCGATCGTCGATGCATGGCCGAACTGGCCGTCACCGGTCGTTGTCCTCGCCGGTCCGGTAGGATCCGGAAAATCGCACCTGGCCGGGATCTGGAAAGAACACAGCGGAGCGGAGATCATTCACCCCAAGGCCGGCTCCAATGCCGCGGTCACGGCGGCGAACGGCCCTGTCTTGTTCGAGGATGCCGATCGTCTCGGCTTCGACGACAACACGCTCTTCCACGTCATCAACAGCGTGCGCGAAAACGGCACCAGCCTCCTGATGACAAGCCGTCTCTGGCCGATGTCGTGGCCGGTCCTGCTGCCGGATCTGCGCTCTCGCCTCAAGGCCGCCACTGTCGTCGAGATCGGTGAGCCGGATGAAGCCCTGTTGTCGCAGGTGATCGTCAAGCTCTTCGCCGACCGGCAGCTTTATATAGATGACAAACTCGTGCTCTATATCGTCAACCGGATGGAGCGGTCGCTGAACGCGGCCCAGATGATCGTCGAAAGGCTCGACCGGCTGGCCCTGTCGCGGGGCACGAAAATCACCCGGTCTCTTGCTGCCGAGGTATTGAATGAATTGGGAAATTCGGAACTGGCCGATTGACTGTCACAGATCCGTCGTGAAACTGATATAATTGCCGTCGCGATTGAAAACGGGGTAAGCGGACCATGGACAGCGCAGTCGCAGAACATCAGGAACTCACTCCGGAAACCAACGACAATGTCCCCCCGCTGGAAGAACTGCTGGCGAGCCCCGAGCGCTTCATCAATCGCGAATTCTCCTGGCTGCAGTTCAACCGGCGCGTCCTGGAAGAGACGCTGAATACCGAGCATCCGCTGCTCGAGCGCGTCCGCTTCCTGTCGATTTCGGCAGCCAACCTCGACGAGTTCTTCATGGTGCGTGTCGCCGGCCTCGAGGGCCAGGTACGCCAGAACATCGCCATCCGCAGCCCCGACGGCAAGACACCGGCCGAACAGCTGGATTCGATTCTGCAGGAGATCGACCATCTGCAAATGGAGCAGCAGGCTTCGCTCGCCGTGCTGCAGCAGTATCTCGCCAAGGAAGACATTCTGATCGTGCGCCCGGGCGCCCTGAGTGATGCAGACCGCCAGTGGCTTGCCGCCGAATTCGAACAGGCGATCTTCCCGGTGCTGACGCCGCTGTCCATCGATCCGGCCCATCCGTTCCCCTTCATTCCCAATCTCGGTTTTTCGATCGGGCTGCAGCTCGTCAGCAAGAATGGCCGCGAGCCGATGACGGCGCTGCTGCGCCTGCCGGTGGCGCTCGACCGCTTCGTCCGGCTGCCCGATGATGGGAACACGATCCGCTACATCACGCTGGAAGATGTCGCCAACGTCTTCATCCACAGGCTCTACCCCGGTTACGAGGTGCAGGGTTCCGGTACGTTCCGCGTCATCCGCGACAGTGATATCGAAGTCGAGGAAGAGGCCGAGGATCTCGTGCGCTTTTTCGAAACCGCACTGAAGCGACGCCGTCGCGGCAAGGTCATCCGCATCGAGACCGATTCGGAAATGCCGGCCTCGCTGCGCCAGTTCGTCGTGCAGGCGCTCAGCATCCCTGACAATCGCGTCGCCGTTCTGCCGGGGCTCCTGGCGCTGAACACTCTGTCGGAGATCACCAAGGCGCCGCGCGACGATCTCAGGTTTCAGCCCTACAATGCGCGATTTCCCGAGCGCGTCCGCGAACATGCCGGCGACTGCTTCGCCGCCATCCGCGAGAAGGACATGGTCGTCCATCACCCCTATGAATCCTTCGATGTAGTGGTCCAGTTCCTTCTCCAGGCTGCGCGCGATCCTGACGTTCTGGCGATAAAGCAGACGCTTTACCGCACCTCGAACGACAGCCCGATCGTCCGCGCTCTGGTCGATGCCGCTGAAGCCGGCAAGTCGGTGACAGCGCTGGTGGAGCTCAAGGCCCGCTTCGACGAAGAGGCGAATATCCGCTGGGCACGCGATCTCGAACGCGCCGGCGTGCAGGTCGTTTTCGGTTTCATCGAGCTCAAGACCCACGCCAAGATGTCTATGATCGTCCGCCGCGAGGAAGGCAAGCTCAGAACCTACTGTCACTTGGGAACCGGTAACTACCACCCGATCACCGCCAAGATCTATACGGATCTCTCCTATTTCACCTGCAATTCCGTCATCGCCCACGACATGGCGAACATCTTCAACTTCATCACCGGCTACGGCGAACCTGAAGAAGGAATGCAGATCGCCGTCTCTCCCAATGCCTTGCGCCCGCGCATCCTGCGTCACATCGATGAAGAGATTCAACACGCCAGGAACGGCAGGCCGGCGGCGATCTGGATGAAGATGAACGCGCTCGTCGACCCCGACATTATCGATGCGCTCTATCGCGCCAGCCACGCGGGCGTCGAGACCGATCTCGTCGTGCGCGGCATCTGCTGCCTGCGTCCCCAAGTGCCCGGTCTCTCGGAGAAGATCCGCGTCAAGTCGATCATCGGCCGCTTCCTCGAGCATAGCCGCATCTTCTGCTTCGGCAACGGCCATGGCCTGCCTTCCGACAAGGCGCTGGTCTACATCGGCTCGGCCGACATGATGCCGAGAAATCTCGACCGCCGCGTCGAGACCATGGTTCCGCTGACAAATCCGACTGTTCATGAGCAGGTCTTGTCACAGATTATGCTCGGCAACGTGATTGACAATCAACAAAGCTACGAGATATTGCCCGACGGTACGTCGCGGCGCATGGAAGTGCGCAGGGGCGAGGAGCCGTTCAATGCGCAACAGTATTTCATGACCAATCCGAGCCTGTCAGGCCGTGGTGAAGCTCTGAAATCAAGCGCGCCGAAACTGATCGCCGGCCTGCTCGAAGGCCGCAACAACAAGTAAAACTGGACCATATGGTTGAATCTGAAGCCCAGGGGCGCCTTCCAGGGATCGCCCCGGTCTCCGTCGTCGACATCGGATCGAATTCCATTCGTCTTGTCGTCTACGAAGGCCTGTCCCGTTCGCCTACGATCCTCTTCAACGAAAAGGTCCTCTGCGGCCTCGGCAAAGGCATAGCCGTCACCGGCAAGATGGATGAAGAGGGCGTCGCTCGGGCTCTGGCGGCGCTCCACCGTTTCAAGGCCCTATCCGATCAGGCGCGGGCCGCCACCATGTATGTGCTGGCGACGGCCGCCGCCCGTGAGGCGAGCAACGGCCCCGATTTCATCCATCAAGCCGAGACGATCCTGCAGCGCCACGTCCGGGTGCTCTCGGGCGAGGAGGAGGCTCGTTTCGCCTCGCTCGGCATCATCAGCGGTTTCTTCAATCCTGACGGCATTGCCGGTGACCTCGGCGGCGGCTCTCTTGAATTGATCGACATCAAGGGCAAGGAGGTCGGCAAGGGCATTACGCTGCCCCTCGGCGGTTTGCGCCTGTCGGAATATGCCGGCGGTTCTCTTTCCAAAGCGCGTGACTTCGCCCGCAAGCAGCTGAAGACGGCAAAGCTTTTGACGAACGGCGAGGGGCGCACCTTCTACGCCGTCGGCGGCACCTGGCGAAACATCGCCAAGCTGCACATGGAGATCACCAATTATCCGCTGCATATGATGCAGGGCTATGAGGTATCGCTTGAAGCGATGATGCTGTTCCTCGAACAGGTGATGACCGCGCGCGATTCGCGCGAGCCGGCGCTGCAGGCCGTTTCCAAGCACCGCCGCTCGCTGCTGCCCTTCGGCGCCGTCGCCATGAAGGAGGTGCTGAGCGTGATGAAGCCGTCTGTGATTTCCTTCTCGGCGCAGGGCGTGCGCGAGGGATATCTTTATTCGCTGCTGTCTGAGGCCGAGCGCCGCGCCGATCCGCTGTTGGCCGCTGCGGGCGAACTGGCAATCCTGCGTGCCCGTTCGCCGGAGCACGCCCGCGAACTGGCGGAATGGACCGGCCGTATGATGCCTTTCTTCGACGTTCAGGAAACCGAAGAGGAAAGCCGCTATCGCCAGGCCGCCTGTCTGCTCGCCGATATCAGCTGGCGCGCCCATCCTGATTACCGTGGCCTGCAGGCGCTGAACGTCATTGCCCACTCGTCCTTCGTCGGCATCAGCCATCCCGGTCGCGCCTTCATCGCGCTCACCAATTATTACCGTTTCGAGGGGCTGCATGACGACGGCGCCACCGGCCCGCTGGCGCAGATCGCCACCCCGCAGTTCATCGAGCGCGCCAAGCTGCTCGGCGGCATGCTGCGCGTCGTCTACCTCTTCTCGGCCTCCATGCCCGGCGTCGTCAAGAACCTGACCTTCCGCAAATCGTCGAACCCGGACTTCGACCTCGAATTCGTGGTGCCGCCGGAATACCGCGATTTCGCCGGCGAACGCCTGGACGGTCGCCTGCAGCAGCTGTCGAGGCTGACGAACAAGAGGCTGGCGTTCCGGTTCGAGTAGGTTGATTTGCGGTGGTTGTGCCGCACGGCACGCCCGCAACAACAAAGGCGGCACTGACGCGCCGCCCTCTCAATCTCACATTAGAGCCCAAATTACTTCGCGTTCAAAAACTCACCAACCTCAAGCAGGCTGAACTCATTATTGTCGGCCTTGTCGACGGCGCGGCCGGCCGAGAAGGGCAGGTTGTTGTCGTTACCGATGATGATGTGCGTGGCGTCGACGCGGTCGACGTTTTCGATCGTGACGAACGGCATGTCGTAGACGCCGTCCTTGTTGCCGGCCTTCTTCTTGTTGTCGGGGTCCTGGATGTTCAGGAGGTCGATATAGCCGATCTTGCGGACGGCCTTGCCGACATTGGCGTCGTTGAACTCGATCTTGTAGACGCGCTTCAGCACCGCCGGAGCTTCGAAGCAATCCGGCTTGGGCTGCTTCGGGTCGGCGCAGGCCTTATCGCTGGTGCCGGCGCCGCTGTCGCGCTCGATGACGAGAGCGGTGGAGTCGTCAAGCATGTTGAAATCACCGATCGATACACCCTTGTCTTCGAACGGATAAAGCCAGCTGCGGCCGGTCCACTTCTTGGAGGCAGCGTCGAATTCGATGACGCGGATGGCCGTATGGCCGTCAGCCGTTTCCATTGTGCCGTCATCCTTGTAGATGGCGCCTTCGAGCAGGCCGTAGAGCTTGGATCCGTCCTTCGACATGGCAAGGCCTTCGAAGCCGCCGGAGCGCTTCAGGTTGAAGACCGGCATCTTGGCGGCCGGATTGCCCGGCAGCTGGATCAGCGGGTTGTCGGGCGAAAGCACCGCCTTGCCGTCGACCGTCGTCGGGATCACGTCCGTCAGGCGACCTTCGGTATCGACCTTGAGGATATAGGGACCGAACTCGTCGCCCAGCCAGAAGCCGTCGGCAACCGGCTGGATCGATTCGATGTCGAAGTCGGCACCGGTGAGGTAACGCTTTTCTGTGCCTTCGAGCACGATCGGGAACGGAGCGATCTTGTTTGGATCGGAGAGGAAGAGGTTCTTGACGACCTCAGCTTTGTTGGCAGTCCAGTCGAACTTCATCTGATGCAGGAACAGCATGGAGTCGGAAGAGTTGGCTTTGGAACCGGAGCCGTTGTCCGAGAGCGTCCAGAAGGTCCCGTCGGCCATCGTCTTGATGCCCGAGAAACCCTGGATCGGCTGGCCGTCGAACGGAAGCTTGAGGTCGGTCACGCGCGCGCCGTCCTTGCCGGGAACGCTGCCGAGTGCTTCGGTGCGCTTGCGGTCCGGCGTCGTGAACTTGCCGGAATGCTTGAGGAATTCGGGGGCGTCGGCCGGAGCAGGAACCATGGTATTGGCTGGCAGGATCGCCTGGCCGGCGAGATTGGCCGGGAACTGCTGCTGGTCGGCCGAAACGGGGCCGGCAGTCAGGATGAAAAGCGATACGGAAGCAAAAAGGACGTTCTTCATAATATCCCCATGGAACGGATGCGAATGGCTTCCGCTTAACAGGGCTTCCGTGTCAGCGAATTGACGGTTGGGTGAAGCTTTGGTGACGGGTGATAAATGGACTTGCTCAGCCGTGCAGAACGACTGCGGGCGTGTTCAGGACGGTCACCGCACGCGAGGACAGCGCCATGACGCCGAGTGCCTGGCCGCGTCCCTTGACGGCATGGATCCCGAGATCTTCGCAGGAAATGTCGTCGGGAAAAGTCATGCGCCGGGCCAGCTCCGCGGAGATCAGCACCTGCCGGTTAAGGCTGCGGCAGAGCGTCTCCAGCCGGGCGGTCGTATTCACTGTATCGCCAAAATAGCTGATTTTGTGGTGGTCGACGCCGACTTCCGCCGTAATGATCTCGCCGCCATGAAGGGCTACGCGAAGCTTCGGCACCTGGCCGTAATTTTTCCGCCAGCCGGCGGCATTGGCTTCGATATCGGCGAGGATATCGAAGATGCAGCGAACGCAGCGCGCATCCTTGACGCCGCGGGCAAGCGGCCAGGTAATGATCGCCGCATCACCGACATAGTCGTTGATCATGCCCTTGTGGCGCCGGACCGGCTCCGCGAAGGTCGCAAACAGCGAGCTCAGCAGCTGCTGTGCCCTGAGGTCGCCGTGCTTTTCCGCGAAAGCTGTCGAATCGACGAGATCGATGAAGAGGAAGACACGCTCTTCCTTGACCGGATTGCGATAGCGGCTGATGAGCATGCTGACGAATACTTCGCGGCCGAGCAATTCCCGCACGCGCAGGATGAAGATCAGTGCCGAGCAGACGGCAAGCGCATAGAGGAAGACCTCGAACGGCATGACGACGAGATCGATGAACGACGACGGCTTCAGCATGCCGAGCGACCAGAGCAGGAGGCCGGCGCAGGCGAAGCCCATGCTCATCAGGATCTCGTAGATCACCAGCTCCGTGATGATGAACACGAAGGTCGGCAGCCTCTGGATCCGTCGGTAGAGGGTGCGAAACAGCACCTTGCGCTCGAAGGCGAGAATCGGCATGCCGATAAAGAGCGCGAAGATCGCCCCGATGACCGGGGTCTGATTGGAGTAGAACATCAGATCGTAGATGACGCCGCTCGCAGCCAGCACGATCGCGATCAAGATCCAGTTCTGCGTTGGAGATATTTCCCGCATGCCGCCTCTTCGCCTGAGGTTTCCTCCAGCCATTGTTTCAGTTGGGAAAAAAGCGTCAAGCGAATTCAGCTTGGTTTCAGAGGCTGACGGTTTCAACCTTCCTTCCGGCGAAACGCAATCCGATCTGCCCCTGGATCAGCTGCAGTGCGGGCTCGCCGAAAAGATCGCGCCGCCAGCCATGCAGGGCAGCGACATCGGCGTTCTCGCCATCGGCGGCAATCTTGTCGAGATCCTCGCTGTTGGCGATCACCTTTGGCGCCACGCCATGTTTTTCGGAGATCAGCTTCAGCAGCACCTTCAAGAGTTCGACGGCGGCAGCTGCGCCCTCCGGCGCCTGTGCCTGACGAGGCACATGCGGCATCTCGGCTTTCGGTAGGGCGAGCGCCGCATTGACCGCTTCGACGACCGCCGTCCCGGCGGCCGAACGCTCCCAGCCCTTCGGAATTGTGCGCAAGCGGCCGAGCGCTTCGGCATCCTTAGGCTGCTGCTGGGCGACCTCATAGATCGCATCGTCCTTCAAGACGCGCGAACGCGGTACATTGCGGGCCCGTGCCTCGCGCTCACGCCAGGCGGCGACGTATTTCAGGACCGCCAACTCCTGCGGCTTGCGCAGGCGCATCTTCAGACGCTGCCAGGCGTCATCGGGATGCATGTCGTAAGTTTCGCGCGCTTCGAGAATGTCCATTTCCTCGCGCAGCCACGACGTGCGGCCTTCGCGGTCGAGTTCTGCGCTCAGCGACAGGTAGACGTCGCGCAAATGGGTGACGTCGGCCAGCGCATATTCCAGCTGCTTTTCGGAGAGCGGCCGGCGGCTCCAGTCGGTGAAACGCGACGACTTGTCGATATGGACGTTCTTGATGCGGCTGACCAGCTGGTCGTAGGAGACGCTGTCGCCGAAACCGCAGACCATGGCCGCGACCTGCGTGTCGAAGATCGGATGCGGAATGAGGTTGCCGCGGTTGAAGATGATTTCGATGTCCTGGCGCGCCGCGTGAAAGACCTTCAACACTTTCGTGTCCGCCATCAGCTCGAAGAAGGGGGCGAGATCAATGCCCTTCGCCAGCGGATCGACGAGAACCTCCAATGTCGGGCTTGCCATCTGGATCAGGCAAAGCTCCGGCCAAAAGGTCGTCTCACGCAGGAATTCGGTATCGATGGTGATGAAGTCGGACTTGGCCAGCTCTTTGCAGGCGGCCGCCAATTCGGCGGTGGTTTCGATCATATCATTTCATTCGCAAGGAAAAGGTCGGTTGAACCTTCCTTCTCCTTTCGCTTCGATATGTCAATACAACAGCATAAGCTTCGAGCATTGCTGAAGAAGAATCACGTCCAAACTGAGGCAAGGCGAATGCTTCAGCTCACTCTGATATAGCTGGTCATTCCGGTCTTCTGATGTTCGATGATATGGCAATGCAGCACCCAGTCGCCGGGATTGTCGGCGACGAGGGCCAATTGCACCTTCTCATCAGGCTGGACGAGGTAGGTGTCGGACACCAGTGGCATCACCTCCCGCGTCGAGGAGGAGATCACCGTGAAACTCATTCCGTGCAGGTGGATCGGATGCGCGTGCGGCGTGGTGTTCTCAAGGTTGAAGACATAGCTCCTGCCGAGCTTCAGTTCCGCCAGCGGCGCCGTCGGATCGGGCGTGTCCCCGGGCCAGGGCACCTTGTTGATCGCCCAGAAGCTGTAGCCGAGCGTGCCGCAGATGCTCTCCACGGCGGCATTTTCCGCAGTGGCGCTCAACACCAGCGGGATCTGTTCGGCAGCGGAAAGATCGGCCTTCGGGACAGGATTTCGGACAAGAGGCCCGAGATCGCCGATGTCGCGCTTCAGCGATGCTCCGACGGCACGCAGGCTGGCGATCGTCTTCGGTGCCGTGCCGCGAATGTCTTCCAGTGTCGCGACGGCGCCTTCGCCATCCGGCATGCGGACGGCGAGATCGAGCCGCTGGCCCGGCCCGATCTGCAGGAGGTCCAGGGGGAAGCGTTTCGGCACCGGATTGCCGTCGATTGCGATGACGGTCGCATCTGCGCTCGCCATCTTCAGCGAGAAGATGCGGGTCACGTCGGTGATGGCAATGCGCAGCCGCACCAACCCGCCGGCCGGCGCATCATATTGCGGCTCCTGGCGCCAGTTGGCCGTGCGCACCGTGCCGTAGGTGCCGCTCTTGGCAGCGTCGCGCGGCCGGAAGGGCGCGATGAACTGCCCGTCGCCTCCGAGACGCCAGTCGCGCAGATTGAGCAGCACTTCTGCATCGAATTCCGGATCGGCCGGATCCTCGACGACGAGCATGCCGGTCATGCCGTGTCCCATCTGCGTCAGCGTGTTGCAATGCGGATGATACCAGTAGGTACCGGCATCCGGCGGCGTGAAGGCATAATCGAAGCTATCGCCGGTATAGATATAGGGCTGCGTCACGAAGGGCACGCCATCCATGCGGTTGTCGATGCGAAGCCCGTGCCAATGGATCGTCGTCGGCTCGTCGAGCCCGTTTTTCAGCCTTGCCGCGTAGGGCCGCCCCTTGGTCATCCGCAGAACCGGCGGCATGCCGTCATGGCCCCAGCTCATGATGTCCCTGGTCGGACCCGCCTCGGTCAGCATGGCCTCGGTTTTTACAGCCATCAGCAGCTGCGGTTCCAGCGCCGCCTCGGCAAGCCCGAATTTGCCCGCAACGGCGACGCCGGCGCCATAGGCGCCCGCGACGGCGGATGCCTTCAGAAGGTTGCGGCGGGTCAGCAGAGGCATGCGGCGGCTCCAGGATCGGGATGCCGATCCTTTTAAAGTTGAGCCGCATCTTCATCAATACGGGAAACACGGCCAAACTGCCGCAGCCTGTGGGTCGCAGCCTCGCCATAAACGCATGCCAAACCCAGGGGCGGGGCGCGCCAAGCCTTGACAAATCGGAGCGTCCATGCGCTTTTCCGCCCGATTTTCTTGTCGGCGCGGGAGGGTCTTCGAACCCCTGCTGCCGTCTTCAGCCACATGCCAGGATTTGAGATTATGCATCGCTACCGCAGCCACACATGTGCCGCCCTCCGCAAGACGGATGTCGGCTCGACCGTCCGCATCGCCGGCTGGGTCCATCGCGTTCGCGACCATGGCGGCGTTCTCTTCATCGACCTTCGCGACCATTACGGCATCACCCAAGTGGTCGCCGACCCGGATAGCCCGGCCTTCAAGACAGCGGAAACGGTGCGTGGCGAATGGGTCATCCGCATCGACGGCCTCGTCAAGGCTCGTACCGAAGACACCGTCAACAAGAACATGGCGACCGGCGAGATCGAGCTCTACGCCCAGGAGATCGAAGTGCTCTCCGCCGCCAAGGAGTTGCCGCTACCAGTCTTCGGCGAACCTGATTATCCGGAAGACGTTCGCCTCAAGTATCGCTTCCTCGATCTTCGCCGCGAAACCCTGCACAAGAACATCGTCAAGCGCACCCAGGTGATTTCGGCCATGCGCCGTGAAATGGGCAGCGCTGGCTTCACCGAATATACCACGCCGATCCTGACTGCCTCCTCGCCGGAAGGTGCGCGCGACTTCCTCGTGCCGAGCCGTATTCATCCCGGCACCTTCTACGCTCTGCCGCAGGCGCCGCAGCAGTACAAGCAGCTGCTGATGGTCGCAGGCTTCGACCGCTACTTCCAAATCGCGCCGTGCTTCCGCGACGAAGATCCGCGCGCCGATCGCCTGCCGGGCGAATTCTACCAGCTCGACCTCGAAATGAGCTTCGTCACCCAGGAAGACGTCTGGAACACGATGGGTCCGCTGATGACCAAGGTGTTCGAGGAGTTTGCCGAAGGCAAGCCGGTCACCAAGGAATGGCCGCGCATCCCCTATGACGAGGCGATCCGCAAATACGGTTCCGACAAGCCTGATCTGCGCAACCCGATCGTCATGGAAGCGGTGACCGAGCATTTCGCCGGCTCCGGCTTCAAGGTCTTCGCCGGCATGATCGCCTCCAACCCGAAGGTCCAGATCTGGGCGATCCCTGCCAAAACAGGCGGCTCGCGTGCTTTCTGCGACCGCATGAACGCCTGGGCGCAGAGCCAGGGCCAGCCGGGCCTCGGCTACATCTTCTGGCGCAAGGAAGGCGATAAGCTCGAAGGCGCCGGACCGCTTGCCAAGAACATCGGCGAGGAGCGCACCGATGCGATCCGCACTCAGCTCGGCCTCGATGACGGCGACGCCTGTTTCTTCGTCGCCGGAGAGCCGGAAAAATTCTATAAGTTTGCGGGCGAGGCCCGCACCAAGGCCGGCGAAGAACTCAACCTCGTCGACCGCGACCGGTTCGAGCTCTGCTGGATCGTCGACTTCCCCTTCTTCGAATGGAGCGAGGAAGAAAAGAAGGTCGATTTCGCTCATAACCCGTTCTCGATGCCGCAGGGTGGCCTCGACGCGCTGCAGAACCAGGATCCTTTGACGATCAAGGCCTTCCAATATGACGCCGTCTGCAACGGTTTCGAGATCGCCTCGGGTTCGATCCGCAACCAGTCGCCGGAAACCATGGTTGCCGCCTTCGAGAAGGTCGGCCTCAGCCAGCAGGACGTCGAGGACCGTTTCGGCGGCCTCTACCGCGCCTTCCAGTATGGCGCACCTCCGCATGGCGGCGCCGCCTTCGGCATCGACCGCATCATCATGCTGCTCGTCGGCGCGAAGAACCTGCGCGAAATCTCGCTCTTCCCGATGAATCAGCAGGCTCAGGACCTGCTGATGGGCGCCCCAAGCCCGGCGACGCCTACGCAGCTGCGAGAACTCGCGATCCGGCCGATCCCGCCGGTCAAGAAGGACTGAGTTCGGCTTATTGTCGAATGGAAAAGCCCGGCGGCCGCAGTCGCCGGGCCTTTTTTTTGCGCGGATCGTCTGATTTGAAACAAGAAAGGGCCCGGCAGCGGAACTGCCGGGCCCTTTCTTGAGATTTGAGCGATCAGTCGTTGGCCGAAACCTTGACGCCGAGCACCTGCGGCAGCGTGTTCGGAGCGCCCATGGCTGCGCCGACGATCGTCGGGAACGGCACCGGCTTTTCGGGAGCGGCCTTGACGGTCAGGCTCTTCGGGTCGTCGAGGAAGGTGTTGACGGCGGCCGTAACGGCGTTCTGCAGTTCCGGGATATTGAGCTGCGCCAGCATGATCGGCGTCATCGCCTTCAGCGAATCCGCCATCTGCTTGCCGGACATGTTCTGCTGCGAACCGGCATAATCGAGCGCCCGCTTGGTGATCGAGGCATCTTCGAAGCGCACCTTTGCGCCCTCGAAGGACAATTGCTGCATCAGGCCGAGCATGGCGAGGCCGAGCGCCTGCTGCGACTGTTCCTTGTTCGGATTGGCTTCGGATTGCTTCATCGCATCCTGCATCGACTTCATGAAGGCCATCGTATAGCCCGAGATCTTGAAGCCAAGGTTCAGTTTGCCGATGTTGGTGAAGTCGAAGGCGAATTCCGAAATGTCGATCGTGCCGGGCGCAAGTTCCCAGGCGCCCTTCATGGTGATGTCGCCCTGGACGTGCTGCAGGGCGAGCTTCTCGATCGCGTCCTTGCTCTGTGCATCCTCGGCCTTGCTGAGATCGGCCTTCATGCTCTTAAAAGCGCCGTCGAAATCGAAGCCGGATTCGTCTTCGCGCAATGTCAGGTTCATGTTGCTTTCGAGCACGGAGAAGACTTCCGCGCCGTCCTTGATCACCTTCAGCGGGCCGGTATGGGCTGTTTCGTAGAGCATCATCGTATCGAGCGAGTCGCCTCCGGGCGTTGACGGGATCGAAATGCCGCCAAGCGTCAGCTGCTGCGCCGTCACAGTGACGCCATCTTCGGTCTTGTTGATGTCGGGGAAGGTCGCTTCTTCGATATAGTAACCACCGTCCTCGTCTTCCTCGACACCGGAAAGAGTGACTTCGCCGATAGGCAGGCTTTCGCCGCCGGTCGGTTTGAGGCTGACGTTCTTCAAGGTCACCGTCGTGCCGTCGATATCGATGCCGTCAGCCGAAATCGTTCCGCCCTGCGCGGCATAGGCGGCATTGAGCTTCTTCAGCAGATCGGCGCCGTCGAGAGCGAAAGCCGAGCCTGCGAGCGAGAAAAAGGCTGCGCCCGACAGCATCAGCCGCGTTGTCCGGTAAAAGTTCATAGGGTGATTCCTCTGGTGGCGTGTGACGGTTGGAAATCTGCAGTTACGCTACTACGGATTGGGCCTGCTTTATATTGCGGCCCACTAATTTTTTGTTGAAGGGAAGGGCAAACGAAATCCAAATTGCAGCGATGAGCTTGTCTCATCCTTTGATATCAGCCGGAAGACTTCATCCACAGCTGCAATGGCCTGGATTCCTTGCCCGCCAGCCTCTTCTGGGCTAGTCAGGACCTATGGGACAAGAGATTTTGCCGCCTTCCGGCGGAGACGACGACAACATCCAACCGGTCGACCTGAAGGCGGCGCTTGAGCAGCGCTATCTCGCCTATGCGTTATCGACCATCATGCACCGCGCCCTGCCTGACGTGCGCGACGGGCTGAAGCCTGTCCATCGCCGCATCGTCTACGCGATGAACGAGATGGGGCTGAGGCCGACTTCAGCCTTCAGAAAATGCGCCAAGATCGTCGGCGAGGTGATGGGTAACTACCATCCGCACGGCGACCAGTCGATCTACGACGCGCTGGCTCGTCTCGCGCAGGATTTCTCGCAGCGTTATACGCTGGTGAACGGCCAGGGCAATTTCGGCAATATCGACGGCGACAGCCCCGCCGCCATGCGTTACACCGAATCGAAGATGACGGCGGTCTCCGAACTGCTGCTCGAAGGGATCGATCAGGATGCGGTCGATTTCCGCGACACCTACGACGAATCGAATTCCGAGCCGGTCGTGCTTCCCGGCGCCTTCCCGAACCTGCTCGCCAATGGCTCCTCCGGCATCGCCGTCGGCATGGCGACCTCGATCCCATCTCACAATGCCCATGAGCTATGCGATGCCGCCCTGCATCTGATCAAGTATCCCGATGCGACGGTTGAAAAGCTCGTCGAGTTCATTCCCGGCCCGGATTTCCCCACCGGCGGCATCATCATCGACAGCCGCGACAGCATCATCGAGAGCTACCGCACCGGCCGCGGCGGTTTCCGCGTGCGGGCGAAATGGCAGACGGAGGATCTGGGGCGCGGCGGCTATCAGATCGTCGTCACCGAAATTCCCTTTCAGGTGCAGAAATCGCGGCTGATCGAGAAGATCGCCGAGTTGCTGATTGCCCGCAAGCTGCCGCTGCTGGAAGACATCCGCGATGAATCGGCCGAGGACATCCGCATCGTCCTGGTGCCGAAGTCCCGGAGCGTCGATCCGACGATCCTGATGGAGTCGATGTTCAAGCTGACGGAGCTCGAAAGCCGCTTCCCGCTCAACATGAACGTCCTGTCCATGGGGCGCATCCCCAAGGTCATGGCGCTGAACGAAGTGCTGAAGGAGTGGCTGGACCACCGTCGCGAGGTCCTGCAGCGCCGGTCGCGCTTCCGTCTGGCCGCGATCGACAAGCGTCTCGAAATCCTCGGCGGCCTTCTGATCGCCTACCTCAATATCGACGAGGTGATCCGGATCATCCGCGAGGAAGACGAGCCGAAGCCGGTCATGATGGCGCGATGGGACCTGACGGACAATCAGGTCGAAGCGATCCTCAACATGCGGTTGCGCGCCCTGCGCAAGCTGGAAGAATTCGAGATCCGCAAGGAGTTCGACGAACTCACCAAGGAAAAGAGCGAGATTGAGGCATTGCTTGCCTCCGACGACAAGCAGTGGCAGACGGTCGCCTGGGAAATCGGCGAAGTGAAGAAGAAATTCGCCAAGGCGACCGAGGTCGGCCGTCGACGCACCCAGTTCGCCGATGCGCCCGAAGCCGACGAGGAAGCGATCCAGCAGGCGATGATCGAGAAGGAACCGATCACCGTCGTCATTTCCGAAAAGGGCTGGATCCGCGCCCTGAAGGGCCACATCGCCGACACGGCGACGCTGACATTCAAGGAGGGCGACGGCTTGAAAGTGGCCTTCCCGGCGCAGACGACGGACAAGATCCTGATCGTCACGACAGGCGGCAAGGCCTTCACGCTCGGTGGCGACAAGCTGCCGGGCGGTCGCGGCCACGGCGAACCTTTGCGTATCATGGTCGACATGGATAACGACCAGGCTGTGCTGACCGCCTTCGTCCACGATCCCTCGCGCAAGCAGCTGATCGTCTCGACGGCTGGGAACGGCTTCGTCGTGCCAGAGGCGGAGCTGGTCGCCAATACGCGCAAAGGCAAGCAGATCATGAATGTCGCGCTGCCGGAGGAAACGCAGCTGCTGGTGCCCGTCAGCGGCGATCACGTCGCCGTCGTCGGCGAGAACCGCAAGCTGCTGGTTTTCCCGCTCGCGCAGGTGCCGGAAATGTCGCGTGGCAAGGGCGTGCGCCTGCAGCGCTACAAGGACGGCGGCATTTCCGACGTCCGATGCTTCGCGATATCAGACGGCCTCGTCTGGGAAGACAGCGCCGGCCGCACCTTCACGAAGAACAAGGACGAACTCGCCGAATGGCTGGGCGATCGCGCCAGCGCCGGACGGACCGTACCGAAGGGCTTCCCGCGCAGCGGCAAATTCGCTGGCTGAGGCTTTACAGCGCCGCGCGCCTGTTCATGCGCGCAAAGGACGCCGTAGGCCTTGATTTTTTGCCGAACTAAATTCCGCTCTTGGCTCTTGGCGGGCGCGGGAACTTCTCTATTTCATTGCTGTTATCAAAAAGAGGAGAAGGCCGGTTGCGTGGGCGGACGGAACGGCTGTGGTTCGTTGCGCTTCGAGAAGGCGCGCGTGCCCCTACCGGAGGAAAATCGATGCCCGCCAGCACCATCAAATTGCATGTCAGCCACACCTACAGGGCCCCGCCCGCTGTCGTCTACGACGCCTGGCTGAACCCCGAAATTGCCCGCCGCTTCCTGTTTGCGACTGATGATGGTCACGTCATCCGTGCCGACATCGACCCGCGCGTCGGCGGCCGTTTCTTCGTCGTCGACCGCCGCCCGACCGGCGACGCTTTTCATCAGGGCGTCTTCCTGGAATTGAAGCGCCCGCAACGCATGGTCTTCAGTTTTTCCGTCGAGGAGCATGACCACAATTGCGATCGCGTCGAAATCGACATCGAGCCTCTTGGTGGCGGAAGCCGCCTGACATTGACCCACGAAATGTGCGCCGAATGGGCCGCGCACGAGGAGAAAACACGGCAGGGCTGGGCGCATGTCGTCGAAGCGCTCGGCAGGGAACTGGAACAGCAACAGTTGAAGGCTACCGGTTGAGCGGCACGCTGAAGTCCCGAAGGAAGCGTGTCGCGCCTTCCTCGTCAATCTCGCCGGCGGCAATGGCAAGGACGAAAGCGTAGAGATTGGCGTCGGTGGTCTCGATCTCGTAGCCGTTTTCGAGAAGGAATACACCGGCGGACGATCGCGATGCGTTTGTTGCCGTCGACGAATGCATAGTTGCGGGCAAGGCCGAAAAGATACGCTGTGGCGAGTTCGATGACATCGTCGCAACCGTAATTGGCCTTATGCATCGGTCGGCCGAGGGCGGATTCCAAAGCGCCTTCGTCACGCAACCCGGCAAGCCCGCCGAAGCGCTCGATCTGCATTGTCTGCAGAGTCTCCACCAATGGCCTTGTCAGGAATTTGAAGGCCATTATTCGGCCAGCTTCTTCAAAGCAACCTTATACTTGTTCATGAAATGTCGTCCCACCTCGAGCTGACGAGACAAATCTTCCTCAGCCGGCCTCAAATTGATGCCGCCATTTTCCATTTGGAGTTCCAGCGAGTCGCCTGTTTTTAAACCGAGGCGATCGAGGATCTCTTTGGGAATGATGACACCCTCGGAATTTCCGATCTCACGGATCGTGACGTTCATCGCTCTGTCCTCTGTTTTAACGCCGTTATACACGGTGCCGAGCGGGCGACAACGTCACATCACGAGACTTGCCTGACGCTCTTCCGCCGCGCCATCCAGAGGGAATGCGCGGCGATTGTCGCCATCAGGACGCCGCCGCCGACGAGCGTCGTCGTTACGGGCGTTTCGGCAAAGATCAGCCAGACCCAGATCGGGGCAAGCACCGTTTCCAGTAGATAGAACATGCCGACTTCAGGTGCGGAGAGGTAGCGCAGCCCGGTTGCAAGACACCAGAAGGCGACCGGCATCATGACGGCGCCGTTGAGGAGGATCCAGCCGGGATGGGCGATTGCAAACGCTGAGGGCAGAGCTTGCGCGAGGCCGAGCGCGGCCGGCAGGATGGCGGCAAGCAGCGGCACGAAGCCCATTTGCCGGCGCGAGGCACGCCCGAGTGTAATGGCTGCGGCAAGAATGAGCGCGCTGAGAAGCGCCATGGCGTCGCCAAAGATATGGCCGCTGGCAAGTCCTTCGCTTACAATCAGTCCGACGCCCGATATCATGAACAGCATGGCGATCAGCGTCGCGGCCGGGGGCTTCTCCTTGAGGAAAATCCAGGAAAGCAGCGCCCCGAACATCGGATTGAAGGCGACGATGAAGACGACATTGGCCGTGGCCGTATTGAAGACGGCCAGCACGAAAGTTAGGGAAGAGAGACCGTAGAGCAGACCGGCGATAAGACCAGGTCGCCCCGGAACGAGGACCGGCCACTTGCCCGAAACAAGGCGCATTGCTCCTAATATCACGAGCGTGGCGACAACCGTTGCTGCGCTCCGCATTCCGAGAACCCACCAGATGTCACCGTCGCCAAGGCGGACGAGCGGGATATCCATGGAAAGTGCCAGCCCGCCGATCGCCGTCAGCAGCAGGCCTTTCCGATGATCGGAAAGAGCGGTGGGGAACATTCAGTCGCGCGTGCTTTCGGGCATGGAGGAGGGGTCGAAACGTTCCCAGCCGCGCGGGGTCAGATGCTCCTGCGGCTGGAAACGGGTCTTATAGTCCATTTTTCGTGACCCCTGAACCCAATAGCCGAGGTAGACATGCGGCAGACCGAGCGCTTTCGTGCGCCTGACATGGTCGAGAATCATGAACGTGCCGAGCGAACGCCGCTCGAGCGCCGGATTGAAATAGGAATAGACCATCGACAGCCCGTCGCTCATCGTGTCGGTCAGTGCGGCGGCAAGCAGTTCGCCCTTCGGCCGCTCCTCCAGCCCGGAGCCTTCCTCGCGCCGGCGGTATTCGATGATTCGCGTGTTCACATGCGTGTCCTCCACCATGATCGCATAATCGAGCACGGTCATATCGGACATGCCGCCTTGCTGGTGGCGGAAATCGAGATAGCGCCGGAAGAGTGAATATTGCTCGCTGGAAGGCTGGGCTGCGAATTCGGTGGCGATGACATCGGAATTGGCGGCAAGCACCCGTTTCATCGATTTCGTCGGTTCGAATTCCTGGGCGAGAATCCGCACGGAAACGCAGGCGCGACAGGATTCGCAGGCCGGTCGGTAAGCGATGTTCTGCGAGCGGCGGAACCCGCCCTGGGTGAGGATGTCGTTCATCTCGGCGGCCCGCGGGCCGACCAGATGGGTGAAGACCTTGCGCTCCATCTCATGCGGCAGATACGGACACGCAGCCGGAGCCGTCAGATAAAACTGCGGGGATGGCGTCGTCTGCGTATTCATTTGTCGCGGAAGTTTCCTTGTCGAGACAGTGCCGTTTTCTGACAGCATGACCTAAGAATAGAAAACGTCAACAGCGCGGCGGTCTCCGCCCTTCATTTCAGTCTTCTAATCTTTGGATATGGAGCGTCGTGATGCCGGGTACAGGCAAGGCGGAGAGTTTTTTCGTCTCCGCCGCCAGGTCTCAGACGGCAGGTCTCAGGCAGTGCGCACCGTCACCGTGCCGACCAGGAGGTCGTGGATGAGACGGCTGCGCTCGATAAATAGGCCGGCAAGCAGGATGAGCGGCGTCAGCACCGAGTTGAGGATCCAGAACAGCGCCAGATGCACGATCGCCGTCAGAAAATCCATCGGCCGGCCGTCGACGCGCACGATCGCAATTCCCATTGCCCGCATGCCGAGCGAAGCCTGGCTCGGCCCGCCGACGGTCAGGCCGAAGTAAAGGCCGGCGACGATGACGAAGAGGGCAGGGTAGAGGAAGAAGCCGAGGCCGAGCGTGACGATCGAAAGGAAGAACAAAACGATCGCCGCGGGAATGCACAGCAGCGCCACGATGAGGTAATCGAGGATGAAGGCAAAGACACGGCGGCTCAACACGCCGCTATAGGCGCGCCAGTCCTCCGGTGCGGCGTAAAGCGGATTGGGGTTGTAGCTCATCTCAATCTCCTCTCGCAAAAGCGACGCCGCTGATATGGTGTCGGCGGGGCGAAATACAATCATTCGCCCCGAAATCACCGTTTGCTCAGAATTTTCGCCACCTCGACCGCGAAATAGGTGAGGATGCCGTCGCATCCCGCCCGCTTGAACGACAGCAGCGTTTCGAGCATCGCCCGCTCGCCGTCGATCCAGCCGTTCATCGCTGCGGCCTTGATCTGCGTATATTCACCGGAAACCTGGTAGGCGAAGGTCGGCAGGCCGAAGGCCTCCTTCATCCGCCAGCAGATGTCGAGATAGGGCAGGCCGGGCTTGACCATCAGCATGTCGGCGCCTTCCTCGACGTCGAGGGCGGCGTCGCGGATCGCCTCGGTGCCGTTGGCCGGGTCGATATAATAGGTCTTCTTGTCGCCCTTCAGCAGCCCGCCGGTCGAGATCGCTTCGCGATAGGGGCCATAAAAGGCGGAGGCGAATTTCGTCGCATAGCTCATGATGCCGACCTCTTGATGGCCGGCGGCATCGAGCGCCCTGCGGATCGCGCCGACGCGCCCGTCCATCATCTCCGAGGGCGCGATGATGTCGGCTCCGGCATCGGCCTGCATCACCGCGGCACGCGCCACCTGATCGACCGTCTCGTCGTTGACGATCTCGCCGTCTCTCAGAATGCCGTCATGGCCGTGGCTGGTGAAGGGGTCGAGCGCGACATCGGTGATGACGCCGATATTGGGCACCGCCTTCTTGATCGCCGCCGTGGCCTGATTGATCAGATTGTTGGCCTCGAGGCTGTTCGAACCCGTCTCGTCGCGCAGCTCCATCTCGATGTTGGGAAAGGTCGCCAGCGCCGGAATGCCGAGGCCGGCCGCTTCGCGCGCGGCCTCGACTGCTTTGTCGATGCTCATACGGTTGACGCCGGGCATGGCCGGGATCGGATCGATGATACCGGAGCCCGGCACGACGAAGATCGGCCAGATCAGGTCGTCTACCGTCAGCCGGTTTTCCTGCACCAGCCGGCGAGTCCAGTCTGCCTTGCGATTGCGCCGCATGCGGCGATGGCCGGTGATGTCGTCGACGAGATGCGTCTTATCCTGCATGATATCTGTCCCTGGCCCATTCCATTTATCGGAGCGCTCATTATCATGGCGCCCGGAAAATCCAAACCGGACGATTGGCCGCGGCGGAAAAACCGCTTGTAACGATCCGATCCCGAACCGATGTTTGCGCTATGGAAACCGATTCCCCGACAATACCGAAACGCACGCTGGCGGATCTTCTCTTCATTCTGTTCCTGAGGCTGGTGGCCGTATCCTGCTTCTGGTTCGGGCTGCAATATTGGGCGATGCTCGTCGGTTATTCGCTGGTCGGGGCCGGCCGATTCGATCTTTTGAGCCTGCCGTGGAAGGTGGCCAGCACCAGCCTTGCCGTGCTTTTCCCCGTCGCCTCCCTCGGCCTCTGGCTCACCGTCTCCTGGGGGCCGGTTATCTGGGTGCTGGCAGCGGGCGGCCAGATTCTGATGTATGGTCTGCTGCCTGATATTTTCGGGCCCAATAAGCTGATCATCCTGCTGCATCTCATGGTCGCCGCGGTCTACTGCATTTTCCGCCTGTTGCTCTGGCTGGAAAAGCGCCGCCACCGCCGCCAGGTAAGTGTTGATTTACCCTGAGACAACGTGGGGTTTCCGGTAAGGCTCCATTAAGCCTGCGGTTTAAGTCGAATTTTATATGTATTCGATAGGGTCTCACTCAAGGCGGGAAGAAAACGACACCGCCAAACAAAACAGTGAGGCAGTCAATATGAACACGAAAATCAAGCCGCAGGCGGTATCCAACTTCCGTGACCAGCAGGATCAGGGCATCCGTGATCTTTACATGGAATCCCTTCATCTTGTCGAACGTCTTCATCGCCGTCTTCTCGACGTCATCAAGGACGAGTTCGACCGTCAGGGTCGCAGTGACGTCAACGCCATCCAGGCGCTGCTCCTTTTCAACATCGGCAATTCCGAGCTGACCGCCGGCGAGCTGCGCTCGCGAGGTTACTATCTCGGCTCCAACGTATCCTACAACGTCAAGAAGCTGGTCGACCTCGGTTTCATCAACCACCAGCGCTCCCGCATCGACCGCCGCTCAGTCCGCATCAGCCTGACCGAAACCGGCCAGGACATCGCCGAAACGGTCGCCAAGCTCTACGAACGCCACATCGCCTCGATCGACAAGGTCGGCGGCATCGGCACCGACGAGTTCACCCAGATGAACAAGCTGCTCCAGCGTCTGGATCGTTTCTGGAACGACTCGATCATGTACCGCCTCTAAGACCCTCGACCTCCTTTCAGGGTTGAAGAAAACCGGATGCGTTCCCTGCGCGTCCGGTTTTGCCGTTCGCGCCCGCGTGGCATCTTTGCAACGCAGGCCAGGCAAGCGCAAAGGCCGGTTTCCAAGCCGTTTTTTAGCCGTTATTAACCGGCACGATTTACCCGTCATATGGTTCGTTGCGTGATGAACTCGGCCTTCGGCAGTTGCCCTCGGCCTGACAACACGAATTGGCCATATTGGTGTGGCAGCGGAATGTTAACAACCGGCGCTTTCAATGGATCAGGAACGTTCAGACTTCCGCATCGCAATCTTGTGATGCGGCGGGCGGAATTTTCCGATGTGCCGGAAGAACGAATGGTGGGATCTGCGTTAAGGCGCAGTGATATCGCAAAGGGCCGCGCTTCCTTTACAGCGGCATTCAGTGGTTGGGACTATGTCGAAGAAAAACGGAAATGAAGCTCTCTCTCGCCGCGCTTTCCTTGCGTCCGCGGCAACGATCGGCGCCGGTGCGATCGCCGCGCCGGCCTTCGCGCAGTCGGCGCTCGATACACTGATCAACGCACCGCGCCGCGGCAACTGGGATGACCAGTTCGATGCCAAGGCGGCTTCGCGCACGGCGACGGCCGTCGTTTCTAACACGCCGATCCTCGGTCCCCAATCGGTCGCGAGTGCCCAGCAGGCGATCATGCAGTATCAGCAGATTGCGGCAGCCGGCGGCTGGCCCGAAGTCAATCCCGGTGATCAGCGCCTGCAGCTCGGCGTTTCCTCTCCCGCCGTCCAGGCGCTGCGCCAGCGCCTTGCGATCACCGGCGACCTGCCGCGCGAGGCAGGCATGTCGAACGCCTTCGATTCCTATGTCGACGGCGCCGTCAAACGCTTCCAGGCGCGTCACGGCCTGCCGTCCGACGGCGTTCTCGGCGAGTTCACGCTGAAGGCGATGAATATTCCGGCCGATGTCCGCCTGCAGCAGTTGAACACCAACCTGGTCCGCCTGCAGACCTTCCCGGAAGATCTCGGCCGGCGCCATCTGATGGTCAATATTCCGGCCGCCTATGTCGAGGCCGTCGAAGACGGCAGCGTCGCGACGCGCCACACCGCGGTCGTCGGCCGTCTGAGCCGCCCGACGCATCTCGTCAATTCGAAGATCTACGAAGTCATCCTCAACCCTTACTGGACCGCGCCGCGCTCGATCGTCGAAAAGGACATCATGCCGCTCATGCGCAAGGATCCGACCTATCTCGAAAAGAACGCGATCCGTCTGATCGACGGCAAGGGCAATGAGGTTTCTCCGGAGACTGTCGATTGGAACGGCGAGGCGCCGAACCTGATGTTCCGCCAGGACCCGGGTAAGATCAACGCCATGGCATCGACGAAGATCAACTTCTACAACAAGAACGGCGAGTACATGCACGACACGCCGCAGCAGGGCCTGTTCAACAAGCTCATGCGTTTTGAATCGTCAGGCTGCGTCCGCGTTCAGAACGTGCGCGACCTGTCGACCTGGCTGTTGCGCGAGACGCCGGGCTGGAGCCGCCAGCAGATGGAGCAGGTGATCGCAAGCGGCGTCAACACGCCGATCAAGCTCGCCACCGAAGTACCGGTCTATTTCGTCTACATCTCCGCCTGGGGCATGCCCGACGGCATCGTCCAGTTCCGCGACGACATCTATCAGATGGACGGCAATGCCGAGCTCGCGCTCGACACCACGGCCGGCATGGAGCAGCCGGTTCAATAAGCGGCGCCCTCTGCGTCGTGATTTTGAGAACCGCGCTTCGGGCGCGGTTTTTTATGCCGGGGAGGGCGCTGTTTGACGCGTCCTGCCGAGGGGTGCTCACAAAAGAGCTGCAGCGCGCGCTTTGCCCAGCAAATGTCGTTCTTCGTATTGCCCTTGCCCCGGCGGAAGGCTAATACCTCAGCGCATTCCAGTTGAGGAGCCCGCCCATGACCAATGCTTCCACCGAATCCTTCTTCAATCGCTCGCTTGCGGACGTCGATCCGGAAATCTTCGGCGCGATCGGAAAGGAACTCGGTCGCCAACGGCACGAGATCGAACTGATCGCTTCCGAGAACATCGTCTCCCGCGCCGTGCTGGAAGCCCAGGGCTCCATCATGACCAACAAATATGCCGAGGGTTACCCCGGCAAGCGCTATTACGGCGGCTGCCAGTTCGTCGACATCGCCGAGGAGTTGGCGATCGAGCGCGCCAAGAAGCTATTCGGCGTCAATTTCGCAAACGTCCAGCCTAATTCCGGCTCGCAGATGAACCAGGCCGTGTTCCTGGCGCTGCTGCAGCCTGGTGACACCTTCATGGGTCTTGACCTGAATTCGGGCGGCCACCTCACGCATGGTTCGCCGGTCAACATGTCCGGCAAGTGGTTCAACGTCGTATCCTACGGCGTGCGAGAAGGCGACAACCTTCTCGACATGGATGAAGTCGCCCGCAAGGCCGAAGAGCACAAGCCGAAGCTCATTATCGCCGGCGGCACCGCCTATTCCCGCATCTGGGACTGGAAGCGCTTCCGCGAGATCGCCGACAGCGTCGGCGCCTATCTGATGGTCGACATGGCCCATATCGCCGGCCTCGTTGCCGGCGGCCAGCATCCGTCGCCGTTCCCGCATTGCCATGTCGCGACGACGACAACGCACAAGTCGCTGCGCGGCCCGCGCGGCGGCGTCATCCTCACGAATGAAGAGGATCTCGCCAAGAAGTTCAATTCGGCCGTCTTCCCGGGCCTGCAGGGCGGTCCGCTGATGCACATCATCGCTGCCAAGGCGGTCGCCTTCGGCGAGGCGCTGCAGCCGGAATTCAAGGAATACGCCGCTCAGATCGTCAAGAACGCCCGGGCGCTGGCCGAAACGCTGATTGCAGGCGGCCTCGACGTCGTCTCCGGCGGCACCGACAACCACCTGATGCTGGTCGACCTACGCAAGAAGAACGCCACCGGCAAGCGCGCCGAGGCAGCGCTTGGCCGCGCCTATATCACCTGCAACAAGAACGGCATCCCCTTCGACCCAGAAAAGCCCTTCGTCACATCAGGCGTGCGTTTGGGCGCACCGGCCGGCACGACGCGTGGCTTCAAGGAAGCCGAATTCCGCGAGATCGGCAATCTGATCGTCGAGGTTCTCGACGGCCTGAAGGTCGCCAATTCCGATGACGGCAACGCCGCCGTCGAAGCCGCCGTGCGCGGCAAGGTGGTCAACCTGACAGACCGCTTCCCCATGTATGGCTACATGGGGTAAGGAGTAGCGATGCGCTGCCCTTATTGCGGTTCGGAAGATACCCAGGTCAAGGATTCGCGTCCGGCGGAGGACAATACGTCCATCCGCCGGCGGCGTATCTGTCCGGATTGTGGGGGGCGTTTCACCACCTTCGAGCGTGTGCAGCTGCGCGAGCTGATGGTCATCAAGAAGACCGGCCGCAAGGTACCGTTCGATCGTGACAAGCTGGTGCGCTCCTTCGAAGTCGCGTTGCGCAAGCGCCCTGTCGAGCGGGATCGCATTGAGCGTGCCGTCTCCGGCATCGTCCGCCGGCTCGAAAGTTCCGGCGAGACGGAAATCTCCTCCGAGCAGATCGGCCTGCAGGTGCTGGAAGCCATGAAGAGCCTCGATGATGTCGGCTTCGTGCGCTACGCCTCGGTCTATCGGGATTTCTCGCTTGCCGAGGATTTCGAGAAGGTCATTTCCGAAATCAACGCCAAGATCGCCCGCGACCCGCTGGACAGATGAGCCATGAGCGTCACGGCGGATGACGAAGGTTTCATGGCATCGGCGATCCGCCTGGCGCGCCGGCATCTCGGCCGCACCGCCACCAACCCTTCCGTCGGCTGCCTCATCGTTCGTGACGGCGTCGTCGTCGGCAGTGCGGTCACGGCGCTCGGCGGCCGCCCGCATGCCGAGCCGCAGGCGCTCGCCGAAGCCGGCGAACGTGCCCGCGGCGCCACTGCTTATGTGACGCTCGAACCCTGCTCGCATCACGGCAAGACCCCGCCCTGCGCCGAGGCGCTGATTGCCTATGGCGTCGCTCGCGTCGTCATCAGCGTCACCGATCCCGATCCGCGCGTCTCCGGCCGCGGCATCGCCATGCTGCGCCAAGCCGGCATCGAGGTGGATGCCGGCGTACTGGAGACGGAGGGCCGGCGTTCGCTGGCCGGCTATCTCACCCGCCAGACGAAGAACCGCCCCTGTGTGACTCTCAAACTTGCCGTTTCCGCCGATGGCATGATCGGCCGGGAGGGGGAGGGCCAAGTGGCGATCACAGGTCCGGAGGCCCGCGCCGAGGTTCAGGCGCTGCGCGCCGAATCCGACGCCATCCTCGTCGGCATCGGCACCGCGATAGCGGATGACCCGCTTCTGACGGTGCGCACGCCAGGCCTCGAAGCCCAGTCGCCGATCCGCATCGTCCTTGATCCGTCTCTTGCGTTGCCGCTGACGAGTAAGCTGGTTCAGACGGCGTGGGAGGTGCCGGTCATCGTGGTGGCGAGCGAGAAAGTTTCGCCGTTGGCGGCGGATGCTGAAGGATTACCCCCCTCTGTCCTGCCGGACATCTCCCCCACAGGGGGGGAGATCGGCAAGGAGCGCGATCCGACGTCCCAAGCAGATTCATCATCACCAGCAACAGAAGATGTAGGGCGGGGAGCTGCCCCCCAGCCAATCTCCCCCCCTGTGGGGGAGATGTCCGGCAGGACAGAGGGGCGCGCTCCGGCCACTGACCCCGCCGACATAGACTCCCGCCGCACTGCGCTCGAAACCGCCGGCGTCGAAGTCGTCTACTGCAATCCCTATCACCCCGAGGTCCTGCTGCCGGCGCTCGCGACGCGGGGCATTTCCTCGCTTCTGGTCGAGGGGGGCGCAAAGACAGCGCGGCTTTTCCTTGAGGCCGGCCTCGTCGATCGAATCCAGCTTTACCAGGCGCCCGGCGTCATCGGTGAGGGCGGTATTGAATCCCCGGTGCAGGCAACCGACATACCATCCGGTTTCATGCATATGAGCACGCGAATGTTTGGCGACGATCGCCTGGACGAATACGAAAGAGGGCTTTGATGTTCACCGGAATAGTCACCGATATCGGTACGATCGAATCCGTTTCGTCGTTGAAAGAAGGCATTAAACTCCGCGTCGCAACAAGTTACGATCCTGCGACCATCGATATGGGCGCGTCCATCTCCCATTCCGGCATCTGCCTCACCGTGACAGGCCTGCCTGATGAAGGCAGCAATGGCCGCTGGTTCGAAGTGGAAGCCTGGGAAGAGGCGCTGCGGCTGACGACGATCGGCACCTGGCGTGAAGGCAGCCGCATCAACCTCGAACGGTCGCTGAAGATCGGCGATGAACTCGGCGGTCACATCGTTTCCGGCCATGTCGACGGCAAGGCGGAAATCCTCTCGGTGACATCGGAGGGCGATGCTACCCGTTACCGCTTGCGCGCACCTGAGCATCTGGCGAAATTCGTCGCCCCCAAGGGGTCAATCGCACTCGATGGCACTTCGCTGACCGTCAATGCGGTCGACGGCACCGATTTCGACGTCCTGCTCATCCGCCACACGCTCGACGTCACCACGTGGGGTGAGCGCAAAGCCGGCGATTTCGTCAATTTCGAAGTCGATACAATGGCGCGTTACGCTGCCAGGCTGGCGGAATTCCCGAGCGCCTAAATTACAACCTGTACTGCTTTCCGGTGCGCCACGACTGGCATGCCGGGCGCGAGGAACATCATCTGCGCGCCTGAGACGTCCAACTACCGTCTGTGAGGCGGCGCCAGCCAGATGGTTCACCAATCCGGGGACAGCTTCCTCAGATACTGGCCGTAGGCACTCTTGCCGAGCTTCTCCGCGAGCGTGGCGAGTTCGGCCGGCGAGATGTAACCCATGCGCCAGGCGACTTCCTCGGGACAAGCGATCTTGAAGCCCTGGCGTTTCTCCAGCGTGCTGACGAAACCCGCGGCATCGTGCAGGCTGTCCGGCGTGCCGGTGTCGAGCCAGGCATAGCCCCGGCCCATCAACTCCACGAAAAGCTGGCCGCGCTCGAGATAAGTACGGTTGACATCGGTGATTTCCAATTCGCCGCGCGGTGACGGCTTCAGGTTGGCGGCGATATCGACCACCTGCTGGTCGTAGAAATAGAGGCCGGTCACCGCCCAGTTCGATTTTGGCTCCTTCGGCTTCTCCTCGATCGACAGCGCATTCATCTTTTCGTCGAAGCCGACGACGCCATAGCGTTCCGGATCGGTGACGTGATAGGCGAAGACCGTCGCGCCTTCGCGACGACTCGTGCCGGATTTCATGATTTCCGGTAGGCCGTGCCCGTAGAAGATGTTGTCGCCGAGAACGAGTGCCGAGCTGTCGCCGTGCACGAAGTCGGCGCCGATGATGAACGCCTGGGCGAGGCCGTCCGGGCTCGGCTGTACGGCATAGGTCAGCGAAATTCCCCATTGCGAGCCATCGCCGAGAAGGCGCTTGAAAGCTTCGATGTCGTGAGGCGTAGTGATGATCAGCAACTCTCTGATGCCGGCGAGCATAAGCGTCGTCAGCGGATAGTAGATCATCGGCTTGTCGTAGACCGGCATCAACTGTTTCGAGACAGCCTCTGTGATCGGATGCAGACGTGTGCCTGTGCCGCCGGCGAGAATAATTCCCTTCATGCCCATCTCCTTAAAGACCTTTATTCAAAAGGTCTTGCATGACCACCATCATGGACTGCTTCCACTCCGGGAGCCGGATTCCAAATGTTTTGGCGAGCTTGTCACCGTTAAGACGTGAATTGGCGGGACGCCTCGCCGGTGTCGGATAGTCCGCCGTCGGGATGCGTTCGACCTCGACCTTTTTGCCGCCGGATTTAAGAAGCTCCGCGAATATCTCTTCGGCGAAGTCCGCCCAGCTTGCTTGGCCGCTGCCGGTCAGGTGAAAGGTGCCGCGCAGCGATGGCGCAGGGTCCGCTACGATACGGGCTGCGATCGCAAGAACCGCGTCGGCGATGTCGAGTGCCGAGGTCGGGCATCCTGTCTGATCGGCGACAACGCGAAGATGATCGCGCGTCTCGGAAAGCCGCAGCATCGTTTTCAGGAAATTGGTGCCAAAGGGCGAATACACCCAGGCAGTGCGCAAGATGACGTGGTTCGGGTTCACCGCCGCGACGGCCTTCTCGCCCGCAAGCTTCGAACGCCCATAGACCGAGATCGGCGCCGTCGCATCCTCTTCGGAATAGGCGGAGGACTTGTCGCCGCTGAAGACGTAGTCGGTCGAAATGTGGATGACCGGAGCCCCGATCCGCGCGGCAGCCTCGGCAACCCCCCCGGCGCCCGCCGCGTTGACAGAAAAAGCAAGCTCGGCTTCGCTCTCGGCCTTGTCGACCGCCGTATAGGCCGCCGCCGAGACGATCACATCCGGGCGCAGAGCCGAGAAAGCGGCGGCGATGCTTGCGGGATTTGCGAGATCCATTTCCGGGCGGCCGACCGCACTGATTTCGACGCCCGTTTCGGCGCCGCGTCTGAGCAGCGACTGAACGATCTGGCCCTGTTTGCCGGTGACGGCAACGCGCATCGCTTATCGTCCCTTGAAAACGCCGAGGCGTTCGCCGGAGTAGACGTTTTCGCGTAGCGGCCTCCACCACCATTCGTTTTCCAAGTACCAGTGCACGGTCTTCTCGATACCGGTTTCGAAGGTCTCTTGCGCCTTCCAGCCGAGTTCGCTTTCGAGCTTCGAGGCATCGATCGCATAGCGTGCGTCGTGTCCGGGCCTGTCCGTGACGTTGGTGATCAGACGCGCATGCGGTGCCTTGTCAGTGTAGACGCCGTCGAGGATCGCGCAGATGCGATGAACGACATCGATGTTCCTGCGCTCATTGCGGCCGCCGACATTGTATTTTTCGCCGGGGCGTCCTCTGGATGCGATCGCAAAGAGCGCGCGGGCGTGGTCTTCGACATAGAGCCAGTCGCGAACATTCGCGCCGTTGCCGTAAACCGGAAGAGGCTTGCCCTCTAATGCGTTCAGGATCATCAGCGGAATGAGCTTTTCCGGGAAATGGAACGGGCCGTAATTGTTGGAGCAATTGGAGACGACGACGGGCAGGCCGTAGGTGCGGTGCCAGGCGATCGCCAGATGGTCGCTCGCGGCCTTGGATGCGGAGTAGGGCGATGACGGATCGTAAGGCGTCGTCTCCTCGAAGAGGCCCTGGTCGCCGAGCGAGCCGTACACCTCGTCCGTCGAGACATGCAGAAAGCGGAAGGCGCTCTTGCCGCGCGCGTCAAGCCCGTCCCAATAGTGCCGTGCGGCGTCCAGCAGGCTGAATGTACCGACGATGTTGGTCTGAATGAAATCGGCCGCGCCCGAGATAGAGCGATCGACATGGCTCTCTGCTGCCAGATGCATGAGGATATCAGGGCGGAAGGATGCGAATGCTTCCTGCATTCTGGCATGGTCGCAGATGTCGGCGCGCAGGAATTGATAGTTCGGCGCCGATTCGACGGATTTCAGCGATGCCAGATTGCCGGCATAGGTCAGCGCGTCGACATTCAGCACCTCCGCGCCGATCTCGCTGACAAGATGGCGCACCAATGCCGATCCGATGAAGCCCGCTCCGCCCGTGACCAGTATGCGCATCGAGGATCAATCCTTGGGTTGTTGTGCTGAATAGGAAAAATGGCTTGGCAGATCGGCGAGCCGCGGCAGCGTCTTGTCCTTGTCGGACGACACCATCTCTCTCTCATCGAACGGCCAGCGAATGCCGATCATCGGATCGTTCCACGCGATGCCCCGATCATGCTGCGGGCTGTAGGGTGCGGTTACCTTGTAGCTGACGACGCTGTTCGGCTCGATCGTAACGAATCCGTGTGCGAAACCAGCCGGTATCCAGAGCTGCTTGCCGGTTTCCGGCGAGAGTTCCTGAGAGAGCCATCTGCCAAAGCTCGGCGATCCCTCGCGGATATCGACGACGACATCCATGATCCGACCGGCAAGGCAGCGCACCAGCTTGCCCTGTGCAAAGGGCGGGATCTGGAAATGCAGCCCTCGGACGGTTCCAGCCTGCGCCGAAAGCGATTCATTGTCCTGGATGAACGCGACGTCGGCCACATTTTCCCGGAACCAGGCATCTTTGAATACCTCCGAAAAGTAGCCGCGGTGATCGCCGAAGCGTGGCGGCGTGATTGCAACAATGCCCTCGATGGCCGCGGTCTCAATGCGCATGACTTACCATTTCTGCGGCCTTCATGACGTTCATCAGCATCTCCGCCTGCGAGCGGCTCCGCATGGCCGCAAAGCCCGTCGCGGCAATGACATCGCGCTCGTCTGCATCTGCGATCAGCTTGTAGCAGCGCTCGATCATGTCGTCATAGCGCTCAATTGCCAACCCGCCGATGAAGGGCTGGAGGTCTGGATCGCGGATGTCGCCTTCCGTCAGCACGCAAACGCGATTGGCGAGCAGATAGGAAATGCGCACGATCTCGAAAACGCCGCTCGCATAATGATGGATGTTTATGACGATCTTGGCGCGGGCAATCGCCGCATCGCGTTCCGGACCATAGATGTTGAAGAGGTGCGCGACCTTGAGCCCGCTGTCGTTCAACGTCTTCAGGATATGGTGGCGGCGTTCGTTCATCGAGCCATAGAAGAGGACGTCGATATCCTTGACGGGGTTGTGCTGGATCTGGCTCAGGCAACCGCTGTAACCGATTTCGAGCACACCGGCATGATCGATGCCCTTGGCGGCAAGGTTTTCGCGGTTGCGCGGGCTGTAGTCGAGCACCGGCATCGCCCTCAGGATCGACGTATAGCGCGAATTGATCCAGCTGCTTTCCTCGGACACCTGCTCGAGGTTGATGATGACGCTGTCCTTCGGCAGATGGCCGACGATTTCGGCGGGGAGAAGATTGCCGCCGTAGATGATCGGCGCACGGCAGGCGAATGCATTCATGTCGCGGACGATCGGTGCCGAGCCGCCGAGTTCCTCGAAGGCGCCTTGCATGCCGAGTGCGACTTCGTCGAAGGCGTGGCTGTGATTGTAGTTTTCGGGCGTCACGATCCAGATGCAATGACGATCCTTGTGTGCCTGCCATCCGCCGGCGAAAGGCTGCAGCGGGTTGCGGAGCGGCTGCTCGATTTTCGGCGCAGCTGGTATAGCGGGCCTTTCCGTCCGCACCGGCTGCTGCGGCATCGGGGAGGCGCCTGCGGCCTGCGGAGCATAGGCGCGCATCAGTTCGCGACCGCCGATGAACTGGCCGCGCGGCATCCAGCCCGGCGGATCGTCAGCCATCCAAATCAGATGCGGTTGCTTGATGAGCGGCTGGCGGCCTTCCTGCCACGAGGTCAGCAGAGCCTCGTCACGGGTCTTCAGAAAGGCTTCCTTGGCGGCAAAGAGGCCATGCAGCATCCGGCCGAGGCGGGTACCGAACTTCCATTCGAAATCGGCAAGAGCCGGTACGAAGGCGGCGATTTTCAATCCGGAGGCGGCAGCCTGCTGGACATAGAGCCCGAGCAGGCGCTCGATCACGAAGGGGCGCATCTTCGCGTTGGCATCGCGCGAATAGTGGGCTGTACCGGCATAGGCGGTGCCCGCCGGCGTGCCGGCGCGCGCCTGGTGTTCCAGCGATTCGAGAATGCGTTCGCAAAAGGCGAAATACTCGGACCAGAATTTCCGGTTTCCGCAGAAATAATTGCAGAACGCGAAGGAAGTCTTGTCCTGCGGCGGCGCAATCGGATAGCCGAGGTCCTGGATGTGCAGGAAAATCGGGTCCATACCGGGATGACCGCCAAGCAGCGAATGTTCCCAAACGTTGCTGTAGATCGCCGCGTGGCCGATCAGGGGATTGTAAAGATAGGCGTCCGCACCTTCTGCCCTGGCCTTTTCCGCCTCCGTGACAAAGGACGGGAAGCTCGTCACCGACTTCATCTCGAATTTGCTGGAGAGCAGCCCCCAGAATACATCCTCGCCGAGGCCGATCGCCTCGTGATGCTGATGCAGGGTGCGGAAGAGTTCATATTCGCGGGTCGTGGCCTGCGTATTGAACGAGATGTCGAGCGGCATGGCCGCCGCGTCGATTTGGCTGCGCTGCGAAGGGTCGAGATAAGGCTGATAGATGATGACGGATCCCGTCCCGGCAGCTTTCTCCGTGAGAAGCGCCAGATCGGGAAGACCGGCCGGCAAAGAAGAAATGGGCTGATTGATCGTCAAGGCGTTGTCCTTCGCGAATGGCTGCCGTCTTCGTGATTCACGATGCGGCATTCGTATGGGTGCCGACTATTGGACGTGAAGCTTGCGCCACACTGTTGGCATGAATTTCGCTGGTCAGCTTCGCAACAGGTTAAGCCGTGATGTTCGTACCAGGCCCAAATCCGTGATAGGGCCCAACCCTGGACGGCGTCATGAAAAACGAAAAGATCTATGTAACAAAGCCCAGCCTGCCGCCGCTTGAAGAATTCATTCCTTCGCTGGAAGCGATCTGGAACAATCGCATCCTGACCAATGGCGGGCCATTCCACGGGCAACTGGAGCAGGAGCTCTGCAACCATCTCGGCGTGAAGCACATCAGCCTCTTTTCGAACGCCACCATTGCGCTGCTGACGGCGCTTCAGGCACTCCGCGTTACGGGCGAAGTCATCACCACGCCTTATTCCTTCGTGGCCACTTCGCACTCGCTTCTCTGGAACGGCTTAAAACCCGTCTTCGTCGACATCGACCCGGTGACGCTCAATCTCGATCCAGCGAAGATCGAGGCGGCGATCACGCAGCAGACGACGGCGATCATGCCGGTGCATTGCTACGGCCACCCTTGCGACGTCGATGCGATCCAGAAGATCGCCGATCTCTACAATCTCAAGGTCATCTATGATGCCGCCCATGCCTTCGGCGTGGAGGACGAACGGGGAAGTGTTCTCAATCACGGCGACCTTTCCATCCTGAGCTTCCATGCGACGAAAGTTTTCAACACATTCGAAGGCGGCGCCATCATCTGCCCGGACATCAAGACGAAGACTCGCATCGACCAGCTGAAGAACTTCGGTTACGTGGATGAGGTGACTGTGGTGGCGCCAGGCACGAACGGCAAGATGAGCGAGTTCAACGCTGCGCTCGGCCTGTTGCAGCTGAAATACATCAAGTTTGCCTTGGAAAGGCGTGAGCTCATCGACCGTGCATACCGCGAGCGGCTCCGCGGCGTCGCGAGCATTGAATGCCTGGACCGTTCCGGCGAGACCGTCTCCAACTTCTCTTATTTCCCGATCCTCGTCCGTCCCGGCTATCCCATTTCACGCGATGGGCTCTATGAGTTATTGAAGGAAAACGGCATTCATACGCGCCGCTATTTCTATCCGCTGATTTCAAGCTTCTCGATGTATCGCAGCCTGCCTTCCGCCCAGCCGTCGAATCTGCCGGTCGCAAGCGAAGCAGCACTACAGGTGCTCTGCCTTCCCATCTATCCGGACATGGAGATGGAGATCGTCGACAAGGTTTGTGGGCTGATCGAGTCAGTTTAAAAACGCGATATTCCGGATGTCGTATCGCACCGCAGATAGAAACGATCTGCGGTGCGATATAGCGCGCCAATAGGCCATGCGGCCCGCCTTGTCAGCAGATTGGGAACGCGGGCCCTGCCTGCCAAAACAAGTAATTGCGAACCGCGCATGCAGCCGGCTGCTCATACGAAATCGGCGTGACCATCGATCACGCCGCTTTCTTATCTTGTAGAGGATAGATTAGAGTGCCAGTTGCGGAGCTTGGATTTCGAGCCGGTCTATCGCCGGGCGTCGTACGCCTCGCGGCTCAATCTCGACCCAGCGCTTTTCAAGCCGCGAGCATTCGATAGCTTCCAGCAGCAGCAGTCCTTCTTCCGCCTCATTGAACCCGAGCACATAGGGGTGAGGCAAACGAGTGGTACCGGTCTTGTGTTGCAGCAGGGCGTCCGCCACATCGGCATAATAATTTGCGAAAGCTTCGATGAAGCCCGAAGGATGACCCGCCTTGAACCGCTCATAGCGGCTAGCGTTGGCGATCATAATTTCCGGGCTGGCGCGATCGAGGACCTGCTTGCGGCCGCTGCGGTCGTAGAAATAGGCAATCTCGGGGTTTTCCTGAAGCCATTCGATTGATGCCTTGGAGCCATAGAGCCGAACACGCAGCCCGTTGCGTTGCCCGAGCGCTGTCTTGCCGTACCACATGCTGCAATGCAGGCCGCCGGCGCAGCGCACAAGCGCCTGTACATTGTCGAGTACCTGCGGAAAGTTGCCGAAACTCTGGCTGGTCGCGCAGACTTCCTCCGGCTCCCGCTGGGTAAGAAAATGAAGCAACGAGTGCACATGAACGCCGAGATCGAGCGAAACGGTCGGCACGGGACCGTCACGCAAGCGCCAATCCTGTGGCGTCATCGGCGTCCCGTCGCGGCGGAAACGGAGGAAGCTCTCCTGCGGCATCTCAATATGGATCTGCTGCAATTCACCGAAAACACCATGCTCGACCATGCCGCGGATTTCGCGGAGCATGGGGTACCCCGTGTAATTGTAGGTTACGGCCAAAAAGGTCCCGTTACTGCGCGCATTGTCGATCATGCGCGTCTCGGCGCTCGAGCCGGCAAGGGCCTTTTCCGAGATCACCGGAATACCCGCCTCGAGTGCGCCGACAACCTGCTTCGTATGTTGCTGCGTCGGCGTAAGCACGACGAGAGCATCGATGTTGCCGGCTTCTTTCGATAGCAACTTATCGAAGTCGGCATGGCAGCGCTCCGGCAAAATGCGGTACTGTTCCGCTGTCTCGCGATTGATCTCGCTGTGGCGGCTGAAGCAGCCGGCGACGAGATCGAATTTCTGATCAAGTTCGATTGCATCGCGATGAGCGCGACCTACAGCAGAATTGACGGCGCCGCCCAGAAAGGCGAGGCGCAGCTTTCCCGCTACTCCCTGGCTTGAGCGGCTCATGCGAGGTCTCCTTGCATCGTTTGGAGCGAAATGAACGTTTTGAAATCCGGCGCCACCTTCAGCATCTCGTCTTGCGTCTCGAAACGGGCGTAGAGGATGGCGAGCTTGTCGAGCGGAGCCGAATTCATCGGTTTGCCCGTGGTCTTGAGTTGTGCGATGCGGACATCGGATGATGGAATGGAATGTGAGAAGGAAAACGGCGTCGAGGGCCTGTCGGAGGTGATGGTGTGGCGCCCAAAAAACAGCGGCGGTTTGAAGCGCGGATTGACCGAAAATTCCTCGCCCAGCAGCAGCGTTATGACCAGGTCGGCATAATCGATGCCGAGAGACTGGTCGACAAGTGAGCCGTAAAGATCACCCGGGCACCGTCGCATGCATTCGACTATCCAGACATCGTCGTCATTTGACAGGAACTGCGTATGGATGAGGCCGTCCTGCAGTCCGAGCAGCTTGACGACTCGCGCCATAATGGCACGCGTCTTCGAGCGGACAGTTTCGGAGAGCCGCGACGGATGATTAGATGAATCGACCTGGTATGGGTAGACTGTGCAATATTCGTCGACGAAGACGTCGAAGACGATTTCCTGGTCCTTGATGAAGGCGGAATGGCTGTGCAGGCTGCCTTCGACGAATTCCTCTATAACGACCTCCGCCGCGCGCGAGTTGCCCCGGGCGTCGGCGACGGCGTCCGCAAGTTCTGTCTTGTCGAAAACCTTCGTGACGCCACGACCGCTGAAACTGTCGCTTGGCTTTACAAGCAGCGGGTAGCGCAGTGCGCCGGTCTCGACCGGCGAGTCGCCATGCAGACGCACCGAACGTGGGGCAGGGATATCGTACTGCTCGGTGAAGCTGCGGAACGCCTGCTTGGTGTGAATGATGGTCGCAGTTTCCAGCGAATCGAAGCGCGGGAATCCGAGCTTTTCGGCGACGAAGGTGGTCGACATATAGGCAACGTCATTGCCGGTCGGCACGATGAAATCGAAATCGCCGCTCTCGACGAGGGAGAGCAGCACGGTCGGATCGCTGTAGTCGATGAAATGCGATTGATCTGCATGCGCGTGGCAGGGCTCATCCGGCCGGTTTCCGCACACGGAAATATGCAGGCCGCGCCTTTTCAGCGCGAATAGAAGGGGAACTGCGCTGAAGTTGCTGCCGACCAGCAATGCTCTCTTGGTCATTCTCAAATCCCTCCCACATCCCCTGACGAGTTAGGGGCGTTCCGCATCAAACCGCTGGAGCAGCAGATTGACAGCTCTGTTCCATCCGCTTCCGGTGTTCAAAGACTCGAAAATGGATGCGGTGATCAAAATCGTAGGCCGCGGGCGTTTCCCGAGGCTTGCTGATCGAGGCGGTGGACTTCCCATCGCTCCGATCTGCGTTCAGCGCTACAGGATGACTTTCTGCAGAATGCGTTGGGGGCTTATGCCGAGAGCCTCAATCTGATCGTAGATTTCCGGCGCGCTTTGCACGGCGCCGATCATAATCGGCAGGTCATCCGACAGGGCCGAATGAGGAGAGCGCACTTCAATGCCGCCGAGCCTCTGGTCGATCATTTCGGGACGCGGATCAATGAAATAAGCGATTTTGCTCGTTTTAAAGAACTGCGACTTGCGGCGAATGATCTGAGCCTGTCCGCCGATCCCCCAAACCACAACGCCCTCAGGATAGGCCGGCTCGAATGCCGTCTCCAGCACCGAAGGTTGCAGCTTGGATTTCAGCAATTCCAGGGTATCCGGCGTAACCGTCAAAATCCGCTGCCAAACGAGATCGTCAAGGAAAATGAGGCGCGCGCCGCGAACTCTCAGCAGATGGTGAAGTTCTACGATCGACACTAACTGGTCATCGGTCACGCGATCCGTTTTGAAATCGCAGCTGATTTGGAAGTTGCAATCGGTTAGGCCATTCTCGACGATCAGGTCGGCATATTGCCGAAGTTCGTCTGAGGAGCTGTTTTCCGGCAAAAGAATATATTTTATGACGACATTGCGCGAAGAGCAGGCAGCATAGCGGCGCAGGTTTTCGAATACCCGCTCGAAATGTTTATATTTGCGGATCTCACTGAAATTCTTGCTGTTTCCGGCGTCGATGCTGGTAACGATATGGGCTTGGTCCTTCCGGAGAAGGTCGGCAAGGGTCTCCGAATACATCGTCGCGTTAGTGATGACGCGTTGCTTTACATCGGAAATGCCCTCGGCCAGCTTGCTGAGAAGCTCGTCGAAGCGCGGCTCGACCGTCGGTTCGCCGCCGCCCCAGACGATATATTCCATGTTCTCGAGCGCCTTCGCATCCTTCAACGTGTCGATAAAGGCGCCGGCGTCATAGGCAGGCTTCTTGCCGCCAAAATACGTTTCGCTGCAATAGGTGCAGCGCATATTGCAAAGCGAGTGATGCTCGAAGGAAAGATACTTGACGCCTTGATCGAGCGGCCGGCCCCAATCCTCGAATTTCAAGAAGGGACAACCGCGGCATTCATCCGAGTTGTCTCGGTTGATCTCGAGGAACAGGGCATCTTTTGCCTGCTTGATATCGCTGTAGGTGAACTGGAAATCCTTGCCGTTGCCGCCAAAAAGAACCACATCGCCTTTCAGTTCGCCTTCATAGGTGAAGCGCTTGCAGCAGGTACGCACCTCGCCAGGCCCGAGCAGAACGGAATGATGAAGGTCGTAGCAGCTCCAGAGCTTCGGCGCGATCTCCGCGAAGACTCTCAGCATATCTTCGGTCGTATCGCCTTTTTCCATGCCGTTCATAAAGGCATCGAAGGTGATCCGATATTTGGTGCGGAAGCCGGATGGCGGAACCGGCAGGGGATAGGCAATCTCGGCAAGCTTCATTGAGCGCACGACACGGCCGTGAAGCGTGGAGAGAATTTTGCCGGCATCCTCGAGCTTGACCACCTTGCCGGGCAGCAGCCTGAGCAGGCGAGACGCGGTCACGTTAATGATGCCGGTCAGGAAAGGATTTTTCAGGTCGGGCCACATCGGCGTGTCCGCCACGAGCGCATGCATGGCATCGAGCGCATCGAAGAAGCCGTCGACATGACGGGTGCTGAGCGAATTTACGATTGAGCCCTGGGTATCGAGCTTGCGGTAGATCTGCCTGTCAAGACTCTTGACAGAACGCGCGCGCATCAGCGCGTGAAACATATAATCGACGTCCTCGTGAAGGCCGCCGCGGAACATGATGTTATTGTCTAGGAGGAAACGGCGGCGGAACAGATGGAAGATGACTGATCGATCAACGCGATCCTGAAGATAATCCGCCAGCCTTTCGGCGCCCTCGACTCGGGTGAGATCCTCGCGGATGCTGGCTTTCAGGCTATTGCCGGTTTCTGCGTCATAAAGGCTGGAGTTGAACGCGAGGATATCCGTGAAGTCTTCGACGGATGCCTGAAGCACCTCCAGAAAGTTGTTCTCCACGACGTCGTCGGCATCCACGAAGCAAATCCATTCGCCTTTTGCTCTGAGTACCCCTGCATTCCTGGCAATGCCGGGTCCGCCGTTGCTGTCGAGGCGCAGGACGCTAAAGTTATTGTGCCCACGACCTATCTCTTCGGCTTTAGCGATCGTGTCGTCCGCCGAGCAATCGTCGACGACAATAATTTCAAATGCCGTCTGCCCCTGCTGACTTAATAGGCTCTGCAGGCATCGCCCGATGACGTTTGATGCGTTGTAGGCGGGAACGACGACGGAAAAAGACGCCTGCACGATCTGCTCGCGTCCGCCGAAACCCGCCATTGTATCATCCATCAACTGCATCATTTGAAACCCTCTGTCTGCATGATCGCGCCATGTCGACCATCAATTAAATCGTGAGAATTGTGCGAAACGTGCGGGTACAGTGAATCTCGCCGGGATCGAGCGGCCCAACCGCTACGCGCTCCATCGCCCGACATCATCAAGCAGCGCGCTCAGGCGAGCGATCCTCGCATCGAGTTCCGGAAAGGCGGCGCGCCAATACTGGTAGACATTGATCAGATTGCGATAGGAGACCGGCAAATCCTGCGGGCTGAGGAATCCGTTGGCGTGCGCATAGTTCAGAATGTCTTCGTAAAAGACGATGGCGTAGATGAAGATCGGGTTCGTGGTGTGGTTTGATTTGGAATTGGAATGCTGCCGGAAATAGGAAAGCGGGTGCGGATGGGCGACGAACGCGCCTTCCTTGGCGAGTTCTGTCCAGCCTGAAAGATCAAGAAGGCCACGGAAGATGCCGTTTTCGGGCCTGAAAAGGCGGAACTCGCCATTTCCGTCAAAGCAGTCCGCCTTACGCATCATCACGGTCGAATATTCGCCGATAAGGTTGAGGTGATGCATCGCGGTCAAGCGGATGAAATCCTGGCCTTCGATGATCTTCAAACCCCGATCGACTTGGAAATGGTTGATCAGGTTGATGAAGTTGTTCCTCTCGTCGATCACGTGCCGCGGCGAAAAGGCAAGTTTCGTCCCTCTGCCGCGCGTCGCCTCCAGCGCTTCGAGAAGAAACTGCACGCAGAAAGGGTTAAGCACGTCGTCATCGAACAGAAATTTGATGTATTCGCCCTCAGCGAGACCCGCCAGCCTCATGATATTGGTGTATTCGCCGGGATGGGGATTGCGGCTATAAGCAACGAGGCTGGAATACCGTGAACAGATTGCCTCGATGGCGTCCGTCGGGCAATCGTCCGAGACAATGATCTCGACATCCGCATAGCTTTGCGCGATTGCGCTCTTTAGGGCGAGTTCAAAGAAATCAGGCTTGTAGGCCGGTATACAGATCGACACGCGCGGCAAATGTTTCTCCCTTGAAACGCTTCTCTCCAGCCTCAGCCGGCGAGAGCGGTGATCGCTTCGCCGAAGGACCAAGCAGACCGCTTGCCATGACCATAGAATTCGGGCATTACGCGAGGCTTGCGCAGAAGGGCAGGCAAATCGGCAAAAGACGCCTCGGATCTCGCTCGATAGCTGAATGATTGCTGGGAGAAGGTGGCACGCTCTCGGGCATTCGCAATTCTGCGTTCCACGAGCATCGGCCTGTGTGGTGGACGCTCTGCGCTGCGTTACCCGCTTGGCGGAATTCCCTAACGCGAAAACTGAATGATCTCGCCGTTGTATTGCGTGCGGATGGTCTCGCGGAAACCGAGTTTGGCTGCGGCCCGCAGCGAGGCGTGGTTCTCGGGACTGATGATGCAGCTCATCGGCTTTCCCGGAAAGTGCGCCTCCGCCCAGCCGATCAGAGCCGTCAGCGCCTCTGTGGCATAACCGTGGCCGTGAGCCGCGGGCATCAGCGCCCAGCCGATCTCCATCGTTCCCTCGATCGACGGTTTCATATCGCGCCGGGCTTCGAGGAAACCAGCTTCGCCGATGAACCTACCGCTTTCCCTTTCCACGATCGCCAGAAAGCCGAAACCCATATGGTGCCACATGCCGGCGATGCGCAGCATGCGGCTCCAGCTCTGCTCGCGCGTCGACGGCGCACCGGTAATGAAGCGAACGACCTTTTCGTCCGCCCATAGCGCCGCATGCGCCTCGAAATCGTCGAGGCGGTGAGGGCGAAGCGTCAGCCGCTCTGTTTCCAAGGTGGGTATGTCGATCACGACGAATCCTTGTGGAAGTCGCGTTCAGGCGCCGGGCTCACCGTCCCAATAGTCGAGATCGCCTTCGGTCCTTCCGATATGGCGGAAGCGCCCGGTTTCTGTCGCGTCCCTGTTGGTCTTGGCAAGGAACTTTCCGGAATCGGGATATTCGACGATTTCGGTCTTCGCCATCGTCGAGATGCCGAGATAGACGAGGGTGGTTGTGCCGGTATTGATAAGCTGATGCGCCGTTTCCGGCCCGCCCGCCGGTGCGCCGAGCACGTCGCCTGCCTTGATCGGATGGCGCTCGTCGCCGAAACGGTATTCGCCGGTGCCTGCGATCACGTAGAACAGCTCGTCTTCGACATGGTGATTGTGGAAGGGGCAGCTCGATTTGCCGGATGGCACCTCATTGTAGCTGATGCCGAGGCCCGCCAGGCCGAGCAGCGCTCCGAAGGAGACGTCGGCGCCTTCGTAGAGCTCGCCCTGTTTCCAGTGGTCGAGCTTGAGATCAGCGATATTGATCACCGCTTTCGATTCCGCCGCCATGATGTTCTCCTGTTGCAGGATGAGAAACTATCATCTTGCCGGAAAATTCAATGGCAATCGCGCGCTGACCCGGGAAAATCCTCGGCATGGGCGGAGAGGAGAACGCCGCCCATGCTTCGAGCGCCGCACTTCGGATGGATGCGCCGGACGCTCTGTTGCTGTCGTGACCTCAGCGGACGTAGAAGGTCACGCTTCCGTCCGCCGCCTGTTCGGCATTGACGATGTTGCGGACATCGACCCCCTCGTTGTTCAGCCGGTGTGCAAGCGATCTGTTGGCATCGATCGAGGCCTGGATGCCGCGTATGGCCTGCCCGGAGCGTTCCGGGGCCGAGCGCGGACCTGTCGTCTCGTCGTCGAGATTGTGCCAGTTGCGGATCTGCTCGACATTGAAGTTATTACCCCGGAAGGTCCTGAGCGTCTGCTCGATGCCTTGGGCGGAGTTCATTCCGAAGCTCTCGGCCCGGCTGACGCCGGCAAATGCGAGTGAGGAGAGGGCTGCGGCGATGGTGATTGTGACAACGCGGTTCATGATTTAATCCTTTCATCTGCTTTGACGGTCGGCTGTCGTGCAGGGGATCGTCTGCGTCACGATAAGGAGCTGGCGTTGCCGTTTTCGCCATTCAATAGGTTAAGCCACTGAAAACGCATTAAAAATTCTTCATGAAAACGGCCTTCGAATTGCCGTTTTCCGCGCTTCCGGAAAAGCGGATTTCGGAGGCTTGGCCGGCTCGGCAGGGATGGTGCGGCTATCCCCTTGTCGATATTTCCTCTTTCGCAGTTGCGGCACCGGCCGAAAGTGCTTGCCATTCCGATGAAGGCATGTTTTGACCGCGGGCTGTCGAGTGGAAAAAGTGCCGCCAACCGAAGGTAAACAATGTCGAGAGAGACCGCTCCCCATATTTTGATCGTCGAGGCCCGCTTCTATGACGACATGGCCGATGCGCTGCTCGAAGGCGCGACCTTTGCGCTCGAGCAGGCCGGCGCCACCTATGAGGTCGTCACCGTTCCCGGCGCGTTGGAAATTCCGGCGGCGATTGCCATGGCGCTCGATGGCGACGACAATGGCGGCACGCATTATGACGGCTATGTCGCTCTCGGCATGGTCATTCGCGGCGAGACCTACCATTTCGATATCGTATCGAACGAATCCTCGCGCGCTCTGATGGACCTCGCGGTTAGTGAATCCCTTGCCATCGGCAACGGCATTCTGACCGTGGAAAATGACGAACAGGCTTGGGCCCGCGCCCGCCGTTCGGACAAGGACAAGGGCGGGTTTGCCGCTCGTGCGGCTCTGACGATGATCGCGCTGAAGCAGAAACTGGGTGCATAACGAATGAACGACGACAAGACGGAACGGCCGGTCAAGACTGCGAACCAGCGGGGCGCCGCCCGCCTGGCGGCCGTTCAGGCGCTTTATCAGATGGATGTCGGTGGCACCGGCGTTCTGGAAATCGTCGCTGAATACGAGGCGCACCGCCTCGGCCAGGAACTCGACGGCGCGACCTATCTGAAGGCCGATGCCGCCTGGTTCCGCTCGATCGTCTCCGGCGTCGTGCGTGATCAGGTCCGTCTAGATCCGCTAATTGCTGCAGCGCTGCAGGATGATTGGGCGCTGTCGCGCCTCGACAGCACGGTTCGCGCCATCCTGCGCGCCGGCGTCTTCGAGCTCCTCGATCGCAAGGACGTCCCGGTGGCGGTCATCGTCACTGAATATGTCGAGATCGCTCGAGCCTTTTTTGATGACGACGAGCCGAAGCTCGTCAACGCCGTACTGGACCGCATCGCCAAGCAGGTCCGCGGCGAAGCGAAGAAGTAACTCTTTAGCGCCGAACAATCTCACCTACGTCTTTCTTCGTACCGCAATGGTTTTCGGCCTTTGCGGACTTGACGCCACGTAATCGACCACGCAATCTCCCCACCGCTTAGCTGTGCATTTCTGTGGAGAGGAAGGCGAGTCGGCGGCGTATCTGCCGGAAAAGGAGTGAGTTCCGGCCTATGGAGGAAAGAGCGAAATGACCATTCTTTTATGCGTAATCGCATGCGGTCTGCTCTCGGTGGTCTATGCCGCCTGGGCAACCCGGTCGGTGCTTGCCGCCGATCAGGGCAACAGCCGGATGCAGGAGATCGCGGGCTACATCCGCGAGGGCGCCCAAGCCTACCTAACGCGTCAGTATAGAACCATCGCGCTTGTCGGCGTCGTTGTTTTCATCGCAGCCTGGCTGCTTCTCTCCGCCACCGCCGCCATCGGTTTCCTGATCGGCGCCGTACTATCAGGTGCTGCCGGTTTCATCGGCATGCACGTCTCCGTCCGCGCCAACGTGCGCACCGCCCAGGCAGCGTCCGCCAGCCTTTCCGCCGGCCTCGACATCGCCTTCAAGTCTGGCGCGATCACTGGCATGCTGGTGGCGGGCCTCGCGCTGCTCGGCGTCTCCATCTATTATACGATATTGACCGTCGGGCTCGGACATGAGAGCGGCTCGCGCGAAGTCATCGACGCGCTGGTGGCGCTCGGTTTCGGCGCCTCGCTGATCTCGATTTTCGCCCGTCTCGGGGGCGGCATTTTCACCAAGGGCGCCGATGTCGGCGGCGACCTCGTCGGCAAGGTGGAGGCCGGTATCCCCGAAGACGATCCGCGCAATCCGGCAACGATCGCCGATAACGTCGGCGACAATGTCGGCGACTGCGCCGGCATGGCCGCCGACCTTTTCGAGACCTATGCGGTCTCCGTCGTCGCCACCATGGTCCTCGCAGCGATCTTCTTTGCCGGCGCGCCGATTCTCCAGTCTGCGATGATCTATCCGCTGGCGATCTGCGGTGCCTGCATCATCACCTCGATCATCGGCACCTTCTTCGTCAAGCTCGGCTCGAACGGCTCGATCATGGGCGCGCTGTACAAGGGTCTCATCGTCACCGGCCTGCTGTCGATTGTCGGTCTCGGCGCCGCCACCTCGCTGACCGTCGGCTGGGGCTCGCTCGGCACGGTCGCCGGCGCCGACGTCACGGGTACGAACCTCTTCGTGTGCGGTCTCGTCGGCCTCGTCGTCACCGCCTTGATCGTGGTTATCACCGAATATTATACCGGCACCGGCAAACGCCCCGTCGTTTCGATCGCCCAGTCTTCGGTGACCGGTCACGGCACCAACGTCATCCAGGGTCTTGCGGTCTCGCTGGAATCGACTGCCCTGCCGGCCATCGTCATCGTCGGCGGTATTCTCGCAACCTATCAGCTCGGCGGCCTCTTCGGCACCGGCATCGCCGTCACCGCCATGCTCGGCCTTGCCGGCATGATCGTTGCGCTGGATGCTTTCGGCCCAGTTACCGACAATGCCGGCGGCATCGCCGAAATGTCGCATCTGCCGCCGGAGGTGCGCAAGTCGACCGACGCGCTCGACGCCGTCGGCAACACCACCAAAGCGGTCACCAAGGGTTACGCGATCGGTTCTGCCGGTCTCGGCGCGCTGGTGCTCTTTGCCGCCTACGCCAACGACCTGCAGTATTTTGCGGCCCACGGCGACCAGTATCCCTACTTCGCCAATATCGGCACGATCTCGTTCGAACTGTCGAACCCTTACGTCGTCGCCGGCCTGCTTTTCGGCGGCTTGATTCCCTATCTGTTCGGCGGCATCGCGATGACAGCCGTCGGCCGCGCCGCCGGTTCGATCGTCGAGGAGGTTCGCCGGCAGTTCAAGATGAAGCCCGGTATCATGCAAGGCACGGAAAAACCGGATTACGGCAAGGCCGTCGACCTGCTGACCAAGGCCGCCATCCGCGAGATGATCGTGCCTTCGCTGCTGCCGGTGCTCGCTCCCGTCGTCGTCTATTTCGGCGTGCTTCTGATTTCCGGCTCCAAGGCCTCGGCCTTTGCCGCCCTCGGCGCATCGCTGCTCGGCGTCATCATCAACGGCCTCTTCGTCGCCATCTCGATGACCTCGGGCGGCGGCGCCTGGGACAATGCCAAGAAGAGCTTCGAGGACGGGTTCGTCGACAAGGATGGCGTGCGTCACATGAAGGGCTCGGATGCGCACAAGGCCTCCGTTACCGGCGATACCGTCGGTGATCCCTACAAGGATACCGCCGGCCCCGCCGTCAACCCGGCGATCAAGATCACCAACATTGTTGCGCTGCTGTTGCTTGCCGTTCTCGCGGGCTGATGCAGATTGCAAAAGCGCTGCAGGCTGCCGTGGCGCTGAAAATACACCCATTGAAAAACCCGCCGGATCGCTCCGGCGGGTTTTTCATTGAAAGCGTGTCGATCAGCGCAGGCTGCTCGGATTTTGTGGCGTGCCACCGGCGCCGCCGCCGAACAGGCTGCGGGCAGCACTTGCTGCGCTGCCGCCGGAGAGCATCTGCTGCAGGAAGGTGAGTTCTTTGCCGCCGGTCGGCGTGACCCGCGAGATCGTATCGAAGACCTTGCCGTCCTGCAGTGTGTAATTGGCACGGCGGGTGACGACGCCGTTCTTGTCGAAATAAATGGCCAGAACGGTCTGGTCGACGACCTTCAGCTTCTGGAAGGCGACGGCGCGCGTGCGCCGCTGCGAAATATAATAGAAGACCTCACCGTCAAAGGTCGCCGTCGTCGATGGCGTGCCGAGCGAAAGCAGGACCTGTTCGCGGCTGGAACCTTCCGGAACGAGATTGAGCGACTGTTGATCGACGACATAGCCGCCGTTGAGCACTGTGCCGGTCTGGCAGCCTGAAAGAACTGATGTGGAGGCGATTATGAAGGCAATGGCCGCGCTGCTGAAGAGTTTCATGTCAGACTTGAAATACCGTTTCTTCAACGACATCTACTCCCTTGGGTGTCGATAGCAGCCATTTTGGGCCTTGCACGCTTTCCTCCTGCAAAACCATTGTGGCCATTCCGGGTCGAGTTTCCCGAATTCGCTTCGCTGGCGCCTCGAAGGCGTCGTCCTGGAGCTGGCCACGAACGGCATTGCAATTCGCGCCTGCTTCGGTAAACCAGCTTTCGAAATCATGCAACAAGGCCGGACGCCAGCCGGCGTGAAGAATGAGGCATTTCCGGAAAAAACAATGATCCTCGGGCTCTTCCGCAAGAAAAACAACAATCAGATGATCGTCGACAGGCAATATGCAGCGCTGACCGCAGCCGCGCGCATGCCCGATCTCTACGAGCGGCTCAATGTACCGGATACCGTCATGGGCCGCTTCGAAATGCTGTCGATCGTAATGATTCTGTTTTTTCGCCGCACGCGCGCCTCGGCCGTCAGTGGCCAGGAGATTGCCCAGGAGATCGTCGATGCCTTCTTTCAGGACATCGACTATTCGATCCGCGAGCTCGGCATCGGCGACAACAGCGTGCCGAAACGCATGAAGAAGCTCGCCGGCATGTTCTACGGAAGGCTCGAAACCTATTCGAAGGCGATGGACGCCGGCGATGCCGAAGCGCTGGCGCTTGCATTAACGCGCAATATCTATCCGGAAACCGAGACGCCGGCCAATATGTCCGGCCTGGCCAACTGGATGATCGCCGCAGAATCACATCTGTCTGCCGTTCCGGAAGAGCTGATCGCCAGCGGTTCGGCAACGCTGCCGCGGGTCGCCTGAAGGAGGAAACGATGAAGAACGATCGGGACGATGTTCCCTTCTCCTATCACGTCAAGGTCGGCCACATCTCGGCCAATCCCGTCGAGGTTCATATCGAGGCCGATGCCAGCGAGTTGAAGGCGCTTGCCGGGGCCTGGAGCGTCGTCTCCGTCGACGATCTCAGCGCCGATCTGCAGATCGCCCGCTGGAAACGCGACGGCGTCCGCATCAAGGGCCGCGTCCAGGCGAAGATCGTCCAGTCCTGCGTCGTGACGCTGGAACCGGTCGAAGCCGTGATCGACGAAAGTTTCGAGCAGATTTTCGTGCCTGAGGGTTCCAAGCTTGCACGCCAGCCCGGCAACGACGCCGGCGAGATGCTGCTCGATCCCGATGGTCCCGATCTGCCCGAGACCTTTGTCGGCGACACCATCGATGCCGGCGAGGTGGTTGCCGAATTCGCCGCTCTCGCGATCGATCCCTATCCCCGCAAGCAGGGTGTCGAGTTCAAGGGCCATATCGAGGATAGCGGCGAAAACGACAAAAAACCCTCCGCTTTCGCGGTCCTCAAGGACTGGAAAAAGGACTGAAGCACCTCTGGCATTTGACATAATTCAGTTGTATGCGACGCCAAAACCGGTATTTTGGCCGAAATTTCGCGCCTCGGCGAAAAGAAGGATCAGGGACGCGTGATCAGAATATCTCTCGACCTCATGGGTGGCGACTTTGGTCCCCAGGTTGTCATCCCCGGCGCCGCAAAGGCACTGGACCGGCATCCGGATATTTCCTTCGTTTTCTACGGTCTTAAAGAACAGTGCGATCCCTTTCTCGCCAAGTTCCCGAAACTCAAGGAAAAATCGGTCTTTCACGACTGTGAGCTTGCTGTCAGCATGGAAGAGAAGCCGAGCCAGGCGCTGCGCCGCGGCCGCTATGTCTCGACCATGTGGCGCTCGATCGAGGCGGTGAAGACGGGCGATGCCGATGTCGCTGTCTCTGCCGGCAACACCGGCGCACTGATGGCGATGGCGAAATTCTGTCTTCGCACGATGGCCAATATCGAGCGCCCGGCGATCGCGGCGATCTGGCCGACGCTGAAGGGGGAGAGCATCGTGCTCGATGTCGGTGCGACGATCGGCGCCGATGCGCAGCAACTGATGGATTTTGCGCTGATGGGCGGCGCCATGGCGCGCGCGCTTTTCGAGATCGAACGCCCGACGATCGGCCTTCTGAACGTCGGTGTCGAGGAGGTGAAAGGCCAGGAAGAGGTCAAGGAGGCCGGCCGCCTGTTGCGCGAGGCGAATATCGATTCGCTCGAATATTCCGGCTTCGTCGAGGGCAACGATCTCGGCAAGGGCACGGTCGACGTTGTCGTCACCGAAGGCTTCTCCGGCAACATCGCGCTCAAGACCGCCGAAGGTACCGCCAAGCAGATCGCCGAATATCTGCGTGCCGCCATGTCCCGCACGTTGCTCGCCCGTATCGGCTATCTCTTCGCCAAGAGCGCCTTCGATATGCTGCGCGAGAAGCTCGATCCGAGCAAGGTCAATGGCGGAGTGTTTCTCGGGCTGAACGGCATCGTCATCAAGAGCCATGGCGGCGCCAACGCCGAAGGCATCGCTGCTGCCATCGAGGTCGGTTACGACATGGCTAAGAACGGCCTCAATCAGAAAATAGAAAACGATCTTAAGAAATATCATGCCAAGCGGCTGCCTCCCATAGGCCCGGAAGCGGCATGAGCTATGGGGTTCAATCGAATATGATCCGTTCAGTGGTTCGCGGATTCGGAGCCGCACTTCCGAAGCGCGTGATGACCAATCGTGATATGGAGGCCATCGTCGATACGTCGGACGAATGGATCGTCCAGCGCACCGGCATCCGCCAGCGTTACGTAGCCGGCGACGACGAGACGACGGCCTCGCTTGGCGAAGCCGCCGCGCGTGCGGCCCTTGCCAATGGCGACCTGACGCCCGCCGATATCGATCTTATCATCTGTGCCACCTCGACGCCGGACAACACCTTTCCGGCAACCTCGGTCAACATCCAGAACCGTCTCGGCATGAGCCACGGTTTTGCCTTCGACGTCCAGGCCGTCTGCACCGGCTTCGTCTATGCGGTCACGACCGCGGACGCCTATATCCGCGGCGGCCTTGCAAAGCGCGTTCTGGTCATCGGTGCAGAGACTTTTTCGCGCATTCTAGACTGGAACGATCGCACCACCTGCGTGCTTTTCGGCGATGGCGCCGGCGCGATCGTGCTCGAGGCGGCAGAAGGCGAGGGCACGTCTGCCGATCGCGGTGTGCTGACCGCGCATCTGCGCTCCGACGGTTCGCACAAGGACAAGCTTTATGTCGATGGCGGACCGTCGACGACGGGCAGCGTCGGCAAGCTGCGCATGGAAGGCCGCGAGGTCTTCAAATATGCAGTCGGCATGATCACCGATGTCATTCAGGCCGCTTTCGATTCGACTGGGACAACTGCCGAAGACCTCGACTGGCTGGTGCCGCACCAGGCCAATCGACGCATCATCGACGGTTCGGCGAAGAAGCTGAACATCGATGCGGACAAGGTCGTCGTCACCGTCGATCTGCACGGCAATACCTCAGCCGCCTCGATCCCGCTCGCGCTTGCGACCGCTGCCGGCGACGGCCGCATCAAAAAGGGCGACCTCGTGATGCTCGAAGCGATGGGCGGCGGCTTCACCTGGGGCGCTGTTCTGCTCCGCTGGTAAGCAGGAATCCTAAAAAACTGGCGGCGAACAAGAGCTTGACCGTGAGGCGCAAGACAAATACTCTTCGTTCGCTTTCAAAAAATATTTTGTAATGGGCGGGGAAACCATGACCGGAAAAACAGTGACGCGAGCAGACCTGGCGGAATCCGTTTTCCGCAAGGTCGGTCTTTCCCGGACCGAATCCGCTGAACTTGTGGAAACCGTCATCGACGAAATCTGCAACGCCATTGTGCGGGGCGAAACCGTCAAGCTTTCCTCCTTCGCCACCTTCCAGGTTCGCGATAAGAACGAGCGGATCGGCCGCAATCCGAAAACCGGCGAGGAGGTTCCGATCTCTCCGCGCCGGGTGATGACCTTCAAGGCTTCGAACGTGCTGAAGACGCGCATCCTCAAAGCGCATGTCGCCCGCAAGATCAAGCTGAAGCCGCAGAATCCGGCTCTCTGAGATCGGACTTCCTCTTCCTGGTGCAGTGTTTTTTCTCGCGCTGATCGATCCCCTGTGCGCAACGTCGAGACATGACTTGAATTGTCGACGCCAAACCTTTGAAATATGGTGAGTCGCAGTTGGATTGAGCCTGTGAGGTTGCGTAGCACATGACGTTGGACAAGAGCCCCGATGCCTTTCGCACCATCAGCGAAGTCGCAGACGATCTTGATCTGCCGCAGCATGTGCTGCGCTTTTGGGAGACACGGTTTCCCCAGATAAAGCCGATGAAGCGCGGCGGCGGCCGTCGCTACTACCGGCCGGAGGACGTCGACCTCCTCAAGGGCATCCGGCATTTGCTCTATGATCACGGCTATACGATCAAGGGCGTGCAGAAGCTTCTGAAGACCAACGGCAACAAGTTCGTCATCTCCGTTGGCCACGGCGATCTCGCCAGTGTCGAGGCGCTTGCCTCGGGTGCGCAGGAGGCGGGCGCCGGGGAACCGCGTGTGGGCATGGCGGAGGAGGATCAGATTGTCGGCCGTGCCAAGCCGCCGATCACCCGCCGGTTCTTCAATTTCGTCGCCGGAGACGACGAGCAGCCGGAAGTCTCGATCGGCAAATCGAGCGTCGGCAAGGAAGATAGGGCGCTGCTTCAGGAGGCTCTCTACGACCTCCTGGAATGCAAGCGTCTGCTCGATCAGGTGCGCTGATTAGGTTCCGCAAAGCTGCTTCATCGCCTGTTCGAGCTCACTGAGCTGGAACGGCTTTCGCAGCACCGGGAGCGCGCTAGGGCTGCTGCCTTCCGGGGCGCTGCCATATCCCGTTGCGTAGAGATAGGGCTTGCCGCGTTCGTCGAGCAGCTTTGCGACCGGCAGCGAGCTACGGCCGGCGAGGGAGACGTCGAGGATTGCAGCGTCGAACTCCGCGTCCCTGGCGGCTGCGAGCGCCCGTTCCAGATCCGGCGCGCTCGCACGAACCTGATAGCCGAGATCGCTCAGCATGTCCTCGAGCAACATGGCGATCAGCGCATCGTCCTCGACAATGAATATGTCTTTCATGATCCCGTCCCCCCATTCCCCTGCCGGGGCACGAAGATTTATGTGGACCGCTCGCGAAGCGCGTCAAGACGCCACGCGCAGTGGTGGAAAACTTGTCGCGCAAAACAGTGCAGCCGTTTTGAGACGCCGATATGTGTAAACATAAAAATCCTAGGTGCGGCAAGCGAATCTGAAAGATCGCGCCGCGCTTTGGAAACAGCATATTGCCCGGCGAAATTCGATGTGCAAAAGCTGGGATGCCGTTTCCGCGACGGCCGAGAAGGGGTGTGGAATGGATTTGTTGAGTGCCACGGATTGGCTGCGTCACAGGCCGGGCTATACCTATCCGCTGGCCGTTGCCTTCGTCGGTCTGACCTTTCTTCTAAGACTTGCCGCCAGTGATTACCTCTCCGGATTTCCTTTCCTGAGCTTCCTTCCGGCGATCCTGCTCGCAAGTTTCATAGGCGGCGCCGGGCCTGGCTTCGTGGCGGCCATGCTCGCCGGTTTCCTCGTCCAGCAGTTTTTCGTCGAGCCTCACGATGCCTTCTGGCCGGTGAGCGCCGGCCAATGGGTCGGTCTTGCGACCTTTCTCATCAATGCCGTGATCATCATCGGTCTGATGGAGACGATTATTGTCGCCTATGGCAGGCAGAGCCGCCTCCGCAGCGAGCTCAACAGCTTCAATGCGCGCCTTGAGGAAACGGTGGTGCAGCGCACTGCCGAACTCAGGCATGAGATGGAAGAGAATGCCGCCGCCCAGGCGCAGGTGCGCCAGTTGCAGAAGATGGAGACGATCGGTCAGCTCACGGGCGGGGTCGCCCATGATTTCAACAATATGCTGGCGATCATCATCGGCAATCTCGATCTCGCTCAGCGGCGGATGACCGGACACGAGGATCCGCGTCTGCTGAACTCCCTTCAGAACGCCAGAGACGGCGCCCAGCGAGCCGCGGTATTGACCGCACGTCTTCTGGCCTTCTCTCGTCAGCAGCCGCTGGCCCCGGAGGTGATCGACGTCAACAAGCTGGTCGGCGGCATGTCGGAGTTGCTGCGGCGCACGCTCGGCGAACATATCCGAATCGAGACCGTGCTTGCCGGTGGCCTCTGGCCGACTTTCGCCGATCTCAGCCAACTCGAAAACGCCATGCTGAACCTTGCCGTTAATGCGCGCGACGCCATGCCCGGCGGCGGCCATCTGACGATCGAGACCGCCAACACCGAACTTGACGAGCGATATTCGCGCATGCATTCGGAGGTCGAGGCGGGCCAGTATGTAATGATCAGCATCACCGACTCGGGAATCGGCATGTCGGCCGATGTAATCGACCGCGCCTTCGAACCGTTTTACACCACCAAAGGACCCGGCAAGGGAACCGGTCTCGGGCTAAGCCAAGTCTACGGCTACATCAAACAGAGCGGCGGCCACATCAAGATCTATTCGGAGATCGATCGGGGGACGACGGTGAAGATCTATCTGCCGCGTCATGTCGGCAAGGCGGATGCCCGCCTGGCCGCCGCCGGCGCCCAGCCGATTCCTCAGGGGAGCGTTAACGATACTATCCTGGTGGTGGAGGACGATGAACATGTCCGCACCATGACCGCCGAAAGCCTCCATGAACTCGGTTACAGCGTGTTGCAGGCGGCGAGCGGCGTCGAGGCGCTTCTCCTTTTGGAGGAGAACCCCGACGTCGATCTGATCTTCACCGATATCGTTATGCCGCAGATGAGCGGACGTCAGCTTGCTGATGCCGTTCAAGAAAGATGGCCGGCGATCCGGATTCTTTACACCACGGGTTACACGCGCAATGCCATCGTCCACAACGGCGTGCTCGACCACGGCGTCTCGCTGCTCGCCAAGCCATTCAGCCTGGAGCAACTCGCTCATAAGATCCGTGAACTCTTGAACGTGCCGGTGAGCACGGGAGATGAGGGGACGTGAAGTCGTGCAGGACTATGCGTCTCCAGCCTCAATCCCTTATTCGAGAACCTGGATCACGCGGTGTGTCTTCGGCTCAACGATCACGCGCCGCTCGTTGACAACGGTGTAGGCATAGCCGTCGACATTGGGCACGGTATGGACTTCAATAGTATCCGGCAGCGTCGCGCCAACCGTGATTTCGCCGTCATAGACGACGGATGGCGTGTTTTGCTCCATGACATAGGTGCGCACCTCGCCGGGCAGGACGACGGAACCGGTTGGTGCGGGATCGGTGACAACCACCGTGCTCTGTGCGAAGGCGGCCGAGCAGATGGTCAGCATGGCGGCCGTAGCCAGCATGATCTTGCGCATGGGATAATCTCCTTTTTGAACTCTGGACATCGAGGCAACGCCGGCCAAACCGCATAGTTCCGCTACCGCCTTGGCGTCGTGGGAAGGCCGGCGCGCCGATTGTTTGTTGCTAAACCGGTTTATGCACCATAGGGTTGAGCTGTCCGAATCACGTTCAATGCGAGTCGTCTGGTGGCATCAGGGTCGGGCTCTTTACCCTTCGTTAACCATGTCGGCGATTTATGTAAGGTGAACGGCCGGCTGGCCGCTGATTCGACGGTCCGTCGCGTTTCGGTCTGCGAATGGATATCTGGAAAGACGATTACGGCGGCTCGAGACATGCGCTTGGGGAAGACGATATCGCTGTTGGCCGTGGCGGGTCTGATGGCCGGCTGCACGTCGACAGGCGGTGTGCGACAGCCTTCCGGGCCGGAGACGGTGGCGCCTGAAAAGGCGCTGGTCCTGCCGCCGCCGGGCGGGCCGTCGATTGTCAACGTCGTCGAGCGCAAGCGCGGCAATGGCGTCGAGCAGACGATCTCGCTGTTCACCTCGTCTTCCGTACCCGGCCAGAATTTTCTGAAAGCCGAGTTCTTCGGCGCTTCCGGGGCCAATCCCGGGATGGGCAATGCCAGCTTCAGGATGATCAACGAGAGCGGCATTGCCCGCGAGGTGGCCCGTTCGGCTCCCGGCGTGCCGATGGCGACATCGGCGACCTTCCTGCAGAACGCCTATGGCCCCTTCGGCTATGCTTCCGGCCGAAGCCGCGCCGGCGATACCTGCATCTATGCCTGGCAGCAGATCCGCTCGAGCGCGGCCGCCAATACCCAGGCGCGCAATTTCGGCATGATCCAGCTGCGCCTGCGCCTGTGCGATGCTCGCGCAACCGAGCGCCAACTGCTCGGCATCGTCTACGGCTATACCATCACCGGCACCTTCGACGGCCCGACCTGGAATTCGTATGGTAACCCGCCCCCCGCCAGCGCGGCGCTCGGTCGTACCGGTGAACCGATCTATCCCGATGAGGGCGGATATCGCGCCAGCCCGATGCCGCTCGGCTATGAGCCGGCCCCTGCCGTAGTCCGCCTGCCGCGGACAGCTCCGGTTCGCAGCGCGCCAAGCCACCAACCGGTGCAGGACGCCGCGCCCTTGCCCACGCCGATCGGTCCGCGCGTGCCGCTGCCGAGCGAGGCGCCTCAGACGAGTGCCGCGCCGGATCCGGCCGCCGCGCCACTGGAACAATCGGCAAGAGCGATCGGCGTCACGGTGCCCTCGCCGGATTGCATAGGCGACGCGGCCATGACGACCGCCTGCCGGAGATAATGAGTGCCCGGAGCGCCGGGTGGCGCCCCAGTTGAGCAATTTCGAAGGAACGTCGATGCGCAAAGCCCGCAGTGTCTTCATATGGGCCGTTGTTTCGCTCTGCATGATCGTGCTGATCACTCTGCCGGTTAATCTGCAGACCCAGCTCATCACCAGCATTACGGTCGTCTCGGTGATGGCGCTCATTAAGATTCTGAAGGGCGAGGGGACATGGCGCTTGGTGGCGCTTGCCTTCGGAACGTCGATCGTGCTGCGCTACGTCTATTGGCGCACCACCAACACCCTGCCGCCGCTGAACCAGCCTGAGAATTTCATTCCCGGCTTGCTGCTCTACCTTGCCGAAATGTACAGCGTCGCGATGCTGGCGCTCAGCCTTTTCATCGTCGCCACACCGCTTCCGTCGCGCCCATCGCGAGCCGCCAATCCCGGGCGCTTGCCCCATGTCGATGTGTTCGTGCCTTCTTATAACGAGGATGCCGGCCTTCTCGGAAACACGCTGGCTGCCGCCAAGGCGATGGACTATCCGGCCGACAAGCTGCATGTCTGGCTGCTCGACGACGGCGGCACCATGCAGAAGCGCAATTCCGGCAAGTTGCTCGAGGCCCAGGCGGCGGCGGCCCGCCATGTCGAGCTGAAGCAGCTCTGCCAGGATCTTGACGTCACCTATCTCACGCGCGACCGCAACGAGCATGCCAAGGCCGGCAATCTCAACAACGGCATGAAACATTCGACCGGCGAACTCATCGCCGTTTTCGACGCGGACCACGCGCCGGCTCGCGATTTCCTGCTCGAGACGGTCGGCTACTTCGAAGACGACCCGAAGCTCTTTCTCGTCCAAACCCCGCATTTCTTCATCAATCCTGACCCGCTCGAACGCAATCTGCGCACTTTCGAAAAAATGCCGAGCGAGAATGAGATGTTCTACGGCATCATCCAGCGCGGCCTCGACAAATGGAATGCCGCCTTTTTCTGCGGCTCGGCTGCAGTCTTGAGCCGCAAGGCGCTCGAATCCCAGAACGGGTTTTCGGGCATCAGCATTACCGAGGATTGCGAGACGGCGCTGGCTCTCCATGGCAGCGGCTGGAACAGCATCTATGTCGACAAGCCGCTGATCGCCGGGCTGCAACCGGCCACCTTCGCGAGCTTCATCGGCCAGCGCAGCCGCTGGGCGCAGGGTATGATGCAGATCCTGCGCTTCCGCTTCCCGCTTCTGAAGCGCGGCCTGTCGATCCCGCAGCGCCTGTGCTACATGTCATCCACGCTGTTCTGGCTCTTCCCGTTCCCGCGCACGATCTTCCTGTTTGCGCCGCTCTTCTACCTGTTCTTCGACCTGGAAATTTTCACGGCCTCCGGCGGCGAATTCCTTGCCTATACGCTTGCCTATATGCTCGTGAATCTGATGATGCAGAATTACCTCTACGGATCCTTCCGCTGGCCCTGGATTTCCGAGCTTTACGAATATGTCCAGACGGTGCATCTGCTGCCAGCTGTCGTCTCGGTCATGCTCAATCCGCGGAAGCCGACCTTCAAGGTTACCGCCAAGGATGAATCGATCGCCGTCAGCCGCCTGTCGGAGATCAGCCGCCCCTTCTTCGTGATCTTTGCGGTGCAGATCATCGCGCTCGTCATAACCTTCTACAGGATCTATGCCGAGCCCTATAAGGCCGACGTCACACTTGTCGTCGGCGGGTGGAACATGATCAATCTGATCATGGCCGGCTGCGCACTCGGCGTCGTATCGGAACGTGGCGAGCGCGCGTTGTCCCGGCGCGTCCGCGTCAACCGGCGCTGCGAGTTCTATGCCAATGGCAAGTGGTATGCGGCCTCGATCGAGGACGTCTCCGTCCATGGCGCAAGGCTGCATATCTTTAACAAGCATCTCGATGAACTGCTCGTCGGCGCCCCCGGCGAGATGCGCTTCCGGCCCTATAGCGGTGCAGATCTCGAAACCCTGCCGCTGATCGTCCGCAACATCGAGCCATCAGGCGATATCAGCAATGTCGGCTGCCAATACGTGCCGAAAAGCGCGCTTGATCATCGCCTGATCGCCGATCTGATGTTTGCCAATTCCGATCAGTGGACCCAGTTCCAGGAATCTCGGCGCCGCAATCCGGGTCTCATTCGCGGCACCATCTGGTTTCTCGGCCTGTCCCTCTATCAGACCAGCCGCGGCCTGGTTTACCTCTTCCGCAGCATGCGGCCGGAGCGGGAGGCGCAGCAGCGGGCGGCAAAGGTCAATGCCGGATGAGAAAGATCGTCGCCGCCGCGCTCCTCCTGTTGCATGCCCCCGCTGTCACCCAGGCGCAGACGGCGCCCTTCGACATGTCCGGCGAGCGTCCGCCCGGCGCGTCTACTGCCCCGAGATTGACGCCGCCTGCTCCGCCCGCAGCGACGGCGCCAGTACCTGTCACGCCACCCATTTCCGTTGCGCCCGCACCCGCTCCTGCGCCGATCACTGTCGTGCCGCAGCCGGCAGCGCCGGCGCTTCAGCCCGGCGCGGCGAATGCCGCTTCGCAGCCGCGCCACCGCGATATCAGGCGTTACTTAGTGCCCTTTTCGAAATTCAGCCTCAATGGCGAATATGACCGCCGGTCATGGTCTGTCTATCTGACGCCCGAGCAGGCGGCCGCCAAGGCAAGTTTCACCTTCGCCTATCAGAATTCGATCGTCGTCGCGCCGGAAGCATCCGCGCTGACCGTCTATCTCAACAATCGTCCGATCGGTCAGCAGCGGGTCAGCTCGGCGGACGGCTCTTCCGCCGTCACTTTCGAAGTTCCCCCCGGCCTGTTGCAGCCGGGCGCCAATCTCGTGACCTTCCAGGCAGAGCAGCGCCACCGCACCGACTGCAGCATTCAGTCCACCTATGAATTATGGTCGAATATCGATCCGGCCGGAACCTATCTGAGCTTTGCCGGCGGGAATGCTGCGGAGCTTTCGAGCGCCGACGCGATCCGCGCTATCGGCATCGATGGCGCGGGCAGGACGGAGTTCGATATCGTCGTCCCGGCGCTGGAGCAGCCGGGGACGACCAAGCCGTTGTTGCGGCTGGCACAGGGCCTGTCGGTGCTGAGCAGCATGCCGAACCAGATATTTGCCTTCAGCGCCGCCTCTCTTCCGGCCGCCGGTCCTGGCAAGCTCGGTGTGCTCGTCGGGACCGCCGCGGAGCTGCGGCCGTTCTTTCCCGGCCTACCGCCCGGGGCCGAAAGCGCGCCGCTCGCCGCTTTCGTGACCGATCCGCGCAGCGGCTCGCCGGTGCTTCTGATCAGCGGCCCCTCATGGCAAGCAGTCTCCTCCGCGATGGATGCCATCGTTTCGCCGACTGACAGGTCCGCGGACGTCCGCCGCGATGCACTGACCACCGAGCGCTGGAGCGCGCCGAATGCGCCGCTGGTCTTTTCCGACACCAGCATCGCCCTCTCACAACTCGGCGTGAAGACCACGGAATTTTCCGGCCGGCGGTTCCGCACCAGCTTCAATGTCGCCGTGCCGGCCGACTTCTATGCCAATGCCTATGGCGAGGCCAAGGTGCTGCTCGACGCCGCCTATACCGACAATGTGCTTCCCGGCAGCCATATCGATATCTACGTCAACGACAACATCGCCTCCACCGTGCCGCTTACTTCGACCACCGGCGGCATTCTCCGTCATCTGCCGATCCGCGTGACGATGCGCCACTTCAAACCCGGCCTCAATACGATTGCGATCGAGACGATCCTGATGACGAAGGACGATGCCGCTTGTGCTCCGGGTGCTACCGCCGGTGCCAATCCCCGTTTTGCGCTGTTCGATACCTCCGAAGTGCACATTCCGGATTTTGCCCGCGTCGGGCAGCGTCCGAACCTGGCCGCAATGTCCGGCACAGCTTATCCCTATGGCCGGGCGACGGAACCGACGCCGCTCTTCATGGATCGCGTCGATGCAGATACGCTTTCGGCCGCCGCTACGCTGCTCGGTCAGATGGCGGTGATGGCCGGTCATCCGATCGCCGTCGAAACCGTGGCGTCGCCGAATACCATCGGCGATCGGGACGCCATCTTCATCGGCTCGATTTCGCAGATGCCGGCAACCGCGTTGACGCAGGCCAACATCTCGACGGCGAGCCAAGCCTCGTGGCGTCCGGTGGCCGACACGCAGCCAGGCGTCGTCGATACCGGCACGGCCTTCGAGGAGTGGAATTCCAAGGTGAGCGGCGGTATCTTGCGCAGCCGCATCACTGCCTTCCGTGAATGGCTGGGGCGCAATTTCGACATCACCCGCAGTTCGCTGCAGTTCATCCCCGGGGCCGAGACGGTCTTCACCCCCTCCAACGCCGACACGCTCGTGGTTGCGCAAGGCTCCAGCCCCCTGGGAGAGGGTTCGTGGACCGTGGTGGCGGCACCCTCGGCAAAGGATCTGCGCGAAGGGCTCGAAGTGCTGACCGGTCAGTTGAACTGGCCGCAGATATCAGGCCATATCACCACCTATTCGAGCAAGACGGGCAAGATCGATGCGGTGCCCGTCACCCGCTTCGATTTCGTCCCATCCACGCCTTGGTCGATCGTCAATTACCGCTTGATCGCCGCCAATTGGTTGTCGACGAATATCCTCTCCTATGCTTCGCTGCTCGTCGTCTTCGTGCTGCTGATCGGCGTCGCTACCTCGCGCATGCTCAAAACGCTGGGCCGGTCCAAATGAGGTGGTGGCGCGTGCTTCTGCTTGCGGCGACGCTTACATTCGCCCCCGTAAGCCCGTCCGCCGCTGCACAGCAGGCGATGATCAATGCCGATGCGTGGTCTGCCTATAAGGCGAAATTTCTCGATGCGAGTGGCCGGATCATCGATAACGGCAATGGCAATATCAGCCATAGCGAAGGACAGGGCTATGGCATGCTGCTCGCTTATCTCTCGGCGAGCCCCGCGGATTTCGAGCAGATCTGGTATTTTACCCGTACCGAGCTGCTGTTGCGCGACGATGGCTTGGCCGTATGGAAATGGGATCCCAACGTCAAGCCGCACGTGACCGACACCAATAATGCCACGGATGGCGACATGCTGATCGCCTATGCCCTGGCGCTTGCCGGCACCGCATGGAAGCGCAACGACTATATCCTCGCCGCCTCCCGCATGGCGCAGGCGCTGCTTGCGAAGGCCGTCGTCCACTCGGCGGGCCGGACGCTGCTGATGCCGGGCAGCGAAGGTTTTGGCGCCGCCGATCGTGACGACGGCCCCGTCGTCAATCCTTCCTACTGGATTTACGAGGCAATGCCTGTCATGGCAGCGCTTGCTCCCTCCGATGCCTGGAAAGAGCTGTCGGACGACGGCGTGGCGCTGTTGAAGACGATGCAATTCGGTCCGCGCAAGCTTCCTGCCGAATGGGTCAGCCTCAGTGGCCCACCGCGACCGGCAGAGGGTTTCGACGCCGAATTTGCCTATAATGCCCTTCGCATCCCGCTCTATCTCGCGCGCGGCGGTATCACAGACAAGGCGCTGTTGAACCACCTGCGAATGGGGATGTCGCAGAATGGCATTCCGGCCACGATCGATCTGACCACAGGCCGGCCGAAGACCGTGTTGCTGGATCCGGGTTATAGAATTGTTAACGATGTTGTGGCCTGTGTGGTCGACGGGACCAGGCTGCCGGTCTCGGCTCTGCAATTCGCACCCACGCTCTATTATCCGTCCACGCTTCAATTGCTGGGGCTGGCCTTTATCGGGGAGAAGCATCCGGAGTGTCTGTGAAAGCTTCTCTCGTGGCGATGTCAGCGGCAGTCGTGGTGGCGACCCTCGTCACCGGACTGAAGGATCGTGGCGCCCTGCAGCAAAAGCTCGGCCTTGGCTCCGCAGACAGGCCGGAGCCGGAGCTGTTGATGATGGGCCGCATCAAGCCGGACGACGCTCCCGCGGGCAATTCCGAATTCAATGCCGAAACCGTCGCCGACAGGATCGAAGCGATCACTTCGTCACCGGCACCGGGCAGCGGTGAGTCGAATGTCGCTGCAGAGCAGCCGGCAGCACCGCAACCCGATGCGCCTCAGACAGCTGCGGAGCCGGCCCCGGTCGCGCCGCCGATCGTTTCCGAACCGCCGGCGCCTCAAAAGGCCGCGGCGTCCGCGCCGCCTGCCGTCGATGAAAGCGCGCTTCGCTATTTTGCCAGCCGGGGCGACAAAGTGCGCCTGCAGGCCGAAATCTCTCGGCTTCAGGCGCTTTATCCCAACTGGGTTCCGCCGGCCGATCCGCTCGCCGTGCCGCAAAACGGCGACAAGCAGCTCGAGGCCATGTGGAAGCTTTATTCCGATGGCCGCTATGCCGAGTTGCGCAAAGCGCTCGCTGACCGTCAGGCCGCCGACGCCGGATGGCAGCCGCCGGCCGATCTGCTCGAGCGGCTTGGTGTCGCCGAGGCCCGCTCCCGCCTCATCAACGCTTCGGATCTCAGGCAATATGCGACCGTGGTCGATATCGCCGCGGCGACGCCGAGCCTGCTCACCTGCAGCGAGGTCGACGTGCTCTGGCGTGTCGCCGAAGCCTTCATCCGGACGGAGAGGACGCAGCGCGGGGAGGATGCTTATGCCTATATCCTGAAGAACTGCACCGACGCTGCCGAACGGCAGGCGACGGTCGAAAAAGCCTCGACCCTGCTCGACTACCAGCCGATGCAGGCGCTGCTGGCGCTGGAAAAACCCGCTGTCGACGGCAGCAGGGAATTCGATGCAATCCGCGACAACCTTGCCCGACGTTTCGTCGCTGAAAGCAACGACGATCCGAAGCTCGCCATTGCGCCGAATTATATCGCTCACCTCGAAAAGCTCGCCGAAAGCCAGGGGCTGGCCTCCGATGCGCTGCTGCTCGGCTGGCACCAGCTTCGCCGCAACAACCCTGCCGATGCCGAAAAGTGGTTTCGTGCCGCCCGCGACAGGGAGGATACGGCGGCCGCCTCGCAGGGGTTGGCGCTGGCGCTGATCGCCCGCAAGGCGCCGCGGGAAGCCGAGGACGTGATGTTCCGCTGGCGCGCCGATTCCGATGACGCGACCGCAACCTATCTTGCCGCCACTGCCAACCTGATGGCGCTGCAACCGCCGGCCGATCTGACCGAGGACGTGCTTCATCGGATCGCAGCCGAAGTCATCGCCCGGAAATATGTGCCGACGGCGCAGCAGTTCGGCTGGTATGCCCGTTCTCTCAACCAGTTCCAGACCGCCGCGCGCTGGTTCGAGACCGCGCTGGCCTGGAAACCCGACGACGAACCGTCCGCCTATGGCCTTGCCGTCACGCGTGAGCAGCTGAACGACCGCAAGGGTGTCCTCGACCTCCAGCGCGGCTGGGCCGGCCGGTCGGCGCGAATCGCCAGTCTTCAGGACACTTCCTTGCTGGCGCCGAGCTCCGATACGCTGTCCGCAAAAGCGCCGCTCGCGGCGCAGCAGCCGGGCCAGCCGGTAGAGCCGCAGCGTCCGGTCGCTTCCACGGCGCCGACTGTGCGGCAGCCGCAACCGGAGGTCGCCATCCGCGCCGCAAGGCCGGCGATGCAGACGGTGACTGTCGAGCGCGGTCCGCGCCAGGCGCGGGACTGCTCGACGACTATCGACGCGGGACGACTGGGGCCGGGCGAGGCGCTGTCGCGCGGCTGGTGCCTGATGGATATCAATCGGCCGATGGAGGCGGTCTCGGCCTTCGAGACGGCGTTGCAGAGCCCGGTCCGCAAGATCCGCGAAGACGCAGCCTATGGTCAGAGTCTCGCCTATCTGCGCGCCGGTCTTTCCAGCAATGCCGCCGTTGCGGCAACCAGGGCGCCGCAGAGCCACCAGCGCGCTGCCGAACTGCAGGTGGCGATCCTCGCCGATCGCGCCTTGTCAGCCTTCGACGCGGGACGTTACCGTGAAACCCTCATCTATCTCGATCAGCGCGCCCAGTTGCAGCAGGAGCGCATCGATCTGATGGTTCTGCGCGGTTACTGCTATCTCAATCTGAAAATGTATGATGACGCGATGCGGATCTTCGAAGCCGCCGCCGCGACCGGCAATCGCGACGCCGCACGTGGTCTGGCCGATGTTCGCAACGTCACGCATCCCGATGTCAACGACTGACGTTGACGCCGTCGCCGCTCTCGGCTACTCGCCTGCCGGAGAGGCCCCGGCTGCCTCGTGCTCGCAAGGAAACACCCGTGCCCGGTCACCACGACGTCCTCGATAGATCCTATGACGCCTTCCTCTTCGATATGGACGGAACGCTGCTGAATTCCATTGCCGTCGTCGAGCGCGTCTGGAGTGAATGGGCAAGACGCCATGGTTTCGAGCCGGAGGTTTTCCTGAAAACGATTCACGGCATCCGTGCCTCCGACGTGATCCGCGGCCTCGGCTTGCCGGGTGTCGATCCGGCGCACGAGGCGGATCTGCTGCTGGCCGAGGAGATGGAGGACGTCGACGGCATCGTCGAAATCCCCGACGCCGTCCGCTTCCTCAACGCTATCCCCGACGGCAGATGGGCGATCGTCACCTCGGCGCCGATCGAACTCGCCAGGCGCCGCATGGCTGCAGCCGGCATTCCGATGCCGAGGGTGATCGTCAGTGGCGAAATGGTCAAATCGGGCAAGCCGAGCCCCGAGGGTTATCTGCTCGGTGCACATCGACTCGGGGTCGACCCGGCGAACTGCCTGGTCTTCGAAGATGCCGTTGCCGGCATTCTCGCTGGCGAGGCCGCCGGCGCCGATGTCACCGTCGTCACCGAAACCCACGCCACCCCTTTCGAAACTCCGCATTTTTCGGTTGCCAATTATCGGGCGTGGCAGCCTCGCCAGACCGCTGAAGGCCGGCTGAAGGTCGTCGCAATCTGAACGTTACCGGGCGAACTGATGTCAGTGGAATCATAATGACATAAGAGACTTCCGGCTGATTGATTTGCAACGGTGCGTTGAGTTCGGTTTAAAAAGTCGGTCGCAAGCCCGACCAGGGTGGTCGTGCTCGGCCCTCGGCGCTGTGCTCCATGTTAAAGTCGCTCAGCACCCCAGCTGCCGGCGTCGCTTCGAAGCGAAGGGCAGTATCCGGCCGGCGGGATTGCCAATCATGCCGAGCACGCCGACGTCCTATTTCTCAGCGCGGTTAAGGAGAATGCGCATTTCGTCGAAGCGGCGCTTGCGGTCACCGTCATCGGCGTTCGGTGAATAGCACGTGCTCGACACGCAGAAGCGCGCCAGGTTGTGCGGCTTGTCCGCCTTGTCGAACTCGCATTCGAATATGTCGGTCATTTCGGCCGGCGCGGTTCCCTGCCGCGTCGAATAAGACATGCGAACACCCGGCGGCTTCAACTCGGGAAAGGATTGCACGGTGCCGATAGCGAGCTGATCGGTCATGAAGAAGCTCTTTGCCACGGATTTGCAGGTATCCTCGAGCTCAGGCGACTGCGCCATCGCATCAGCGGGTAGGGCGAACGCGGCAAAGGCAAACAATATGATCGGCTTACGCACTGCGACTTCCTCCACTGTCTCTGTCGGTTGAGGTAGGGCGGTGAGACCAAAAGCAAATGGTGGTCTGACTGCGGTGAATCAAACAACCCCACCATGTCCGCTTGTGGTGACATCGGACTTCAGTCTCGGTCTCGCGATTGTTTTCCAACATCAAGTGTCTGTTGGCGATCAATAGCCTTTAGCCGAGCCATTATCTGCAAACAGCTTCTTCCTGGCATACCACTCGCATTCGAAGTTTTGCGAACCGGCGAGAAACACGTGCACATCATGCTCCGCACCGCCGGTTTCCACCTCGACACCTCGCGTTGGATTTGTGAATGTAACTCCCGTAGGCGCATCAGTCGCACGACACAAGCGCGAGCACCGGTTGGCGGTAGTCAAAGCCATCGCTGATGAAAAGAAAGCTGCAATCGCCAAAGGCCGGGCGCAGATTGCAAATGAGCTCGCTTCTACCGCAGACGACGAGACTCCGTCATTGAAGGCTGAGCACGCCTTGCGTTTCAAATGGAAAGGATGGTCAACGAATTCGCCATCGGAAACATCGCGTGGGACTTTCGTGGGACTGTTTGCGCCGATCTGTGCTTTTCGACGGCTTCCGTTCTATTTTTATTCCACGACCCTCATTTTCCCCTTGCGCTATGAAGGCCGATTTCATAAAGCAATCAAGCCGTTTCGGCAGGTCGGGGCGTAGCGCAGCCCGGTAGCGCACTTGACTGGGGGTCAAGGGGTCGCTGGTTCGAGTCCAGTCGCCCCGACCATTTATCCCCTTGAAATCCCAGTCAGAACATCACGATAAATGTGAGTGCAGCGCGTGCGTGGCTGCGGTAGAGAACGGGCCGTCAGTGCGGTTTCTGCGCGATTGCAATCATCGATTTTGCCAGAAGCGGAATTCTTCCGACATATTCGAAGTCGACGTCTTCGAAACCTGTGTCGAGCAGCAGCGTGCTGAGCGTCCCCGGGGACCAGAATTTGATGTGGCCGTGCTCTTTGAGCGGCATGAAATGGTCATCCATCTTTCCGCTTACCGCCAAAGCCAGATTTTTCCAGTAACCGTGAAAAGGCGTCGATACGACCGCAATGCCGCCCGGTTTCACCAGATCGTACATGGTTGCCGAGAAAGCCTTCGGGTCGTAAACATGCTCCACCACCTCTATGCTGATCACCGCATCGAAGGTCCCGTAGCGGCTGGAAAGATCGTCGTAGCCGGAACCGATTTCCAGCGGAAGATCGGGATGGACCGCTTTCGCTTTCGCAATACCGTCCTCCGACGGATCGACGCCCACGACGTCGTAGCCTTTCTCCACAAGCACCGAGGCAGCGCCGCCGGTGCCGCAGCCGAGATCAAAGACCGCCGTTTCGCTAGCCTCGTGGAAAGTGTTTTCAAGAACATCGACAACGGTCGGCAGGATATAGGAATGAGCAGTCGTCGGCTTGGCGTGAACATAGGTAGTAGCGTCCAGTTCGATAGACATTTTACCTCCTGAAAAAATTGAACGAGCCGAGGCAATGGTACGGCGGACTTTGACGGCAGTGTGGTGCCGTTATGGTAATAAGGTGATCAACGCCGGTCGGCATTCGCCGCATCCTCCGATGCCCATCGGCCGAACCGCTTTAAGCTCCTCTTCACCACGATGCGAGTGATAGTCATGCTCGCGGCGGGAATATCCCGGAGCTGATTGACAGTTGAACGCGAAGATGCTGAAAACGGCCGGACTTCGGATCCGTGTCATCAGGTGGAGAAAATCGTCAGTCTATCTGGTTTGATTTTGACCACGTGAAGTAAATCATGTGATGAAATGCTCCCTTGACGGGAGTGGTCAAAAAATAGCTTTTCTGGTTATTTTTGAAACCCATCAATAGACGGACGAACAGCTGTCTATTTTGTTAAGACTGTACAGAGTTTTAGGCCGACAGGCTTGGTTTTGAATTTCAGAGAACCTTTTGGCGTTTCGCACTTTTGCGAATATGTGTAGATTAGGACTGTTCCTCTCAGAGATTGCCTGGTGCGAGCGCATGGTGGATATGAACCAGACTCTAACTTGCAGGCAGGCCCTTGCCGGTGCTTTCCAAGCTCTGTCGGACGAGGCGGTCAAGGCCGGTTGGTCGGAGGGCGACGTCGCCCTCGCGCTTGCCGAACTTGCGGAGGAACGAGTGATCGAGCTGACCGCTAAGGTGATCACCGAAGGCTTCATCGATCCGCCGTTCATCGCCGCTGGCGGCCGCTGCAAGGCCTGAAGCACGTTACGGCAACGCCGGGATCAGGATCAAGCCGCGAATCTGAAAAAACGCAACACGCCTGAGCCGCTCTCACACCGGTAATCCTGTGGCCTTCGCCGCTGTGACAAAGGAAACTCCTGTGGCGTGCGGGCTGCGCAGCCGATCGAGCGCATCAGGACAATATTGGAGCGCAACGCGATAATCGCGCCCCCGCTTGCCCGGCCGTCGGTTCAGATATTCGACGGCGTCACGGGCGGTGGAAACGATCAGGCCGGTGGCTGGAGATAAGACTTGGACGGGGAGGGAAAGTGTTTTTTACTCAACGTTGCATTCGCAGATCCCTCCTGCAAAACACGCTGCACGCGCGGGGAGGAAAATTTCTTCCGCAGGAATTTGCGCAGTTGCTAAAGTTAGGACCCTCACGCATAATAACCTCATTGCCGGTTGCGGAGGGCGGCAGGCGATGCAAGCGTGTAGGCGTTTGCCCTCGGAGGGAAGTGCGGCGTGATGTTAAGGTCATCAATTCATCCGCATGATTTACCGCTCTTTTCGGAAGATCTCGACCTGCTTTCGCAAGTGCTCGACAAGGTCTGCGACGAACGCGGCCTGGTCAGAACGACGCCGGAAGCCGAGAGGATCGGTGCGGTTATCATTCAGCTTTACAGGCAGGGCGTGAGAGACGGCGGCAAACTCGCCGACCTTGCCAAGACCTATCTCTGATACCCGGTTCCCGCAATAAAGGATGGGACCGCGAAACCTGACGGATAGATCTGGTCAGTCATCATTGGCGGCATTGAGATTTTCCGGCCGGATGCCGTCATCGGTTGATGTGCGTGCCCGCAACCGGATGCCGGGACCGCCTTCATCTTGATTGCCGCTCGACAGGAAGATGATGCCGTGCGCCTCGAGGGTACTGCGCACGTCGAACAGCGCATGCGGCTCACCCTCAAACTGGCCCTTTTCCAACGCCGTCACGATCTCGACCGGCAAGCCGCTTGCGGCGGCGAGCTCTTCGATGCTCATTCCGATCATGGCGCGCGCGCCGCGTATCTGCGTTGCAGTGATCATGGCGCAAAATCTAGCGCATTTGCCGCGCTTCGCAAGTGGCGCAGCGGCTGATTGCGACCTGTCGTAATTTTCAAGCGTCCCGCAATTTTACACCGAACAGATCGTCATGCATGCGCTCGACGGCGATCCCCATGCCTCCCATGAGGGCGGCGCGGTTGCCGAAGCGGCTGATCTCGATGCGCGGCGGGTAGGGGGTGCAACGCGGCAGAAAACCGCGGATGGCGTTTACGAGTTCCGGCCTTGCACCAATGCTGCCGCCGGTGATCACCAGCTCGGGGTCGAGAGTTGCTCCGATGGCGGCAATAGCGATGGCCACCAGCCTCGCCGTTTCTTCGATTGCGGCGATAGCGCTCGTTTCGCCTGCATTGAACGCCGCGAAGAGGTCGGCCACGGTAGAAGCGTTGCGGCCGCCGAAACCGGTATAGCGCCGCAGCATCGCAACGCTGCCGACCGCGCTCTCGAAGGTTCCCAGTGTAAAACCGCCGGGATCAAATGCATCGCCGCCGAGTGGAAGATAGGCGATTTCGCCGGCCGCGCCACGGGCACCACGCAACAGCGCGCCATTGGCGATAATGCCCATGCCGACGCCGGTGCCAAGCGCCACGAAAGCAAAATTGCCGACCTCGACGCCGTGTCCCCGCCATCTCTCCCCTTGCGCGGCGAGGTTGACGTCATTTTCGATGATCACCGGTATGCCCATCTTGTCGCTGAACGCTTGCCGCAGATCCATCGCGTCCACGCCGGGAATATTCGGCGCCACATTGATATGTCCGGTAGCCGGATCGAGAACGCCGGGACTGCCGAGAACGACGAGACGCAGCTTGTCGGCAGTCGTCCCTGCCGCAAGCGCGAGTTGAGTGATCAGGTCGCTGAACTGGTTGACGAGATGCGGTCCACCGCGTGGATCGGTGGGCATTTTGGTTTCCGCAACGACGTTACCCAACAGATCGCAGATAGCCGCAGCGATCTTGGTGCCTCCGAGATCCATGGAGACAGCCAGGCCCGCGCTTGCGTTGATTTCATAGATGATCGCATTCCGGCCGGGACGACCATCGGTCTGCCCGACAGCTTTCAGCCACCCCTCATCCTCAAGATCGCGCACGACATCGGAAATCGTCTGTTTCGATAAGCCGGTCAGCTTGGCAATATCGGCGCGAGAGATCTTCCCCTTGGCTAACACGGTCCGGATCACCGCGTTGGTCGAGATTTTTCGTGCGATGGGAGTCTGTACGATAGAAGAGGTCGTTGCCATCCGGCTGCTCGTTCCAATTAGTTCGAGGTGTATCCCTAATGTAAGGTTGGTCCGGTTCTCAACCATCGCGAAATGGCGGGTTTAGTCCTCAACCCTCGTCTCGTTGGCCGAGTTCAGTACACGGAAGTCGACAATTTGTCTACGTCCTTGACAAAAGAGGAGCCGCCTGTAGGCTGGGGATCAACGCGTAATCACATGCGCGATTGAAGAGGGTCGTGGACAAGTATGCACCATACATATTGTCTGGGTCAGCGCGCACGCGCCAAGATCGCCCGAAGAGGAATCGGCTCAGGCTGGTTCGGCTGTTTCTCCGTTTCGCGTTCTACGGGTTCCTCAACACGGCTGTCGGGGACCTGTGTATGATAAAGCCCTCGACGGATGGACAGCTTTCAGCGAACGCCGGCGTATTGCTGCCTATAATGGCGCCACGCCTTCAGGCGGATGTTCATCCGGACGGATATGCCGATCTTGCCCTTTGGGGTGCCGGCAGCTTGGGGCGCGTGCGGTTTTCTCCGATCGCCGGCCCCTATAGTTACGCTCCGAACCGGCTCGTCTCGAAACAGGGCGGTGTTTTCGTCGCGCAGTCGCTGCCGGTGATGCTGATCAAAGGAGTGAGCCTGCAGGGCGTCTATCCAGCGCGCCGTTGCGCCTGGTGGCACGAGCCTGATGGGCGAGACGCGAAAGCGAAGGTGTCCCGCAGCGGCCATCGGCAGATTTTCGAAATGGGCTGGGGCGCCCTTATCGTGGAAGCTCAAGAGTCCGATCTGCGGATTGCCGGCGGTGCCTCGAGAAATGAAGCCGAGAGAGCGCTCGATCTCACCAGTGAAGCCATTATCACCGAAGCCGCGGAATATGTGGCGCGTTGCGACATGATGCCTGAGGCCGACCCGCTGATGCGCAGCATGGTCAGCCAGGGCATACATGCGGCCCTTTCCAGCATAAGGCGCGACGAAAACGGCGCCTTCGCCGGCCTTGCCGCCGGGCAGGCCTATAGCGCTCCGGCGCGGACCTATTACCGCGATGGCTATTGGACGATGCAGCCTCTTCTGACGCTTGCTCCGGAGGCGGTGCGCGACGAGATCCGGCTGCTCGCCAAGGGAATCCAGCCCGACGGAGAGGCCCCGAGCGGCGTTATTCTGACGGGACCGGCGCAATCGGATGCCTGGCAGAGCTTCGTCGCTGACTGCAAGGCCAATCCCAGAAACCACAAAAGAGCAGTTCCGGAGTATCATAATCGTCCGCAGGATTGGTGGAGCGACCACTTCGACAGTCCGCTTTTCTTCATTCTTTTTCTGGATGATTATTTCGGCGTTACGAAAGACGTGGCCGAGGTGCAGTTTCATTGGCCGACAGTGAGGGCGATCATGGATCGCTATGTCAGTCTGGCCGGTCCCGACAGCGTTCTGCCGCTGAAGCCGCGCAACGACCGAGATTGGGCCGACAATGTCTTCCGTGACGGCCTTGTCTCCTACGATCTCGGCCTCTTCGTCGGCGCGATGGATGCGGTGGCGAGACTGGGCGAGGGGCACGATCCGAGCCTTGCCGAACATGCGCGCAAAACCGCAATGCTTGCTCGCCGGGAAATCGAAGCCAGGCTCTTCGTGCCGGCAACTGGAGGATATATCGACTACGGAACGCCTGGCTCTTTTGTCGAGGATCATCTGGCTCTCGACAGCCTGACCTTGTCGCGATTTAGTGCTATTTCAGAGGAGAAGGCTGTCGGTCTCCTGAGAGCGTTTGAAACCAGACTGGAAACGCGCAACAATCAGGAACAGCCCTATGGCAGTTGGGGTGTGATGTGCGCCTATCCACCATTCAAGCGGCAAAGCGATTTGCGATCCAAGACCGCCTTTCCCTACCGCTACCATAACGGCTCGGACTGGCCTTATTGGGACGGCGCCTACGCCGAAGAACGCCTTCGCCACGGACTTGGAGGCGCTCGCTACGCATTGACGCGCTGGTGGGAAACCTGCCTCGACAACGGCTGGATCGGCGCGGTGGAGTATTTCTCGCCGCCTTACGGGCGCGGCTCGCTGCTTCAGGGCTGGAGCGCCATGCCGGCGGCGGTGGTTCTCAAATATGGGCTGGACGCCGCGAATGCGGAGCCGATGTCATGAACTCTACGGCGTCGTCGGCTCTAGTCAAATCCCTAGTCGATCCGCATTGCGAAGGCGACGCCGCCATCCCGTTCGAATTCCGAAAAGCCGAGGTGGCGGTAGAAGCCCCTGGCGCGTTCGTTGTTCGGATCGACGCCGAGATGTACGGCTCCGACCCCATGATCCCTGAGCGCCTGAAGCTCGGTGCTGATCATCCTGCGTCCCCAGCCGGCTGCCTGACGCCCGGGAAGAATATTGATGTGGAGATGCGCGGGGTACATGTCTTGAAGCCACGCCGTTCCGCTGCGGGGATTGTGAATTCGCTCGATCACGTCGGCGTCGCGCGGACGGGCGGGCGTCAGTCCCGCGATCTCCCGGCGCACGAACGGCCACCAGTTCGCCTGCAAGTCTCTGTCGAACGCGCTGGTATCCGGCGTGCCGACGACATAGCCGACCGGGCGGTCGTTCTGGACGAGAACAAAGGCGAAGTCTTTGGCGAATTTGAGATAGGGTACCGACCAGATGTAGCCGGGCAGATGCGGGTCGCTGTAAAGCGCGCTCGCATCGTCTCCGCCATTCGCGGTTTTCAGGCAGATGTCGAAAAGGGCGTCGATATCCGCATCAATCGCCGGACGGATGAAGCAATTGGTGTCCATCACATTGCCACCTCCTGCGGGGCTTTGTCATTTCAGGCCGCGAGAAGGCTGATGCATTGATGATTACCTCAGATTCGCCAGCCCGGCAAAGCTCTGAGGGAAGAAAACGTTCGGCCGGTGCGTGGCGCCCGGCCTGAACGGGGAGTGGAGAATAAACCGAATAAAGGTGGAACAGAGGAGAAGTAGCGTGAAATCGATCAACATTCTGTCGGCAAGCCAATGGAAGGCAGCTGTCGCGCTGACCGGCGCTGCGCTTGTAAGCTTCAGCCTTTCGGCGGCGGCGCGCGCTGACGATCTGGCTGTATGGGACGACCAGACCTATGAAGGTCAGAGTGCGGTCATCGAGCAACTGAACAAGGACTTCGAGGCTGCGCATCCCGGCGTTACGATCAAGCGTACCGCCCGCACATTCGATGACATGAAGTTGACGCTGAAGCTTGCGGTTTCGGCAGGCAACGGCCCGGTCGTCACGAAAGTCAACCAGGGCGCCGGCGATATGGGCGCGATGGTCAAGGAAGGACTGCTCCTGCCGGTTGACGACTACATCAAGAAATACAGCTGGGATAAGCGGCAGTCCGATTCCGTGCTGGCGCGAGATCGCTGGGATGGGCCAAAGTTTGGCGTCGGTAAGACCTACGGCATATCAGGCCTCGCCGAGATCGTCGGCCTCTACTACAACAAGAAGATCCTCGACGATGCCGGCATAGCGCTGCCGAAGACTTTCGAGGAACTCCTGGCCGATCTCGACAAGCTGAAGGAAAAGGGCGTTGCGCCATTCATGATGGGCAGCGCAAAGCAGCATCTGGCCCTGCACATGATTGGCGCCATCGATCAAGCCCATATCGACGCAAGCAATCGAGCCGAGCTTGATGATCTGATCTATGGCAGAGGCGGCTCCTGGAACACCAAGGGCAACATCGAATCCGCAAAACTGGTGCAGAAGTGGGCGCAGGGCGGCTATTTCTATCCCGGTTTCGAGGGCATTTCGGGTGACGACGCCGTCCAGCTCTTCATATCTGGGCAGGGCGCCTTCCTGATCTCGGGAACCTGGTATTTCGGCGATATGCAGCACAACCAGGATATCGGCTTCATGGCCATTCCTGCCCCGAAAGGCATTACTAAGCCGCTGAGCGTCGGCGGCGTGGATCTTGCGTGGGCGATAACGAGCCTTGCCAAAGATCAGAAAACGCAGGACCTAGCCGGTGAATATATCGACTACATGGTTTCGGAAAAGGCTGCCGAAACTTGGGCCAATGCCAGCTATCTTCCGGCAACGTCGCTTGCGGCGGATGCGAAGCCCAAGCTCACGCCGCTGCTGAGCGCCGGCATCGAGATGTGGAAGACGCTCAACGCCAATGACGCTCTCGGCCACTATCCCGATTGGTCGAGTCCGACAATGTTGAAGACAATCGACGATAACACGCCGCTTCTCCTGTCCGGCAAGATCACGCCTGAAGCCTTTGTCGATGCCATGGACAAGGATTATCAGGCTTACCTGAAGGGTCAGAAATAAATGGCGCGGACGCAGGCCGCGACCTTCCGCGGCCTGCGTCCCGTCGACATCATTTCAAGAAATCAGCGCCGCGATCTCAGCCTTGCTGCACGACGACCATAGCTTTGGCTTCATGGAGTACCGGAATGAAGCGCTCCCCACTTGATGGCTCCGAACATACCAATTGGATCTATCTCTTCCCCGGATTGCTGCTTTACGCGGCCTTTGTCTTCGGGCCGATTGTCGCGGCTCTGGGGTTGAGCCTAACCAGTTGGGATGGCTTGACCGTGCCCAAATGGGTTGGCCTCGGCAATTACATCGACCTCTTTTCCGATAATCGTTTTTACATCGCCTTGCGCAACAATGCCGAGCTGATGATATTCTACTGCGTCCTGCCGCTCGGGCTCGGCATAGGTCTTGCCGCCTGCGTCTGGAATCTGAAGCAACAGGAACAGCTCGCTCTGCGGACATTCCTGTTCCTCCCATATATCATGCCGACTGCCGTGTTGGGCATCATCTGGGCTTGGCTCTACAATCCTGCATTCGGCCCGTTCAACCAGTTTCTGAGAGCGGTGGGCTTGGGCATGTTCGCACTCCCGTGGCTGGGAGATTTCAACTTCGTGCTTCCCGCGGTCGGGATCGTCGCCACCTGGTATTTCTTCGGTTTCTGCATGGTCATCTTCCTCACGGGAATCCAGCGCATCGATCCATCGCTCTTTGATGCTGCGAAAGTCGATGGCGCTTCGGCGCGAAAGACGTTTTTCTGGATAACCCTGCCGCTTCTCATGCCGGAGATCAGGGTGGTTTTGCTGCTGACGGTCATCGCCTCGATCAAAAGCTTCGACCTGATTTTTACAATGACCCGCGGCGGACCCGCCAACGCCACGCTCGTACCGAATATCTACATGTATCAGCTCGGTTTCGAGCTCAATCGGTTCGGCGCGGCTGCGGCCATCGCCATTGTCGGCGCGCTGCTGACCTTCGCCATCAATTTTGCAATTCACCGGCTGGTGGGCTCAAAAAGTAAAGGAATGGCTTGATGAGCCGTAAGTCCAACATTCCCGCCGCCCCGCTCTTTCTTCGCCTTGTCCTCTGGCTTCTTGCAGCTGTAACGATCACGCCGTTCCTGCTTCTGCTGCTGACCTCGATCAAGAGCAAGGCCGACGTTCTGCAGGGCGCATTCGCGCTGCCGGCCTATCCGCATTTCGAAAATTACCTTGATGCCTGGAACGCCGGGCATTTCAACATCTACTTCTGGAATTCGATCATCGTTGTCATTCCTGTCGTTGCGGCAAGTGTCCTTCTGGGCCTGCTGACTGGTTTTGCCTTCGCTTATCTGTCCTTTCCGCTAAGGCGCACCCTGTTCGCTATCCTGACACTCGGCATGATGGTGCCGGCGGAGGCCTTCATCATCCCGCTTTATTATGAAGTGCGGTATCTTGGGTTGATCAACACCTATACGGCCGTCATCGTGCCGCAGATCGCGATGTCGATACCATTCTCGACGATCTTTCTTGCCAGCGCGATGCAGCAATTGCCGGAAGAAATTCTGGAAGCGGCCGTCCTCGATGGCGCGGGGCGATTCTATATTTTACGCAAGATCGTCGTTCCGCTGATGGTGCCGGCGATGTCGACACTGGCGCTGTTCCTGTTCATCTGGACCTGGAATGAGTTTCTGATTCCGTTCATTCTGGTGAATGACGATGCCTATCGGACGCTGCCCCTCGGCATGCTGTTTTTCCAGGGGCGCTATACCGTCAACACGCCGGTTCTGACCGCTGGTGCCGTCATTGTCATCGCCCCGCTAATACTGACCTATCTCGTTTTCCAGCGGCGGTTTATTGCCGGCTTGACGGCAGGCGCGACGAAATAGCCCCGTGATCAGGCGGCAGACTAAGCCGTTCCTTTGGGAGTTCGGCCTCGCCTGTGGCGCACTTCCAGCGCCGCGCAGCCCCAGACCGTGCCGAAGAGCAGATAGACATGGCGCCAGTGGTCGATGTCGATGACGTTGCCAATCGCCGCGTGGCCGAGAACGGATATCCAGGCAATCATCAGGAAGGGTTGCCAGGGTCGGTCGTGAAGCAGGTTCCGGAAACCCAGGATGAGCGTCCAGAGGAGCATTCCGACATAGCTGACGAAGCCGAGCCAGCCATAGGAGGTGAGCGACTTCAGCCAGATGTTATGCTCGTCCTCGGGAAACATCGTGCCGAACACGAGCGGGCCGATGCCGAGCGGGCGCTCCATCATCATGGTGAAACCGATCCTGTGGCGCTCGAAACGGCCGAGATGTTCACCGTCATACTGCTGCACAAGCTGGGCGCGTGTCGAAAACAACTCCGCGACCTTTGGGATCTGCAGCGCCACGAGCAGCGATGCGACCAACAAGATGATCGCGGCCAGCGACAGGATCAGCACTCGCAAGCGGAAGGCGCCGCTGCGCTCCTTCAGCAGCATGATGAAAATCAACAGCATGACGCCGAGCGCAAAGAGACCCCAGGCGGCGCGGGAAAAGGAGAGAAATATGCCGAGGGCAATCACGAGAAGGGCGGCCGCCTTCAACGGCGATTTCTTCAGATCGCCGACCAGAATGCCGTGGACGAGATGGAGCGACGGCGGCACCAGGAACGGGCCGAAGACGTTCGGATCCTGGAACGCGCCTTTGGCGCGATCATAAAGAGTAAATACTTCCGAGCCCGGAAAGGCGTGGAAATAGCCGAGCACGCCGAGCGCCGACGTGACGACGGCAGCCATGGTCCAGGCGTTGAAGATCAGCGGCAGCCGCTTATGGCTGTCCTCGATGATCGCCGCGTAGAAAACCGCGGTCAGCGCCAGGAAGGTCGAGACGGCAATATACATCGGTGCCGTTGCGAGGTCCTTCATCTGGGTCAGCGACAGCATGCCGCCGATATTGAAAGTGAGTAGCAGGGCAAGTAACGGCGCAACGCTGCGCGAAATTCTGAGGCCCAGGATGAACCAGAGGCCAATCAGCCCCGCCATCCACAGTTCATAAGGCGCCGGCTCATCGATGACAAACCCGGAGAGGAAAACGCCAAAGGCAACGAAGGCCGAGCCGATGAGCCGCAGCGCCGCCCGTTGCGGCTGGGCGACACGCGAATATGTCGCCTCGACCGCGCTCAATAGGCGTTTTCCGTGTTGAGCAGCCGGATCGGCGTCAGGAATAGGATTTTGAGATCGAACCAGAGCGACCAGTTCTCGATGTAATAGAGGTCGTAGGCCGTGCGGAACTTGATCTTCTCGTCATTGTCGACCTCGCCGCGCCAGCCGTTGATCTGCGCCCAACCGGTAACGCCCGGCTTGACGCGGTGGCGGGCGAAATAGCCTTCGACGACATCGGCGAAGGCGCGGTCGCGCGCCTGGGCAAGAACCGCATGCGGACGCGGACCGATCAGTGAGAGATCTCCCCGCAGCACGTTGAAAAGCTGCGGCAGCTCGTCGATCGAGGTTTTGCGGATGAACCTTCCGACGCGAGTGACACGCGGGTCGCCCTTGGTCACCGCGGCCTTGCCCGTAGGATCGGCCATGTTTGTGTACATCGAGCGAAACTTGAAGACGTTGATGACTTCGTTGTTGAAGCCGTGACGCTTCTGCATGAAGAAGACGGGGCCTTCCGAGGTCGCCTTGATGGCGATCGCGGTTGCGGCCATCAGCGGCCAGAGCAGCGCAAGCGCGACCAGAGTGAAAAAGATGTCGAAGCCGCGTTTGGCGACGGAATCCCAGTCGCGGATCGGCATCTTGAAAATGTCGAGCATCGGAACAGCGCCGACATGCGAATAGGCGCGTGGCCGGAAGCGCAGGCGGTTGGCGTGCGCCGCAAGCCGAATATCGACCGGCAGGACCCAGAGCTTCTTCAGGAGATCGAAGATACGCGCCTCAGCCGAAAGTGGCAGGGCGATGATCAGCATGTCGATGCGCGTCAGCCGCACGAATTCGACGAGTTCCGCCACTGTGCCGAGCTTCGGGTAACCCGCGACCATGATCGGCGAACGCTTCTCGCCGCGGTCGTCGAAGATGCCGCAGATGCGGATGTCGTTGTCGGCTTGTTGTTCGAGGATCCGGATCAGCTCCTTGGCCGGTTCGCCGCCGCCGACGATGACGGCGCGCCGCTCCATGATGCCGTTGCGCGCCCAATTGCGGATGCCGTAGGCGACAAGGAAACGCTCGGCAGAGAGAAACAGCACCCCGGCGGCAAACCAGGGAACATAGGCATCGGCCATCGCCCATGTCGTGCCACGAATGAGCGCAAACAGGCCGATGGTCAGCACAAGCGCGATCGTCCATGAAGCAAGAATGCGTGGCATCAGCCGCAGCTTCGCCCGGAGTGCGGGAATGGTATAGGTATCGGCAAGCTGCAGGGCGATGACGGTCGAGGCCGAAGCGATCGCGGCCATGCCTGCCCGCACCAGCAGGGGATCGCTGCCGTCGCCGGGCCAGAAGTAGTGGACGATCAAGGCAATCAAAAAGAGCGCCAGGAATTCCAGCAGCCGCAATTGGCCGATAATAATGACAGGCGAACGGGTACCGTCGCGGAACTGTTCGGCGATCTGCCGGGCATAATGATTGATTTCGACCGGTTCGGCGGAGTGCGCCTGACCTGCGTTGCGGCGCGCCTCGATGTCGGAAATTTGCTTGCGCAGCGCTTCCACGTCGAATTGATCGCTTTTTTCCAATTTGTTCATGGGGTTTTATCGCTCGTTGTCAGCAAGCGAATACCAGAAAGCCCCTAAGAAATATTTACAGGGCGACGGACACTGCCTGTCCGGCGGGATTGACGAGTTCATGGTACAGCTTCAGCACATCCTGAGCCATCACCGTGGAGGAAAACACGGCCTTTACCGCCTCATGCGACGGCATTGTTCTGGCGTGCCAGCCGGGCGTGCTGAGCGCTTCCGCCATGACGCGGGCGAGATCGTCGGAATTGCCTGGCTCGACAAGAGCCGGACTGTCCTTGCCGAGCACTTCGGGAATGCCGCCGACGCGGCTGGCGATGATCGTCTTGCCGGCTCCCAGCCCTTCGAGCACGATATAGGGCATGGCTTCGGCGCGAGAGGGGACGACGAGATTTTGCGCCATGGCAAAGGCTTCGTGGATACGCATTGCCGGCAGCATGCCGATCCGTTTGCCGAGGCCGCGCTCGATCATCATCTCGCGGTAGCGGTCCCGGTCAGGTCCGTCGCCGATCATCAGCGCCGAAAGGGGCCTGCCGAGCAGCCGCTCGGTCTTGGCGAAGGCATCGACAAACAGATCGGGACCCTTGAGGTCCCGAAGCATTCCGACATAAATGAAATGCACGGCATCCGACCGGGTGTGGATCGGCTCGAATTCACGCTCTCCGATGCCGTTATAGATCAGTTTCGTCTTCGTCCGCGGCTTGCCCACCTTGCGGGTATAGGTGTCGCGCTCGTATTCGCAGATGAAGACCAGCGCATCGGTGAAATATTCCTGCAGGCGCTCCATCCTGAGGACGAACTGTCCTGTGAATGAGGAGCGCGAATAATGCAGGCTTCCGCCATGCGCGGTATAGAGGCGGGCTACGCGATACCTGTTCACCCGCAGGGCTGAGCCGGCAAGTCGCGCGAGCACGCCGCCCTTGGCGCCGTGCCCGTGCAGCACATCCGGCCGCAAACTTTTAATCTTCTTGTACGTATCCCACATCGTCGCGATATCGGACGGGCTGACCGAGCGGCGGATCGGCACGCGCGTCAGGCCGAGCGAGAGATATGGGCGGATATCGTCGAACAGTCTGTCCTCGTGCTCGCCGCCGGTCGAGCTGTCGCAAAGGATGCCGATGTGATGGCCCGCCTTGCTGTGCTCCTCGACCAGATCGCGGACATGGCGGAAAATTCCGCCGACCGGCGACCTGAAGCAGTGGAGAATGCGGAGCGGCCTCTCTCTTGTCATTGCTCAGAAGAGCCGTTCGCGAACGTAGATCGTGTCGCCGGCGATGATCGGGCCGGATATGTTGATGCGGCCGGTCAGGACCTGTCCGTTTATCTTGCGGGTGACATCGACCATGCTTTGGTTGGCGCGGCTGGAGAAGCCGCCGGCAACGGCGATGGCATTCTGTACGGTCATGCCCGGAACATAGGCATATTGGCCGGGCTGCCCGACTTCGCCCATGATGAAGATCGAGCGGTAGCGGTCGACGTCGATGGTGACATCGGGATCGCGAAGATAGCCCTGCTGCAGTTTCTGGGCGATCTGTCCTGAAAGTTGCTGCAGGGTTCGGCCGCGGGCAGGGACCTGGCCGATGAGGGGGAAGGCGATATAACCGGCCTGATCCACAGTGTAGGTATTGGTCAGGCTCTGCTGGTCGAAGACGGTGATGCGCAGCCGGTCGCCGCTATCAAGCGTATAGGGCTGGATGGTCGCCTCGTTGAAGGCTTTCGGAGCCGGCTTATACGTAGTGCATCCGCCCAATGCTGCCGTGATGGCTGCAAGGCTCAGGGCCAAAAGGATCTTGGGCGGGGCGACAGACATCCGCTTGTGCTCACAGAAAATGAACTCGGTGCAGCCGTTATCGATCCGTTAGGGTTAATGCCCGGTAAAAGGCGTATGACAATTCGCCAGTTCTTTGCCGATCGCCGCTATTCTTGGCAGGATCTCCATTAACCGTTGCGTTACCATGGTCGTTTACGCTTGCGGCGATTTTGTTGTGGAGTAAGAGCATGTCCGGCGTAGTGCGTGATCAGGATGTGGACATCGACCTCGGCCAGCTGGTTCGCGCCGTTTGGGCGCGCCGGCTCAGGATTTTGACGATAACGCTCGCGGCGGCCGGCGTCGCCTTTGCCGGCGCCAAGATCATCTCGCCGCAATATCGCAGCGAAACACGCATCCTTATCGAACCCCGCGCACCGGCCTTCGCGAGTACCCAGCAAGCGAGCGACGCCGGCGGCGGGCCGCTGATGGACGAGCTGAATATCGCCAGCCAGGTGCAGCTCCTGCAATCGGCCGATCTCCTCAAGAAGGTGATCAACGACCTGAAACTCTACAATCTGCCGGAATTCGAAGATGCCGCCAACGGCTCGGCGATGAGCAGCATCCTGGTGAAGCTGCATTTGAAGAAGAATCCGATCGAGAACCCGCCGGAAGAACGGGTAATCGACGCTTTCGTCGAGCGGCTGCAGGTCTACCAAGTGCCGGGTTCGCGCGTCATCGGCATCAATTTCACGTCGAAGGATCCGAAGCTCGCGGCCGCCATCCCGAACGCCATGGCGAATGTCTACCTTTCCACCCAGAGCGGCGCCAAGCTCGCCTCCAATTCGGAAGCGACGCGCTGGCTCGAGCCGGAGATCGAAAACCTGCGGCAGAAGGTCAGCGAGGCCGAGAAGAAGGTTGCCGAATATCGCACCAACCACGGTCTGCTGCAAACGAACGGCACGACCACATTCCCCACCCAGCAGCTTAATGACATCTCCGCAGAACTCACCCGCGTGCGGGGCGACAAGGCCAATGCCGAGGCGAGGGCGCAGGCAGTGCGCAATGCGCTGTCATCGGGCGAAGCCTCCGATACGCTGCCTGACATCATGTCTTCCCAGGCGATCCAGCGGCTGAAGGCGACGGAATCGGGCCTGCAGTCGCAAATATCGGATCTGCAAACCAGCCTTCTCAACAGTCATCCCCGGCTGAAGAGCCTGCGTGCCCAGCTCTCCGATATTCGCGGCCAAATCCGCCAGGAGACGCAGAAGATTCTGGCCAGCATCGAAAATGAGGCGAAGGTTGCCGACCTCCGCGCAAGCGAGCTCGAGCGCCAGAAGGACGCGGTTCAGGCCAACAGCGCCCGTGCCGGCGAAGACGAGGTTGGCCTCAACGCGCTGGAGCGCGAGGCAAACGCCCAGCGCCAGCTGCTCGAAACCTATCTGGTTCGTTACCGCGAGGCCGCCTCGCGCGCCGACCGCAATTCCAGCCCGGCCGACGCCCGTATCGTGTCCCGGGCAATCGAGCCGGTCGATCCCTATTTCCCGAAGGTGGTGCCGATCGTTGTCGTCGCCGCCGTCGCGACGCTGATCCTGAGCGCCATCGTCACCATGCTCGCCGAACTCTTCAGCGGTCGGGCGCTTCGTGCCGTCGATATGTCCCGTAACGCAGTCAAGGCGGAAATGGCCGCGGAAGACAGGGAAGTGGCGCAGGCCGCCCCGGCCGCCAGAAGGCTCGTCCAGCCGAGCATGCTCGCCGTTGTCACGGAGGATGACGGAAAGGACGGGATCGAAGAAACGGCGGCCGCCGAAGAGGCGCCGGAGGACGACAACGAATTTTCCATTGCCTCCGTTGCGGACTACCTCACGGGCAGCCGCGCGCCGCTGGCAATCGCCATATCTCCAACTGGTGACAACGGTTCGGCGGCGACTGTTGCGTTGACGCGCATGCTCGCCGATGCCGGCCGCCGCGTCGTTCTGATTGATATGACCGGCTCCGGCTATCCCACAGAACTGATGGCCGAGGACCAGACAGCTCTTGGTGTCACCGATCTGCTGTGCGGCGAGGCCGCCTTCGGCGACACGATCCATGGCGATCGGCTTTCCGATGCCCATCTGATCCCGCAGGGCCAGAGCGACGTGCGCCGCGCCATGCGCGGTGTCGACCGGCTGTCGCTGCTGCTCGATGCGCTCGCCGCCGCCTACGACGTCGTGGTGGTCGAATGCGGTGCGGCCGATGTCGCCGGCGTCTCGCGGCTGACGCGCAGCCGGGATGTTGAAATTATCCTCTCCCTGCCGCAGCTAGAGGAGACGATCTTCGTTACCCTGATGACGGAGTTCCAGGCGGCGGGCTATCAGCGCGTCGTGCTGATGTCGGGCGGCCAAGCGGACGAGCAGGAGCTCGGGCAGGCTGCCTAGAGCATGTCGCGCGAAAGTGTTCAGCGATTTCAGCCGATCCGTGCGCGGATGCCTTGGGCCAATTTATAGAGTTTGGGACGCGCCTTGATATGCGCCTTGCTACGGGTGACGATCCGGTGCGCGGCGCCTGCGGCGACTCCGAACGGCGAGACCGGCAGGACCACATCATAATGCTCGGTCTCCACTGGTGCCCAGGAACGCTTGTAGGTCTGGTCGCCGAGGCCGAAATCGAACAGCGCGACACCTCTGCCATGCAGCCCTGCGATCGCCTGCCAATATAGGAACTCGCCGGGGCTTGTATCCGGTACAAGGTCTTCGTCGATCGCCCCGAACTGGCATATGACATGGTCGCCCTTGCGCGAAATCCCTGATATCGCGGCGATCCCGTCTTTATTTTCACCCTTCAGCCGCAGCGCATGCATCTGCAGGGCGAAATATTGTCTCGCATCATCTTGCTTGCCGATGAGGCCGTGCAGGAAGGCCTGTGTTTCGCGATCGGCGAAGACGTCGGGCAGGCCAAGGCTCGCGAAGCGGGCACTCTTCAAGCGGAAGAAGATGTCGAGCAGGTGGTGTTGCTCTTGCGATGTTTGTGGAATGACGTAGTCGACGCCCCCGGCTGCTTCCAGACGCCTCGACTGAACGCGGAATTTCTTACGTCGGCTCTTGGCGTTGAGCTGCTTCAGCGTCTCCTCGAAATGGGAGAGCAACGGCAATTGATAGGCGTGGTTCTGGTTCTGCACCATCGGCAGTCCGGTGAGCGGGGTCTGCCGCCCGCGCCATTCCAGCGGGACGTTTTGCAGCAGCAGCAGATCTGCATGGCCCTTCAAGGCCTGCCGAAGCTGCGCCGCGAACTTCTGCGCGTCGATGCTGCCGCCACTTTCGGCAAAATTGCCGGAGAACAGACCGGTATTGATATTGCTGTGATCGGCAGCGATGAACTTTGCGACGGTCAATCCACGGGATTTGACAATCTCGATCGGCAGAATGAAGGCTGTCTCGCCGGCATAGGTGCCCTTGAGAATTGCCAGCGGCCGCTGAAAGGCATTCACCCAGGCGGCGCACCAATCGTAGCTTTGATGAAGCGAATGGAGATCATCGACCTCCAGAGCCCGCCAATCATCCTCCAATGGCTGCATCGCGTCGAAAACCGAGATGTCGATTTTTGCCATGGCAAGTTTCATACTCACCTGGCGTAGGCGTGAGATCGCCATATCGGCGAGCGCGCCATCATCTGACGACTGTTCATCAATATCGAACTTTTGCGTCTGCACGGGGACTCTCCGGTCAAAATGCTGACCGGGAAGGTAGGTGTGCAGGACATATATTTGGTTTAACCGCCGCCCATCCGCGGGGTTTTCCGCCGATCACGGTTATTCGGCCGTTAATGGCCTACTGTTGCCGCGGCCCGGCCATCCACTTGATGATCACCATTGCCGGCAAGACCCAAAGCAGGCCGGTCAGCAGGAAATAGAGCAGGTGCCCCCACCAGGGGGCGTTGCCGAGCGTCGCCACCGCGATCGTGTTCGCCACCAGCGCATAGACGAGCACAAGCACGATGATAAGGATCGTGCCGATGAATTTGCGAAGGCGGACGGGCATTGTTTATCTCTTGTATGGGTAGCGCGGAGCGGCGCGACGGCATGCCGCAAAGCTTCGGGGCTTGTTTTGCATGAGCCGGTGGGGCAAATCAACTGCCGGATAGAAGGAGACATCATGGCCGTCGCGAACCTCACCACGGAACAGGCGATCCTGAGCGAAGTACGCAAGCAGAACCGCGACCGCCGCGCCTTGCGGCTGTGGCTCGGCTTTGTGCTTTTGGCGCTCTTTTGTCTCGTGCTCGTCGGAGGGGCAACGCGGCTCACCAATTCCGGCCTCTCGATCACCGAGTGGAAGCCGATCCATGGCGTCGTTCCGCCGCTGTCGGCCGCGGAATGGGAAGAGGAGTTCCGCCTCTACCAGCGCATTCCCGAATTTCAGCAATTGAACAGTTCCATGACCGTCGACGAGTTCAAGAGCATCTTCTGGTGGGAATGGGCGCACCGGCTGATCGCCCGCGGCATCGGCGTGATCTTCGCGCTGCCGCTTCTTTTTTTCTGGCTGACGGGGCGGATCGAGAAACGCCTGCGCTGGCCGCTCGTCGGCATCCTGGCGCTCGGCGGCCTGCAGGGTTTCATCGGCTGGTGGATGGTGTCCTCAGGCCTTTCCGTTCGCACTGATGTCAGTCAGTACCGGCTGGCGACGCATCTCGTCATGGCCTGCCTAATCTTTGCCGGCTGCATGTGGATCATGCGCGGGCTGTCGCCGCACTCCAACGATCCGGCGCCGGTACGCAGCTCGCGCGGCTTCGCTGCCGTGATCGCCATTTTCGCGCTGTTCCAGATCTATCTCGGTGCCCTGGTGGCGGGACTCGATGCCGGTTTTTCCTACAATACCTGGCCATTGATGGATGGCGCCGTCATTCCCTCCGATCTGCTCATTCAGCAGCCCTTCTGGATCAATGCCTTCGAGAACCCGAAGACAGTGCAGTTCATCCACCGCATCGGCGCCTATACGCTCTTCGCACTGGTGCTGATCAACATGGTAATCGCCCTTCGCGCCGCACCCTGGACCACCCATGCCCGCCGCGCCGTCGTGCTTTTCGCGCTGGTGACCGTTCAGGCGGCGATCGGCATTGCCACGCTGCTGATGCAGGTGCCGCTTCACTGGGGCCTGCTGCATCAGGCTGGCGCGCTTGTTGTATTCGGTTTCGCCGTCGCCAACTGGCGTGGCTTTTACGGCGAATACCCGCACGAGACGACGATCACCGAACGCGATTGAAAGCGGGAGGCTGTCATTCGTTCTAACGCAGCACGCCGTCGAGCAGCGGCATGCCGATGATGGCTGCCGCTGCGATCAGCATGTAGCAGGCGATGCGGAAGGTCCGCTCCTCGGCAAGCCCGAACAGTTTCGAGCCGCCATAGAGACCCAGCGCATAACTCGGCAGGATAACGACGGTGAGGGCGAAGACAGCGGGCACGAACAGACCGCCGATATAATAGCTGATGGTGCTGAAGACGGACGAGATCGAAAAATACAGCACGACATTCGCTCTGACGCGCGCGAAGTCGCTCTTGCCGCCGAGCCAGTAGGCAACGACAGGCGGTCCGCCGAGCTGCGCGGCGCCGCTGAAAAGTCCGGCGATCAGGCCGACGCCGCTGCTGAGCGGCGTTGACGGCGCGCCTTGGTAGCGCCATCCCGATACGAGAAGCGCGAGCAGGCTGATGGCGATGATCGTGATGCTCCAGCGCAGCAGCGCCGGGTCGAGCAGCGCCAGCAGCGCCGTGCCGGCCGGGACGCCGAGTGCCGCACCAGCCGCCATGACGAAAACTTCGGACCGGTTGGCGTCGCGCCAGGCGGGTGGGATCATCCCAAGTGTGGCGATGCCGTCGATGACGAGCAGGATCGGCGAGACCAGCTTCGGGCCAACGATGGCGCCGCCGAGCGGGACTAAGATCAACGCTGCGCCGAAACCGGAAAAGCCGCGGGCTAGCCCCGCGATCAAGGCAAACGCCATCAGCGCATAAATGCCGTGACCTGGCAGGGCGGCGGCAAACCACGTCTGCATGTCGGCGACAAGCCTATCCAGCATCATGGCCTTAGCTGGCGAGCATCAGGTCCATGTTCTGCACGGCAGCACCCGAGGCACCCTTGCCGAGGTTGTCGAGCAGCGCCACCAGATTGACCTGGGAACCACCCGGCGTACCGAAGACGAAGAGTTTCATCGTGTCCTTGCCCTCGAGCTCGACGGCGTTGACGCGGGGGAGCGCCTTGCTTTCGGCGAGCGGCACGACGGTGACGATGCCCTGTCCGGCATAATGGGCAACCAGTGCCGCGTGGATGCTTTCCATCGTCGCGCCCTCGGCGAGATCGTCGAGATGCAGCGGCACCTGCACGATCATGCCCTGTGCGAATTTGCCGACCGACGGCGAGAAAATCGGTGCGCGGTCGAGTAGGCCGTGCACGGTCATCTCCGGCACATGTTTGTGAGTGAGCGCCAGGCCATAGAGGAAATGCGGCGCGGTGATCGCATCCGGATGATCCGGGTTTTCCATCTGCGCGATCATCTGCTTGCCGCCGCCGGTATAACCGGAAACCGCGTTGACCGTCACCGGATAGCCATCCGGCAGAATGCCGGCGGCGCGCAGCGGCCGAATGAGGCCGATCGCGCCTGTCGGATAGCAGCCGGGATTGGAGACGAAACGGGCGGCCTTGATTTTGTCGGCCTGTGCACCGTCCATTTCGGCAAAGCCATAGGCCCAGCCGGAATTGACGCGGAAGGCCGTCGAGGTGTCGATAACGCGGACGTTATTGTTGCCCGAAACCATCTGAACCGCTTCCTTCGACGCGTCGTCGGGCAGGCACAGAATGGCGATATCGGCGCTGTTCAGCATGTCCTCGCGCATGGCGGCGTTGCGCCGCTCGTCCTCGGGAATGGACAGAAGCTCGACATCGCGGCGGCCGGCCATGCGCGTACGGATCTGCAGACCCGTTGTACCGTGTTCGCCATCGATGAAGATTTTCGGTGCCATGTTAGACCTGCGCTTTCAATGGGTTCTGAGGATTTCCGGCTTCAATTTGAACGATGATAAATCAGCCTTGTGACGCCGCAATGGCGCGTCGCTCGGCGTGAAGGCCAAGCATATACATTGCCACCGTTGCCCCCGCAATGGCGGTGATATCGGCATGGTCGTAAGGCGGCGACACTTCGACCACGTCGGCGCCGCGGATATCGAGTTGGTGCAGACGCTGCAGCACCGAGAGGATCTTGGCGCTCGACGGACCGCCGGCAACCGGCGTGCCGGTCCCTGGGGCAAAGGCAGGATCCAGGCAATCGATATCGAAGGTGAGATAGGCGGGGGCGCCGCGCGTATGAGAGATGATCGCCGAGGCAATGTCGCCGCCGCTCATCTCCTCGACCTGATGACCATAGAGAATATTGATGCCGCAATCCTCCGGCGCATGGGTACGGATGCCGATCTGAATCGAGCGGTCGGGATCGATGATGCCTTCACGCACGGCCCGCGCCACGAAGGAGCCATGGTCGATGCGCCGCTCTTCGTCGAACCAGGTGTCCTGGTGAGCGTCGAACTGCACCAGCGCGAGAGGCCCGTGTTTTGCGGCATGGGCTTTCAGCAGCGGCCAAGTGACGTAATGATCGCCGCCCAGCGTCAGCAGAAAGGCGCCGCTGTCGAGGATCGCATTGGCCTGGCGTTCGATGGCGCCGGGCGTGTCCTGATGGTTGCCGTAGTCGAGCAGGCAATCGCCATGGTCGATCACCGCCATGTCGGCAAACAGTTCGCGGTTGAAGGGATATTGCGCATCGTTGTCGAATATCGCCGAGGCGCGCCGAATCGCCTGCGGGCCGAAGCGCGTGCCCGGTCTATTCGATGTGGCGGCGTCGAAGGGGATGCCCCAGACGGCGACATCGACGCCGGCAAGTTCTTTGGTGAAGCGGCGGCGCATGAAGGACAGAGCGCCGGCAAAGGTGGGATCGCTGGCGGCCGAAGTGAGGTTGGTCGCTGTGAAGGCATGATCGATGGTCTTGTTCGCCAAAGGGGGCTCCTTCTCTGTCCGCGCTAGCATAATCGCATTCGATGTCGACCTTATATCGCCTGGCCACCGGTCACGACTGACCGATCCCGAAAGGAATGGATGTTTCCTTTCGGGGCAGGTAAGGGGTAGGCGAGGTGCGCCGAGATTTCAAGCGATCCCCGCTTGACGGTCGCTCTGCGGTTGGCGCTGCCGCAATTCTGCGGCCTCAGACGGCCTTCCGGGCAAGCTGGCGCAATCCAGCCAGGGTTATCAGCGCTGCCGCCCCGGTATAGGCCGCCAGCGGCCAGGCCGTGTCGCCGTCGAGCAGAATCACGAACAATGTGCCTGCAGCACCGACCAGCAGGCTTTCGACGCAGAAGTAGAGCGCCACGGCCGTTCCCGCGCTATTGCCGAATGCGGCAAGCGCACCATTGGCCGTAACGGCTGTCGCAAAGACAATGCCGATGGCGATGATCCACATCGGCAGAATGAGGCGGACAAGCGGTTCCTGCAAAAACATCTCTCCCATGGCAAGCATCACCGCGCCGACAAGCAGCAGCGCCATGCCTCTTGCGAGGCTGCCTGCGATGCCCCAGCGTGTGATGAAGCGTTTGGCAAGGCGCGCCGTCACAATCATCACCAATGCCACTGAAGCAAAGATGAAGCTGAAGCTGATGCCGGAAAAACCGGCCCGATCGATCAGGATGCGGGGCGCGGTCGAGAAGAAGACGAAGAAGGCTCCCATCGCTGCGCTGAAGCCGGTCGTGTAGATCCAGAAGGGAAAGCTCGCGAGGATCGGACCTATTGCGATGGTTGTCGCCGACGTAACAGGGCGGGTTTCATGCCAGCGCCTGATGGCATTGAGAGTTGCAATGATCGACAGCAGGCCGATGACGAGAAAGATGGCTCGCCACCCATAGTGGTCGGCAATCACCGCGCCGACGACCGGCCCGAACGCAGGCACAAGCGATAGCAGCGAACCGAGCAGGCTATAGATCACGCTGCTTTCCGGCCGCTCGGCGTAGACGTCGCGCACTGTTGCGAAGGTGGCGACAAGAGCCGCCGAGGCGCCGATCGCCTGCAACAATCGCAAGGCCACGAAGAGAAGTGCGGATGAGGCCCCGGCAAGCAGACAGGACGCAAGGGCAAATAGTGCCGCCCCGCCGATCAGCACGGGCCGCCGCCCGACGATATCGGAGATCGGACCAAAGACAATCTGGCCGACGCCGAGCACAAGCATATAGAGGCTGAGGGTCAACTGGACGACTTCAGGCGAGGTGCCGAGCGCCTGGGGCATCGTCGGCACAACCGGTAGATATATGTCCATGGCAAGCGACGCCAGGATGTCGAAAGGAGCCATCAGCAACAAGCTTGCCGGCACGGAATAATTCCACGACGGAATTTTCGGATAAGACATGGGTAAGATCCGCTCAAATGATTTCATTCGGCGGCGATCTGTCTTTCATCAGTATCGGATTTTTTGGGACAGATGCCGCAACAACAGCGCAAAGTTGTTGCGGCTTAGTTGTCTGCGGACTTGGTTGTTCCCATGATGAGACCTTGATTGCGGCTCCGCTCGTTTGCGAAGCGTTCTGTCGGATTTCTACCAGCAGAACCGGAGTGCGGCAATGGCGACCGGCGAGGCGATGCCGGAATTCCTCAAACGCCCAAACAAAAAGGCCGGGTTTCCCCGGCCTTCGTAATTCCGTCTGTCCGAAACGATTAACGCTTGGAGAACTGGAAGGAGCGGCGGGCCTTTGCCTTGCCGTACTTCTTGCGCTCGACGACGCGGCTGTCACGGGTCAGGAAGCCGCCCTTCTTCAGTACCGAGCGCAGGCCCGGTTCGAAGTAGGTCAGCGCCTTGGACAGGCCGTGGCGAACAGCGCCGGCCTGGCCGGAAAGACCGCCGCCGGCAACGGTTGCGATGATGTCGAACTGGCCGTCACGGGCAGCTGCGACAATCGGCTGGCGCAGGATCATCTGCAGCACCGGACGGGCGAAGTAAGCCGTGAAGTCCTTGCCGTTGACGATGATCTTGCCGGAGCCGGCCTTGACCCAAACGCGGGCGACGGCGTCCTTGCGCTTGCCGGTCGCGTAGGAGCGGCCGAGCGAATCGACTTTGCGGACGTGGGCCGGAGCGGCAGCTTCGGAAGACGTGCCGAGATCCTTCAGGGAGGAGAGGTCAGCCATGATCAGGCGCTCCTTACGTTCTTTTTGTTGAGCGCGGCAACGTCGAGGGCGACCGGCTGCTGGGCTTCATGGGGATGGTTGGGACCGGCGTAAACGCGAAGGTTCTTCATCTGGCGACGGCCGAGCGGGCCGCGCGGAACCATGCGTTCGACGGCCTTTTCGAGGACGCGCTCGGGGAAGCGGCCTTCAATGATCTGACGTGCGGTGCGCTCCTTGATGCCGCCGGCATAACCGGTGTGCCAGTAGTAGACCTTGTCGGAATACTTCTTGCCGGTGAAAACCACCTTGTCGGCATTGATGACGATGACGTTGTCGCCGTCGTCAACATGGGGCGTGAAGGTTGCCTTGTGCTTGCCGCGCAGGCGCATAGCGATGATGGAAGCGAGACGGCCAACGACCAGCCCTTCGGCGTCGATGATCACCCACTTCTTCTCCACCTCTGCAGGCTTCTGTGAGAAGGTTGCCATGTCAATACTCTCTTTTAGGACCCTTGGCCCGAGGGCTTTAAGGGCGTTTCTTGTTGCTTGGATTGGCAAGCGCGAACCTGCCAAAAAGAAAGCAGCCCGGACAGGCTGCGTTCTGTCGCGGTGTATAGAGGCAATGTGACACGGGGTCAATATCGGCTTTCGCGATGGTCGGAAAAAAGAACAAGTGAAAACAAAAGCTTATCAGTGTGGTGTTGTGATACCCCACAATCGGGCTGAATATTTGCCCGTTTAACGTTTTCAGCGTTGCCCCGCCGTCGGTCGAAAACCATCGCTAATCCTCAAAGGAACGCAGGCTTTTTATGATTTCCCGGAGGCCGCGTGTCAGATGTTTGTCCCGGCGAAGAACCATGCCGAGGCGGCGTGTCAGCTTCGGCTGCAGCGACGATGTCGTAAGGAGACCGGCGCGGTCGCGCTTTACCGCTAACCCCGGCAGGATCGACCAGCCGAGTCCGGCGGCCACCAGTTCCTTGATCGCTTCGATACTGCCGAACTCCATCGCCGGTCGGATCCTGATATCCGGGGCGGCCAGCCACGCGTCGATTGCCCGCCTCGTATTGCCGCCCTCGTAAAGCAGCAGCGTCCTGTCGCGCATGAAGGCCGGGTCCGGTCCACCCTTAGGCACGGGGCTGCCCGCGGGGGCGACAGCCAGCAATTCCTCTTCGTAGAAGGGTTCGATCTCGAAGTTCCGTCCCGATGCCGGCAGGGCCACAACGGCGATGTCGAGGCTGTTGGCTTCCAGATCGCGCAGGATATCGTCGGCATTCCCGATCGAGACGGTGATTTCGAGGCCAGGCATGGACTGCCGGGCGGCGGCGATGGCGCGGGGAAGCAGATGGATCGATGCCGTGCCGCCGCTGCCGATGCGCACCCGGCCGCTGGCGCCATCCCTGTGGGGCATCATCGCTTCTTCCGCCGCGGCTGCCTGCTGAAGCAGACGCCTTGCATGTGAAAGCAGGTCGATGCCCGCCGCCGTCGGTTGCGCCCGCCGCCCGACGCGCTCGATCAGCCTGACGCCGAGCCGCTGTTCGAGCCCCTTGATCTGCAGGCTGACGGCCGGCTGCGTCACGCCTTCCTTGTCGGCCGCAGCCGTAAAGCTGCCGAGGTCGGCGACATTGATGAAGGTCGCAAGCTGATCGAGATTGAGGAGCATGCCAAAGAAATCCTTATGCGTATGATAATATCCATAAGCTTCTTTCGCTGCGTCTTCCAGCGCATCTTTCGTCCGTCAGGAAAGGATGAAGGATGACCGTGGAATTCGACGAAAGCTTGGAGATACCTCTCAGCGCCCTTCGGCTGAAACGCCGCGAGAGGGCGCGCTGGGGCAGGCGGCTGCTGGCGGCCATAGAGTGTCGGCTCGAAAAGCGTCGCAGCCGCCGCAAGCTGTCGGAACTCACCGATGACGAGCTTCGCGATATCGGTCTGACCCCTGCGCAGGCGAAGGCAGAGCGATCGAAATCATGGTTCTGGTTTTGACTGCGACGGCGTATCCTGCTCGAAATGGGCGGCGCCGTGTGGCAGAACGGCTGTGTGGAAATCGAGCGCAGGGAGCAGCATCATGGCTGAAATCGTATCCTTCCGAAAGGAAGCGGACAGGACCGACGGATTGTTGCTCCGCTCGTTGCGCGGCGGCGTGCTGCGGCTCATGCTTAACGACCCGCCAACTAATGCGCTGTCGATCGCGCTTCTCCAAGCGCTGATGGCCGAGCTCGAAAAGGCGGAGGCGGATTTGGATGTGCGCGTCGTCGTCATCGCCTCGACCGGCGCCGTTTTTTCCGCCGGCCACGACCTTAAGGAACTCACGGCTCATCGCGTCGACGAAGATCAGGGCGCTGCTTTCTTCGAGAAAAGCTTCAGGCTCTGCGCCGATTTGATGCTGAAGATTGCGCATCTGCCAAAACCTGTCATCGCCGAGGTCGATGGGCTTGCAACGGCTGCGGGCTGTCAGCTCGTCGCATCCTGCGATCTGGCGATCTGCACCGACACTTCGACGTTCTGCACGCCGGGCGTCAATATCGGCCTGTTCTGTTCGACGCCGATGGTGGCCGTTTCCCGTGCCGCGCATCGTAAGCAGGCTATGGAGATGCTCTTGACCGGTGAGACGATCGACGCTCGACCGCCAAGGATTTCGGCCTCGTCAACCGCATCGTGCCGAAGCAGTATCTTGGGCAGGTCGTTTCCAAATATGCCGCCGTGATTGCCGGCAAATCGCCACTGGTCCTGAAAATCGGCAAGCAAGCGTTTTATCGGCAGCTCGAACTGCCGGTGGAGGCGGCCTATGATTATGCCGCTATGGTGATGGTGGACAACATGCTGACGCAGGACGCGCAGGAAGGGATCGGCGCCTTTCTCGGCAAGCGCAAGCCGGAATGGAAGGGCGAATGATTAGGCGAGTTTCAGAACCAGCACGCCGACCGCGATGACGACGCCGGCGACGTAACGCCAGATGCCGGCTTTTTCCTTGAAGACGGCAACGGAGAGCACCAGCGCAAAGAGGATCGAAGTTTCCCGCAGTGCGGCAACGGTCGCTACCGGCGCCTTCGTCATCGCCCAAAGTGCCAGCCCATAGGATGCAATCGATCCCGCGCCGCCGATCATCCCGCGCCACCAGTTGCGGCGAACGTGATGCAACACCGTCAAGCTGCCGCGCTGGGATGCCGCCCAGGCAAACAGCAGTATCGGCGGCAGCAGCGACATCCACAACGTATAGGAAACCGCATTGCCTGAAAGGCGTGCGCCGATGCCGTCGACAAAAGTATAGCTGGCGATGACGAACGCATTGGCAATCGAGAAGGCGACCGCATGGCCGCTGCTGCGCCGAGTCTCCAGGGCGAGCGTCAGGACGCCGGCTGAAATCGTCATGATGCCGGCAAGAGCGGCGCCGGAAAGATGTTCGCGCAGGACGATGCCGCTTGTCGCGGCGACCAGCAACGGTGCGCAACCACGCATCAGCGGATAGACGAGGCCGATATCACCGGCTCGGTAAGCGGCGGCAACCAGCTGGAAATAGGCGAACTGCAGGATGGCCGAGGCGCCGATGAACGGCCAGGCCGCGCTTTGTGGCAACGGCAGAAATGCCAGAAACGGCAACGCGGACACTGCGCCGCCGGCCGAAATCAACGCCGCATCCAGGGATTTATCGCTGCCCGCTTTGACAATCGCGTTCCATGTCGCATGCAGCAACGCACCGAACAGAACGAGCAGGATGACGTCGAGAGGCAAGGGATAGGTCCGGTGCTGCGGAAGAAGGCGAAGCGCCTCGCCCCGACGGGGCAGAATTCTGGAAAGACAACTGATATTTGCACGAAAATGCATTGCCGCGGTCGCGGATGCGTTCTCGGCTCCAATATCATCCTTTCAATATGCAAACAATGGCGGGGTATGACGACAAGTTTTACGTGCGCGCGATATGCGTTCAATCCACGCGATCTTCTCAACTATGAGATGTTTCTAATGGACGAGAGAACATATGGTGACCTTATGGGGAATGGAAGGGGAAAGCAGCTGAGGGAATTACATGTCGGATCTTTCTATGCTGCTGAAATACAGATATTCTTCTATAACTTTGATATACGCGAAAAAAGAAGCTTCAGATTGTATGTTCTCAGAGAAATCGCATCGCGCGATTGAACTGGAAGCCTGTTTGCAAGCGCGGAAGGCGATCGGCACCTGCAGGGGTTGCGGCGGCGGGGAGGTCAGAGCTGATGATGCGGAACGAAGAGCATCCCGTCAAGGTTGTCTAGGCTTTGGCAGTTCAGAACCGGGCAGCGTGGATCGTCCTTTGTCGGGATATGGGTCCATTCCGCATAATCGGTCGCGTCACAATAATTGCTGTTGCGCACGTAGCGATCATAAAGCGGCAGCCCGCGGGGAGATTGGTAGCGGAAGATCACGGCGCCCTGATTGTGGATGGCAGCCCGCACGCCGGCGCAGCTCATGGTGAGCGGATTGTAGCGCGAGATCGCTGCTGCCGGTGATGCGGCGAGCACAAGCATGAGGGCAAGAGCAATTTTTCTCATTGAATCATCCTCAGAGCCATTCAACTCTTATATACGCAAACACGTGCAGCCGGTTCTGCCGAAATGCAAAAAAATGTCGGCAGGCTCACAGGCGCTGCCGGAATGGAGAAACGGAAATGGATCACGACGCCTACACGGATGATTATCTCGCCGGAATCCTGCAGTCGGTAAAGACCATCGCGCTGACCGGTGCCTCGCCCAATCCGGCCCGGCCGAGCAACGGCGTCATGGGCTATCTGCTGTCGCGCGGCTATGAGGTCATACCGGTCAATCCGGGGCAGGCGGGCAAACAGATACAGGGCCGCACCGTCTACGCCCGTCTTGCCGACGTTCCGGTGCCGATCGATATGATTGATGTCTTTCGCGCCGCCGAATATCTCGATGGGGTCGTTGAGGAGGCGTTGGCGCTGAGGCCGTTGCCGAAGGTGATCTGGGCTCAGCTTGGCGTCCGCAACGATGCCGCGGCGGCAAAGGCGGAGGCTGCCGGCATTAAAGTGGTGATGAACCGCTGCCCGGCGATCGAATATCCTCGTCTCATTGCCTGATGGGGGCTGCCCTGAGACGGATTTTCCACCGAACGCCCAAGGGTTGAAACGGATCGCGGTTAACTTTCGTCGGCGACAAGCTATGATCCTGCCCCGTGAGCAACAATTCGGAGGGCGACATGGCCAAGAACGATCCTGGATTCAACACCTTGGCGGTCCACGCAGGCGCACAGCCCGATCCGGCTACCGGCGCACGGGTGACGCCGATCTACCAGACGACCGCTTTCGTCTTCAACGATTCCGATCATGCCGCCGCCCTCTTCGGCCTACAGGCCTTCGGCAATATCTACACCCGCATCATGAACCCGACGCAGGCCGTGCTCGAGGAACGCGTCGCCGCGCTCGAGGGCGGTACGGCGGCCCTTGCCGTCGCCTCCGGCCACGCGGCGCAGATGATCGTCTTCCACACCATCATGCGCCCGGGCGAAAATTTCATCGCCGCCCGCAAGCTCTATGGCGGCTCGATCAATCAGTTCGGCCATGCTTTCGAGAATTTCGGCTGGCAGGTGCGATGGGCCGATTCCGCCGATCCGGCGAGCTTCGAAAGCCAGATCGACGACAAGACCCGCGGCATCTTTATCGAAAGCCTTGCCAATCCGGGCGGCACCTTCGTCGATATCGCCGCCATTGCCGACGTCGCGCATCGCCACGGCCTGCCGCTGATCGTCGACAACACGATGGCAACACCCTATCTCATCCGTCCGATCGAGCACGGCGCCGATATCGTCGTGCACTCGCTGACCAAATTTCTCGGCGGCCACGGCAATTCCATGGGCGGCCTTATCGTCGACGGCGGTACCTTCGACTGGTCGAAGTCAGGCAATTACCCGATGCTGTCGAGCCCGCGGCCGGAATATAACGGCATGGTTCTACACGCGACTTTCGGCAATTTCGCCTTCGCGATCGCTGCCCGCGTGCTCGGCCTGCGCGACCTCGGCCCAGCGATTTCGCCCTTCAATGCCTTCCTGATCCTCACCGGCATCGAAACATTGCCGCTCAGGATGCAGCGCCACAGCGACAATGCCATCGCCGTCGCCCGGTGGCTGAAGGCGCACAGCAAGATCGCCTGGGTGAATTATGCCGGCCTCGAAGACGATCCGAACCATGCCATGCAGCAGCGTTATTCGCCGAAGGGCGCAGGCTCTGTCTTCACCTTCGGCGTCCGGGGCGGTTATGAGGCTGGTAAGACGCTGGTCGAAGGAGTTGAGCTCTTCTCCCATCTTGCGAATATCGGCGACACCCGCTCGCTCGTCATTCATCCGGCCTCGACGACGCACCGGCAACTGAGCGACGAGCAGAAGATCGCCGCCGGTGCCGGACCCGACGTGGTGCGGCTTTCCATCGGCATTGAAGACGTCAACGACATCATCGCCGATCTAGAGCAGGCGCTCTCGAAGATCTGATTGTCCTGGCTGCCGTGGCCTCGCTTTTGCGCGTCAGTCGACATCGCCGACAACCTGGAATAGCTGGCGCAGGGGGGTGGCCGATCTGCTGCGCGATGTGAGACCAATCGCCCTCAGGGCAGCAGCCCGCAACTACTCGTTTCCTCCAACAAGGCCTGGTCAATCGGTTTGATTGTGGTCACAAACGCATTCAAGTATGCCTTGCCGAACGACAAGGGCGGAAGCGTTGAGATTACGCCAAAGTTCCCGCTTGGTGACGCGTTACCCGTTTATCTCCTCCCGGTCCTGCATCCTATCACGCACGTTCTCCGGGCCCGCGATCAAAGCGGCGATCGCCGTCGCCTTCTCCCGATCACCGTAGCCGGCCACATAGCCCTCCAACAGGACGTTTCTGCCGACCATGCTTACAGAGATGGACGAGCTTTCCAGCTCTGGTTCCGCTGACACCGCGGCCTGCACGCTCGCAAGCTGATCGTTGGCTAGGCTTTCAGGCTCAAAGCTCATGGCAGTCCTCCTTCGTGATACGAAGGAAACAGCGAACTGGTAATTTGGTTCGCGATAGGGACTTAGGTCCGAGAAGCCATGCCGGAAGGCGTACCGCCATCATGAAGGTAGGTCCCGACAGCTTCTGGAAGGCAGCGCAGGAGCGGAACATCGCCTCTTTTTGCCGGTTAGCCCCGCAAACATTGGCGCTAGCCATGGTTCGTACTGGGTCTTCGACCTGCCCAATAACGGCCCTGTCGCTTACGTCGGTCCCACCAGCCGGCCTCGACGACAGGTTGGATGAACGTACATCATCTATAACTTCGCACCTGCGGTAATTGTCATACGATTTAAAGCGCTAAATAAATACAAAAATCAGTTGCTTACTTGAAAGTTCTCGACTACGTTTTTTAGCGAGAAGTTCCGAAATATCGGCGCTTGTCGGCGCTGCTCAGCGATCGTTTGACCTCGCTTGAGGGAGGATCATGACTTTGTTTGTCCGTCTTCGTTTCTTCGCGGTGGTGCAGCGAATGCGTGATCTCGTCTCGATCCGATACTGACCTACGACGGCAGTCTGACGCGTCGTAAACCCTTTGTTCCACTTTTCTAAGATGGTGCTCCCGTGTGGCGCGCCCGAGGTTTGTTATGCAAAAGCAAGCTGTCGTATTCAATGGTCAGGAAGTCGGGATCGCGGTCCCCGTGGAAAACCGCCTCAAATTCATCGCTGTCCGCTTCAATGTCATCGACTTGGACAACAGGCTCTTCGACACGGTTACTGAAATCCGGCGCGCCATTACACAGCATCTGGCCTCCAGCGGTCGTGCGATCATCTCGCACTGAATGGCAGGAGATATTCTTCAACGTCACGGCACAAATGGGATTGCAGGCTCACTTGTAAAGCCCTGCAAAGCTGCCGCGTTTCAACTTGTGAGGAGATGAGGAATGTTGATCACGAGCGTCCAAGAAACAGAATGGGCCGTGCTCTCGCTGTCCGTTCAATCTTGGTTTAGGCACTACAAGGCCAAACCGGACGACAAGACATCGGAAATGATCTGCAGCGCGGCAATCGACCTTTTCAATCGCGGCCATCGCACCCAGGAGGAACTCACCAGTATATTAATCGCGCGGTTCCCCCTGATCGCGCCTGCGCCCGCAGCCCTCCATTAATCGCTCCGAGGCATGGGAACATCGCGAATCTCAGCGCACTCGAAATCCGATACGAGGCCAGTAACAAAGTCTAATAGGCGATAGATGGTGCCTCTCTGATTGGCGGAGTTAGGTCACGCGACTTGTTCGTATTTCGGCGGGTCGCCTCACTTCTTGACCGAGGGCCTCCAGCGCCTGCTCACGTGACGATGGTGCTGCGGTAGCCCCAGAGTTCGCGCAATAGCCTCGCGACCGAAGACGCCGGCGCGCTCGATGAGCGATCTAAGGCGTTTCGCCTTTGAAGTGCCGTGCCCGTTGAAGAGGCGGCCCTCGCTCGCCTTCGCGGCGGACGTCGCAATGTCGGCCCGACGACCTTTGGAATACGACCGACGCTGCCTTGCTGATAGCTTTTGCTGACTGCGGTGGATGGAGCAATCATGCCTCTCGTCATTCTCACTGGCGCATCGGGGGCCGGAAAAACGACAATCGCCGAAGCTATTGAGCGACTTCATGGGCAAGAGATCGACGTCTTTTACCAGGACCGCATCGGGGTTCCGCCCGTCGAGGAGATGGTTGGTCAATTCGGCTCCGTCGAAGGATGGCAGAGAGCGGCCACTTTCGCCTGGATGGCGCGACTGTCGCCGCTCCTGGCAGAAGGGCGCACCTTCCTATTCGAGGGCCAGTCGCGTTTTTCCTTTCTGGCCGAAGCGGCCGCACGTGCCGGGATCGGTTCGCATTCCTGTATCTTGATCGATTGCGACGACGAGACCCGAGCCAGGCGCCTTTCGATTGATCGAGGCCAGCCTGAGTTGGCAAATCCGGATATGATAAACTGGGCCGCCTTCCTACGGCATGAAGCAGCGGCATACGGCTGCGAAATTCTCGACACATCGAACCTGTCGCTGGAACAGGGAGTGAAACGAGTCCTTTGCGAATTGCGGCGGCAGCCTGTTTGATCCGGACCAGGCAGTTGAAGTTTGACCGTTCCAGTGCGGCGTTCATCTGCTTGTTCTGCTAAAAGCATAGAGAGGGAGGCCCAGTTGCACCTGACTTTGGAGTTGTTTGTCCAAACGCCTCAGACATCGATTGATTTCTACCAGCGAGTCCTGGGCTTTGAAGTCGAGGGCTCGGCGAGCACGGAATATACAACGCTGAGAAACGGCGACGCCGTTATCGCGATTAATTCGCGAAGCGTCTTTTCGAGCGATCATCCGCTACGCGGCGAAATTGGCGACAGGGTCGGCCTCGGCGTCGAGATCGTCTTGAAGGTCACTGATGTCGAGGATGCCTATCGCAAGGCGGAAGAGAGCGGCTGGCCGCTTTCCGCCCTCGCCATGCAGCCTTGGGGACTGCGCGATTTTCGCCTTGTCGACCCCGACGGCTATTATGTCAGAGTGACCAGCACCCAAAGGAACTGACTGGATCATCATGACGGCTATGGGCTTCGTGCCAAACGCTGAGCGCTGCGCTTCGGTGGCGACCAATTGCAAATCGGTCGGAACAATGCTGCCGAGCCTCAGGGCGCTCGGATAGGAGGTCCTTGAGCCCTTTTCTTTAGTTCCCGCTACTTCACGGTGAAGCGGTTTTATTGCTCAGTTTTCAATTCCAAATTTCAGAAAACAAGCGTATGTTGCGCGGTTAGGATTGCGGTAACCATGCCTTGAGGGTCGGGGACGATGTGCTGGAATACATCAGGGGCATTCACGCCGGTCGCGCTTGCTTTGCGCGGTCCGGCAACACGCAAGATTGTCCGGACGCTCGGCGATGCGGCACATCTCCTGATCAACGATTGGCCCTCTGATGACGGCGAGGAATACGTCGCTGCCGTAAAAGCCTGTGTCGATGCAATTACCGGCAAAATCAGCCCGGAACGATTCCGCGAGTCGCTTCTGCTTGCAGCCGATGAGGCGGGTATCGTTGCTCTGACAATTGTCCCCGTCGGAGTGACAGAGCGGCGACCGGACCTGCGCTCGGCCGCGCCAAGATAGCCCCTCTTTCAAGCGGCTCCTACCAGGTAGCATTGTGTCAAATACGACCGCTGCCAAGGCTGGCAAAATTCTCACAACTGAAAGCACTGCCGTCAATCCTAACCGCCATCTTCACAAATGTCGCTCAAGGTGATGGGAAAAGGGCTCAGTTCCCAAGGCGGTAAATGCCCTGTGCGACGAGAGACAAATTGCAAAGATTTCGAACATTCGCGCGCAGACGTTTGCCGCGAAAGACACTGGCGGCGGAGGGTTTATGATGGTTGCGGCGAATTTCATCACCTTCAACATCAATGGCGTCGAACCCGAGTTCGGCGCCCCGGAGGCCGCTCGGATCGTCTCCGGCGATCCGCTATTTCGCACCTGGAATCTGGAGGAGACCGACGGCGGTCTTTATTCCGGAATCTGGGAGGCAACACCCGGCAAATGGCGGATCGTCTACGAAGAGTGGGAATATTTCAGCCTGCTGTCAGGCCATTCGATCGTGATGGAGGACGGCGGTGAGCCGGTGCATCTGAAGCCGGGCGACCGGATGATCTTGAGGCCGGGCTTCAAGGGAACCTGGGAAGTGGTTGAAACGACTCGCAAGGACTATGTAATCAAGGTCTGAACAGCGGCTCAGAGCCGACTCTCACGTTGGCGGGCCTGTCCCGCTTTGCTGCGATTATGACCCGTTTCTCCTGCAATAACCGCTTCCCCTCCGCCGATAAAAGGCATTTGATGTTGCCTATTAATCGAACCTAAATCGTCAAGTGCTAGACCTTATCTGCAGCGCATTGCGGACATGATGTCTCCTGCCGTCACTATAGACATGGCCTTGAAATTCATCTTTTCGGGATTGGCATGTCGTCGAATCTTGCGGGTAGGCACGTTCGGACCCAAACGTCTTCCATCATTGCGACCACCGTTTTCTTCCTTGTCGTCGCGCTCGTTCTGACCGGCCTCATGGCCCACGTCGTGGCCTCGATGACCCGATCGGCGAACGAAATCGACGATGCCAGGGCCAGTCGCGCCTCACGCGCAGCGATCGCAGCCTTTGTCAGCCGCCTGAGCGCGACGACAACCGACAACGCCGTATGGGATGATGCCTATAAGGCGATCGCAACTCCCGGAGCCGCGGATTGGGCTTATGAGAACTGGGGAAAGACCAGCGAGGATTACCCGCTCTATGACGGTGCCATCGTGACCGGTCCCGATCGCTCGTCGATCGTCTCCGCCTATGCCAAAGGCGAGCCCTTCCAGCCAAGCGCCTTTTTCGGCGAAGCTTTCTACCGGCAGATCAATACGGCCATCGATTTCCCACAGGCGCCGGTAGTCAATTTCATTAAGACGGAAACCGGAATCGCTGTCATCGCATCACAGCCAATCCAGCCTTTCGAGAAAGAAGGCGAGCTTCCGAAGCTCAGCGTGCTGAGCTTTTACAAAGAGTTCAACTCGGACGTCCTCAGTACGCTGTCAAACGAACACGAACTCGAGGGCTTGCGCCTTGCCGCCGCGCCCGAGCCGGGTCTGCTGAACACACCGATTACGGATATGAAGGGTGGCGTCATCGGCCATCTCGTCTGGCCGAGCAAAGCGCCGGGAAGCGCCGTGTTCCGACAGGTCTACCCTTTCGTTGCAGCCGCCATCATCATCCTCGTGCTATTCCTGGCCGGCGTTCTGCTGGTGGGCGCAGCCGAAGCGCGGCGTCTGCGTCAACTGGCGCAGGCAGCGATTTTCGAAGCAAATCACGATAGTCTGAGCGGCCTGCTGAACAGGCATGGGCTTCTCGCCCTGCTGGAAGACCTGGAGGGTTCGGATAGTGCGCCGCCCCGCCTCTATCTGGTCGACCTTGATGGGTTCAAGGCCGTCAATGATGCCTGGGGTCATGCGGTGGGGGACGACCTTATCCGGATCGTTTCGAACGCGCTGATCGCCTGTCATCCCGAAGTCGTTGCTGCGGCCCGGTTGGGAGGCGACGAATTCGCTCTGGTCCAGGCCGGCACTGCTCCGCGTCAGGAGATAGAAGAAACCATTCTGGCGCTGTTTGTCGAACCCTTCAAAATCGACGGACGAACGATCGAAGTTGGTGCGAGTATCGGAGCTGCTGCGCGTGATGCAGGCATTGAGCCGCTGGAGCTTTTGCGCAGGGCTGATATGGCCCTCTACCGCGCCAAGGAAAATGGCAAAGGCCGGGCGATCGAATATGACCCCGAGCTGGATCGGGAGCGCGAAAGGATCGCTGAACTGGAAGCTCTGTTGAAGAATGCGCTCAGCAATGGCGCGATCGAAGCCGTATTCCAACCTCTCGTTTCTGCGACGACGGGCGCGGTGACCGGTCTTGAAGCGCTGGCCCGCTGGCGCACTGCGACAGGAAATATCAGTCCGGAAATTTTCATTCCGCTTGCCGAAAGATGCGGCCTCATCGATGCGCTCGGCAGTCATATGCTGAAAACATCGATCGAGCACGCCAGAAATTGGCCAGGTATGGCCCTGTCCGTCAACGTCTCGCCGGTTCAGCTCTGCAATCCGGAATTTGCCGCCGACGTGATCTCCCTCCTACAGGAACTCGATTTCGATCCGAGGCGGCTGACGTTGGAAATCACCGAAGGCGTCCTCATGACCAATCCGGATCAGGCGCGTCGGTCGATAGATCACCTCAAGCAAGTCGGTATCAAATTCGCGCTAGACGACTTCGGCTGCGGCTATGCAAGCATCGGCGCATTGCGGCAGTTCGGCTTTGATCGGATGAAGATCGACCGCTCGTTAGTCTCCGCTCTTGACCAGGCCTCGAATGGCGCCGATGTTCTCAAGGCGACCATCTCTTTGGCGACCGCTCTGCAGATTCCCGTTACGGCGGAGGGCATCGAGAATAGCCGTCAGGCGGCGATCTTGCGGGAGGCCGGCTGTGACCAACTGCAAGGCTATTTGATCGGAAAACCGATGTCGGCGCTCGACATATCCAGCAAGCTTCAAGAACAGGCAGCGTAATGCCGCGAGATCGCGGCAGCAGGCTGGGCGGAACTTCGGCCGATCTGGGATACTGTGCCGATCACCACCGGAGATCCAGGCGGTCGAGCCCGTGGAAATGATAGACGTCCTTGACGACGGGCGTCTTTGCCAGCCTGAGGCCGGGAAGCCGTTCGAACAGGATCGGTACCACGACGTTGAGTTCCAGCCGCGCCAATGGCGCGCCGATGCAGAAATGGATGCCGGCGCCGAAGGAGAGGTTTGGAGCCTCGTTGCGATCAGGCCGGAAGGCGAGGGGATCGGTGAATTTCGCCGGGTCAAGATTGGCGGCGGCGAGGATGAGGCTTACCTTTTCGCCGCGCTTGAACGAAACGCCGTCGATCTCCGCGGGCTCGAGCGCCCAGCGCTGGAAGATGTGGACGGGCGCGCAGATGCGCAGGGTCTCCTCGATGGTGCGCTCCGTCGCCGCATCGTCCCGGAAGAGTTCTGCCGGATCTCGACCGCTGTTGAGGATGGTGTGCACGGAGTTGCCGATCTGGTGCACGGTCGCTTCATGGCCGGCATTGAGCAACACGATCGTCGTTGAAATGAGTTCTTCTTCAGTGAGATACTGGCCCTTGTGCTCCGTGCGGATCATGTGGGTCAGCAGGTCATCGCGAGGCTCTGCCCGGCGTTCGGCGATTACCCCTCTGACATAGTCGGAAAATTCTCTGGCCGCCCGTTCGGCCTCTTCTTCTTGCTGGCGTGTGCGGCCGAACATGTACATGCGCACATAGGCATGCGACCAGGCGAGCAACTGCGGCCCCATCTCCTCGGGGATGCCGATCATGCGGGCAATCATAGTCACCGGGATGATGTCGGCAAAAGCCGAGAGCAGCTCGACTTCGCGCTTCTCCGCAAAGCCGTCGATCAGCCGATTGGCAAGCGCGACAAGCTCCGGCTTCATCTTCTCGACATGGCGTGAGACGAAGGCGCGGTTGACGAGCGTGCGCAGACGCGTGTGCTCCGGCGGTTCCAGCTCGAGCAGGGAGTAACGTTCCGAGAGATCGAAACTTTCAAGATGCGGCATCGGCTCGGCGAGGCCCAGCTCCTCCCGGCTGGCGATATGGAGGATCTGCCGGCCGAAGCGGCGGTCGCGCAACAGTCCGTTCACATGGTCGTAGCCGGTGAAGAACCACTGTTTCTGCTCCTCCCAATAAAAGGTCGGGCAGTGGGCGTGAAGAGCCGCATAGACGGCGTTCGGATTGCCATAGAAGGCCGGGTTGCGAGCATCCAGCGAGACATGGCGGCTGGCGCGATCGATCGAGAGAAAGGGCGGTATGGTCATGCGTTGAGGCTTAACGGATTTGTCCGGCCTGTAAAAGATGCGGGAGAGAAAGGCCGGCGGAAGCCGGGCACGCCCGATCAGACGCGCTGACCATATCGAGAATTTTTGTCTAAGCCTGGGGATTGAATCTGTTTTCAGACTTGCGGCTAACCGGCCCGTGACAGCGTGCCCATGCGTCGCAGCGCCTCGACCTGGTCGTCGACCGTGGGCACGAGTTCGCCGGCGGTGGTGCTCGGCGTGGCTGGCGCTGGAGCCGCCGCTTCCTCTTCGCCGAAGGTGACCGTGCAATTGCGGCCGGCGGCCTTGGCCGCATAGAGAGCCCGGTCGGCGGCTGAGATCAGTTTGTCGATATTGGCTTCGATCGAGGAGGCGAGCGCGATGCCGATGCTCACCGTGACCGGAACGATTGCTTCGCCAGTGCTGACGGGAAGGCGGCAGAATTCGGTACGGATCGCTTCGGCGATCGCCTCGGCTTCCGTCTGATCCGCGACAGCTGCGAAGGCGGCGAATTCTTCCCCGCCCATGCGGCCGAAGATGTTGTTTGGAATATATTGCCGGGCCATGCGCGCGAAGGCGGTGAGCACCGCGTCGCCGGATTGATGGCCGAAACGGTCGTTGACGCGCTTGAAATGATCGAGGTCGAAAAGGATCACCGCGACCTGCCGCTGCTCGCTATGGGCTCTCTCCTGAATTGACTCGAAATAACCGAGCAGGCCACGGCGGTTGAGCACGCCGGTCAGGGAATCGGTCAGCGTCATGGCGCGCAGATGCCGTTCGGAGCGCTCCATCACCAGTCGACAGGTAAGCGCGAAGGCGATGGTGAGCAGGAAGGCGCTTGCCATGGCCGAGACGCCGCCGAGATTAGTTGCCTCGATATCGCTCGGCAGCGTAACCGCCATCGTCAGCGCCGAGCCGAAACACAGGCAGCCCTGGATGACGAACACTCCCATAAGCTTAGTGCGGGTGCGCTCACGGCGGATGTCGCCGGCGGCGACCGCCATGGCCAATGCCGTGGCGCCCGTCGCCGAAGCGAGGTTATAGAGCACGACGCGGTTGGAATAATCAGTGTTGACCCAGGGCAGAAAGACCCCGGCCAGCCAGATTGCCGGCGGCAGCAGAGCCCACCATTCGATCTTCTTGCGGTCGAGTGCGAGAAAACCCGCCACCCAGGCGCTCTGGCCGAGCAGCGCGATGGCATTGCCCACCTCAATGCAAAACAGGCTGGGGATTTCGCTGCGCAGCGAGATCATCGCAAAGCCTATGGCGGTCAGAAAGAAGCCCAGGCCCCAATAGAGATAGGCTTCATTTCTGACATTGTGGCGCCAAGCGACGAAGAGCACCAGAGCGAGCGTCATGGCCTCCGAACACCAGATGGCGAGACCTGTAGCGATATTGAACACGGCAGCAACCCCTTGCCCGTCGACCTTGTCTGTTGGCCCGCATCCTTGCGGAGGAAGCTCGCCACTTCCTTAATGTCGTTGCACTGCGGCACGATTTTCGGCCGGTATCTGGCGATAGGCTTTCCGTTGGGTAAACGTGCTTGAGCGCTGTCGAATGGAGTAACCTTTTCTTCATTCTGTCATGGAGAAAAGCGAGGGGAGACGACATCGAGGGCTCGCCGCCGACAGGCGTTTGCGAGAAAGAGGCTTTCGGCGCCCAAGCCCTGGGGCCTTGCCCCGTCTTCTTAACGTTATCCCAATGCGTGTCTTGAAGAGGAGGGCAGGGACACTCTATGTAGGGATAAGACATTTTCTTTGATTCCCGGCGTGCCGGCATGACGTTGACAAAGGACGCACATGAGAAACCCAGTTGATACCGCAATGGCCCTCGTGCCCATGGTCGTCGAACAGACCAACCGCGGTGAACGCTCCTACGACATCTATTCCCGTCTGTTGAAGGAACGCATCATCTTCCTGACCGGCGCCGTCGAGGATCACATGGCGACGCTCGTCTGCGCCCAGCTTCTCTTCCTCGAGGCGGAAAACCCGAAGAAGGAAATCGCTCTCTACATCAATTCTCCCGGTGGCGTCGTCACCGCGGGCATGGCGATCTACGACACGATGCAGTTTATCAAACCGGCAGTTTCGACGCTCTGCATCGGCCAGGCCGCGTCCATGGGTTCGCTGCTGCTGGCGGCCGGCCATAAAGACATGCGCTTCGCCACGCCGAATTCCCGCATCATGGTTCACCAGCCCTCGGGCGGCTTCCAGGGCCAGGCCTCGGACATCGAGCGCCACGCCCGCGACATCCTAAAGATGAAGCGCCGGCTGAACGAGGTCTATGTCAAGCACACCGGCCGCAGCTACGAGGAAGTTGAAAAGACGCTCGATCGTGACCATTTCATGGATGCGGACGAGGCCCAGGGCTGGGGCGTCATCGACAAGGTTCTGACATCACGCCTCGAGATGGAAGGCGAGCAGGCCTAGTAATTAATTGGGATGGTGTTTTCCTCGCCACAGTTCTATCTCATTTGTGATCGAACAAGGCTTTCAACTGGCGACGAAGACGCTAATAGTAACTATTAATGCTATGTTGAATTTTTATGACATAGCATTCGGCATTCGAAGGGGAATTCGTTGCCGCCGGGACCCTGACATGGTTGATTGGGACCGGTTTGTAGCCCCTGAAGCCCTTCTCGGCAAAGGCTCCGGAAACGGAGTGCCGCCAGGAGCTGATAGAGTGGACCGCGATTTCGCCTTGAAATGCGGCGTGCTGGAAGGAAAGTGATATGAGCAAGGTCAGCGGCAGCAACGGCGGCGACTCCAAGAACACCCTCTATTGTTCGTTCTGCGGAAAGAGCCAGCACGAAGTCCGGAAACTGATTGCCGGACCGACCGTCTTCATCTGCGATGAATGCGTCGAATTGTGCATGGACATTATCCGCGAGGAGAACAAGTCCTCGATGGTCAAGTCCCGCGACGGCGTCCCGACGCCTCAGGACATCATCAAGGTCCTCGACGAATACGTCATCGGCCAGCGGCAGGCGAAGAAGATCCTGTCGGTCGCCGTTCACAACCATTACAAGCGCCTGGCGCACGCCTCCAAGAACGGCGAAGTCGAGCTGGCGAAGTCCAACATCATGCTCGTCGGACCCACAGGCTGCGGCAAGACCTATCTGGCCCAGACGCTCGCCCGCATCATCGACGTTCCCTTCACCATGGCGGATGCGACGACGCTGACGGAAGCGGGCTATGTCGGCGAGGATGTCGAAAACATCATTCTGAAGCTCCTGCAGGCGGCCGACTACAATGTCGAACGCGCGCAGCGCGGCATCGTCTACATCGACGAAGTCGACAAGATTTCGCGCAAGTCCGACAATCCGTCGATCACCCGCGACGTCTCGGGCGAGGGCGTGCAGCAGGCGCTCTTGAAGATCATGGAAGGCACGGTCGCTTCCGTTCCGCCGCAGGGCGGCCGCAAGCACCCGCAGCAGGAATTCCTGCAGGTCGACACGACGAACATCCTGTTCATCTGCGGCGGCGCCTTCGCCGGCCTCGACAAGATCATCTCCGCCCGCGGCGAGAAGACTTCGATCGGCTTCGGCGCGACTGTGAAAGCTCAGGACGACCGCCGCGTCGGCGAAGTCCTGCGCGAACTGGAGCCGGAAGATCTGGTCAAGTTCGGCCTCATTCCCGAGTTCATCGGCCGTCTGCCGGTTTTGGCGACGCTCGAGGATCTCGACGAGGACGCGCTGATCCAGATCCTATCCGAGCCGAAGAACGCGCTGATCAAGCAGTATCAGCGGCTGTTCGAGATGGAAGATGTGGAACTCACCTTCCACGAGGATGCATTGCGCGAAATCGCCCGCAAGGCGATCGTGCGCAAGACCGGCGCCCGCGGCCTTCGTTCGATCATGGAGAAGATCCTGCTCGACACGATGTTCGAACTGCCGACGCTGGAAGGCGTGCGCGAGGTGGTCATCTCGGAGGAGGTGGTGCGCGGCTCGGCTCGTCCGCTCTACATCTATGCCGATCGTCAGGAAGAAAAAGCCAACGCTTCCGCGTAATCTTATGGTTCGCACCGTTATTTTAAGGGGCTTGCCATAGGCGAGCCCCTTTCTATTTGAAAAACCATGCGAGGCGCTGTTAGTATTTTGCCGGTGGGAACTGGAGCTTGCCTTTGCCGATGTTGCGCAAGGGGCGATGCTTGGCAATGATGCAGTGATTCCGTGAGTGTATTGCTGGCGTTGTATATAGCCGGGTCGGAAGTGGTAAGCGCCGGTCCAGCCACGCGTTTCATAGTGCTGGTGTTCCGTTGTAACGAAGCTGTCATATCCGGGGAACGCGGGCGTTAGCGTGGCTTGAAAAGCATAGTAAGAACCTCCACTTGTAGGCCAAGTGAGAGTGCCGGCTGATCCCAAGCGGCCGTGCAAAGAGCCCGGCAACGGGACGATGGAAAGGATAAAAAATGACGAAGAAAACGTCTGTAGCGAGCAGCACTGCCTACCCTGTTCTGCCTTTGCGTGACATCGTGGTTTTCCCGCATATGATCGTGCCGCTGTTTGTCGGACGGGAAAAGTCGATCCGTGCGCTCGAGGAGGTCATGGGCTCGGACAAGCAGATCATGTTGGTGACGCAGATCAACGCCAGCGACGATGATCCGGACCCTTCGGCGATCCACAATGTCGGCACCGTGGCAAACGTGCTGCAGCTGCTGAAGCTGCCTGATGGCACCGTCAAGGTTCTGGTCGAAGGCCGCGCCCGCGCCGAGATCGACACTTATACGAGCCGTGAGGATTTCTATGAGGCGCTCGGCCATGTGCTCGAGGAGCCCCATGACGATCCGGTCGAACTGGAAGCCTTGTCGCGCTCGGTCGTTTCCGAATTCGAAAGCTATGTGAAGCTGAACAAAAAGATTTCGCCGGAAGTGGTCGGTGCCGCCAGCCAGATCGACGACTATTCCAAGCTCGCCGATACGGTCGCCTCGCATCTGTCGATCAAGATCACCGAGAAGCAGGAGATGCTGGAGACGACGAGCGTCAAGCAGCGTCTCGAAAAGGCTCTCGGCTTCATGGAAGGCGAGATCTCGGTGCTGCAGGTCGAAAAGCGCATCCGCTCGCGCGTCAAGCGCCAGATGGAGAAGACCCAGCGCGAATATTATCTCAACGAGCAGATGAAGGCGATCCAGAAGGAGCTCGGTGACGGCGAGGAAGGCCGTGACGAGATGAGCGAACTGGAAGAGCGCATCTCCAAGACCAAGCTGTCCAAGGAGGCCCGTGAAAAGGCCGAGGCGGAGCTGAAGAAGCTGCGCCAGATGAGCCCGATGTCGGCGGAGGCCACGGTCGTGCGCAATTATCTGGATTGGCTGCTCGGCATTCCGTGGGGCAAGAAGTCGAAGATCAAGGCCGACCTCAACAATGCCGAGAAGATCCTCGAGGCCGATCACTTCGGTCTGGACAAGGTCAAGGAACGCATTGTCGAATATCTCGCCGTGCAGGCTCGCGCCACCAAGATCAAGGGCCCGATCCTCTGCCTCGTCGGCCCTCCGGGCGTCGGCAAGACCTCGCTCGCCCAGTCGATCGCCAAGGCGACCGGCCGTGAGTATGTCCGCATGGCGCTCGGCGGCGTTCGCGACGAAGCCGAAATCCGCGGTCACCGCCGCACCTATATCGGCTCGATGCCCGGCAAGGTCATCCAGTCGATGAAGAAGGCGAAGAAGTCCAACCCGCTCTTCCTGCTCGACGAAATCGACAAGATGGGCATGGATTTCCGTGGCGATCCGTCTTCGGCCCTGCTCGAAGTGCTCGATCCGGCGCAGAACTCGACCTTCATGGACCACTATCTGGAAGTCGAATACGACCTGTCGGATGTGATGTTCATCACGACCGCGAATACGCTGAACATCCCTGCACCGCTTATGGACCGCATGGAGATCATCCGTATCGCCGGCTACACCGAAGATGAAAAGCGCGAGATCGCCAAGCGGCACCTGCTGCCGAAGGCTATCAAGGAACATGCGTTGCAGCCGGAAGAATTCTCGGTCAGCGACGATGCCCTGATGGCGATCAGCCAGCAGTACACCCGCGAAGCCGGTGTCCGCAGTTTCGAACGCGAATTGATGAAGCTCGCCCGCAAGGCGGTCACCGAGATCATCAAGGGCAAGACGAAGTCCGTTCACGTGACGGCCGCCAACATCGCCGACTATCTCGGCGTCCCGCGCTTCCGCCATGGCGAAGCTGAGGGCGAGGATCAGGTCGGCGTCGTGACCGGCCTTGCCTGGACGGAAGTCGGCGGCGAGCTGCTGACCATCGAAGGCGTGATGATGCCGGGCAAGGGCCGCATGACGGTTACCGGCAATCTGAAGGACGTCATGAAGGAATCGATCTCGGCGGCGGCTTCCTACGTCCGCTCGCGCGCTGTCGATTTCGGCATCGAACCGCCGATGTTCGAAAAGAACGACATCCACGTGCACGTGCCGGAAGGTGCGACGCCGAAGGATGGCCCGTCGGCCGGTGTCGCCATGGCAACCGCCATCGTTTCGATCATGACCGGCATCCCGGTCAACAAGCATGTGGCGATGACCGGTGAAATCACCCTTCGCGGCCGGGTGCTGCCGATCGGCGGTCTCAAGGAAAAGCTGCTTGCGGCGCTTCGCGGCGGCATCAAGAAAGTGCTGATTCCGGAAGAAAACGCCAAGGACCTGGCGGAGATTCCGGATAACGTGAAGAACAGCATGGAGATCATCCCGGTCTCGCGGATGGGCGAGGTGATCAAGCATGCGCTGATCCGTCGGCCGGAGCCGATCGAGTGGGATGGCACGGTGGAAACGCCCGTCATCACGTCGGTCGAAGGCCTCGACGATACGGGCGCAACGATCGCGCATTGAGTGGCGTTTGCCACATTTATGCCCGATTGAAGCAAAAGACGCAAAAAGGCTGGCGGAAACGCCAGCCTTTTTTGTGAAAACGTCATGGAGACGCTTGCTTTTCCTTGATTTGCAGGGCTTTTGGGTTCCCGGCGGGCCTGATGAAACCTATTCTGCGCCTAGCTTACATTTGAGTCGTTTCATACCATTTAGAAAGGGGTGGAAACATGAACAAGAATGAACTCGTGTCCGCAGTGGCCGAAAAGGCAGGACTGACGAAGTCTGACGCGGCTTCCGCTGTTGACGCGGTTTTCGACGTTGTCCAGGCCGAACTCAAGAACAAGGGCGATATCCGCCTCGCTGGTTTCGGCAGCTTCACCGTTTCTCATCGCGCTGCAACGAAGGGCCGCAACCCGTCGACCGGCGCTGAAGTCGATATTCCAGCCCGCAACGTGCCGAAGTTCACGCCCGGCAAGGGCCTGAAGGACGCCGTCAACGGCTGATTCATCATCCGCCGGCCGTAAACGAGAACGGCTGAGCAGGTTTTCGAGGGGTTCGGCGCTGCCGGACCCCTTTTGTTTTGCCGCTTGCCGTATGCAGCGCTTTGTCTTACCAACAATGCTGTTCTCAGGGCGGGGTGAAAGTCCCCACCGGCGGTAAGGGCTGTGGCCCGAGCCCGCGAGCGCCTTCTCAAGCTTCGGCCGGGGAAGGGTCAGCAGATCCGGTGCGATTCCGGAGCCGACGGTATAGTCCGGAAGAAAGAGAATGAGCATGGCCGTGAGCGGGCAGGGGACTGCCGGCCCCTGCGCGCCGTCGCCTCATGCGTCCTGATTTATGTTGGTCGCCTGCATAATTCCTTAAATCGGAATCGATTTAAGGATGAATTATGCAGCAATTAAAAGCGCTACAGCGTCCTTTGCGCGTCTGGAAAGACGCGCGGCGCTGTAGTTCTGGATGGAAGACATGAATCAGATTTCCCTTACAATGCCGCGTTCTCGCGCCTTTTGCCGGCGCTGCTTTCATGGTGCTTGGAGGCGTGGCCTTCTCGCTGCTCAACGTCTTCACCCAGTGGCTAACCATGAAACTCGCCTTTCCGCCAGCCTCCGCAGCCTTCTGGCAATATGCCTTTGCCTTCCTCTTCTCCTTGCCCTTCCTGCGTAAGCCTTGCGGCGATGCGTACCGACTATCCCCGGCGGCACGTCGTGCGCGTCCTCTTTGCCGCGCCTGGTGTCGAGGCCTGGGTTTCCGGTCTTGCCTCAGTGCCGATCTGGCAGGCGATCGCGCTGGTCATGACCTCACCCTTCTTCATCATTCTCGGTGCCCGCCTGTTCCTCGGTGAGCGCGTCGGCCCGGCCCGCTGGGCAGCGACCGGTGTCGGCTTTGCCGGCGTGATGATCATCCTCCAGCCATGGTCTGATAGTTTCACCTGCGCAGCGCTCCTGCCGGTGCTCTCGGCACTGCTCTGGGGTGCCTCCTCGCTCATCACCAAGGGCCTGACCGGTATCGAGAGGCCAGAGACCATCACCGTCTGGCTGTGTGTGCTGCTGACGCCGATCAACGGCGGTCTGGCACTTGCGGCGGGCTTCGCCGTACCGACAGGCACGACACTCGCGCTCTTCCTTGTGGCGGGCCTCCTGACGGTCGTGGCGCAATATCTGCTGACCCTAGCCTATGCCAGTGCTGACGCCGCCTATGTCCAGCCATTCGATGATCTGAAGCTGCCGCTGAACGTGCTCGCCGGCTGGCTGTTTTTCGGTTATGCGCCGGCCGGTTATCTCTGGCTGGGCGCCGCGCTCATTCTTTCAGCGTCGCTCTTCATCATGCAAAACGAGATGCGCCGGGAAAGGCAGCCGGCCTGACGCCGACCTCTGAAAACTCGCGGACTGTCATGTCTCTGTCATGGCAGTCCCGCAAAACCCCTCTGTTCGATCTTTCGACATTGGGGGATTTCATGACAATTTTATCGCGCAAGGCAGCGCTCGCTGCCGTGCTTCTCGCATCCGTTGCCGTCCCGGCCGCGGCCGAGCCGGTTTTCAACCGCATCGCCTCCTTCCCGGTCGCCCAGAACCTGCCTGCTGACAAGGACAAGCTGTCGCCGACATCCGCGGAAATCATCACGTCATCATCGACGCCAACACGGCTCAGGTGAAGACCCACTTTACCGCCGGCAGCGTCGATCTCTCCGGCATCGACACGAAGCGCGACGGCGCCCTGAAATTCTCGAGCGAATCGAAGGGCGTGCTGCGCGAGCCGGACGCCGTGAAGTGGCTGGACGACAACCGCCTCGTCGTCGCCAATGAAGGCGACTATCAGGGCGGCTCGCGCGGCTTCACCATCTTCGACAAGACGGGCAAGGTCCTCTACGAATCGGGCGCATCCTTCGAACGCGCCGTCGCCCATATCGGCCATTATCCGGAAAGCCGTTCGGGATCGAAGGGCGTCGAGCCGGAAGGTCTCGAAGCCGCCAAGTTCGGCGATGACCAGTATTTCTTCCTGCTTGCCGAGCGCGCCTCGGTCGTCGGCGTCTATAAGGATACCGGCGCCGACCCCGAACTCGTGCAGCTTCTGCCGTCGGGCATTTCGCCGGAAGGCGGGGTCGCTATCCCCCAGCGTAATCTCTTTGCGACCGCAAATGAACTCGATCTCGGCAAGGACGGCGGAGTGCGCTCGCACGTGATGATCTACGAGCGCTCGGAAGGCGAAAAAGCTTATCCACAGATCGTCTCCGCCGAGAAGGACGGCAATCCGATCGGTTTCGCAGCGCTTTCGGGTCTCGCCGCCGTTCCCGGAAAACCGGGCATGCTCTACGCCGTCAGCGACAGCGTTCTGGGCTCGCAGCCGACGATCTACACGATCGACGCCAGCAAGAAACCGGCCGTGATCACCGACGCCCTCGTCGTCAAGCGCGACGGTGGTCCGGCCCAGAAGCTCGATATCGAAGGCATTGCGGTCGCAGCCGACGGCTCCTTCTGGCTCGCCTCGGAGGGAAACAGCGAGCGCCTCGTCCCGCATGCGCTCTACAACGTCAATGCCAAGGGCGACATCAAGGCCGAGATTGCTCTGCCTAGGGAACTCGCCGCCAACGAAATTCGCTACGGCTTCGAGGGTGTCACCATTGTCGGCACCGGCGACGATGCCACGCTCTGGATGGCCGTCCAGCGCGAGTGGGGTGACGACGAGAAGGGCTTCGTCAAGCTCGTCTCCTACAATCCGAAGAAAAAGGAATGGGGCGCCGTGCGCTATCCCCTCGACAAGACGGAAAGCGGCTGGGTCGGCCTGTCTGAGATCTCCGCCCACGGCGACAACGTTTACATCATCGAGCGCGACAACCTCGTCGGCGACGCCGCCAGGCTGAAGAAGCTTTACAAGGTGGCGATCTCGGAACTGAAGCCCGCCAAGCTCGGCACCGAACTGCCGGTCGTGAAGAAGACCGAAGCACACGACTTCCTCGACGAACTCAAGGCCGTGACGAACGGCTATGTGCTCGACAAGCTCGAAGGCTTCACCTTCGACGCCTCCGGCAAGCCTTACGCTGTCACCGATAATGACGGTGTGAGCGACTCTTCCGGCGAGACCTTGTTCTTTCCGGTCGAACTGAGTGCCACGAACTGAAAGCTGCCCCTTGCATGTTCAATTCGCGCTGATTGATGATCGGTGCGCACTCCGGCGGATGGCCATCCGCCGGAGTGCGGACGGCCGGGACCGCAGGCCCCTTGGCTTGAACCGGGGATGAGATTGGTCCGGCCGTCCTCGCGTTTGTCCTGAACAGATGATGGGGAGCAAGTCCCGCATGCAAGGCAAGGTTTCGTTCCAAGAAGACGCGATGCCGGTAGTTTATGCCGGTGTGGACGTGAGTAAAGAGTGGCTTGATGTTCATCTGCATCCGCTGGGCGAAAGCCGGCGGTTTAGCAATGACAAGACCGGCATCGACCAGCTGAAACGGCTGCTGGCCAGGCATCGGCCCAAAAGCATCGTGATGGAGGCAACCGGTAAGTTCCATCGCCCCGCCCATCACTCGCTTTGGCTCGATGGCTTTGCCGTCGCCGTGGTCGATCCGTTGCGCGCGCGCATGTTTGCCCGCGCCTGCGGCTATCTCGCCAAGACCGATCGGCTAGATGCCCGTTTCCTGGCGCTCTTGGCCGAGAGCCTGCGCCCGCCGGCCGACACGCCGCCAAGTCCTCACATCGAGGCCTTGCAGGAGCTGGTCAATGCACGATCGGCAGCCAAATGCGACATCACCGCCCTGCAGAATCGCAGCAAGGCTGCCACCACTGCCTTTCTGCGCGGCGAACTCAACCGCCTTGTGCGACGGCTGGAACAGCATGTCGAACGTCTCGACAAAGAGATCGAACGATGTGTCGGCGAGGATCCGCAGCTCTGCCGCAAGGCCGAGATCCTCACCTCCATTCCCGGCATCGGCCGCGTCACGGCCCTGGCCTTGATGGCCGGCATGGACGAGTTGGGGACATGTTCGGGCAAACAGGCCGCCATGCTGGCAGGGCTTGCCCCAATCGCGAACGACAGCGGTGCACGAACCGGACGTCGTTCCATCCGCGCCGGCAGGCCCGCACCCCGGCGCGCGCTCTACATGGCCGCCTTGTCGGCATGTCGCTACAATCCCGCGCTTGCTCGTTTCGCAGACACGCTCAAAGCCACAGGAAAACCAGCCAAGGTCATCCTTGTCGCCATCATGCGAAAGCTGCTCGTGCTGGCAAACTGCCTTCTATCTCAGAACCGTCTCTGGACACCAAATCCGCCTTGACAGCCAACACAGATTCTCATCCTAACCCTCTCCCCGTTAAAACGGGGCGAGGGGACGTGCCAAGCGCAACGTCGAGGTGAAGGAAGCACGTGCGGCATATCCCTTCGCCCCGCTCGCGGGGGTCCGGAGGACGGGTCGAAACCGGTGCCGCGACCCCGGTCGATGGCGGCAGCCGGTGAGGGGCCGCTCTCGGCTCGCTGCAGCCTTCAATAAAAGCGACTCGCTCCAGCCTTACCAGCGCTGATGCACATGCGGCGCGATCAGCCGATTGTATATCTCGCGCGTCGCCACTATCACATCGGGCGAGAGCGGCGCGAGATCGGCTGCGGCCGCATTGGCTCTCGCCTGTTCGGCATTGCGGGCGCCGGGGATGACGACAGTAACGGCTTCAGCCATCAGGATCCAACGCAGCGCGAAGGCGGCCATAGTGACGCCGGCCGGCACCAGCTTGCGCACTTCCTCAACCGCCTGCAGCCCGACCTCGAAAGGTACGCCGGCAAAGGTCTCGCCGACATCGAAAGCTTCGCCGTGGCGGTTGAAATTGCGATGGTCGTCGCTGGCAAACTGCGTCTCGCGGCTGATCTTGCCGGAGAGAAGACCACTTGCCAGCGGCACGCGCGCGATGATCGCCACATTCCTGCGACATGCTTCCTCGAAGAACAGATGGTCGGGGCGCTGACGGAAAAGGTTGTAGATGATCTGGACGCTGACGACGCCGGGATATTCGATCGCTTTCAGCCCGTCCTCGACTTTTTCGACGCTAACGCCATAACCCTTGATCTTTCCAGCCTTCTGCAGCGCGTCGAGGCCCTCGAAGACCTCAGGCAGGTAAAGCACCTCGCGCGGCGGGCAGTGCAACTGCACGAGATCGAGGCTGTCGACCGCGAGGTTTTTGAGGCTGCGGTCGATGAAGCCTTGGAGATTGGCCTTGGTATAGCCTTCCGCGACATGTGGGTTGAGGCGGCGGCCTGCCTTGGTTGCGACCATCGGGCGCTCGCCGCCGCGCGTCCTCAGGACATCGGCAATGATCTTTTCCGAGCGGCCGTCGCCGTAAACATCCGCCGTGTCGACGAACGTCATACCGGCATCGAGCGCGGCGTTCAGCGCCGCCCGCCCATCCGCCTCGCTGATATCGCCCCAGGAGCCGCCGATCTGCCAGGCGCCGAAGCCGACATTGGTAACGGTGAACGGCATGCGGCCAAACGCATGGTGTTTCATGAACATCTCCCTAGGTTATGAACGCTTTGGCCTATCAGGCGGGCAACTGCGCGGCAATTGCCGATCTGGTCTTGATCGGTCGCCTCGATCAAATATCGTCGCACCGTAAAGCTTCAACAGCATGGATGGAAAGGAACGATCATGGAGATCAAGCCCGCTGGCTCCAGCCCCTCGATGAAGCCGCCGGCCGACTATTTTACCGGCGCCGTTCGGCAGGATCCGCTGATCGAGCCGCCGACGCCGGCAAGGGTGAAGGCAACCTCCGTCACTTTCGAACCCGGAGCCCGCACCGCCTGGCACACGCATCCGCTCGGCCAGACGCTGATCGTCACCTCAGGCAAGGGCCTTGCCCAGAGCTGGGGCGGGGAGATTCGCGAGATTCGCGCCGGCGACACCGTCTGGTTTGCGCCGGGCGAAAAACACTGGCACGGCGCCGGCCCGGAGACGGCCATGACGCATATTGCCATTCACGAGGCATTGGACGGCAGCCATGTCGACTGGATGGAAAAGGTCAGCGACGAACAATATTCCGGCAAGGCGTGAACTGATCAAAGGCGCTTCAGGCAATAGGAAAAATGCGCGTGTGATTCGACCGTCAGGAATTCGAATTGCCAGCCATAATCCTTGCAGAATTTCGTAACCGCCTCGACGACACCGTAGACGATCGGTTTGACGGTGTTGCCGGTGCAGAAATCATGGCCGGCAATGCGTCCTGTGCGCTTCACCTTCCTCTCGCAGAGCAGGAGCTCCTGCCAGGTGAGCTCGAAAGAATGATCGGTGTCGATATAGGCCCAGTCGAGGAAGTCATCCTCGAATTCGGCGAGCTTGTCGAGCGATGTGCCTTGCATCAGGTGCAGCCGGCCAGCCTCGATCTCGGCCGCGAAATTCGTGTGAATCGCGTCGAGCCCGGAGCTGTAGCGATCCATCGACCAGGGATCGATGAGATAAAGCTGGGCCGGGCGATTCTTTTCCAGGATCTCCGCCGTATACTCGCCGAAGGCCGCTCCCACCTCGACGCCGATGCCGCCATTCGGGATCCGGTAGAGCAGTTCGCCCCGATCCGGCAGCAGCCGGGCGTTTTCTATATGATGGGCGCTGAGCGGGGTGCGCGGCATGCTCGCCCGCAGCGCCTGCCTTTCTTCACGTGTCTTCATCTTTGATCTCGGGATTGGGGCCGGCTGACGGCCCTTGTGCGGTTCGAGGGGAACGTAGGAGCAGCCGAGGCGGATGACAACGGCATGACAAGAATTTGCTTCTTGCGGACAAAAGGTTAAGTTTCGCCTGTGAATGACGAAAGAGCCCTGGGAGGAGCGACTTCATGAGACGGATGTGGCCCGAAGAGTTCAATGCCATCATTGCCCATGCCGAAGAAGTGATGCTGGAATCATCCGCAGAAGCAGGCGCCGGCGAGCCGCTGCACCGGAAAGCGCTGAAGGCACGCATCGCCATGGAAGATTACGAGCGAATCTGGCCGCTCGCCGAGATGCGCTTCCGCTTGGGCGAAGGACCGTTCGCCGGCAAGGCCATCACGCTCATCACCACCAACCCTCATTATCATCCCTGGCATCCAAAGGATGGTGGCAGCGTCGAATCCGTCTCGGACAGCGGCCGCCACTACAAGACGGATTATCTCGTCGTCCATTTCCTACTCGATGACGTACGGGAAACCTCGCCCGCCTGACGGGCTCCCCCGGTGTCGCCAAACGGCGACGCCGGGGATGCTGACGTCGAGTTGATCTTCACCCTGATGACAATAGCGGCGATATCGCTAAGCTCCCGGAACGATCCGTGCCAATTGGAGGTTCCCATGACGGGCAATGTGCTGGATATTCCGGTCAAGACGGTGGATGGTCGACAGACTACGCTGAACGAATACAAGGGCAGGGTACTTCTGATCGTCAACGTCGCGTCGAAATGCGGGCTGACGCCGCAATATGAGGGGCTTGAAAGACTCTATGGCGAAAAGCGCGAGCGCGGCTTCGTCATCGCCGCTTTCCCCGCCAACGACTTCAAGGGCCAGGAACCCGGCACGGACGCCGAGATCCTCGATTTCTGCACCACCACCTACGACGTCACCTTCCCGATCTTTTCTAAGATCTCGGTCAAGGGCGAGGCCCAGCACCCGCTCTACCGGCAGCTGACCAAATCGGGCGTGAAGACGACGGGCGAGGGTCCGATGCGCGAACGCCTGAATGCCCACGGCATATCAGGCGGCGACGAGGATGACATTCTCTGGAATTTCGAAAAATTCCTGATCGGCCGCGACGGCAAAGTCGCCGCCCGCTTCGCGCCCGATGTGACGGCAGATGATTCGCGGCTGGTTTCGGCGGTGGATCAGGAGTTGGCGAAGGGATGATTTGCCGGCAGCCGAGCAGGATCTTCAGATCCCGAGGACGGTCACAAGCGGAGGCGTAAAGTCCTTGAAGCCCAGTATCGGCTGGTCGCACCTTCTGTCAAACTTCGTCTTCGGTACGTGGCGCTGGCATTTCGGATTCGTCTTGAAGGCGTATCCGGGCAGGCTGACATAGATGGAGCTTGGCGTGCAAAGGGCAATCGCAATGCACAGCGTCAATGCGGAGCATAGAGTTCTCATGGTACCCCCCGGCGCCGTAAGCCTTCAAGCGCGGAGACTTCCGGGCGACGAATAGTCTCATTTTTGCCCGCCCTCATCCATTCGCCTAATAGGAGGTGCGCGGAGGCTGGAGTAGTCCGTTTTGGTGGAACCTGGCTTCCCAGACGGCGCCGCATTTGACCTGCCGGACAGCTATGCTGTGCCGGAATGTCTTGCCGAATGTCGGGTCGCGTTCATGTGAGATGGCTTCTGCATAGGCAGATAGCTGCATTGAGCCAATCAGGGGCAGATCACTGCGGCTACATTACTCTTCGAAACTCAAGAGGAAAAATGGTGGGCGATGAGAGACTCGAACTCCCGACATCCTCGGTGTAAACGAGGCGCTCTACCAACTGAGCTAATCGCCCATCGCTGGCGAAGCCGATCGGCCTGCTGCGTTGGTGGCCGTGATCTATGCGGATCGCGGCAAAACCGCAAGAGTGTTTGTGAAGAATTTTTGATTTTTTTGGCGGTGGTCTGCTCGTCTGCGCTGCCGAACGGGCTCGGTCGGCCTGTGGATAAAGGGGAGGGGGAGCCGCGGGCTTATGCATTTTGCCTGCGCTGTCGGCTCCGATCGTGCCTCGCTACGGCTGCGGAGGTTGGAATTGCCGGCTTTCGTTCTTCCTGCAGCGGCTTTGCCGAAACAATTCAACGACTGTCATGGTTTTGTCTCCAAACCTGCTTGACACTAAAAGGCGAACCCCGTAGTTAGCCGCTCATCGAAACGGCCAGCCGTTTTGGTGAGGGTGCGAAGGCATCCGGATTGCTTGAAATGAAGTGCGGGTGTAGCTCAGTCGGTTAGAGTGCCGGCCTGTCACGCCGGAGGTCGCGGGTTCGAGCCCCGTCACTCGCGCCATTTCAAAGCAGGCGTTCAGTCGCCGCCGTCCGGCTCTTCCGTCCGTCATGCGCGGGTGTAGCTCAGTCGGTTAGAGTGCCGGCCTGTCACGCCGGAGGTCGCGGGTTCGAGCCCCGTCACTCGCGCCATTCTCTTCCGAAAGCCATGCAGTTTCCAGGGGTCAGGCATGCAGCTTGAATCGACTTCTGCGGATTTGTCGCGACATCGTTGCATCTGCTTGATAATGTCCGCCCGCGACGCGTCGAATTGCCTCTGTAAAAGTCTTGCGCCGCGGCGTCGGCTGCGCTAACCACGGCTTGTTGCAACGCACGTTCGCTTGTCGGGCAATTGCCCAAATGCGCCGCCTGGCGCCTCCGGCAAGCAAGGATGAACATGATGACTGAACTGCTCAGTTCCTATATTCCGATCGCTATCTTCATCGCCATTGCGCTCGTTATCGGCCTGGCGCTGCTCATTGCGCCGTTCGCCGTGGCTTTCAAAGCGCCCGATTCGGAAAAGCTCTCGGCTTACGAATGCGGTTTCAACGCTTTCGACGACGCCCGCATGAAGTTCGACATCCGCTTCTACCTCGTGTCGATCCTCTTCATCATCTTCGACCTCGAGGTCGCCTTCCTCTTCCCCTGGGCCGTTTCCTTCGGCGCCATCGGCTGGTTCGGCTTCTGGTCCATGATGGTCTTCCTCCTCGTGCTGACCATCGGCTTTATCTATGAATGGAAGAAGGGAGCCCTGGAATGGGAGTGACCCCTGTGAGCAATCAGCCGCTCGTCGCGCCGCAGCCGAAGGGGATCATCGATCCGTCGACCGGCAAGCTGATCGGCAGCAACGACGCATTTTTCGGCGAGATCAACAACGAACTCGCCGACAAGGGTTTCCTCGTCACCTCGACGGACGAGTTGATCAACTGGGCTCGTACCGGCTCGCTGATGTGGATGACCTTTGGTCTTGCCTGTTGCGCTGTCGAAATGATGCAGCTCTCCATGCCGCGTTATGACGTCGAGCGCTTTGGTTTTGCGCCGCGCGCTTCGCCGCGCCAGTCCGACGTCATGATCGTCGCCGGCACGCTGACTAACAAGATGGCGCCGGCTCTGCGCAAGGTTTACGACCAGATGCCTGAGCCGCGCTATGTCATCTCGATGGGCTCCTGTGCTAATGGCGGCGGCTACTATCACTATTCCTATTCGGTTGTTCGCGGCTGCGACCGTGTCGTGCCGATCGATATTTACGTGCCGGGCTGTCCCCCCACGGCGGAGGCACTGCTTTACGGCGTGCTTCTGCTGCAGAAGAAGATCCGGCGCACCGGCACGATCGAACGCTAAGGGTTAAGGACAAGGCATATGAGTGAAGCCCTGACTGAGCTTGCCTCCTATCTTGGCGAAGCGCGCGGCAACCTGATCCTCGCCTCGCAGATGAAGTACGGCGAGCTGACGCTGACGGCGACGGGTGAAAACCTGATCCCGCTCCTGACCTTCCTGCGTGACGACGCCAAGTGCGGTTTCGTCAACCTGATCGACATTTGCGGCGTCGACTGGCCGCAGCGCGAACTGCGTTTCGACGTCGTCTATCATCTGCTGTCGCCGAAGAAGAACCTGCGCATCCGCGTCAAGGTGGCGACCGACGAGGATACGCCGGTGCCGTCGGCCTGCGCCGTCCATCCCGGCGCCGACTGGTTCGAGCGTGAGACCTGGGACATGTACGGTGTCCTGTTCACCGGCCACCCGGATCTACGCCGCATCCTGACTGACTACGGTTTCGAAGGCCATCCGCTGCGTAAGGACTTCCCCACGACCGGTTTCGTCGAGGTGCGCTACGACGACGCCGCAAAGCGTGTGGTCTACGAACCTGTCGAGCTGAAGCAGGAATTCCGAAACTTTGACTTTATGTCACCCTGGGAAGGCACCGAATACGTGCTGCCGGGTGATGAAAAAGCGAAGCAATAATTCAAGGCGGCTGGTGGGATTGCGCCCGCCTTTCACCGAATATCTGAGAACGCGAGCCCGATCGCCATGACAGAACATAACGTCCGCAACTTCAACATCAATTTCGGACCGCAGCATCCGGCGGCGCACGGCGTTCTTCGTCTTGTCCTGGAGCTTGACGGCGAAATTGTGGAGCGGGTCGATCCGCATATCGGCTTGCTTCATCGCGGCACCGAGAAGCTTATCGAGACCAAGACCTATCTTCAGGCGGTACCCTATTTCGATCGGCTCGATTATGTCGCGCCGATGAACCAGGAGCATGCCTATGCGATGGCCGTCGAAAAGCTGCTCGGCATCCAGATCCCGATCCGCGGCCAGCTGATCCGCGTGCTCTATTCGGAGATCGGCCGCATCCTCTCGCATCTCTTGAACGTCACGACGCAGGCAATGGACGTCGGTGCGCTGACACCCCCGCTCTGGGGCTTCGAAGAGCGTGAAAAGCTGATGGTGTTCTATGAACGCGCCAGCGGCTCGCGCATGCATGCAGCGTATTTCCGTCCGGGCGGCGTCCACCAGGATTTGCCGGAAAAGCTCGTGCAGGACATCGGCGACTGGTGCGATCCGTTCCTGAAGGCGCTCGACGACATTGACGACCTTTTGACCGGCAACCGTATCTTCAAGCAGCGCAACGTCGACATCGGCGTCGTCTCTCTGGAAGATTGCTGGGCCTGGGGCTTCTCCGGCGTCATGGTGCGCGGTTCGGGCGCTGCCTGGGACCTGCGTCGCGCCCAGCCTTACGAATGTTATTCCGATCTTGAATTCGACATCCCGATCGGCAAGAACGGCGACAATTACGACCGCTACCTGATCCGCATGATCGAGATGCGCCAATCGGTCCGCATCATGAAGCAGTGCGTCAATCGCCTGCTCTCGGATGCGAAGACCGGTCCTTTCTCGTCGATCGACGGCAAGGTCGTGCCGCCGAAGCGTGGCGAGATGAAGCGCTCGATGGAAGCGCTGATCCACCATTTCAAGCTCTACACCGAAGGCTACCACGTGCCTGCCGGCGAGGTTTATGCCGCCGTCGAGGCGCCGAAGGGCGAGTTCGGCGTCTATCTCGTCTCCGACGGCTCGAACAAGCCGTATCGCTGCAAGATCCGCGCTCCGGGTTACGCCCATCTGCAGGCGATGGACTTCATGTGCCGCGGCCATCAGCTCGCCGACGTCGCTGCTGTCCTTGGCTCGCTCGATATCGTCTTTGGCGAGGTGGACCGCTGATGCAGCTTCTGCCGCTGGCCGTCGCAATTCTTCTTGCGGCATCCGGGGTTTCGGCCCAGGAGGCCGACACCCTCGGCACGCCGCTGGGTCATAAGGAAGTGACGCCGCCGGGGCAGCAATCGTCCATGGGCGAGCTTTTGTCCAAGGGCTATCAGATCAAGGCCGCCATTCCGAATGGCAGCAAATTCGTCGTATTTATGCAGAAAGACCAGTCGGCCTATGCCTGCGAAATGCAGTCTTTGACCGCTTCGCGGTGTGGAACCCTAAACTGACAAGGCGTGAGGAAGAATGTCCGTTCGTCGATTAGCCGAAGATCAATTTCAGCCTGCCGCATTCGCCTTCAGCGATGAAAATGCGGTCTGGGCGGACAAGACGATCCAGAAATACCCCGCCGGCCGCCAGCAGTCGGCGGTCATTCCGCTGCTGATGAGGGCGCAGGAACAGGACGGCTGGGTCACGCGCGCGGCGATCGAAAAGATCGCCGACATGCTCGACATGGCCTATATCAGAGTGCTCGAGGTCGCGACCTTCTATACGCAGTTCCAGTTGCATCCTATCGGCACGCGCGCCCATGTCCAGGTCTGCGGCACGACGCCCTGCATGCTGCGCGGCTCGGAAGCGCTGATGTCGGTCTGCAAGAGCAAGATCCATGCCCATCCCTTCGAGCGCAATGCCGAAGGCACGCTCTCCTGGGAAGAGGTCGAATGTCTTGGCGCCTGCGTCAACGCCCCGATGGTGATGATCGGGAAGGACACTTACGAAGACCTGACGCCGGAGCGCCTCGAAGAGATCATCGACACCTTTGCCGCCGGCAATGGCGCGAGCATCAAGCCGGGCACCCAGATCGACCGGATATTCTCAGCACCTGAAGGCGGCCCGACCTCGCTGACGACGGAAGAGCCGAAGGCAAGGACACGCGCCAAGAAGGCCGATACCGAAACCGTGGCGGCGCCGGTCGACGGCGCGCCGGTCCCGCCCTCCGAGGCCGGCCGCCCAAAGAGCACCGATGCCGAGACCAATGCCGCCTTGAAGACGCCGGCAACGGCGCCGAAGGCAGCAGCGAAGAATGCCAAGGCAGCCGCGCAGCAGCCGGTTTCCGGCACGGCGCCTGCCGAGCCGGCGCTTGCTGCGGCCAAGGCCGAAACCGCTCCGGCGTCCAAGCCCAGCCTGACCGACAAGAACCGTCCAGCCGGCATCGAAAAGCCCGCCGCACCGGATGACCTGAAGATGATCTCCGGCGTCGGTCCGAAGATCGAGGCGATATTGAATGAAATCGGCATCTTCACCTTCTCGCAGGTCGCTGGCTGGAAGAAGGCCGAGCGCGAATGGGTCGATGGCTACCTGAATTTCCGCGGCCGCATCGAGCGTGACGACTGGGTCAAGCAGGCCAAGGCGCTCGCCAAGGGCGGCGAAGCGGAATATATCAAGGTCTTCGGCAAGAAGCCGCGGTAAGAGGTGAAGCATGTTACAAGATAAAGACCGCATCTTTACCAACATCTACGGCCTCAAGGACAAGTCCCTGAAGGGCGCGATGAGCCGCGGCCACTGGGATGGCACCAAGCAGATCCTCGAAAAGGGCCGCGATTGGATCATCAACGAGATGAAGGCCTCTGGCCTTCGCGGCCGCGGCGGCGCCGGCTTCCCCACGGGTCTCAAATGGTCCTTCATGCCGAAGGAAAGCGACGGCCGCCCGCATTACCTCGTCGTCAATGCCGACGAGTCGGAGCCCGGCACCTGCAAGGACCGCGACATCATGCGCCACGATCCGCACACGCTGATCGAAGGCTGCGTCGTCGCGAGCTTCGCCATGGGCGCCAATACCGCTTATATCTATGTGCGCGGCGAATATATCCGCGAGCGCGAAGCGCTGCAGGCGGCGATCGATGAATGTTATGATTACGGTCTGCTCGGCAAGAACAACAAGCTCGGCTGGGACATGGACATCTTCGTCCATCACGGCGCCGGCGCCTATATCTGCGGCGAGGAAACCGCGCTGCTCGAGAGCCTCGAGGGCAAGAAGGGCCAGCCGCGGCTCAAGCCGCCGTTCCCCGCCAATATGGGTCTCTACGGCTGCCCGACGACCGTCAACAACGTCGAATCGATCGCTGTCGCGCCGACGATCCTGCGCCGCGGCGCCGGCTGGTTCTCTTCTATCGGCCGTCCGAACAATGTCGGCACCAAGCTGTTCATGCTCTCCGGCCACGTCAACAAGCCGTGCACCGTCGAAGAGGAAATGGGTATCACCTTCCGCGAACTGGTCGACCGCCACGCCGGCGGCATCCGCGGCGGCTGGGACAATCTGCTCGCCGTCATTCCGGGCGGCGCATCCTGCCCGATCGTTCCGGCCAAGGACATCATCGATTGCCCGATGGATTTCGACGGCCTGCGCGGTGTCGGCTCCTCCTTCGGCACGGCCGCCTCGATCGTCATGGACAAGTCCACCGACGTCATCAAGGCGATCGCCCGCATCTCCGCGTTCTTCAAGCATGAGAGCTGTGGCCAGTGCACGCCCTGCCGCGAAGGCACTGGCTGGATGTGGCGCGTGATGGAGCGCATGGCCAAGGGCAATGCCCAGAAGCGCGAAATCGACATGCTATTCCAGGTGACGAAGCAAATCGAAGGCCACACCATCTGTGCGCTAGGCGACGCCGCAGCATGGCCGGTGCAGGGTCTGATCCGTAACTTCCGCCCTGAGATCGAAAAGCGAATCGACCAGTATACGGCAAGTGCGCTCGACCACGGGGCGGTTTTGGAGGCGGCTGAATAATCATGACGGACAAGGCATCCAAGAGTGGGAAGAAGGAAGAGACCGCCGATTTCGCGGCCGGCTTCGGCCGTCTTGCCGCCGAGATGCTGGAAAACGCGCAGGCAATGCCTGTGCATCCGCTGATGGCGCACCCTGCCGCAGCCTTTGCCGCCGCAACGGCAATCGGTTTCGGCCTCTCGACGCAGATGGCGAGCGCCTTTTTCGGAGCCTTACAGGGCGCTCTGGAAACGACGGGCAAACTCGCCGCAGCCCTTGATGACACGCCGCCCGACGAACCGGCGCCGGCGGTCGACATACGACCGGAAAATATCCGCCCGGCCGTCAAGGCTTTCCGCAAGCCCGCGGCCGACAATCCTGCGGTCGAGCGGAAGGCTGGGCCGAGGCTGACAGTCGTCAAGCCGGCTGCCGAACCGGTTCCGGCGAGCCGGCCAAAGCCGGCTGTGAAAGCAAAAGCCGCTCAGCGGACTGCAAAGGCCGACGATCTCAAGCTGATCGCCGGCATCGGCCCGAAGCTGGAGCAGGTGCTGAACACCAAAGGCATTCGCGGCTTCGCCGATATTGCCGCCTGGACCGACGAGGATATCGCCCGGCTCGACGCCGAGCTCGGCCTTAGCGGCCGCATCGCGCGTGATGACTGGATTGGGCAGGCGAAGGTTCTGGCCGGGCGGGGCCGCAGAAGGAAATGAACAGTCCGGCCGTGCAAACCGGCCGGAAATAGGGCGGATCGGCGAAGGGGCGGGGGCCTCACGCCGCAGATGCCGGTGCGGGTTCCGCGTCTGGAACGCGCGACAGACAATTTGGGCGACATCGGCTGCCGGCAGGACGAAAGATCCGGCTCGGCAAAGAGAATGTTGCAAAACAGGTTTGTTTGCCGTCTTCAGGCAAACGGGAAACAGGACTGAGCGACGATGGCAAAACTGAAGATTGACGGCAACGAGATCGAAGTTCCGGATCATTTCACGCTATTGCAGGCGTGTGAGGATGCCGGCGCCGAAGTTCCGCGCTTCTGCTTCCACGAGCGCTTGTCGGTTGCCGGCAACTGCCGCATGTGCCTTGTCGAGGTGAAGGGCGGCCCGCCGAAGCCGCAGGCTTCCTGCGCCATGAGCGTGCGCGACATCCGGGGCGGCCCGAATGGCGAACTGCCCGAGGTCTTCACCAACACGCCAATGGTCAAGAAGGCCCGCGAAGGCGTGATGGAGTTCCTGCTGATCAATCATCCCCTCGATTGCCCGATCTGCGACCAAGGCGGCGAATGCGACCTGCAGGATCAGGCGATGGCCTTCGGCATCGACACCTCGCGCTACCAGGAAGACAAGCGCGCCGTCGAGGACAAGTATATCGGCCCGCTCGTCAAGACGGTGATGAACCGCTGCATCCATTGCACGCGCTGTGTCCGCTTCACCACTGAGGTTGCCGGCATTTCCGAGCTGGGCCTGATCGGCCGCGGCGAGGATGCCGAGATCACTACTTATCTCGAACAGGCGATGACCTCCGAACTGCAGGGCAACGTCGTCGACCTCTGCCCGGTCGGCGCGCTCACCTCCAAGCCCTTTGCTTTCACCGCGCGCCCCTGGGAATTGAACAAGACCGAGTCGATCGACGTCATGGATGCCGTCGGTTCGGCGATCCGCGTCGACACCCGTGGCCGTGAAGTGATGCGCATCCTGCCGCGTGTCAACGAGGCGATCAACGAAGAGTGGATTTCCGACAAGAGCCGCTTCATCTGGGACGGTTTGAAGACGCAGCGCCTCGACCGGCCTTACGTCCGCCGCGACGGCCGCCTGCAGCCGGCGAGCTGGGCCGAAGCCTTCGGCGCCATCAAGGCTGCTGTCAGCGCCACCTCGGGTGACAAGATTGGTGCGATCGCGGGCGACCTCGCTTCCGTCGAAGAAATGTATGCGCTCTCCGAACTGGTGAAGTCGCTGGGATCGGCCAATCTCGACTGTCGCCAGGATGGGACGGCACTCGATCCGTCGCTCGGCCGCGCCAGCTACCTTTTCAACCCGACAATTGCTGGTATCGACCAGGCCGACGCGCTGCTGATCATCGGCGCCAATCCGCGCTTCGAGGCGGCTATCCTCAATGCCCGCATCCGCAAGCGCTGGCGCCGCGGCAAGTTCCCGATCGGCGTGATCGGCGAGCCCAGTGAACTGCGTTACAGCTACGACTATCTCGGCGGCGGACCTGACACACTGAAGGATCTGGTCGACGGCGGTCATGCCTTCGCCGACGTCCTGAAGAACGCCGCCAAGCCGATGATCATCATCGGCCAGGGCGCGCTGTCGCGCAGCGATGGCGCCGGCGTACTCGCAAGTGCCGCCAAGCTTGCCGGTTCGGTCGGTGCGGTCGTCGACGGCTGGAACGGCTTTGCCGTCCTCCACACTGCCGCTTCGCGCGTCGGCGGCCTCGACCTCGGCTTCGTACCCGGTGCCAAGGGCGTCAGCGCCGCCGAGATGCTGACGGCAATGGACGTGCTCTTCCTGCTTGGCGCCGACGAACTCGACTTCACCGCCAAGAAGGCCAAGCTCACCGTCTATATCGGCTCGCACGGCGATAACGGCGCCCACCATGCCGACGTGATCCTGCCGGCCGCAGCCTATACCGAAAAGTCCGGCACCTGGGTCAATACCGAAGGCCGTGTCCAGATGGGCAACCGCGCAGGCTTTGCGCCGGGTGATGCCCGCGAGGACTGGGCGATCATTCGCGCCCTGTCGGACGTGCTCGGCAAGAAGCTTCCCTTCGATTCGCTGAGCGAACTGCGCGGCCGGCTCTATGCCGCTTTCCCGCATTTCGCCGCCATCGACGAGATCGCCGAAACCGATAGCGCCCAAATTGCCGCAGTCGCGAAAAAAGCCGGCAAGATGAACAAGTCAGGGTTTGCGTCGCCGGTCAAAGACTTCTATTTGACGAACCCGATAGCGCGCGCCTCGGCTGTCATGGCCGAGTGCTCGGCATTGGCCCGCAACAATTTCAAAGTCGCGGCAGAGTAAGGGCAGGAACTCATGGATTCTTTCTTCTCAACCTATGTCTGGCCGGGGATCATCATGATCGGTCAGTCGCTGCTGCTTCTCGTCTGCCTGCTCGTCTTCATCGCTTACGTGCTGCTTGCCGACCGCAAGATCTGGGCGGCGGTGCAGCTGCGCCGCGGTCCGAACGTCGTCGGTCCCTTCGGCCTGTTCCAGTCCTTCGCCGACCTTCTGAAGTTCGTCTTCAAGGAGCCGATCATTCCGGCCGGCGCCAACAAGGCGGTGTTCCTGCTGGCCCCGCTGGTTACGGTGCTTCTGGCGCTGTCGACCTGGGCGGTGGTGCCGCTCGCCGACGGCTGGGTGATCGCCAACATCAATGTCGGCATCCTCTATATTTTCGCGATCTCCTCTCTCGAAGTCTACGGCATCATCATGGGCGGCTGGGCTTCGAACTCGAAATACCCGTTCCTCGGCGCGCTGCGCTCGGCCGCACAGATGGTGTCCTATGAAGTCTCGATCGGCTTCGTCATCGTCACCGTTCTGCTCTGCGTCGGCTCGCTCAACCTGACCGACATCGTCAATGCGCAGCACAATGGCCTCGGCACCATGCTCGGCCTGCCGGCCTCGTTCCTCGACTGGCACTGGCTGTCGCTGTTCCCGATGTTCATCGTCTTCTTTATCTCGGCGCTCGCCGAGACGAACCGCCCGCCTTTCGACCTTCCGGAAGCGGAGTCGGAACTTGTCGCCGGCTTCATGGTCGAATACGGCTCCTCGCCATACATGATGTTCATGCTAGGCGAATATGCCGCCGTCTGCCTGATGTGCTCGCTGACGACGATCCTCTTCCTCGGCGGCTGGCTGCCTCCGGTCGATATCTGGATCCTCAACTGGGTCCCTGGCATCATCTGGTTCATGCTGAAGGCATGCTTCGTGTTCTTCATGTTCGCGATGGTCAAAGCCTTCGTCCCGCGCTACCGCTACGACCAGCTCATGCGTCTCGGCTGGAAAGTCTTCCTGCCGCTGTCGCTCACTATGGTGATTATCGTTGCATTCGTGCTGAAACTGATGGGATGGGCGTAATGATGCCTGCTCTCGTTTCCGGCAAAATTGGAGGTTGAAGATGGCAAGCTTGTCCAGCTCCATCAACTCGCTGTTCCTCAAGGAATTCTTCGGCGCGTTCTTTCTGTCGATGCGCTATTTCTTCCGCCAGAAGGCGACGATCAATTACCCCTTCGAAAAGGGCCCGGTCTCCCCACGATTCCGCGGCGAGCACGCGCTGCGCCGTTATCCGAACGGCGAGGAACGCTGCATCGCCTGCAAGCTCTGCGAGGCGATCTGTCCTGCCCAGGCCATCACCATCGAGGCCGGTCCGCGCCGCAACGACGGCACACGCCGCACGGTGCGCTATGACATCGACATGGTGAAGTGCATCTATTGCGGCTTCTGCCAGGAAGCCTGCCCGGTCGATGCGATCGTCGAAGGTCCGAATTTCGAATTTGCGACGGAAACCCGCGAAGAGCTCTATTTCGACAAGGCGCGCCTTCTCGATAACGGAGACCGGTGGGAGCGTGAAATCGCCCGCAACATCGCGATCGACTCGCCGTATCGCTGATTGATATCTGAAATGCTGTGATGGAGCGGCTCGCTCCTGTCGCGGTCAATATGTACAGGAGCTTTGCCGGCGAGTGCCGCGAAGCTTCATCGGGCAGGGAAACTCCCGGCTGCCCGGGGGAAGATGAAAAAGGCACCAACATGGGTCTGCAGGCTCTATTTTTCTATCTTTTCGCCTTTGTCGCTGTGGCGTCGGCGTTCATGGTCATCTGGGCGAAGAACCCGGTTCACTCGGTTCTGTTCCTGATCCTGGTGTTCTTCAACGCGGCCGGCCTGTTCCTGCTGCTCGGCGCCGAGTTCCTGGCGATGATCCTGCTCGTCGTTTATGTCGGCGCCGTCGCCGTCCTCTTCCTCTTTGTGGTGATGATGCTCGACATTGACTTCACCGAATTGAGGGCAGGCGTGCTCGAATATGCGCCGATCGGCGGGTTGATTGGGATCATCCTGGCGGCCGAGTTGATCGTCGTGATCGGCGGCAGCGTCATCTCGCCTGATATCGCCAAGTCAGTCGCCATGCCGATCCCGGCGCTCAGCGAGCGTACGAATACGGCCGCTCTCGGCGACGTGCTTTACACCAACTACGTCTATTTCTTCCAGATTGCCGGCTTGGTGCTGCTGGTCGCCATGATCGGCGCGATCGTGCTGACGCTGAGGCATCGCACCAACATCAAGCGGCAGAATATCTCAAGGCAGGTTGCCCGCACGCCCGCCACCGCCGTCGAGGTGGTGTCGGTCAAGCCCGGGCAGGGCGTCTAAAGGCAGGTCAAGGAACAAAGAACATGGTCATCGGACTTTCCCATTACCTGACGGTCAGCGCCATCCTCTTCACGCTCGGCGTCTTCGGCATCTTCCTCAACCGGAAGAACGTCATCGTCATCCTTATGTCGGTCGAACTGATCCTGCTTGCTGTCAACATCAACATGGTCGCCTTCTCTCACTTCCTGAACGACATTGTCGGTCAGGTCTTCGCGCTGTTCATTCTGACGGTCGCGGCTGCCGAAGCGGCGATCGGTCTTGCAATTCTCGTTGTCTTCTACCGCAACCGCGGCTCGATCGCGGTCGAAGACGTCAATATGATGAAGGGCTGAGTGGCTCATGTTCCTCTATAAGGCTATTGTCTTTCTTCCCTTGATCGGCGCGATCGTCGCCGGCCTTTTCGGCCGCGCCATCGGCGCCAAGGCTTCGGAATATGTCACCAGCGGCCTGATGATCATTGCCGGCATCCTGTCCTGGATCGTCTTCTTTAACGTCGGCATGGGCCATCTTGAAGGCGGGCCGATCAAGGTCGAGGTGCTGCGCTGGATCCAGTCCGGCGGCATCGACGTCTCCTGGTCGCTGCGCGTGGATACGCTCACCTCCGTCATGCTGATCGTGGTCAACACGGTCTCGACGCTGGTGCATATCTATTCGATCGGCTACATGCATACCGATCCGCATCGCCCGCGCTTCTTTGCCTATCTGTCGCTCTTCACCTTCGCCATGCTGATGCTGGTGACAGCCGACAATCTTGCCCAGATGTTCTTCGGCTGGGAAGGCGTCGGTCTCGCCTCCTATCTACTGATCGGCTTCTGGTTCAAGAAGCCTTCGGCGACGGCCGCGGCGATGAAGGCTTTCATCGTCAACCGCGTCGGCGACTTCGGTTTCGTGCTCGGCATTGCCGGCGTCTTCGTGCTGTTCGGCTCGATCAACCTCGATACGATCTTCGCTAATGCATCGAATTTCGCCCCGCATGAAGGCGGCGGCGAGGCGAGCGAAGTGATCCTCAACCTCTTCGGCATGCAGCTCGACAAGGCGCATGCGCTGACCGGCATCTGCCTGCTGCTATTCATGGGCGCGATGGGCAAGTCGGCGCAGTTCCTGCTGCACACCTGGCTGCCGGACGCGATGGAAGGCCCGACCCCGGTCTCGGCCCTCATCCATGCCGCCACCATGGTCACCGCCGGCGTCTTCCTCGTCGCCCGCATGTCGCCGCTCTTCGAATTGTCGCCCGACGCACTGACCGTCGTTACCGTCATCGGCGCGATCACCGCCTTCTTCGCGGCAACTGTCGGCCTGGTCCAGAACGACATCAAGCGCGTCATCGCCTATTCCACCTGCTCGCAGCTCGGCTACATGTTCGTGGCGCTCGGGGTAGGGGCCTATGGTGCCGCGATCTTCCATCTCTTTACGCACGCCTTCTTCAAGGCGCTGCTCTTCCTCTGCGCCGGCTCGGTCATCCATGCCGTCGATGGCGAGCAGGACATGCGCTACATGGGTGGCCTGTGGCCGCATATTAAAGTGACCGGCATCCTGATGATCATCGGCACGCTGGCGATCACCGGCGTCGGCATTCCCTTCACGCCGATCGGCCTTGCCGGCTTCTTCTCCAAGGACGTGATCATCGAGGCGACCTATGCATCGCATTCGCCGGTCTCGGGCTTCGCCTTCTCGCTGCTGGTCATTGCGGCTCTCTTCACCAGCTTCTACTCCTGGCGCCTGATCTTCATGACCTTCTTCGGCAAGCCGCGCGCTTCGCATGAGGTCATGCACCACGTCCACGAGTCGCCGCAGGTCATGCTGGTGCCGCTCTATATCCTTGCGCTCGGCGCCATGTTTGCGGGCGTGATCTTCGAAGGCCGGTTCTACGGTGAGGAATATGCCGAGTTCTGGAAGGGCGCACTCTTTACCGGCGCCGAGAACGAACTCGTCGAACAGTTCCACCATGTTCCGGCGCTGGTGGGCCTGAGCCCCTTCATCGCCATGGTGCTCGGCTTCGTCATTGCCTGGTACATGTATATCCGCTCGCCGCAGACGCCGCGCGTCCTCGCCAAGCAGCACCGCGTGCTCTACCACTTCCTGCTCAACAAGTGGTATTTCGACGAACTCTACGACTTCCTCTTCGTCCGCACGGCAAGGGCGCTTGGCCGCTTCCTGTGGAAGAAGGGTGACGTCGGCGTCATCGATGCCTATGGCCCGAACGGCGTGGCAGCCCGCGTTGTAGCCGTCACCGACCGCGTCGTCCGCCTGCAGACCGGTTACCTCTATCACTATGCATTCGCCATGCTGCTCGGCATTGCGGCGCTCGTTACCTGGATGATGCTCGGGAGTTCCTTCTGATGACCGATTGGCCTATTCTTTCAACGGTCACCTTCCTGCCGCTCGTCGGCGTGGTGCTCCTGCTCTTGATGAATGGCGACAGCGAAAGCGGTCGAAGGAACGTGCTGTGGATCTCGCTGATCACCACCGTCTTCACCTTCGTCCTCTCTCTCTTCATCTGGGTCGGCTTCGACAATGCCAATCCCGGCTTCCAGATGCTCGAAAAGCATGATTGGCTCGGCACCGGCATCGGCTATCACGTCGGCGTCGACGGCATCTCCATGCTGTTCGTCATCCTGTCGACCTTCCTCATGCCCTTCTGCGTGCTGGCGAGCTGGCTCTCGATCGAGAAGCGTCTGAAGGAATACATGATCGCCTTCCTCATCCTCGAAACGATGATGGTCGGCGTCTTCGTCTCGCTCGATATCGTGCTCTTCTACGTCTTCTTCGAGGCGGGCCTCATTCCGATGTTCCTGATCATCGGGGTCTGGGGCGGCAAGGACCGTGTCTATGCGAGCTACAAGTTCTTTCTCTACACGCTGCTCGGCTCGGTGCTGATGCTGCTCGCCATCATGGCGATGTACTGGCAGGCCGGCACGACCGACATCACCGCGCTGCTCGCCTACAAGTTCCCGCCGGCGCTGCAGACCTGGCTCTGGCTTGCCTTCTTCGCCTCCTTTGCGGTGAAGATGCCGATGTGGCCGGTCCACACCTGGCTTCCCGATGCGCACGTCCAGGCGCCAACGGCAGGTTCGGTGATCCTGGCCGGCGTGCTCTTGAAGCTCGGCGGCTACGGTCTCATCCGCTTCTCGCTCGGCATGTTCCCGGTCGCCTCCGACTATTTCGCGCCGCTCGTCTTCGCCATGTCGGTCATCGCCATCATCTACACCTCGCTGGTGGCAATGATGCAGGATGATATCAAGAAGCTGATCGCCTATTCCTCGGTGGCTCATATGGGCTACGTGACCATGGGCATCTTCGCCGCCAACATGCAGGGTGTTCAGGGGTCGATCTTCCAGATGCTCTCGCACGGCATCGTCTCCGGCGCGCTCTTCCTCTGCGTCGGCGTCGTCTACGACCGTACCCACACCCGCGAGATCAACGCCTATGGCGGCCTCGTCAACAACATGCCGAAATATGCCGTGGCGATGATGGTCTTCACCATGGCCAATGTCGGGCTTCCCGGCACGTCTGGCTTCATCGGCGAATTCCTGACGATGATCGGCGTCTTCCGGGTCAACACCTGGGTCGCGCTCTTTGCCGCCACTGGCGTCATTCTCTCGGCCGCTTATGCGCTCTGGCTCTATCGCCGGGTGATCTTCGGCGCCCTGGAGAAGGAAAAGCTGAAGGCGCTGCTCGATCTTTCGAGACGCGAACAGCTGATTCTTTATCCGCTGGTCGCGCTGACCATTTTCTTCGGCGTTTATCCGGCTCCGGTCTTCGATGCGACGGCCGCCTCGGTGGATCTGCTGGTCAACAACTACACGGCCGCCGTGCACGCAGCGCAGAATGTTGCGCTGTCTATGAAATGATGACGGGACTTATCGGACATGACCGCTGAAACAATTCTCCTCAGTCTGCATCTTTCCGCGCCGGAGCTCATCCTCGCGGTCGGCGCCCTGGTCCTGTTGATGGTCGGCGTCTTCTCAGGCGAGCGGTCGGGCCTTGCCGTCACCGGCCTTGCCATCGTCCTGCTGCTCGCATCCGGCCTGTGGCTGCTCTTTGTGCCGGCGGAAGGCCTCGCCTTCGGCGGCGTCTATATGGCTGACGGCTTCTCCCGGTTCATGAAGCTGGTGGCGCTCATCGGTTCGCTGGTCGCCCTGTTCATGACAATGGGGCATGCCCGCGAAAATCAGATCGACAAGTTCGAGTTCCCGGTTCTGCTGGTGCTTGCGACCCTCGGCATCCTGCTGATGATCTCGGCCAACGACCTGATCTCGCTCTATCTTGCGCTGGAACTGCAGTCGCTGGCGCTTTATGTCGTCGCCGCGATCAACCGCGACAGCCTGAAGTCGACCGAAGCCGGCCTCAAATATTTCGTGCTCGGCGCGCTGTCCTCCGGCATGCTGCTCTACGGCATGTCGCTGGTCTACGGCTTCACCGGCCATACCCATTTCGCCGAGATCGCCCAAGCGCTTTCGGTTGAAGGCGCGCGTTCGCTCGGCCTCATCTTCGGCCTGGTCTTCATCCTCGCCGGAATCGCCTTCAAGATCTCGGCCGTTCCCTTCCACATGTGGACGCCGGACGTTTATGAAGGCGCGCCGACGCCGGTTACCGCCTTCCTCGCCGCAGCCCCCAAGGTTGCCGCCATGGCGATGATGACACGCATGGTCATAACCGCCTTCCAGCCAGTCCTGGCCGACTGGCAGCAGGTCGTCGTCTTCATCTCGATCGCCTCGATGCTGCTCGGCTCCTTTGCCGCGATCGGTCAAAAGAACATCAAGCGACTGATGGCCTATTCCTCGATCGGCCACATGGGTTATGCTCTGGTCGGCCTTGCCGCCGGCAACCAGACCGGCGTTTCCGGCGTCATGCTTTACATGGTCATTTACATGATCATGACGCTCGGCACCTTCGCGATCATCATGTCGATGCGCCGCAAGGACGGCACCGTCGTCGAAAACGTCAACGATCTCGCCGGCCTCTCCACAACCAACCCGTTCATGGCTGTGGTGCTGACGGCGCTGATGTTCTCGCTCGCCGGCATTCCGCCGCTCGCCGGATTCTTCGCCAAATACTTCGTCTTCGTTGCTGCGATCGAAGCCAAGCTTTATGCGCTTGCTATCATCGGCGTTCTCGCCTCGGTCGTCGGCGCCTATTATTATCTGCGTGTCATCAAGCTGATGTGGTTCGATGAAGCGACCGGCGAATTCGCCCGTGTCTCCAGCGCCCTGCGTCTGGTCTTCGGTCTCTCCGGTCTCTTCGTCACCGCCTATGTGCTTATCGGCGGCCCGATCGGTGGCGCGGCAGAGCTTGCCGCCGCGACGCTCTTCTGATGGCCTCCGACGGACGACGCCGGATATCGCTCGGCGATATCAGGCATGAGGCTCTGTCGGAAACATCGTCCACCAACAGCGAATGCCTCGCCCGAGCCCGGGCGGGGGATCCCGGCAATCTCTGGGTGACGGCCGAGAGGCAGACCGGCGGCCGGGGCCGTCGCGGCAGGCTCTGGGTTTCCGAACGCGGCAATCTCTACGCGTCTCTTCTGCTGATCGACCCGGCGCCAATGGAGCGCCTCGGCTCGCTGCCGCTGGCGGTTGCCGTTGCCGTTCACCAGGCCATCCGCAGGGTACTGCCGCCTGGCGGCGAACCGCTTGAGGTCAAATGGCCGAACGATATTCTCATCGGCAGAAAGAAGACCTGCGGCATCCTGGTCGAAGGCGAGGGGCTGCCGGATGGCCGTTATGCGCTGATCGTTGGCATCGGCATCAATGTCTCGGTCATGCCGGACAATCCGCTCTATCCCGTCACCTGCCTGCGCCAGCATGCGAGCGCGGCTTCGCCGGAGGAACTTTTCGCCCACCTTTTCGTGGCGATGGCGGATGTGCTCGAAATATGGGATCAGGGCCGCGGCATTGCCGAAATCACCGCGCGCTGGCGCGCCATTGCCTGTGGCATCGGGGAAAAGATCACGGTCAATTTACCGGACCGGTCGATTTCCGGACAATTCGCCGGGATTGATGATAATGGCTTGTTGATGCTCGATACCGGCGCTGGCACGATCATGTCTATTGCCGCCGGTGATGTGTTTTTTAGATAGCGGAAAAAACGAAAATTATGGCCAAACAGGACGAATTGGTATTCCTGCCTCTGGGCGGCGTCGGCGAGATCGGGATGAATCTTGCCCTTTACGGCTACGGCCCGCCCGAGCATCGCCAGTGGATCATGGTCGATTGCGGCGTTACTTTTCCCGGACCTGACTTGCCGGGTGTCGACCTCGTGCTGCCCGATATCCGCTTCCTTGCCAGCGAACGAAAGAATCTCAAGGCAATCATCATCACCCATGCCCATGAAGACCATTACGGGGCACTCGCCGATCTCTGGCCGGGCCTCAATGCTCCGGTTTTCGCCTCGGCCTTTACATCGGGTCTGCTTGAAGCCAAACGCAACTTCGAGAAGGCAACGATCGGCGAAGTGCCGGTGACGCCGTTCAAGGCAGGCGACACGATCAATGTCGGCCCGTTCAGCATCGAAGGTGTGGCCGTCAACCATTCGATCCCGGAGCCGATGTCGCTGATGATCCGCACGCCGGCCGGCAACATCATCCATACGGGGGACTGGAAGATCGACCACGAGCCTTCGCTCGGGCCTCTGACCGATGAGACACGCTTCCGCCAGCTTGGCGACGAGGGTGTGCTGGCGCTGATGTGCGATTCCACCAACGCCCTGCGCGACGGCGTTTCACCCTCCGAGAAGGATGTGTCGGAAAGCCTGCGCAAGATCATCGAGGATGCCGAGGGCCGGGTGGCGATCACGACCTTCTCGTCCAATGTCGGGCGTATTCGCACCGTAGCCGAGGCTGCCGAGGCGGCCGGCCGCGAAGTGCTGTTGCTCGGCAGTTCGCTGAAGCGCGTCGTCGATGTCGCTAGTGACATCGGCCTGATGGAAGGGGTCAAACCTTTCATTTCCGAGGAGGAGTACGGCTATATCCCGCGCGACAAGGTCGTCGTCATCTTGACCGGTAGCCAGGGCGAGGCGCGGGCGGCCCTTGCCAAGCTCTCCCGTGACGAGATGCGCAATGTGGCCTTTGCGGCAGGTGATATCGTCGTCTTTTCTTCGCGTGCCATTCCCGGCAACGAGAAGGCGATTCAGGACATCAAGAACGGCCTCGTCGAGCAGGGCGTGCATATCATCACCGATACCGAGGCGCTCGTCCACGTCTCCGGCCATCCGCGCCGCAACGAGTTACAGCGGATGTATGAGTGGACCCGGCCGAAAATCGTCGTGCCGGTGCATGGCGAGGCGACGCATCTGACGGCGCATAAGGAGCTGGCCGAGCAGTCCGGCATCGCGATCGTGCCGCGGGTGCGCAATGGCGATATCCTGCGGCTGGCGCCAGGCCCAGTCGAGGTGATCGCGGAAGCGCCGCATGGCCGCATCTACAAGGATGGCCTGCTGATCGGCGATTTCGACGAAATGGGTATCGGCGAGCGCAAGAAACTCTCCTATGTCGGCCATGTCGCGGTCAGCATCGTGCTCGACGGGCGTTATGACATCCTCGGCGATCCCGACCTCGTCTCGATCGGCCTGCCGGTTTATGATGACGAAGGCGAGGAGATGGAGGATACGCTCTACGATGCGGCGATCAGCGCCATCGAAAGCATTCCGCGTGCCCGCCGCAAGGATATCGACATGCTGCAGGAGGCCGTGCGCCGTGCCATCCGCGCAGCCGCAAATCACGCCTGGGGCAAAAAGCCCGTTGTCACCGCCTTCGTCACCAAGGTCTGACCATGCTCGGCCGAGTGAATCATATCGCCATCGCCGTTCCCGACCTCGCAGCGGCGACGGCCGCTTATCGCGACATGCTGGGGACCGCGGTATCTGAGCCGCAGCCTCTGCCGGAACACGGGGTCACCGTCGTCTTCGTCGAGTTGCCGAACACCAAGGTGGAATTGCTGCAGCCGCTCGGGCAGGACTCGCCGATCGCAACCTTCCTCGAAAAGAACCCGTCCGGCGGCATGCATCATATCTGTTACGAGGTGGACGATATCATCCTCGCCCGTGACCGGCTGGTCGCCGCCGGCGCGCGGCTGCTTGGCAACGGCCAGCCGAAGACCGGCGCGCATGGCAAGCCGGTGCTCTTTCTGCATCCCAAGGATTTCTTCGGCACGCTGATCGAACTCGAACAGGCCTAAATCAAATACAATTGGACACGGTTTCGCTGCGGCAGAATGACCCAAAGAAGGCGAAATGTTTCCTTCGCTTTGAGTTGCACGCTATTCCGCCGTATAAGTGCGCCAGCTCCAAGCGGCACTGCGCTTCACGCGTTCTGTCGGCAAGACACCACCGGGAAAGATAATGCTCCAGACCTTCCTTCAGGGATTCGCCGTCTACTTCATCATCTGGTGGATGACGCTGTTCGCCGTTCTGCCGATCGGGCTGCGCACCCAGGCGGAAGACGACGATATCGTGCTCGGCACCGTGCCAAGCGCGCCCACCCGCTTTCGCGCCGCCTTCGTCTTTTCGCTGACGACGCTGATCTCGGCGCTGATCTATGGCACTTGGTATGCCTGCGACACCTATTTCGGCTGGGGCTTCGATGCCCTTCCACAACTCGGGCCTAGCTTCTATTGAGATAGCTTTTGCTCAAAGTTTGAGCATATGCAAATCTTATCATGGAAATCGAGCTCGCATATTGGCGTCATGCTGGCGCGTCAGAGAGCTCGCCTAACGGAATGAGATGCTTCCCTTACGGAAGCTGTCTGGAGCTTGAATGGGAGGAGAGGGCGAAAAGCCAAAAAAAAACAAGGCCAGAAGCCTTGTTTTAAGTATCGCGTGATCTGTAACCGTTGCCGGGGCTGCGACGAGCGCGCCTAAGATCTGATCCTCCCAAGACTTGACCGCGAGTACAGCAAGAATTTAGCTTCCTGCCTGTTTTGTGAGCTAAAGCTAGCTCAAAGATTGGGCTTTGTCATTAGCTTTTTTTGCATTTTTGCTACACTCTAGCAAAATTTTTCTGTTGACAAGAATTTCGTTCAAGTCCTTATAAATACGCGCTTTTTCACGCCCTTTCGTTTTGCGGGTGCGAACATGCGTATCCGGGAGGCGGCCGACAGCAGTTGCGGGTTTCCTTCCCGCCGCGAAGCGGCTATGAACGCTCCCACATTCACAAGTATCTTCGATTCCGCTCGCCGGCGGGATCTCAACTGCTCCGGAATCGCCATGCGTCTGTCTCGCTACTTCTTGCCCATTCTTAAGGAAAACCCCAAGGAGGCGGAAATCGTCTCCCACCGGTTGATGCTGCGCGCCGGCATGATCCGCCAGCAGTCTCAGGGCATCTATTCCTGGTTGCCGCTCGGCAAGCGTGTGCTCGACAAGGTCAACGCCATTATCCGCGAGGAGCAGAACCGCGCCGGTGCCATCGAGCTTTCGATGCCGACCCTGCAATCGGCCGAGCTCTGGCAGGAAAGCGGCCGTTATGATGCCTATGGCAAGGAGATGCTGCGCATCAAGGACCGCCAGGACCGGCCGATGCTCTACGGCCCCACCAACGAGGAGATGGTGACGGATATTTTCCGCTCCTCCGTCAAATCCTACAAGGACCTGCCGCTCAATCTCTATCACATCCAGCTGAAGTTCCGTGACGAGATCCGGCCTCGCTTCGGCACCATGCGCTCGCGCGAATTTATGATGAAAGACGCTTATTCCTTCGATCTGACGCGCGAAGGGGCGGAGCATTCCTATAATAAGATGTTCGCCGCCTATCTCAGAACATTCGATCGGCTTGGCCTTCGCGCCATCCCTATGCGCGCGGATACCGGCCCGATCGGCGGCAATCTCAGCCATGAATTCATCATCCTCGCCGATACCGGCGAATCCGAGGTCTTCTGCCACAAGGACTTCGTCGGCTTCGATATTCCCGGCGAAAACACCGATTTCGACAGTGTCGAAGGCCTCAAGGCGATCTTCGACAAGTGGACCTCGCTCTACGCGGCCACCTCGGAAATGCACGACGAGGCAGCCTTTGACGCCGTTCCCCAAGCCGAGCGGCTTTCCGCCCGCGGCATCGAGGTCGGCCATATCTTCTACTTCGGCACGAAATATTCCGAGCCGATGGGTGCGAAAGTGCAGGGGCCAGATGGTAAGGAACATTTCGTTCACATGGGTTCCTACGGTATCGGTCCGACACGCCTTGTTCCCGCCATCATCGAAGCATCGCATGATGACAACGGAATCATCTGGCCGGCATCGGTCGCACCCTTCGATGTCGTCGTCATCAACATGAAGGCGGGCGATGAGGCCTGCGACGATACTTGTGAGCTGATCTACGCCGCGCTGAAAAAGGCCGGCAAGGATGTGCTCTATGACGACACCGACGACCGGGCCGGCACGAAGTTCGCGACCGCCGACCTGATCGGCGTACCTGTCCAGATCATCGCCGGCCCGCGTGCGGTCGCGAACGGCGAGGTCGAAGTGAAGGACCGCAAGACCGGCGCCCGTGAAACGATGACCATCGAAGCGGCGATCAACAGGTTCGTGGCTTAAGGAAACGGAGGCGAAATGGCAGAGGCAGCAATGGACCGGAGTTCAAAATCCGGCTTGGGTCCGGCTGGCAAGCCATTTTCCACCTTTGAGCGCCTCGTGGCGTGGCGTTATCTGCGCGCCCGCCGCAAGGAGGCCTTCATTTCGGTGATCGCCGGCTTCTCCTTCGTCGGCATCATGCTCGGCGTTGCGACGCTGATCATCGTCATGGCCGTCATGAACGGCTTTCGCACCGAGCTCGTCTCGCGCATCCTCGGCATCAACGGTCATATGATCGTGCAGCCGATCGATGGCCCCTTTACCGATTACCCCGACCTGACCGCCAAACTCGCGGCGGTGCCGGGCGTCAAGATGGCGCTGCCCCTGGTCGAAGGGCAGGTGCTTGCCTCCGCTCAGGCTGGCGGCAGCACCGGCGCTTTGGTGCGCGGCGCCCGCGCCGAAGACCTGACGAAACTCAAGACAATCTCCGACAACATCAAATCCGGCGACATGGTGGGCTATGCCTCTGGCGAGGGCGTGCTGATCGGCACCCGCATGGCCGATCAGCTGGGTCTGCGCGTCGGCGACCTCATTACCCTGACCTCGCCGGAAGGCGACATCACGCCGATGGGCGTCAATCCGCGCGTCAAATCCTATAAGATTTCCGGCCTGTTCGAGATCGGCATGTCCGAATACGATTCCTCAATCATCTTCATGCCGCTCGAGGAAGCGCAGCTCTACTTCAATGCCGCCGGGCTGGTGCAGTCGATCGAACTCTTCGTCGATCATCCCGATGATATCGACGCCCTGAGGCCGAAGGTGGAAGAGGCGGCCGGCCGCCAGATCAACCTTACCGACTGGCGTCAGCGCAACCAGACATTCTTCTCCGCACTCCAGGTCGAGCGCAACGTCATGTTCATGATCCTGACGCTGATCGTGCTCGTGGCGGCGCTCAACATCATCTCCGGCCTCATCATGCTGGTGAAGGACAAGGGCAGCGATATCGCCATCCTGCGCACCATGGGCGCCAGCGCCGGCGCCATCATGCGCATCTTCTTCATGACCGGGGCGGCGATCGGCATCGTCGGTACCCTTGCCGGTGTGCTGCTCGGCGTTCTCGTCTGCGTCAATATCGAATCCATCCGCCAGTTCTTCTCCTGGATCTCCGGCACCGTGATCTTCAATCCGCAGGTCTATTTCCTCAGCCAGCTGCCGGCCGAGATGGATATCAGCGAAACGATCTCGGTGGTCATCATGGCGCTCAGCCTCTCCTTCATCGCCACCATCTTCCCGGCATGGCGCGCCTCCAGGCTCGATCCGGTGCAGGCACTGCGCTACGAATAAGGAATGCCGCATTCATGAACCGCAACCTCGTCCTCAACCTTACCGGCGTCGAGCGCCATTACGGGCAGGGCGATACGCTGCTCACGATCCTGAAGGGTGCGGATTTCTCGCTGTCTAAAGGGGAAATCGTCGCCCTTGTCGCCCCCTCCGGCACAGGCAAGTCGACCCTGCTGCATGTCGCAGGCCTGCTCGAGCATCCCGATGGCGGCGAGGTTACCATTAACGGCCTTGCCTGCGATGGCCTTTCCGATGAGAAGCGCACCGCGATCCGCCGACGCGAGATCGGCTTCGTCTATCAGTTCCATCACCTCCTGCCGGAATTTTCCGCGCTTGAGAACATCATGATGCCGCAGCTGATTGCCGGCCTGTCCTGGAAGGAGGCCCGGGAGCGAGCCGGCCAGCTTCTCGATTATATGCGCATCGGCCATCGCGGTTCGCATCGCCCGGCTGAACTTTCCGGCGGCGAACAGCAGCGCGTCGCGATCGCCCGCGCCGTCGCCAATGCGCCGACGCTGCTTCTTGCCGACGAGCCGACCGGCAATCTGGATCCGGAAACGGCAAGCTACGTCTTCGATGCGCTGGAGGCGCTGGTGCGCCAATCCGGCCTTGCCGCCCTCATCGCCACCCACAACCATGAACTTGCCGGCCGCATGGATCGGCGCGTCACGATTTCGGACGGCAAGATCGTCGACTTTTGAGACGGCTATCCATGGCTGTTTTGTTGACCACCTCACCCTAACCCTCTCCCCGTAAACGGGGCGAGGGGACTTGCCCAGCGAGAGGTAGGTGGGGAACGGAGGGGGCGCGGCCATCTCCTTCGCCCCGCAAGCGGGGAAAGGGTGCCGGCATGCGGATGAGGGGCTGATCTCGCCGACCTCCTGGTCGGACATCAGGAATAACCAGCCCACCGCGATAATCGAGCACATAGGCCTTCCGCTCCTCGACCATGATGCATTCCTGGCCGCTGAATCCCTCGCAGCCGCCTTCGCTGCGGTCGACATAGCGGCCGAACGGATGATCGAATTCGATTCCGCCGAGAAAGCGGCCCTCCCGATACATTGCCGACAGCGCCGCCTTGATCACCGTTCCGGCGGCTCTGCCGTCGATCAGATCGGACGCGACGACGCGGCCGAAATAATTCATCGCCCAGACGGGTTCGCCGGCAAACCAAATCACTTCCTGTCCGGCGAAGTCGGTGCCGCCGAAGTAGCTGTCGAGATAGGACCAGTCGCCGCGCTCGTAGCCGATATCGTGAGCACCCGGCCGGCAGGGCGGACGAGACACACCACCGCCGACATAGGTCGCGGCCTTCGCCTCTACGATGAAGTCGTTCAGTATCACGGTGTCGAGCATTATCATCTTCCTCCTGCCTCATCTGATACGGATATAGCAGAACGATGAGAACATAAGAAGAACAAAAGAGTGGGCATCGCCCGATCGACTTGGCGCAGGTGCATCAGACATCGACTGCGCTGTACGGATCCGTTCGGCAGGCGATGTCGAGCCGGTCGCGGAGCATGTTCAAAGCCAGCGCCGACGGCGAGGTTCGATTCGCAGTCCGGAGCCGGCATTTTCAAACGCAAGCGCAAAGGAAAAGATTCCTGTTGACATCGGAACATAGATGGAACAAATTGAAAACATAACAAGTAAAGGAGAGCCAGATGACTGACATGATCCGTGATATTGCAGCATTCACCTCCATCGCAATGTTCGTTGCCAGCTTCTCGCTGATCGTCATCGCGATCTAAAGTTTTCAGGGGATCGCATGGCAGTCATGCGGTTCGCACGCGGGTCTTCTTCTGGACATCATTGCCCTCAATGCCGACAATGCATCCGATTCATTTCGGTTAATTGGGAAGGCATATCATGGCGGACACGGAAAAGGGTTCAATGGGTGAGGCGACCGGCGGCACGCCGGGCTTCATCCACCTGAGGGTCCACTCCGCCTATTCGCTTCTTGAGGGTGCGCTGCCTCTGAAGAAGATCCTCTACAAGGCGACCAGCGACAGTCAGCCTGCGATCGCCATTACCGACACCAACAATCTCTTCGTCGCCCTTGAATTCTCCCAGAAGGCAATGGACGAGGGCCTGCAGCCGATCATCGGCTGTCAGGTCTCCATCGACATGGAAGACGGATTGGAAAGTGAGAAGCGCGGCGGTCAGCAGGCCCTGATCAAGCTGCCATCGATCGTTCTACTTGCCGCGACGGAGGCCGGTTATGAAAGGCTGGTCGATCTCGTCAGCCGCGCCTATCTCGGCGGCGATAGCAACCAGGCCATACATGTCAGAGCCTCCTGGCTGGAAGAGGCAGGCACGGAAGGTCTGATCGCCTTGACCGGCGCCCTGACCGGACCGGTCGACGCGGCTGTCAGGGAAGGTCATCCCGGCCAGGCGGGAGCCCGGCTGCTCACGCTGAAGCGTCTCTTCGGCGACAGACTCTATGTCGAACTGCAGCGGCACGGCACCTACGACAAGCGGCACGAGCAGAAGATCGTCAGGCTTGCCTACACGCATGACCTGCCGCTCGTCGCCACGAACGAGGCCTTCTTTCCGACCCGCGACGATTACGACGCCCATGATGCGCTGATGGCGGTTGCGCATAACGCCATCGTCTCGGACGACAGCCGCTTTCGCCTGACGCCGGATCACTATCTGAAAAGCCGGGCCGAAATGGCCAAGCTCTTTGCCGACCTGCCGGAAGCGCTTGAGAACACGATCGAGATCGCCAGGCGCTGCTCCTTCGTGTTGAAGACAAGAAAGCCGATCCTGCCGCGCTTCACTGGCGCCACCGACGATGCCGAGGAGGCCGAACGCGCCGAGGCGGGCGAATTGCGCCGCCAGGCGGTGGAAGGGCTGGACATGCGGCTTGCCACGCTCGGCATGTCGCCGGGTTACGAGGAAAAGGATTATCGTGAGCGGTTGGAGTTCGAGCTAAGCGTTATCGAGCGCATGCGCTTCCCGGGTTACTTCCTGATCGTTTCCGACTTCATCAAGTGGGCCAAGCAGCATGATATTCCCGTCGGTCCCGGTCGCGGTTCGGGCGCCGGTTCGCTGGTCGCCTATGCATTGACCATCACCGACGTCGACCCGCTGCGCTTCTCGCTGCTCTTCGAGCGCTTCCTCAATCCGGAACGCGTCTCAATGCCTGACTTCGACATCGACTTCTGCCAGGACCGTCGCGAAGAGGTGATCCGTTACGTTCAGGCGAAATATGGGCGCGAGCAGGTGGCGCAGATCATCACCTTCGGTTCGCTGCAGGCGCGCGCCGCACTTCGCGACGTCGGCCGCGTGCTGGAAATGCCCTACGGTCAGGTAGACAAGATCTGCAAACTCGTGCCGAACAATCCGGCCAATCCGACGCCGCTCTCTAAAGCGATCGAAGAGGAGCCGAAGCTGCAGGAGGAGGCGGCGAAGGAACCGGTGGTGGCGCGCCTGCTCGACATTGCCCAGAAGATCGAAGGGCTTTATCGCCACGCCTCGACGCATGCTGCCGGTATTGTCATCGGCGATCGGCCGTTATCCAAGCTGGTGCCGATGTATCGCGATCCGCGCTCCGACATGCCGGTCACCCAGTTCAACATGAAGTGGGTGGAGCAGGCCGGCCTCGTCAAGTTTGACTTTCTCGGCCTGAAGACTCTGACGGTGCTGAAGGTCGCCGTCGATTTCGTCGCCAAGCGCGGCATCAAAGTCGATCTTGCGGCCATTCCTCTCGACGACAAACCGACCTACGAGATGCTGTCGCGCGGCGAGACGGTCGGCGTGTTCCAAGTGGAAAGTGCCGGCATGCGCAAGGCGCTGATCGGCATGAAACCGGATTGCATCGAGGACATCATCGCGCTGGTGGCGCTCTACCGCCCGGGCCCGATGGAGAACATCCCGACCTACAATGCTCGCAAGCATGGCGACGAAGAGCTGGAATCGATCCATCCGATGATCGACCACCTGCTCAAGGAAACGCAGGGCGTTATTGTCTATCAGGAACAGGTGATGCAGATCGCCCAGGTCCTGTCGGGCTATTCGCTTGGCGAGGCCGACCTTCTGCGCCGCGCCATGGGTAAGAAGATCAAGGCGGAGATGGACCAGCAGCGCGAACGCTTCGTCGTCGGCGCGGTCAAGAACGGCGTCTCGAAGCCGCAGGCCGACAACATCTTCGAACTCTTGGCGAAGTTTGCGAACTACGGCTTCAACAAGTCGCACGCCGCCGCCTACGCCATCGTCTCCTACCAGACGGCCTATATGAAGGCGCATTATCCGGTCGAGTTCCTCGCCGCCTCGATGACGCTCGACATGTCCAATACGGAAAAGGTCAATGATTTCCGGCAGGACGCCAAGCGCTTGGGCATTGAGGTGATTGCGCCCTCGGTGCAGACATCCTTCCGACATTTCGAGACCGGCGATAACCGCATCTATTATGCGCTCGCCGCTTTGAAGGGCGTCGGCGAATCCGCCGTCGACCACATCGTCGAGGTGCGTGGCGACAAACCTTTTGCCAGCATCGAGGATTTCTGTCTGCGCATCGATCCGCGCCAGGTGAATCGCCGCGTGCTCGAAAGCCTGATCTATGCCGGCGCCTTCGATTGTTTCGGCACCGACCGCGCCCAGCTTTCCGCCGGCCTCGACCGCATCCTCGGTTATGCCCAGCGCGCCCAGGAAAATAAGCTGAGCGGCCAAGCGGACATTTTCGGCAGCGCACTAAACTCGGGCCCGGAGAAGATCTCCTTGCCGCCCTATTCACCCTGGCTGGCATCGGAGCGGCTGCTCAAGGAGTTCCAGGTGCTGGGCTTCTATCTGACGGCCCACCCGCTCGATTCCTACAACAACATCCTGCAGAAGATGCGTGTGCAGACTTTCGCCGAGTTTTCAGCGGCCATCAAACAGGGCGCCGCCAATGCACGCCTTGCCGGAACCGTCATCTCCAAGCAGGAGCGCAAGACCCGCACCGGCAACAAGATGGGCATCATCGTCTTTTCCGATTCTTCAGGCCAGTTCGAGGCGGTGCTGTTTTCGGAGATGCTGAACCAATATCGCGACGTGCTCGAGTCCGGAAAATCCTTCCTGCTGACAGCGACCGGTGAGGAGCGGCCGGAGGGTATCGGTCTTCGCATCCAGACGATCCAGTCGCTTGAGGAAAAGTCGCTGCAGATGCAGAAGGCGCTGCGCGTTTATGTCCGCGATTCCGGGCCGCTGAAGATGGTTGCCGGCCATCTGAATGCTAAGGGTGACGGTCTGGTTTCCTTCATTGTCATCAAGGAGGAGGGCAAACGCGAGGTGGAAGTGGCGCTGCCGGAGAAATACCGCATCACCCCCGAGATTGCTGCCGCTCTTCGCGCCGCCCCCGGCGTCGTTGACGTCGAGCTTGTCTGATCAACACAGTTGATGATCGACCCCGTTGATCTCGTCACCCACGGGTGATCGTGATGAAATCCGTGCCTTCGCCGGTTTCCCGGCCAAGGCCGGTGTCGGAGATCGTCAGCGTCGAGCCGGGCGCGATCAGTGCGTCGATCCTGCGGCGGGCCTCGTCGGGGATCGTGATGCGGCTCAGCGAAAGGGCAATCGGCTTGCCCATGACAATGGAGCTTTCCTGGCTGGTGATGCCGAGTCGTTTCATCGTCTCGCGGGAGAGGTTGTTGCTAAGTGTGACGCCGAACCAGTCCGCCGTTCCGGCCTGTTCATCGACCGCATGCAGCGTGAAAAAATGCGTGCCGAGCGCCAATCCCGGATCGGCGATCGTTACCGGCGCTTCGAAAATCGGCTTGAAGGCCTGCCGCACCATGATGACGCCGTTCGGAGGCTCGCCCTTGCCGGCTGCGGAATAGACCGATGTGAGAAGTCTGTCGGAGACCAGGCTCCTGTCGCCGGCAAATTCCGTCGGCCGCAGCATCTTGAAGGCGTTGATCGCCTGCACGGTCGACGGACCGAGCAGCCCGTCCGGACTGCCGGCGGAAAAGCCGAGCTGATTGAGTATCGTTTGAATGTCGATCACCGTTTCGCGCAGCGTTCGCCGCGTGACGAGCATGCTGATCGGCTCGGACGGCGGCCGGACCTCCGGCGCGGTAACCGGCGATGCCGCCGGCATCGGCATTGCGGCGGTGTCGTTCATCGCCACCTGCACCGGTGTCCCGGGACTGACGGGGATGGAGGGCCGCAGCTCGACATCCGAAAGGAGCGGCATCGCTGCCGGCGCATCGGGGCGGAAAAGGTTCGGATGGTCGATCGGCTGCGGCACCAATTCGTCGTCGCTGATGATGACGGGAATGCCGGGCTCGGTCATTCGGTAGAGCATTTTTGCGAAGGCGCCGGGCATGCGGACGCAGCCGTGCGAGGCGGGATAACGCGGCACGGAATTGGATTCGTGCAGCGCGATTCCGGACCATGTCAGGCGTTGCATGAACGGCATCGGGGCGGCCGAATAGAGGTTGGATTCGTGGTATTTCTGCTTTTCGAGCACCGAGAAAATGCCGCTCGGAGTCGTATGGCCGTCCTTGCCGGTCGAGACCTTCGAGGTCGCGACGACGTCGGTGCCGTCATAAACCACAAGCGACTGCTTGTTCTTCGAGACGAAGATCTGCAGCGTGCGTGCATCCGCGGCAAGAGCAGGGTGCACGAGTGCGGTGGCCGACAGCAAGCCGAGGCCGAAGACAAGACGCGAGAACATGATACCCAACCATACGCAATACTGGCCCTGCACATTATGAGACGAAGTTTAAGGAAGATTTTAAACCCCGGACTCATCGGCTTGCCCGGAACGGTGCAGCGTTCCGCGCTGACGACACGCATACATAAAAGGCAAGCATGCCGGATGAATCAAAGTTTGATCTGTTTGGTTTAAGGTATTGTTTTTATTTTGCGTCTCTAACAAGCGCGCACCGCGAGATGTTCTAGTGATCGCGCTTGCCGCTGCCGAAGGTGTAGCCGGTTTCGACCGTATTCTTGCCGAACTTGTCGCGCAGCTTGTCCATCGCCGCTTCGGCCGCCGCCCGCCGGCCTGACTGCCGGTCAATCAGATCGGGCGGATCGGCGCAGGTGGCATCGCCGAGGTCGGTGACGCCTATGCCGATCAGGCGGAATTTCGTACCGTCCGTTTCCTTTTCGAGAAGTTCGAGCCCGATGCGGAAGATCCTGTCGGCAAGCTGGGTCGGGTCCTCGAGCTTGCGGTTGCGGGTGCGCGTCTTGAAGTCGGCGCTCTTCATCTTCAGCACCACCGTCCGGCCGGCAATATCGTTTTTCTTAAGCCGCCAGGAAACCTTCTCGGAAAGGTTGCGCAGGATCGGCACCAGATCGTCGTGGCGCGAGATGTCGTCGAAAAAGGTCGTTTCGGCCGAAACGCTCTTGGCGGCGTCGTTGAGATGCACCTCGCGGTCGTCGATGCCGCGCGAGAGCCGCGCAAGGCGCTGGCCGATACTGCCGTAGCGGCGCATCAGATCGTTCTCCTCCATCTGCTGTAGCTGGCCGATGGTGCGGATGCCGTCCGCCTCCAGCGTCGCGGCAAAGGCCTTGCCGACGCCCCAGATGGTGGTGACGGGACGCGGCGCCAGAAATTCCACCGCTTCTTCACGGCCGACGACGGAAAAGCCGCGCGGCTTCTGCAGGTCGGAAGCGACCTTGGCGAGGAATTTGCAATAGGAAAGCCCGACCGATACGGTAATGCCGATCTCCTTTTCGATGCGGCGAGCGAATTTGGCGAGCGTACGCGCCGGTGGATCATGATGCAGCCTCTCCGTGCCGCCCAACTCCAGGAAGGCTTCGTCGATCGACAGCGGCTGCACCAGCGGTGTCAGATCCTGCATCAGTGCGCGCACCTGGCGCCCGACCCGGACATATTTTTCCATGTCCGGGCGTATGACGACGGCCTGGGGGCATGCCTCCAGCGCCTTGAACATCGGCATCGCCGAACGCACGCCGTGGATACGGGCGATATAGCAGGCAGTGGAGACGACACCGCGTTTGCCGCCGCCGATGATGACCGGCTTGTCGGCAAGTTCGGGATTGTCACGCTTCTCGACCGCCGCGTAGAAGGCGTCGCAATCGATATGCGCGAGCGTCAGTCGATAGAGCTCGCGATGGCGCACCAGACGCGGGCTGCCGCAGGATAGGCAACGACGCGCCTCACCCTTCTGCTCGGCAAGGCAGTCGCGACAGAAGCCGGGTGTCTTGTCAGGCGCGGGCGTCATGGTGAGAACAAAGGTTGAACGGCGCGACACTACGCCTTAAGCTTATGAGTCACAAGAGAGGACGGGAGCTTTGCCTTTGGATAAAGATCTTCGTTTCGAGCCGGTGACGGCAGACCGGTGGGGCGACTTCGAGACTCTGTTCGGCCCGCAGGGCGCTTTTTACAATTGCTGGTGTGTCGCGCTGCGCTTGCCGCATGCGGCGAGGACGACGATGACGGCCGACGAGCGCAAGGCGCATATGCGCGAACGGATCGGGGCCGGGCCGCCGCCGGGGATCATCTGTTATGCCGATGGCGGACCGGTCGCCTGGGTGCAGGTCGGGCCGCGCCACGACGTGCCGCAGTTCAATTCACCGCGCACCGTCTCGCGGCCGCTGGAGGAGGATGATGCGCGTGATCCCTCTATCTGGGCTGTCAGCTGCTTCTTCCTGCTGCCGAAACTGCGCGGCAGGGGATTAAGTCATCGCCTGCTCGCCGGCGCGATCGACCATGCCCGGCGCCAGGGCGCGCGGCTGCTCGAAGCCTGCCCGATCGATCATGCGAAGCAGTCGAAATCGGTGACGCTCTGCATCGGCTCGACGGCAATCTTCGAGGCAGCCGGTTTCGAGACGATTGCCAGACGCAAGGACGGCCGTCCGCTCATGCGGCTGGAACTGCGCGGTTGATTGTGCCGGAAAGGAAGTGGGCCTCGATCAGCTCGGCCGCATGCGCCCAATCGGTGGCCCGGGTGATGTCGTCGGCTGCCGCCGGAGCGAAACGATGGACGGGCGAATCCGGCATCAGGTGAATGAGCAGGCAATTGGCGACGTGATCCCTGACGGAATGCAGATTGCGCGCCATATCGTCGATAAAGACAACGGGAAGGGAGCGGCTGGCATGCAAGGCGTGGACGATCGGCCCCTTGGGCTCTTCGCTGGCAAGCAGCGGAAAGAGCAGACCCATCCTGTCGAGCAGGCGACGGCGCTGCTCCTGGAACCGCGGCTGCATGGCCGTCAGAAACAGGACATCGGCCTCGCGCGAAAGCCGGTCGAGCGTTTCGACTACGCGGTCGAGCGGCGTCTGCCACAGCTCCTGCGCCTCGAAGAATTCCTCGATCAACCGGCTGACCTGCTGGTCCCCGATCTCCGTGCCGTCCGCTTTCGAGACGATGTTGCCGTGAAGCTTGAACGAGCGCGGCAGAAACGCGTGACCCTGGCTCTGAAGAAAAAGCTGGAAGGGGTCGATGAACCGCAGCACGACATCGTCGACGTCGCAGACGATCAGCGGCCGCTCGCCGAGCCGGATGTGCGAAACATCGAACTTTGTCACGCTCAGTATTCTCCCGAATCGAGCCCCGGCGAGGAGAAATGCCGCCAGGCGGCCGTCACCGTCTCCGGGCTGAGGCCACTCGCCGTGCAGAAGGCCATCGCCGTCGGTTCGTGGTTCATCAGGAAGTCCATCATGCCTGAGAGGAAACCCGGATCGTTGACTGCGTTGCGCACCTGCTCGGGCGCCACGCCGGTGAGTGCGAGGAAGCGGCCGAACATGTCGGGATCGGCGGCAAGCCAGCCGAGCACGGCGATCGCCGTCTCGTGCGGCTCGGCCGCCTGTTGTTTCGAAGTCTTGAAGTTGCTTTGCATTTCGAGGGGTAAGTTACCTTTTCTTCAACCAAATACCGCTAGCGTGCGCTATCGGTTTCACGGAGCTATTCATCCGCATGTGCATTTCTCATGGGACGAACGACTGCGCGAACGGACGTAGGGACAGCTTGTCATGCCCAAACAGGTAATGATTGTAGAAGATAACGAGCTCAACATGAAGCTCTTTCGCGACCTGATCGAGGCGTCCGGCTATACCACGATTCAGACGAGAAACGGCATGGAGGCGCTCGATCTGGCGCGCAAACATCGCCCCGACCTCATCCTCATGGATATCCAGCTTCCCGAGGTCTCCGGCCTCGAAGTCACGAAATGGCTGAAGGAAGATGACGAGCTGCATGTGATTCCCGTCATCGCCGTCACGGCTTTCGCGATGAAGGGCGATGAGGAACGGATCCGCCAGGGCGGCTGCGAAGCCTATGTTTCCAAACCGATCTCGGTTCCGAAATTCATCGAGACGATCAAGACCTATCTGGGCGATGCCTGACGCATCGGAAAGACCATTATGACCGCGCGAATACTGGTGGTTGACGATATTCCAGCCAACGTGAAGCTGCTTGAAGCGCGGCTGCTCGCGGAGTATTTCGACGTGATGACCGCGGCCGACGGTCACGAAGCGCTAGCAATCTGCGAGCGCAACCAGGTCGACCTGATCCTGCTCGACATCATGATGCCCGGTATTGATGGCTTCGAGGTCTGCGAGCGGCTGAAGGCCAGTCAGAAAACCGCCCATATTCCAGTCGTCATGGTCACCGCACTCGACCAGCCGGCCGATCGGGTACGCGGTCTGAAGGCCGGCGCCGACGATTTTCTCACCAAGCCGGTCAATGATCTGCAGTTGATCTCGCGGGTGAAGAGCCTGCTGCGGCTGAAGACGTTGAGTGACGAACTGCGCATCCGCGCCGACACCGCTCATACGATGGGCATGGGCGACCTCATGCAGGCAGCCGAAGGCCGTGGCGACGAGGCCGGCCAGGTGCTATTGGTCGACGGCCGCGCCAATTCTCAAGAGCGCATCGTCAGGGCGCTGAAGCCCATCGCCGATGTGCTTGCGCTCTCCGATCCGCAGGCCGCCCTCTTCGAGGCGGCCGAGAACGCGTTCGATCTCGTCATCGTCAATGCCAATTTCGACGATTACGATCCGCTTCGGCTCTGCTCGCAACTGCGCTCGTTGGAGCGCACACGCTTCCTCCCGATCCTGATCATCACCGAGCAGGGCACCGACGACATGGTCGTCCGCGCGCTTGATCTCGGCGTCAACGACTACATCATCCGCCCCGTCGATCCCAACGAGCTCGTCGCCCGCAGCCTGACGCAGATCCGTCGCAAGCGTTATAACGATCGTCTGCGCGCCAGCGTCAAGCAGACGATCGAGCTTGCCGTGACCGATCCACTGACTGGCCTTTACAACAGACGTTATCTCGACAATCACCTGAACGTGCTCTTCAACCGGTCGATGGCGCGGGGCCGGCCGCTTTCGGTGCTGATCACCGATATCGACCGTTTCAAGCAGGTGAACGACACATACGGCCATGACGGCGGCGACGAAGTGCTGCGCGAATTCGCAAACCGCGTCCGTTCAACCATCCGCGGCGCCGACCTCGCCTGCCGTTACGGCGGGGAGGAATTCGTCGTGGTGATGCCGGACACCTCGCCTGAAGTTGCCGCAGCCGTCGCCGAGCGCCTGCGCGCGGCTGTCGAAAGCGCTCCCTTCATGCTGAAGCGCTCAAGTGAAGCCCTGGCCGTCACAGCGTCCTTCGGCATCGCCTCGCGCTTCGGCGCGGTGCTGACGCCGGACCAACTGATGAAGCAGGCCGATCTAGCTCTTTACCAGGCCAAGAATACCGGCCGCAATCGCGTGGTCGCAGCGGCCGCTTGACGAATCACTTGGGCGCCATACGCGCCATTTGCGGGTTTTCCACTGCGGTAAGCGATTTGTTACCAATTTTTAACCTTCGCCTGTGCGACGTAGGCCCAAATTTTTGCAGCCCGGTAACCAAAAAATGGACTCTCGGCGTTGCTGTGGATAGGGCGGCGGCGCGACAGTCTCCGGAATGTTGGAGCCCAGCCCAAAATGAAATGAAAACTATAAAAAACGCCCGTCGCCAACGGGGTCAAATAAAGTGTGTCGGCATCACCTCACGTAAGGGGAGGAGCTGCTTAAGTTATTAAGGTATATTGTCGAACTTCTTCGAGTCCCTCGTCATTAGGCTTTGCCGTCAAGCAGAGCCGTCAAATCTTTGTATGTTCCAAAACTGGACTTTTAACCATAGAATCAAGCTCAGAAAATTCATCATTAAGAATTTGTTGATTTTCTTTCATTTCTGCGCAAATTATCGGCTCATAAAAGAAGCGCTCCGCAGAGGAGCTGTCGATACCCCATGATGCTCAGGTCCGCCGCATCTCCTGGGTCGTGGGGTCGGTCGGCTAGTAGGCAAGTCATAACGGTTCCTCGTGCCGTTTTGCATGCTGGCCGACCCCCTTTCAAGAAAGCGCCGCCACTTCCCGAAGATGGAAGGGCGGCGTTTGTCTGTTTGCGCTATCATTTTCCAAGGCGGTCCCAGGACAATAAAAAACGCGCAACCCGAAGGCGCGCGCTTTTTGAAATCCGTCAGGCCAAGTGATTACTTGATCTTGGTTTCCTTGAACTCGACATGCTTCTTAGCAATCGGGTCATACTTCGTCTTCGTCATCTTGTCCGTCATCGTACGGCTGTTCTTCGTCGTGACGTAGAAGAAACCGGTGTCGGCTGTCGACAGCAGCTTGATCTTGATTGTTGTAGCCTTGGCCATGGTCGTCCTGCCTTTAAGAAAATGAAAGCCGTGGAAGCCGGATGGGCTCCACGGCAAATTCTGGCGCGAAACTACGAATCCCGCCCGAAAAGTCAAGTCCGTTTTCGAACGAACATCAATCTGATGCCGGAAAGTAGGGCATAAAGACCGAAGAAAGCGGCAATCGCCCAGGCAAAACCATTATTTCCGGCGACGTCGATTGCTGCGCCGATCACCTGTGGCCCAGCCACGGTTCCCACCGCATAACAGAAGACGAAGGCGGCATTGGCCGCAGCCAGATCGGAACCCGTCAGCCGCGAACCGAGATGGCTGAGGCCAACCGTGTAGAGGCCGGAGACGCAGCCGCCCCAGAAGAGCAGCATCCCGGCCATCAGCAGCCAGTTGTTGACCAGGATCGGCAGCGTCATCGAGCCGACAAAGCCCATCAGCGCCATCCCTGCCAGAAGCGGTCGCTTGTCGCGGATGCGGTCGGAGAGCAGGCCGAGCGGAATCTGGAAGATGACGTTGCCGACGCCCATCATCGTGAGCAGCAGCGCCGCCTGCGATTCGGTGAAATGGGCGCGCACGGCAAAAATCGGAAAAAGTGACAGCCCGCCAGCTTCGACCGCGCCGAAGATGAAGACGGCAGCCGTCGCTGTCGGCACCAGCAGGACGTAGCGCATGAAATGCAATTCCGGCTTTTCCTCGAGCACCGGGCTTTCGTCACGGGCGATGAAAATCGGAATGGCGGCAAGCAGGATCGCGCCCGCGCCGACTAGGAAGGGAAAGATGCCGTCGCTGCCGAGTATGGAAAAGAGCAGGGGTCCTGCGGCGAATCCAATGGAAAGCACGGTCGCATAAATGCCGAGCACAAAGCCGCGCTTGGATGGCGGCGAGGCGGCGTTGATCCAGAACTCGGAGAGGATGAACAGCGTCGTCGTTGCGCCATGGAAGGCGAAACGCAGCGGAAACCACATCCAGAAATCCTGGGCATAATAGAAGCCGAGTGCACTCAGCGCCGAAATCAGCACCGCCCAGAGCATCGTCGGCGCAACGCCGTATTTATGAGCGAGCTTTGTGGTAACAGGGGCCGCGGCCATCGCCGAAATCCCGGCCATCGCCGTGTTGAGCCCGATCAGCGTAGACGAGATGCCGCGTTTTTCGAGGATGATGCTGAGAAGCGGGAGTCCGAGACCGATTGCTATGCCGACGGCTGAAATGGACGAGATGGCTGCCACCAGAGAAGGCCAATGGATTTCTTCGACATCGCCCGGTGTGCCGGTTCTCGGCTGAGACATTTATCCATCCTTAGAAAGCTGCGCGAGCGAATCGAACTCTCGTCTCACAGAGAAGGGACACAGATGTGCCAAATCCAGGTGACGGGCGGCGTTTCGCAGTATTTCCGATGTGATCTGCGGAATGTAAAGCCTGTTCAGACAAGAAAAGCTTACCATGTCAAGTCGTTGAAAGATCGTTGACTCCCGCGTGTCGGTAGTGGTCGGTGGAGCGCTGGCACTACACGCTAAATATGTCTGGAAGGTGAAGGCGCTCAATCCGGCCGGCGGGGAAGCTCGTAATCATCGGGACTTTCGCTCTCGCCGCCGAAACCATGCATGCGTAGCGCCCATTGCAGACCGATGACGCCGCCCTTGATCGGCTGGATCGAGGCGAGCGCGGCGATGACCGTGATCGGCGCCCATATGGCAAGATGGACCCATACCGGCAACACGAAGGTCAGATCGGTCAGCATGTAGCCGCCGACGATGACGTGGCCGAGGACCAGGATGACGATATAGGGCGGCAGGTCGTCGGAGCGATGGTGATGGATCGCCTCGCCGCAGGCGGCGCAATGATCGACCGGTTTCAAAAAGGCGCGGAAGAGCTTGCCTTCGCCGCAGGCCGGGCAGCGGTTCATCAGCCCGCGCATGATGGAACGCCCGAGCGGACGCTCGGCTTCGGCCCCGTAGCGGGCGACCGGATCGGTCGGTGTGTTCATTGCATCTTCCTCTGTCAGGCAGAAAGCATGAAGCGCCGCAATAGGACCATTGCTGCTTTCGGCACAGCGGCTTAGCGGCGTCCGCGCGGGGGACGCGTTCCCGGTTTCTTGCGGACCTGGCCGCTGTCTCGGCGGCCGGCCTTATGAAAGGATCGCACTGCCGTCGGCATCTCGCGTCCTTCGCTCAGCATCTCGAAGCGCAAGGCCCCGGCAAGCGGGATTGCTTCCGCAAGCTTCACGGTGACGCTGTCGCCAAGACGATAGCCGAGGCCCGTCTTTTCACCCGACAGTGCCTGATGCGCCTCGTCATAGATGAAATAATCGGTGCCGAGCGTAGATATAGGGACGAAACCGTCGGCGCCATAGTCCGGTAAGGTGATAAAGAGCCCGGACTTCGTAACTCCGGAGACGCGGCCGGCAAACTCCTCGCCGACGCGGGTGCTCAAATGATGGGCGATCAGCCGGTCGATGGTCTCGCGCTCGGCCGCCATCGCCCGGCGCTCGAAGGTCGAGATTTCGGCGGCGATATCGTCGAGCGAGGCTTCTTCGTCGGGAGTGATGCCGCCTTCGCCGAAACCGAGCGAACCGACGAGCGCGCGATGCACGATGAGATCGGCGTAGCGGCGGATCGGCGAGGTGAAGTGGGCGTATTTCATCAGGTTGAGGCCGAAATGTCCGATATTCTCCGGACTGTAGATCGCCTGGCTTTGCGAGCGCAGCACCATCTCATTGACCATGGTCTGATGCGCCGTACCTTCCGCTTTCGCCAGAATGCCGTTGAAGCTGTTGGCGCGCACATTGCCGCCCTTGGCGAGCGAGATGCCGAGTGTCGCCAGGAACTCGCGCAAGACTTCCTGCTTGGCAAGCGTTGGACCATCATGGATGCGGTAGACCAACGGCTGGCGCTTCTTCTCGAGCGTTTCGGCGGCGCAGACATTCGCCTGGATCATCATCTCTTCGATCAGCTTGTGCGCATCGAGCCGCGGCGGCACGAAGACCCGGTCGACGGTGCCGTCTGATTTCAGCAGAATCTTGCGCTCCGGCATGTCGAGTTCCAGCGGCTGGCGCCGATCGCGTCCGCGCTTCATCACCCCATAGGCATGCCAGAGCGGTTTCAGGATCGCCTCGAGCATCGGTTCGGTCTTGTCGTCCGGACTTCCGTCGATCGCCGCCTGCGCTTGCTGATAGGAGAGCTTAGCGGCACTCTTCATCATGATGCGATGAAAGGTATGGCCGATCTTGCGGCCTTCGCCCGAGAAGCTCATGCGCACGGCGAGCGCCGGCCGGTCGACGCCTTCCTTCAGCGAGCAGAGATCATTGGAGATGCGCTCCGGCAGCATCGGCACGACGCGATCGGGGAAATAGACCGAGTTGCCGCGCTTCAGCGCTTCGCGGTCGAGCGGCGAATTGGGGCGGACATACCAGGAGACGTCGGCAATCGCGACGGTGACGATGACGCCGCCAGGATTGTCGGGCGAGGGATCGAGTTCGGCGTAAACTGCGTCGTCATGGTCCTTGGCGTCGGCCGGATCGATGGTGATCAGCGGCATGTTACGCCAGTCTTCACGATGCGCCATCGTCGCTGGTTTTGCGGCTTCTGCCTCCGCGATCACGGCCGGCGGGAAGACATGCGGGATGCCGTGCGCATGGATCGCGATCATCGAGATCGCCTTTTCCGAGCCGACCGAGCCGACGACGGAAAGGACCTTGGCTCGCGGCAGGCCGAAGCGTCCGAGGCGCGCGACTTCGATCTCGACCAGGTCGCCGTCCTTGGCGCCGCCGGTGAAGTCGGGATCGATCACCATCTCTTCGCCGCGCCGTTCGATCGGCAACAGGCGGCCGCCACCGCCCGGCGCGCTGCGGAAAACGCCCATCGCCGCACCGCGGCGCCTGTCGATCACCTTGATGATACGCGCCGTATAAGCCGGTCCGCCGCGATCGACGGCCGGGAAGATCTTCGCCAGGATTCGGTCGCCGAGGCCGGCGACGGGTGCCTTGCCCTTACCCTGGCGGCCTGCGGGCGATTGCTGGCGGATGGCGACGGCAGGCGCCACACCCTGCTCCTCCGGCCATTCCGCCGGCCGGCCGATCAAGTCGCCGTCCTTGTCGCGCGTCGTGATGTCGAGAACGGTGACGGGCGGAAGAGCGCCGGGACGAATGAGCGACTTGCGGCTCTTTTGCAGCATGCCTTCCTGCTCGAGTTCCTGCAGCATGTGCTTGAGCTCGACGCGGCTGTCGCCTTTCAGCCCGAACGCCTTGGCGAGTTCACGCTTGGAAGCCTTCTGCGGATGATCGGCGATGAAACGCAGGATCACTTCGCGCGAGGGCAGCGTGCCATGGACGATGTTCAGCGGTTCGACAGCGGAAGCATCCCTGCCGGCGCGGCCGATCTTGCCCGGGCGCTTGCCCGCGAGGTTCGTTCTGTCGCGCGGTGTCCTGCTCACGTCAGCTCTTTTTCGATTTCGCGGGCGCCTTGGCCTTCGCTGCCTTCGGCTTGGCGGCCGTCTTGGTTGTCTTGGCTTCGGCGGCGGCCGCCTTCGGCTTGGCTTTCCCTTTGGCCGCCTTGCCCACGGGAGCCTTGCCGGCCTTTTCCGTGATCAGCGCAAGCGCCTCCTCAATGGTGATCGCTTGCGGATCCTTGCCCTTCGGCAGGGTGGCGTTGACCTTGCCCCAGTTGACATAGGGGCCATATTTGCCGTCGCGAACAGTGATGGCGCCGCCCTCGGGATGATCGCCGAGGGTCTTCAGCGCCGCCGGCGTACCGCGCGCACCCCGGCCCGGCGCCTTGTTGGCTTTTTCGGCAATCAGTGTCACGGCGCGGTTGAGGCCGACGGAGAAGACATCCTCAACGGTTTCCAGATTGGCATAGGAACCGTCATGCAGAAGGAACGGCCCGTAACGGCCGATGCCCGAGGAGATCATCTTGCCCGTTTCAGGGTGTTTGCCGATATCGCGCGGCAGCGAGATCAGCGCCATCGCCTTTTCATAGTCGATATCCTCAGGCTTCCAGCCCTTCGGCAACGAGGCGCGTTTGGCCTCTTTGCCATCGCCGCGTTGGATATAGGGACCGAAGCGGCCGGAACGGAGCGTCAGTTCCTCGCCTGTCGTCGGGTCGGTGCCGAGGCTCTTCGGTTCGTTGAGCGAGACACCCTCCGCTTCTCCGCCATTTTCGGAGGAGAGCTGGCGGGTGTAGTTGCATTCCGGATAGTTCGAGCAGCCAACAAAGGCGCCGTATCTGCCAAGCTTCAGCGAAAGGTTGCCGGTGCCGCAGACCTGACAGATTCTGGGGTCGCCGCCATCTTCGCGTTTCGGGAAGACGAGCGGCGCCAGCGCCTCGTTCAGCGAATCGAGCACGTTGGTGACGCGCAGTTCCTTCGTGTCTTCGATCTGCGCGAAGAAGTCCTTCCAGAAATCGCGCAGCACCTGCTTCCAGTTCAATTCGCCGGCGGAAATCCGGTCGAGCTTCTCCTCGAGGTCGGCGGTGAAATCATATTCGACATATTTGGTGAAGAAGCTTTCGAGGAAAGCCGTCACCAGCCGGCCCTTGGCCTGCGGGATGAGTTTACGTTTGTCGATTGTCACATAGTCGCGGTCGCGCAGTGTCGCCAGTGTGGCGGCATAGGTCGAGGGACGCCCGATGCCGAGCTCTTCCATCTTCTTGATCAGCGAGGCTTCCGAATAGCGCGGCGGCGGCTCGGTGAAATGCTGGGTCGAATTAATTTTCTGCTTGGCGAGCGTCTCGCGCGCATTGATCTCCGGCAGACGGCCATCCTCGTCGCCGTCATCGCTCTGCTCGCCGTCCTCCTTCTGGTCGGTATAGGCGGCGATGAAGCCGTCGAAGCGGATGACCGAACCGACGGCGCGCAGGCCGGCCTTCTCGCCCTTATTGTCGGCGGTAATTTCGGCCGTGGTGCGCTCGATCTCGGCCGACGCCATCTGGCTGGCGATGCCGCGCTTCCAGATCAGCTCGTAGAGCCGGATCTGGTCTGCATCGAGGAATTTGCGCACGCGGTCAGGAGAGCGGTAGAAATCGGTCGGACGGATCGCCTCGTGCGCCTCCTGGGCGTTCTTCGCTTTGGTGGAATAGAGGCGCGCCTTCTCAGGCAGGTAACGCTCGCCGAACTGGTCGAGGATGGCGCTGCGCGCAGCACCGATCGCTTCCGGGGCCATCTGTACGCCGTCGGTTCGCATATAGGTGATGAGACCGACCGTCTCGCCGCCGATATCAACACCCTCATAGAGCTTCTGGGCGATCTGCATGGTGCGTGAGGCGGAGAAGCCAAGATTGGAGGAGGCGGCCTGCTGCAGCGTCGAGGTGGTGAACGGCGGTCCCGGATTGCGCTTGACCGGTTTTGCCTCGACCGTATCGACGATATAGCTGGCGCCTTCGAGCAATGCCTTCAGCCGGCCCGCATCCTCGCCGTTGCCGATCGCCCGCGGCTGCAGCCGCTTGCCATGCGCCGAAACCAGCCTTGCCTCAAATTCGTCGCCGCGCGGCGTCTTCAGCAGCGCCGAGATATTCCAGTACTCTTCCGAAATGAAGCGCTCGATTTCGGATTCGCGATCGCAGACCAGACGAAGCGCGACCGACTGGACGCGGCCGGCCGAACGCGCGCCCGGCAGCTTGCGCCACAGAACCGGCGAAAGATTGAAACCGACGAGATAGTCGAGCGCGCGGCGCGCCAGATAAGCGTCGACCAGCGGCACGTCGATATCACGCGGATCGGCCATCGCATCGAGGACGGCCTTCTTGGTGATTGCATTGAAGACGACGCGCTTGACGGACTTGCCGTTCAGCACCCGCTTCTTGTTCAGCATGTCAAGGACGTGCCATGAAATCGCTTCGCCTTCGCGGTCAGGGTCGGTCGCGAGAAAGAGCCCGTCGGAGGACTTCACCGCATCAGCGATGTCCTTCATCCGCTTGGCCGAAGCGCCGTCGACCTCCCAGAGCATTTCGAAATCCTGATCGGGAAGAACGGAGCCGTCCTTGGCAGGCAGATCGCGCACATGGCCGAAGGAGGCGAGCACTTTGTATCCCGAACCCAGATACTTGTTGATCGTCTTGGCCTTGGCAGGCGATTCCACCACTACAACATTCATGATGATTCTCTAAAAACAGCCACGCCGGCGTGGGAGCCAGCGCAACACGCAGCGCAACTTGGATACTGGCCCTCCGACATGGACAGGGAAATCGCTGCGGTCAAGGGGTTTGCTACAATTTTACCCCTTGCATCTGGTGCAATCGGAACAGGATTCGCAACGGAATTTAACTTCTGGCTGTAATGCTATCGTTTTCGACACGCGGTTCCTGCGTTTGCAAGCCGCCCCCTCGTACCCCGCAAGCGTCAATCGGAAAGCGAGACGAAACCGCCCTGATACCGGTGCAGCCTGCCTGATATGTCGAGTTCCAGGAGAATGAGATAAACCGCGGATGCCGATAGGCCGGTGTGGCGGATGACGTCGTCGATCTCGACGGGCGTCGGTCCGAGCGCGCCGATGACACGCATCCGGTCTGAATCGCCGGGCGGCATCGTTATTGCTCTGCTCTCGCGTGCCGGCTCCTCCACCATCGACAAAGGGAAGAGGTCGAGTTGCGCAAGCGGCGCCAAGGCCTCGATGACATCGGCAGGTTCGGTAACGATCGAGGCGCCGTCCTTGAGCAGGCCGTTGGTGCCGTGACAGCGCGGATCGAGCGGCGAGCCCGGCACGGCAAACACCAGGCGGCCGAACTCGCCGGCGAGGCGTGCCGTGATCAGCGAGCCCGAGCGCATCGCCGCTTCGACGATCACCACGCCGAGCGCAATGCCGGCAATCAGCCGGTTCCGGCGCGGGAAATCGCGGGCGCGGGGCTCCCAGCCGAAAGGCATTTCGCTCACCGCCAGTCCGTTGCCGTCGGTTATCTCTTCGATCAGACGGATATTCTCCGCCGGGTAGGGCTTGTCGAGGCCGCCGGCAAGGGCGGCGATCGTGCCCGTGCCGAGACTTGCCCGATGCGCTGCCGTGTCGATGCCGCGCGCCAGACCGGAGACCACGGTATAACCCGCCCGGCCACAGTCGTGCGCCACCATCGCCGCGAATTTGGCGCCTGCGGCCGAGGCGTTGCGGGAACCAACGATGCCGACGGCCGGTCGTTTGGCGGCGGCAAGCGCGCCCTTGACGGCAAGGAGCGGCGGTGCACCGTCGATCTGTTTCAGCGCCTGCGGATAGTCCGGCTCGCCGATGCCGACAAAGCGGGCGCCGAAACGATGCGCCGCCTCCAGTTCCCGGTGCGCCTCGGCTTCGCCGGCAATGCGGATGCCCCGTGTCGCGCCGCCGCGCGCCGAAAGCTCTGGCAGCGCCGCGAGTGCCGCCTCGGCCGAACCGAAATGATTGATGAGATCGCGAAAAGTTGCAGGGCCGACGTTGTCGGAACGAATCAGGCGCAGCCAGGCAATCCTCTGCCTTTCGCTGAGCACCGTGCCTGTGGATCCCGCGCTCCGCGCATCCATTATCACTTCGCCCCGATCTTGCTTTCCGTTCCGCCCATCAGGCGCGAAATATTCGCCTTGTGCTTCCAGTAGGAGATGAGCGTCATGACCGCCATGACGGCCGCGACCTTTTCATTGCCCAATATCAACAGGGCAACCGGAATGACGAGCATGGCGACAAGGGCCGACAGCGAGGAATAGCGGGTGGTGACGGCGACCGCCAGCCAGATGGCGGCGAAGAGCACCACCATGATCGGCGCGACGCCGAGCAGCGTGCCGATATAGGTGGCGACACCCTTGCCGCCCTTGAAGCCGATCCAGACGGGGAAGAGATGGCCGATGAAGGCGAAGAAGCCGGCGATGATCGCGGCCTCTTCACCGAGGAAATAGCCGACGATCCAGGCTGCCGCCGATGCCTTCAAGGCGTCGAGCAGCAGGGTTGCCGCGGCGAGCTTGCGATTTCCGGTTCTGAGCACATTGGTCGCGCCGATATTGCCGGAGCCGATGCTGCGCACATCGCCGAGGCCGGCGGCGCGGGTGAGAATCAGGCCGAAGGGGATTGAGCCGAGGAGATAACCGATGACGGCAGCCGCAAGTGCGATCGGCAGCGTGATCTGCCATGACATGAGATTGGATAACATGTGCCCCCTCAGCCCTCCGTGGCTATCCTCAAGTCCGGCCCTTTTCCCTCTGGGGATGAACGGCGATGGTGTCGATTCTAAACTGCGTGGACAAGCTTTCCCGAGACGTAAGTCCCAACCGCTCGCCCGCTGAAGCGGGCATCCTCGAAAGGCGTGTTCTTCGAGCGGGAGAGAAGCATGTCTTTAGCGACAAGCCAAGGCTCATCGAGATCGATCAGCGTGATATCGGCCGCAGCACCCGGCTTCAGCGTGCCCGCTTCAAGGCCGAAGATTTGTGCCGGGCGGGTGGACATGGCGTCGATCAGCCGCATCAGGCCGACCTGGCCGCCATGGTGAAGCCTGAGGGCCGCTGCCAGCATCGTTTCCAATCCGACTGCGCCATCGGCCGCTTCTGCGAACGGCAGGCGCTTCGTGTCGACGTCCTGCGGGTCGTGCGAGGAGACGATGATGTCGATCGCGCCACTCGCAAGCGCCTCGGCCATGGCGACCCGGTCATCCTCCGGGCGCAACGGCGGATAGAGCTTGAAGAAGGTGCGGTATTCGCCGATGTCGTTCTCGTTGAGCGCCAGATTGTTGATCGAGATGCCCGAGGTCACCTTGGCGCCACGGCCCCGGGCGCGTTCGATGGCTTCGACCGATTCCGGCACGGAGATCATCGGGGCATGATAACGGCCGCGCGTCAGCTCTGCCACCCTGAGATCGCGTTCGAGTGGGATCAGCTCGGCTTCCTTCGGAATGCCGGAGAGCCCCAGCCAGCTGGCGAAAAGTCCCTCATGCATGACGCCATTGGCGCCGAGATATTTGTCGCGGGTCTCGCAGGAGATGACGGCGCCGAACTCGCGCGCATAGGTCATGATTCGGCGCAGCACCTGTGTGTTAGGGACGCTGGAATGGGCGTCGGTGAAGGCGACGGCGCCCGCCTGCATCAAGAGGCCGATCTCCGTCATCTCCTCGCCGGCAAGACCCTTGGTGAGGGCGGCTGCCGGATAGACGTTGACGCTGGCCGTGTCCCGCGCCGTCTTCCTGACGAATTCCACCAGCGCGATGTCGTCAATGACGGGATCGGTGTCCGGCATCATGATGATCGAGGTGATGCCGCCGGCTGCCGCCGCCCGGCTCGCCGAGGCGATCGTCTCGCGGTGCTCGCCGCCGGGCTCGCCGATATGGACGCGTGCATCGACGAGGCCGGGGGTCGCCACGAGGCCGGTGCAGTCGCGCACGACGGCGCCTTCCGGCGCGCCCTGATTCTGCGCCCCGCTGCCGGCGGCAAGAATCACGCCATTTTTAGCGATGATCGTTCCAATCTCGTCGAGATCGCGCGAGGGATCGACGATGCGGACATTCTTGAGGACGATCGAGTTGCTCATGCCATCATTCCGTCGGTTCGGGGACCTTGGTTCTGCGAGACGAGCAGCGTCTCCATGACGGCCATGCGCACGGCGACCCCCATTTCCACTTGTTCGGCGATGACGCTCTGCGGACCATCGGCCACCTCGGAGGCGATCTCGACGCCGCGGTTCATCGGTCCGGGGTGCATGACCAGCGCATCGTCCTTCGCTGCTTTCAGCGTTTCGGCGTCGAGTCCGTAGAAATGATAATACTCGCGCACCGACGGCACGAAGGCGCCGGACATGCGTTCGCGCTGCAGCCGCAGCATCATCACGACGTCGGCGTCCTTCAATCCTTCCTTCATCGAGTGGAACACCTCGACACCCATCTCGGCGATGCCGGCGGGCAGCAGCGTGGCGGGCGCGACGACGCGCACGCGTGCGCCCATCGCGTTCAGCAGCAGGATATTGGAGCGCGCCACGCGCGAGTGCAGCACGTCGCCGCAGATCGCTACGGTGATCCGCGAAAGCTTGCCCTTGGCGCGGCGGATCGTCAGCGCGTCGAGCAGCGCCTGGGTCGGATGTTCGTGCTGCCCGTCGCCGGCATTGACGACCGAGCAGGAGACTTTCTGGGCTAGAAGCGCGGCCGCACCGGCGCTTGAATGGCGGATCACCAGCACGTCCGGACGCATTGCATTCAGCGTCATCGCCGTATCGATCAGCGTTTCGCCTTTCTTCACCGAGGAATTGCCGACCGACATGTTCATCACGTCGGCGCCAAGCCGCTTGCCAGCAAGCTCGAAGGAGGCCTGTGTGCGGGTCGATGCCTCGAAGAAGAGGTTGATCTGTGTCAGTCCGCGCAGCGTCGACGTCTTCTTTTCTCGCTGGCGGCTGATCTTGACGGCTTCGTCCGCCTTGTCGAGAAGATAGGTGATATCCTGCTCGGTGAGGCCCTTGATGCCAATGAGGTGGCGGTGGGGGAAAAAGACCATGACCCTGCCTCTTGCTGTCTCTTGCGGGTCTATAATGAGTGCCGCCCGCCGGGGCAAGCACGCGCTGTGGGCAAAGGCTTATGTCCCCATGCATTTTCGCCCGAATTCCGATAGAGCAGAATGAAGCGAATCATAACTTCCGGTTTTCCTTGCCGGGTTCTTGCACTAGAAGCGAACAATGACCTCCGCAAACCGGACTGACGACAAACTCGCAGAACTCAACCAGCCGAGCCTGTGGTCCGGCATCAATGCCTATCGATCCGATCCTCTGATCGTCGATCTGACGGCGGCCCTGCCGCGCGGCATCCGTGAAGACCTGGAAAATATCGGCCGCTACGTCACCTCGCCGGAGGCACAGGAGCTGGCGCGTATGGCAAACCAGGGGGCGCCACAGCTGCGCACCCATGGTCCGCGCGGCGAACGTCTCGATGTCGTCGAATTCCATCCCGCCTGGCACGCGCTGATGCGTCGCTCCATGTCGGTCGGCCTGCATTCCTCCGTCTGGGATCCGCAGGCCGATATCGAGGCGAAGGACGCAGGCCACAAGGTCCGCGCCGCGCGATTTTACCTGACGGCACAGCTGGAATCTGGCCATCTCTGCCCGCTGACGATGACGAGTGCTTCGGTGGCCGCGCTGTCGGCGTCCCCTGCGGTGCAGAAGGACTGGGCGCCGAAGATCCTGTCGCGCAAATATGATTCGTCCAACCGGCCCGCTATGCAGAAGTCTGCGGTGACAATCGGCATGGGCATGACCGAAAAGCAGGGCGGCACCGATGTCAGGGCCAACCGCAGCGCTGCCGAAAAGGTCAGTGAAGGCATCTACCGGCTTTCCGGCCACAAATGGTTCATGTCGGCTCCGATGAGCGATGCCTTCATCATGCTGGCGCAGACCAAGGAGGGCATGGGCTGCTTCCTCGTGCCTCGCCTGCTGGAGGACGGGTCAGCGAACGGACTGCAGTTCCAGCGACTGAAGGATAAGGTCGGTAATCGGTCCAACGCCTCTTCAGAGGTGGAGTTCACCGATACCTTCGGTTTCCTGCTCGGCGGCCCGGATGCCGGGATCCGCACCATCCTCGACATGGTGACGTTGACGCGGCTTGACTGCGCACTGGCCTCCTCCGGCATCATGCGCGCCTCGCTGGCCGAGGCCGTGCATCACACGCGCGGCCGCAGCGTCTTCGGCAGGATGCTCGTCAATCAGCCGATCATGACGCGCGTGCTGGCCGACATGGCGCTCGATGTCGCGGCCGCCACCGCGCTGTCCTTCCGTCTTGCCGATGCTTTCGACAAGGCCCGCGGCAATGCCGAAGAAGCGGCCTATGCCCGCGTCATGACTCCCGTCGCCAAATACTGGTGCTGCAAGATCGCACCCGCGCTGATCTACGAGGCGATGGAATGCATCGGCGGCAACGGTTACATCGAGGAGCGGCCGATCGCCCGTCATTACCGGGAGGCTCCCGTCAATGCCATCTGGGAGGGCTCCGGCAACGTCATGGCGCTGGATGTGCTGCGGGTGCTCAACCGTGGCAAGGATCTGTTCGAAACGGTTTTTGCGGGCCTCGCGCGCGATCTCGGCCCCGCCGGGACGAAAACGATCGACGTGCTACGCGCCGCAATCGCCCTCTGCGAACAGGACGAAGGCGCGGCACGCCTGCTCGTCGAGCAACTGGCTCTTGCCGCCGGCGCCGCCGAGCTCTACCGGCTCGGGGCAGGGCGCATTGCCGATGCCTTCATAGAGACGCGCCTGGCCGGCGGCTGGCGCTCCACCTACGGCATGCTCGACTCCCGCTTCGACGCCAGCTACATCGTCGATCTGCTCTATCCCCCGGCCGCCTGATTGTCAGCGGGGGATTGACGTATCTCGTCGAGATCGCCTTCCCAGCCGATCACTGCAAGATCTTCGATCGCATTCTTTTGACGGTGCCTGTCGACGAGGCTTCGCAAGGCCTGTTCGATCATGGCCTTTTTCGTCGCCAATCCCGTGGCGGCCATTGCCGCTTCGAGCAAGCCCCTATCGATATCCAGAGTCGTTCGCACGGTCGCATCCCATGTGTGTGATCTCAATAATACACGTACTCGCGCTGCCTTGCTGAAAGTCGATGCCGATGCCGCCGCCATAAACGAAAATCCGGCCGCGTCGCCGCAGCCGGATCTCATCATTTACGTCCGAAAATCAGCGTTCAGAAGAAGCCACGGCGCTGCCACCAGCCGGCTTTCTTCGGCTTGCCTTCGTCGCCTTCGCCATTTTCGGTACGGGCGGATTTCACCGTCGGCTCTGAGGAAGAAATATTGGATTCGCGGTTGGCGCGAACCGGCTTTGCTTCTTCCTGGGCGGGCGTTGCGAGATCGGCGGAAGCTTCGACCACCTCCGGTTCGGCTTCAACGGCGGGTGTTGCTTCCGCTACTGGTTCGTCGACCGGCGCTGCGGCGGGCTTGCGGCGGCCGCGGCCACGGGCAGGCTTTACCTCTTCGGCGATGACGGCCATATCCTCGACGGCAGCCGTTACAGCTTGGCTCTCGCCGGCCTGTTCGGGAACCGTCTCGACAATTGCGGCGTCACCTGGAGCGACGTCATCCGAAATGCCGTCGTCTTCATCCTCGCTGCCGCTGCCTTCGCCGGCTTCATTGGCCGTCAGCTCGGAGCCGTCCTCCCGATTGCGGCGACCGCCGCGCTTGCCGCGGCGACGGCGCTTGCGGCGCTGCGATTCCTCGTTTTCGGCGCGGCTCTCGGGTGCAGCGGCGGCGGTTTCGTCGCCCTCAGCGCCCTCATCGTCGCCATCTTCCTCTTCGTCGCCAGCTTCGCCTGCAGCGGCTGCCGGCTGCTCGGCATTGCCGTTGCGGCCACGACGGCGGCGGCGACGCTTGCGCTTGCGGTTGCCTTCACCTTCGCCTTCCGAACGCGCCGCAGCGGGACGTTCGGTCGCGGCAGCCTTTTCCTCGAGTTCTTCGTCTTCGTCCTCATCAGTCTCGATGACGATGTCGTCGTCCTCATCCTCGGGGATGGCTGCGAAGTTGAAGAGGCTTTCGATCTTGACTGGGTTTTCGACAGGCTCGCCGCGGTCGATCGCAAAGTGCTGTGCGCCGACCGAACCGTCGGCATCGATGATGATCGCTACGCCAAAGCGCGCTTCGTAATCGACGATCGTCTGGCGCTTGTGGTTGAGCAGGTAGAGCGCGATGTCGGGCGTGGTGCGCACGGTGATGTTGTGCGTCGTATTCTTCAGCAGATATTCCTCGATGCCGCGCAGCACATGCAGGGCGACGGAGGACTGCGAACGGACGTGGCCGGTGCCGCCGCAATGCGAGCAGACCTGGGTCGTCGATTCGAGAACCGAAGCGCGGATGCGCTGGCGTGACATTTCGAGCAGGCCGAAATGCGAGATCCGGCCGACCTGGATGCGGGCGCGGTCGTTCTTCAGGCATTCCTTCAGCTTCTTCTCGACGGCGCGGTTGTTGCGCTTCTCTTCCATGTCGATGAAGTCGATGACAATCAGGCCGGCGAGGTCGCGCAGGCGAAGCTGGCGGGCGATTTCTTCCGCGGCTTCGAGGTTCGTCTGCAGCGCGGTGTCCTCGATCGAGTGTTCGCGCGTCGAGCGGCCGGAGTTGACGTCGATCGAAACCAGCGCTTCCGTCTGGTTCATGATCAGATAGCCGCCGGAACGCAGCGTCACCTGCGGCTGCAGCATGCGGTCCAGCTGGGCCTCGATGCCGGAGCGCGAGAAGATCGGGTGGATATCGCGGTAGGGCTGAACCACCTTGGCATGGCTCGGCATCAGCATCTTCATGAAGTCTTTCGCTTCACGATAGCCTTCCTCGCCGGCAACGATGATTTCGCCGATATCCTTGTTGTAGAGGTCGCGGATCGAGCGCTTGATCAGCGAGCCCTCTTCATAGACGAGGCAGGGAGCGGTCGACGCCAGCGTCAGAGTGCGGACATTTTCCCACAGGCGCATCAGATATTCGAAATCGCGCTTGACCTCGACCTTAGTGCGGTTCGCACCGGCGGTGCGAAGGATGACGCCCATGCCTTGCGGCACTTCGAGCATGCGGGCGATTTCCTTCAGGCGCTTGCGGTCCTGCGGATTGGTGATCTTGCGGGAAATGCCGCCACCGCGCGCCGTGTTCGGCATCAGAACCGAATAGCGGCCTGCAAGCGAGAGATAGGTGGTGAGAGCGGCACCCTTGTTGCCGCGCTCTTCCTTGGCGACCTGCACCAGCAGGATCTGGCGGCGCTTGATGACTTCCTGGATGCGGTACTGCTTGCGCGGCTTGCGCTGCACGCGGTCCGGAACTTCTTCCATCGCGTCTTCGGCGCCGACGGATTCGATGACTTCCTCTTCACCGTGATCATCGTCGTCATCGTCGTCATCGTGGCGACGCTTGCTGGTGTCGATGTCCTCGGAGATCGTGTCGGTTTCCACCATCGCGGCCATCGTGCCGCCGGCAGGGGCGTCATCGTCGTTGTCGACGCTTGCAGCGCCTTCGGCTTCGACGTCAGTCGGAACGGCATCCTCGGTCGCGGTCGTTTCGGCAACCTTCTTGCGGCTCCGGCGCGGCCTTGCCTTCTTGGCTGGCGCTTCCTCGGCGGCTTCAGGCGATGCTGCCACCTCTGCCGTTACGGCAACCTTTTCCGCCGCGGCCTCTTCCGTTACGGCAGCCGGTGCCTCTGCCGGCACGATGCCGACATCCGGCTGGTCCTGGGTCGAAAGATCGACGACCGGTGCGGTTTCGACGTGTTCGACGTCTTCGTCGCGGCGATGCTCCTCGGCTTCGGCTCGAAGCAGTGCCTGACGGTCGGCGAGCGGTATCTGATAATAATCGGGATGGATTTCGGCGAAGGCCAGGAAGCCGTGCCGGTTGCCGCCGTAATCGACGAAGGCGGCCTGCAGCGAGGGCTCGACCCTCGTTACCTTTGCAAGATAGATATTGCCGCGGATCTGCTTCTTGTGCTGCGACTCGAAGTCAAATTCTTCTATGCGGTTCCCGCGAACGACAACGACGCGCGTCTCTTCCTCGTGAGACGCATCGATAAGCATTTTGTCTGCCATGTAAGCTGTGCTCCTCGGCGTGGCCGCGAGAGCGCATTCCCGACTGCTGTTGAAACAGAAAGAATGCGGTCCACCGTGGCCGCGCCGGATATTGAAAGTCGCGCTTGACGCGAAGGGAAGAGCAGCAGCCAGACCGCAGCCGGAACCGTTTCGGTCCGGGGCCTGTACACTTCAGATAAAACCTGCTGCGAAACCATCAACAACCAAGCGTGATCGACAAATACGAAGACCCGGTTCGGGTCCGATGAGGGTTGCTCCCTGAGAGCGTGGTGGCTGATCCACCAATGAAGTTCCGACAGAAGCCGGAAAATCAGGATCCAGTTCCCGGGTTGAAGCGCATGAGACGGCGGACGATGACCGATGTGGCGCCAGGTCCAGATCTGGCTGGCAGCCCTTGCGGCGACTCTATCCCGTCAACACTTCTACCCTAAAATGCGTTGTATGTTTTCTGTGTCACAATAGCAAGGGAAAAGCCAAATGTGCCATAATATTGATGGATTTCGAATCGCATAGAAACTGGGGGCAGGTGACCGCGATTCGGCAGGTCGCAAGGCGTCTCGCTATCGAGCGTCGATCCGGCCATATCAGGTCCATCGCGGTTACAAATAGGGTGTGACGGTTTATTGTTTAAGAGGGCTCGGATCGCGGCGCAGTCCGCAACGCGGCGATCGACATTCGCAAGGCGGGTTCAGACGGCGGTGCTCATTGCAGGTTGCCTCCTGCCTGGCCTCGCGGGTTCGGCCGAGACGAAGGATCCGCTGCTCGCTTATGGGGCGCGCATCATCGGCGATGACGCCAGGACGCGCATCGTCATCGATTTCGACCGCGAACCGCGTTTCTCCGTCCATTATATCGCCAATCCGGAGCGGATCGTCGTCGATCTGCCGGCCACCGCCTTCGGTTTCCCTGGGAAGGATTTGGCCGCTCGCGGCCTCTTCAAGGATATCCGCTACGGCAAGATGGATGAGGAGAGCGCCCGCATCGTGCTGACAGCGGCAAGGCCGGTGAAGCTCTCGCTCGCCAAGGTGCAGGCCGACGAGGCGGGCAGGGGTCATCGCCTGGTGCTCGACGCCGAAATGATCGATAAGGAGGCCTTTGCCGAACTGGTGAAGACACAATCGTGGGATGATCGGACCGAGGCGGCTCAGACGACGAGCGCCATTCCGGCGCCGGAGAAAGCCGCCCCCGGCGATTTCGTCATTGCCGTCGACGCCGGCCATGGCGGCATCGACACCGGCGCAATCGGCGTCGATACGAAGACCGAGGAAAAGCAGTTGACGCTTGCCTTCGCCAGGGCACTGGCCGACCGGCTGAACAAGGAGCCGGGCATCAAGGCGTTCCTGACGCGCAGCGACGACGAGTTCCTGTCGCTTTCCCAGCGGGTGCTGATCGCCCGCCAGAACCATGCCGGCCTGTTCATTTCACTGCATGCCGATACGCTGAAACAGAAGGATATCCGCGGCGCAACGGTCTATACGATTTCGGACAAGGCCTCCGACAAGCTCGCAGCCGATCTTGCCGAACGCGAAAACCTTTCCGACCAGATCGCCGGCAAGGAGGTAGTCGCCGAGCCGCCCGAGGTCGCCGACATCCTGCTCGATCTGACGCGGCGCGAGACGCAGGCCTTTTCGATCTCGCTGGCCGAGATCGTGCTGAATTCCTTCAAGGACCAAGTCGGCACCATCAACAATCCGCACCGCCACGCCGGCTTCCGCGTGCTGCAGGCCCCCGACGTGCCGTCGATCCTGCTCGAGCTCGGATTCCTGTCGAATGCCGAAGACGAAAAACTGCTGCTCGACGAAACCTGGCGCACCAGGATTGCCGATCTCCTGACCGAGGCGGTGAAGCGATACCGTACCGGCGTTGTGGCGAATGGCGGATAAGAGCGCCGCCCGAAGATTCTGATAGTTTGCTCTGGCGAAATCCATGAAAACAGAGACTTGGACGCATCAGATGAATCACGTTCTGAACGGCGTGCTTCGGCTTGTCGGCGGGCAAGGGCGTTGCTTGGATGTGACAGTCCCGATGAAACGCTGCCGAAGCGACGAATGCGGCGGGCCGAGCCCTATTTTGCTCACATTCGCGCCGTTACTCCGGCTTATGTTTCCTAGCTTGAGGCGCGGAATCGGCTTGTGGCGGTAGCGCTCATGGAGTAAGCCGCGCGCAACGTGCAAATTGTCTCGATCTGTGCAATCGTTGCGCCTGCGCAGATTGCGGATCGAAGAGACCGGTAGCTGAAAATATGCTTAGACTTCTTGGATATTTCTTCGGAATGGCCTGCGTCCTGTTTCTGGTCGCTGCGGCGGGTATTGCTATCTATCTCGCTAATGTCGCCAGGGATCTTCCGGACTATGCCGTTCTGAACAGCTACGCGCCGCCGGTGACGACCCGCGTCCATGCCGGCAACGGCGCTCTCATGGCCGAATATGCTAAAGAAAAGCGTCTTTTCCTGCCGATCCAGGCCATTCCCGACCGCGTGAAGGCCGCTTTCCTGTCGGCCGAGGACAAGAATTTCTACAACCACCCGGGCGTCGACCTCACCGGTCTCGGCCGCGCAATCCTCGTCAACCTGCAGAATTTCGGTTCGGGCCGCCGTCCCGTCGGTGCTTCCACAATCACCCAGCAGGTGGCTAAGAACTTCCTTTTGAGCTCGGACCAGACGATCGACCGCAAGATCAAGGAAGCAATCCTCTCCTTTCGTATCGAGCAGGCCTACAGCAAGGACAAGATTCTCGAACTCTACCTGAACGAGATTTTCTTCGGGATGAATTCCTATGGCATCGCCGGCGCGGCGCTGACCTATTTCAATAAGTCGGTTACGGAGCTGACTGTCGCCGAGGCCGCCTATTTGGCATCGCTTCCGAAAGGCCCGGCCAATTATCATCCGTTCCGCCATCCTGAGGCGGCGCTCGAGCGTCGCAACTGGGTTATCGATCGCATGGTCGAGAACGGCTATGTCAGCCAGAACGACGGCGCGGAAGCCAAGAAGCAGCCGCTCGGCGTCACCGCCCGCAGCAACGGTCCCTCGCTCTTCGCGTCCGATTACTTCGCCGAAGCCGTGCGCCGCCAGCTGATCGATCAATATGGCGAGAAGGTTCTTTACGAGGGCGGCCTTTCCGTGCGCACTTCGCTCGATCCGCAAATGCAGCTCGCCGCCCGTAAGGCGCTGCAGGATGGCCTCGTGACCTATGACGAGCGCCGTGGATTCCATGGGGCCATTAAGCAGATCGACTCCAGCGGCGATTGGGGCAAGGCGCTTGCCGATATTCCCGCGCTAACCGACGTTCCGGAATGGCGGCTCGCCGTCGTCCTCGCCGTGTCCGATAACAATGTCGATATTGGCCTGCAGCCGGCCAAGGACGGGAGCGGCAAGGTTGCGGCGGACCGTCAGCGCGGCACCATCGACGCCAAGAACATGCAATGGGCCTACCGTTCGGCGGATGGCTCCCGCAAGACGGCGAAATCGCCGGCCGGTGTCTTGAGCCCGGGCGATGTCGTCTATGTCGAAAAGCTCGGTGACGACGCGTCGACCTCCTACCGTCTGCGCCAGCCGCCGAAGGTACAGGGCGGGCTTGTCGCCATGGATCCGAAGACCGGCCGCGTGCTCGCCATGGTCGGCGGCTTCTCCTATGGCCAGTCCGAATTCAACCGCGCCACTCAGGCGATGCGCCAGCCGGGCTCCTCGTTCAAGCCTTTCGTCTACGCCGCGGCGATGGACAACGGTTATACGCCGGCCTCCGTCATCATGGACGCGCCGATTGAGATCGTCTCGGGCGGCCAGGTTTGGAAGCCCGAAAACTACGGCGGCGAAGTCGGCGGCCCGTCGACACTGCGCTCAGGCATCGAGCATTCGCGCAACCTGATGACGGTGCGACTCGCCAACGATCTCGGCATGAATATCGTTGCCGAATATGCCGAACGCTTCGGTATCTACGATCACATGCTGCCGGTTCTCTCGATGTCGCTCGGCGCGGGCGACACGACAGTGCTGCGCATGGTCTCGGCCTATTCGGTCATTGCCAATGGCGGCAAGCAGATCAAGCCGACCCTGATCGACCGTATCCAGGACCGTTATGGCAAGACGATCTTCAAGCATGAGGAGCGCCTTTGCGAGGGCTGCAATGCCAGCGACTGGCAGAACCAGGAAGAGCCGAATGTCGTCGACAACCGCGAAACCGTCCTTGACCCGATGACCGCCTACCAGATCACCTCGATGATGCAGGGCGTCATCCAGCGCGGCACCGCCGCCGGCAAGATTGATCTCGGCGGTCGCGACGTCGCCGGAAAGACCGGCACCACCAATGACGAAAAGGATGCCTGGTTCGTCGGTTTCACGCCGGATCTCGTCGCCGGCCTCTATATGGGCTTCGATACGCCGGCCCCGCTCGGCCGCGGCGGCACCGGCGGCGGTCTATCCGCCCCGATTTTCAACGAATTCATGCAGGCCGCCGTCAAGGACATGCCGGAATCGAAGTTCGTCATTCCACAGGGCATGAACCTGATCCCGATCGACCGCAAGACCGGCATGGCCGCCGCCGACGGCGATCCGAACACGATCGTCGAGGCCTTCAAACCCGGCACCGGACCTGCCGACAGCTTCTCCGTCATCGGCATGGACAGCACCATGGCGCCGGAGGAGATCCTGAAGACCTCGCCGCAAGCCAACCAGGCCGTTCAGACCGGCACGCCAGGACTCTTCTGAGTCTTCACCCAATTTTGGAAACCCGCCCCGGCTCTTTACATCCGCGGCGGGCGTCTCTATGTCACCAGCACTTGAAGAAGACCGTTACAGAGAAGCAGGAAAATGCGAGCGGAAATCGAAAACGTGGTCGATGAAACCAAGCAGGCTATCACCCTGCTGAGGAGGCATCTTTGACTGGGACCAGGCAATAAGACGACTGGACTGGTTGAACAACAAGGCAGAGGATCCGAACCTCTGGAACGATGCGCAGGAAGCCCAGAAGCTGATGCGCGAGCGTCAGCAGCTCGAGGACGGCATTAACGGCGTTCGGCAGCTGGAACAGCAGCTGAAAGACAATGTCGAGCTGGTCGAACTCGGCGAGGAAGAGGGCGACGAGGGCATCGTCAAAGAGGCCGAGGATGCCTTGAAAGCACTGAAGGCCGAGGCCGCGCGCCGTCAGGTGGAGGCGATGCTCTCCGGGGAGGCCGACAGCAACGACACCTATCTCGAAGTCCATTCCGGCGCCGGCGGCACCGAAAGCCAGGACTGGGCCAACATGCTGTTGCGCATGTACACCCGCTGGGCGGAACGGCAGCGCTTCAAGGTCGAGCTTCTCGAAGTCCATGACGGCGAAGAGGCGGGGATCAAGTCCGCGACCCTGCTCGTCAAGGGCCACAATGCCTATGGCTGGCTGAAGACAGAATCGGGCGTACATCGTCTGGTGCGCATTTCCCCCTACGACAGCAATGCGCGGCGCCATACGTCCTTCTCGTCGATCTGGGTCTATCCGGTCGTCGACGACTCGATCAACATCGACATCAACGAAAGCGATTGCCGCATCGATACCTATCGTTCGTCAGGCGCCGGCGGCCAGCACGTCAACACGACGGACTCGGCCGTGCGCATCACCCATATCCCGACCGGGATCGTGGTGGCCTGCCAGCAGGAACGTTCGCAGCACAAGAACCGTGCCAAGGCCTGGGAAATGCTGCGTGCCCGGATGTACGAAGCAGAGTTGAAGAAGCGCGAAGAGGCTGCCAACGCCGAAGCCGCTTCCAAGACGGATATCGGCTGGGGTCATCAGATCCGCTCCTACGTGCTGCAGCCTTACCAGCTGGTCAAGGACCTGCGCACAGGCGTCGCCAGCACTGCTCCGGATGACGTGCTCGACGGCGATCTGAACGAATTCATGGAAGCGGCCCTTGCCCACCGTATCAGCGGCGCCGCCGATGCGGTCGTCGAGGATGTCGACTGACAATCAGCATCATGGAAATCAAAGCCCCGGAAACGGGGCTTTCTTTGTTCTGCCTATCGCGCCGCCATCGCCGTCATGAAACAGCGCTGCGGAAAGAGCGGCAATCTCGTCATGAACGGCCCCCCGCTCGATGCCCGGCGGGTCGGTGAAGAGCTCGGCGGCAAAGGCCATGCCGAGCCCCGTGCCCTCCGGCACAAAGACATAATGCCCGAGGCCGCCGCCGAAGATTTTTAGCGCGCTGCGTGTCAGGCGCTCATGCAGCCAGCAAGAACATTCCTCAGCCGGTGCCGCCTTGTCGGCATCGCCGACAAGGATAAGAGAGGGCGCCACGACAGCTTTCAGGCTATCCGCGCCGAAGCTGAGAACGGAGCGACCCGGCGCGCAGAGGACCGCCGCTGTGATCCTGTCGTCCCGATAGGATCGCGACATGCGGAACCATGATTCGCGAAAAACATCGCTGGTGCGAAGCAGTGAGGGAATATGATCGGCGAGGTCGGGAAATTCCCTCGGGCCTCGTGGACCACCCGGCTTCAGCCGTGACCGTTCGAACTGCGAGAACTGGGTGACGGCGCCGAGAAGCAGCATGACGCTATAGGCTCCGGCCGAAAATCCGACCGCGAATACACGGTCCGCATCGATCCGACCGGCAAAATGGCCAAGCCAGTCGCGACAGCGGTCGAGCATCAAGCTCAGATCTGGCGCCCGTTCCCAGAGACAGGCAAAACCTTCGGCGCGATAGGGCTCACTGCCCGTATTGCCGTGATGATCGACGCCGAGCGCTGCAAATCCGCGATCGACCAGGCGTCGCGCCAGCCATTCCAGTCCGGCCGCAGATCCACCAGTGCCATGTGACAGCAGGACGAGGGGATAAGGCCTGTCTGAGGGCCGAATCGGTGCGTCGCGAGCGACCGCCGCCTTCCGAAACCAGCTTCTCTCCTGGATCTCGCATTCCTGCGCGTTATCGGCAGCCGGATACCATAGCGACCAGCGGACGGGCCTTGGACCGGCTGCGTCCCAGTCCAGTCTCCGGTCGTCATAGAGGATGCCCTCGCGAAAGCCGAGTTTCATCTTCCTCGCCTGTGCGAACAGCGTCTCGCTGCTCAATTGGTCGCTTTCTCGATGGTGATGTCGCCGAGTTCGTCAATCAGCACGGTCCAGCCGTCCGGCTCGGCTGCGGGATCGGTCTTCAGATAGATCGTAGCGAAGAGGCCGGGTTGCTTGATGATGCCGCTCGAGTTTTCGGGGCGGATATCGGTCACGTATGGCTTCAGGTCGCTGATCTCCTGCAGCTCGATGGTCGAGGCAATCGCCGGACCGGTCTCGGTCTGGACAATCTGCTGAAGATAGACTTTCGATGTCCTGTCCGGCTGACGCACGGCAAAGAGCTTGTAATAGCCGTGGCGCTTTTGCTGAGGGGCGGACACGCTTTCGGCAGCGGTGGGCGCCCGCTCGACATCAGGTGCGTTGCCGTCATCCTCCCAGTAGCCGGTGCTGGTCGCGAAAATCACAGAAGCCGGCAGGATGACGTCCTGCGCGGGAGCGGCGATCGCGGCCGAGCATCCAGCGAGGAAAACCGTGGCCATCAATGTCAGGCGCATTGCCATCATTTCAATCCTTGAACTGCTCGGCGAGAATGCGGTCGGACCAGGAGCGGTCCGGATCGGAGAGGATACGCGCCGTCATATGCTCCGACTGGGCGATGCGGACATGCAGCACCGATTTGACCTCCGTATTGTCTGCCACCGCATTCACCGGCCGCTTCACCGGTTCGAGCACGTCGATATCGACAGTCACCTTGTTCGGAAGCAGGGCGCCCCTCCAGCGCCGCGGCCTGAAAGCGCTGACCGGCGTCATGGCGAGCAGTGGCGCCTCGAGCGGCAGGATGGGGCCATGGGCGGAAAGATTATAGGCCGTCGATCCCGCTGGGGTGGCCACCATCAGCCCGTCGCAGATCAGCTCCTCCAGCCGTACGCGCCCGTCGACCACCACCCTCAGATTCGCGGCCTGATAAGACTGACGGAAAAGATAAACCTCGTTGATGGCGAGCGCTGTGGAATTCGTGCCGTCGGCATTGGCCGTCGTCATCTTCAAAGGGCGGAAGGCGTTTTCGACGGCGACGCAGATACGTTCCTGAAGCCGTTCCGTGCTGTAATCATTCATCAGAAAGCCGACCGAGCCGCGATTCATGCCGTAGACCAGCTTGCCCGAATTCATGGTGCTGTGCAGCGTCTGCAGCATGAAGCCATCGCCGCCCAGTGCGACGATGACATCAGCCTTGTCCTGAGGCACGTCGCCATAGATGCGAATCAGCTCTTCGCGCGCTGCGAGCGCCTCCATCGTCGGCGAGGCGATAAAGGAAAGCGTCTGGAATGAACGGCCCATACAATGCCCTTTGTGAAGCTGCTCTAGCTAAAGGATAAATGGCAGTTGCGACAAGGCCGTTTTGCAAGACAAGGCGTTTTGAATACACGCAGACTTGTCGGCGCTCGCACGGATTTTCCTTTACAGGATCGCAGAATCTGTTAGTTGGGCAGCTATTGCCCTTGTAGCTCAGTTGGTAGAGCACCTGATTTGTAATCAGGGGGTCGCGGGTTCGAACCCTGCCGGGGGCACCAGCCTACGCTCGTGAGCTTCGGCTCGGCGAACCGAAGAGAGCGGCCAAGCGAAGGCTGTCGCGTCGTAGTTTCGTTGAGAACGAAGGCGGACTGGTTTCGATAATGCTCCGGCGCGTTTTTCCTTAATGAACCCCGTCCGAAGGTCTGTTTCAGCGGCAATTCAGCCGCGACGGCGCAGTGTCTCCCCATCCTCAATGAGGAACCAGCCATGAAGTTCGCGGATATTTGCTGACCGCAGCCATTTCCCTCGAGTGGTGCCAATATGATCGCGACATGCCCTGGTTCTATTGCAGCTGAAGACAGTCGGTCTCAGCTACCCGTCGTTCCGGTTCAATGCGCGAGGGGTTCGTTGATTTTGGCCTCGATCCTGTCGCCATTACCGGTCTGTCCGGCACCGGAAGGTGACATCATCGCGATGCTGAGCACCGAGGCGACCATGACGGCGACGATGGCGATCATTATGCGCATAAGCGTTCAATCCTCGTTCGATCGGGGATTAACGCGCGATTGCCGTCCGCGTTCCTCTCGGCCTATTGCACCGGCCCCGGCGTCGCGGGGCCAGGCGCCGTCGGCGACAAGGGATCGGCCTGGTGAACGGGATGCGACGTGTCCACCCAAATGATGCTGAGAATGATTCCCACAAAGGCCGCGATGAAGAGGATACCGAAAATCAGCGGTCGAATGGCCATGATGGGAATCGCTCCTTCTTGCTTATGACCGGTCGCTACGGATCGATCGCCGCCCGATCATAATGCTCCAGAAGGTCATTCCAAGGCAAAAAGTGGATTTCTCCGGCTCGAGCCATGCGCCGGGATCAGTGGCGCACGAGCGATAGCGGCTTGCCGCCTTCTTCTCTGGACTTGTCGAAATTGCCGTCGGCGCGCATGTCGAAGCTGAGCGACGAACCGTCATGGCTCATCAGCGTCAGCCCGAAACCATCGATATCCCATATGGTGAGCTTGAGCCCGGCGACATTGGCGGCGCAGTCTCCGGAAAGCGATAGGGGTGCATGGCCGTCCGTATCGACGGTGCCGTCGAGTGTCACGCTGCAGAGCTTTTCGCCGCCCGGTCTTTGCATTGCCCATGTCCCGGCAAGGCTCCTGAAGGTCGGCAAGTGATCGACACCATCGGGTGCCGAGATCAGCAGGAGCGGTGTTTCGTCTTCCGTTTTCATCGCTGAACCCTCGTTCTCGACGAAACGGGCGATGACCTTGCGCATCGCATCGATCAGAATGAGGCCGCCATTGCCGTCGAAATTCCAGGCATAGGACTCGGCAAGCGCCGGCAGTGGCGTAGTGCAAGACTCCTGGCCAGAGAGCGAATAGCCGCCGATCGCCGTACTGGTTTCAAGCGTCATCCGGCATCCCGCGCGGCCGTCTTGCGGGGCAAAGAGATAGGCCCCGGCCTGCGCTTTGACAATATCGGCATCGATCTCCTGGCCCTGGGCCAGGCCACAAGCAAGGAGGGCTGCTGCCGCAGCCGAAAGCCGGACGACGAAACGGATCATGACACTTCCCCCTGGCGCGATGACTGCGGTCGCTTGAATTGAGCTGGTCGCTTGTTGGCCCACCTATGGCTTCAGATAGAGCCGCGCCGCATAAAGCGCGATCGCCGCTGCATTCGAGACGTTCAGCGATTTGATTGCGCCCGGCATGTCGAGGCGGGCAAGCGCGTTGACGGTTTCGCGTGTCTTCTGCCTGAGCCCCTTGCCCTCCGAGCCGAGCACCAGCGCCACCTTATCGCCTGAGAAGGTGCCTTCGAGCGGCGCCGGTCCTTCCGAATCGAGGCCGATGGTGGAGAAGCCGAGCCTGTGCAATTCGCCGAGTGCATCGGCGAGATTGGTGATCTGTATATAAGGTATCAGTTCCAGGGCGCCGGAGGCGGATTTGGCGAGCACGCCTGACTCGGTCGGGCTATGTCTCTGGGTGGTGATAACGGCCCCGGCATTGAAGGCGACGGCCGAGCGCATGATCGCGCCGACATTGTGCGGATCGGTGACCTGATCAAGCACGAGCAGGAGAGGGCTGTCCTTTAGCGCTTCGAGCCGGCGCATCGGTAGCGGCCGCGTTTCCAGCATGACGCCCTGATGGATCGCCTCGGGACCCAGCACCTTGTCGATCTCGTGCGGCGAGACGATTTCGAAGGGAATGCCGAGCGTCTCGACGTCGATTTCCAGGCGCGCGAGCGCATTCTGTGTCGTAAACAGCTTGATCTTCTTGCGCTCCGGATTGTCGAGAGCGGCGCGCACTGTATGGAGGCCATAGAGATATACCTGGTCGGGCGCGAGCGCCGGCGGCTTCCAGTCATCAGCTCCACGCCGGCGCTTCTGTGGCTGGGGTGTCGGGATCTCGCCGCGTTCGCGCTTGGCGTCACGGTGGGCGCGCCTCAGATTGGCGTAGTGCGTATCCTTGGCGGATGGCTCTGTCGCGGCCTTGCCGCCGGATTTGTTGTCTTTGCTCATGCGGCTTTATAGCCATGGCGTTCGCTGCCGCATAGGCTTTCTTTCAAATGCCGGCTTTCGGCGGCGAATGAAATTTTTCGTGTTTTTTCCATTGTCATCGTGTTGACAGACGGAAATGCTCCGGTCATATACGCGGCGCAGACGACGGGCGGCAACGCTTCGAAGTCTGACGAACTTGGTCTTCAAGATCCGGACGAAAAACTGGAGAGATGCCCGAGTGGTTAAAGGGGACGGACTGTAAATCCGTTGGCTCAGCCTACGTTGGTTCAAATCCAACTCTCTCCACCATTCGTCATCGGATCTGACCATCCCGCGGGTATAGCTCAATGGTAGAGCAGCAGCCTTCCAAGCTGAATACGCGGGTTCGATTCCCGCTACCCGCTCCAGTCTCCCTTAAAGCCAGTTGACGCGATCGCAGTCGCGATCGTCACGCGCGCTGTTTCCAGCCGTGGCTGAGACGCCGGCCGCCATTGCCGCAGGCGAGGGATGTCAATGCCGGCGGCCGCGGCTCATCCTTGGTGATCCGTGCGATTTTCTCTGAGATTCCAGCGATTTTTGGAGGGGGCGCGGCGAATCGCCTTGCAGGCGGCGAATTGTCTCCCATATGCGCTGTCACGCCAAGATTGGCGTCTGCAATTAAGTCTTGCGCAATTTCGCCGAAAGCCTTAAACGGCGGCACTAAACCGGTTCGCCGGGGCCACCATTTCGTTCACAGGAAGCATTCAAATGGCAAAGAGTAAGTTTGAGCGCAACAAGCCGCACGTCAACATCGGCACGATCGGCCACGTTGACCACGGCAAGACGTCTCTGACGGCAGCGATCACGAAGTACTTCGGTGAGTTCAAGGCGTACGACCAGATCGACGCGGCTCCGGAAGAGAAGGCGCGCGGCATCACGATCTCGACGGCGCACGTCGAGTATGAGACGCCGGCCCGCCACTACGCGCACGTCGACTGCCCCGGCCATGCCGACTACGTGAAGAACATGATCACCGGTGCGGCGCAGATGGACGGCGCGATCCTGGTTTGCTCGGCTGCTGACGGCCCGATGCCGCAGACGCGCGAACACATCCTGCTCGCCCGCCAGGTCGGCGTTCCGGCGATCGTTGTGTTCCTGAACAAGGTCGACCAGGTTGACGACGCCGAGCTTCTCGAGCTGGTCGAGCTTGAAGTTCGCGAACTTCTGTCGTCCTACGACTTCCCTGGCGACGACATTCCGGTCGTCAAGGGTTCGGCGCTTGCTGCTCTTGAAGATTCCGACAAGAAGATCGGCGAAGACGCGATCCGCGAGCTGATGGCAGCGGTCGACTCCTACATCCCGACGCCGGAGCGTCCGGTTGACCAGCCGTTCCTGATGCCGATCGAAGACGTGTTCTCGATCTCGGGCCGTGGTACGGTCGTGACCGGCCGCGTCGAGCGTGGCATCATCAAGGTTGGTGAAGAAGTCGAGATCGTCGGCATCCGTCCGACCTCGAAGACGACGGTGACCGGCGTTGAAATGTTCCGCAAGCTGCTCGACCAGGGCCAGGCCGGCGACAACATCGGCGCGCTGATCCGCGGTGTGAACCGTGACGGCGTCGAGCGTGGTCAGATCCTGTGCAAGCCGGGTTCGGTCAAGCCGCACAAGAAGTTCAAGGCAGAAGCCTACATCCTGACGAAGGAAGAGGGCGGCCGTCATACGCCGTTCTTCACCAACTACCGTCCGCAGTTCTACTTCCGCACGACGGACGTGACCGGCATCGTCACGCTGCCGGAAGGCACGGAAATGGTCATGCCGGGCGACAACGTCACGGTTGACGTCGAGCTGATCGTTCCGATCGCGATGGAAGAAAAGCTGCGCTTCGCTATCCGCGAAGGCGGCCGCACCGTCGGCGCCGGTATCGTCGCTTCGATCGTCGAGTAACCTTTCAGGTTATCCACAATCAGGAAGGCCCCGCTGGAAACAGCGGGGTTTTTCGTTTTTGATGCATCCGAGCTGTTTAACAGGTGTTGTAAAAATATCGTTAAAGATGCTCGTCACAGTATTTTGTTCATCTCACGTTCAGAAAGCAGTTGTGATTGGCTCATTTTAGTCCAGACTCCTCCCTGTAAAGAGGAGAGTCGGGATGATTCCAAAGGCCACATTCGTTGCGACGATATTCGCAATGTATGTTTTCACGATGTTTTTCATCGCTGCGATTCCGCAAGAGGTTGTTCAATCGGCCGGAGTGCAGATCAATGAGGTAAGCGTCGTCAAGTGACGACCTTTCCAGTTCATCGCACGGGGCTGCGGTGATAGGCAATAATTGGCCAGGTGCTCCCGGATAGGGTGCTCCTGGCGCGGCGGGGTGAAATACCTCGCAGAACGCTCGCTTGCTCTTCGCGCGGAAGCGTCTAACTATGCCTCCGGTTTCATGATGCGGAGGACATTTCCATGAAAAAGCGGATTCTGTTCACGGGCGGTTCCGGCAAGGCAGGTCGCCATGCCGTGCCATGGCTCGTCAATGCAGGCTACGAGGTTCACAACCTCGATCTCGTGCCTCTGGACAGCCCCGGCGTCACCAATCTCATCGCCGACATCACCGATAGCGGCCAGGTCTTCAACGCGCTGTCGATGCATCGCGATTTTCCCGATCTCGACGCGGGCAGGGGTGTTCAGCCCTTTGATGCCGTCGTGCATTTCGCTGCCATTCCGCGCATTTTGATCAAGCCGGATAACGAGACCTTCCGCATCAACGTGATGGGCACTTACAATGTCATCGAAGCGGCGGTGAAGCTCGGGATCCGGAAGATCATCGTCGCATCGAGCGAGACGACCTACGGCGTCTGTTTCGCCGAAGGTCATCGCGACTTCCACCAGTTTCCGCTAGAGGAAGACTACGACGTCAATCCGATGGATTCCTACGGCCTCTCCAAGGTCGTCAACGAAAAGACGGCACGCGCCTTTGCCGAACGATCGGGCTTCGACATCTATGCGCTGCGCATCGGCAACGTTATCGAGCCGCACGAATATGAGAGATTCCCGACCTATTTTGCCCATCCCGAGATGCGCAAGCGCATCACCTGGAGCTATATCGACGCTCGCGACCTGGGACAGATCTGCCATCTCTGCATCGACAAGGACGGGCTTGGCTACCAGGTCTTCAATGCTGCTAACGACACGGTTTCGGCCAATACGCCGTCGAAGGAGTTGGCGAAGCGATTCTTCCCCAACGTACCGTTCACCCGCGAGATCGGTGAATATGAGGGGCTGCTTTCCAACCGCAAGATTCGCGAGGTGCTTGGCTTCAAGGAAGAACACGACTGGCGGAAATATGTGAAGGTCTGAACGCTTCCTGTTGCCCGATCGAAAGGCGGACGCTCGCAAATGAGCAGAACGCTTTGAAAATCGAAAATCGTGCTTGCCAATCCGCTGCCGCCGTCTTAAAGGGAGCGCCATGCATTTCGGCAGCGATTTGCGGGTCTTGGCCCGGGCGCTGGAGGACAGGCATGAAGGGGTATAGCTCAGTTGGTAGAGCGGCGGTCTCCAAAACCGCAGGTCGGGGGTTCGAGCCCCTCTGCCCCTGCCATTTTCCCTGATACGGACAGCGCGGCGCTGCTCGCGGCATACCGGGCTGGGGATCAATTGGTGGCAACTAATTTCGTTAAACTTCGGTTTCCCTCTTGTGCATTCGGGAATCGGTGTTTATTTAGGGTTCAACAGACACGCGGTGCGTGGGGCTGATAGTTTCAGCTTTACGCGCCGTAATTGCGTGGGCAGTCGATGGCATCCAAATCCAATCCGTTAGCGTTTCTGCAGCAGGTTCGCTCCGAGACGTCCAAGGTCACATGGCCGTCGCGCCGCGAGACGATGATCTCGACGGTCATGGTGCTGGTGATGGTGGTATTTGCCGCGCTGTTTTTCTTTGCCGCTGACCAGCTGATCGGCTGGGTCCTGAGCTTCGTGCTCAATACCGGCAACTGATACGGGTGGAGATGAAAATGGCGGCACGTTGGTACATCGTCCACGCGTACTCGAATTTTGAAAAGAAGGTAGCTGAAGACATCGAGAACAAGGCTCGCCAGAAGGGGCTTGAGCACCTGTTCGAGAAGATCCTCGTGCCGACCGAAAAGGTTGTGGAAGTGCGTCGCGGCCGCAAGGTCGATAGCGAGCGCAAGTTCTTCCCGGGTTATGTCCTGGTTCGCGCCAATCTGACGGACGAGGCCTACCACCTGATCAAGAATACGCCGAAGGTCACGGGTTTCCTCGGCTCCGACAATAAGCCCGTTCCGATTCCGGATTATGAAGCCGAGCGTATTCTCGGCCAGGTTCAGGAAGGTGTCGAGCGGCCGAAGGCATCCGTTACCTTCGAGATCGGCGAGCAGGTCCGCGTTTCCGATGGTCCCTTCGCCTCGTTCAACGGCACGGTTCAGGATGTGGACGAAGAGCGTTCGCGCCTGAAGGTGGAAGTGTCGATTTTCGGCCGCGCAACACCGGTCGAGCTGGAATACGCTCAGGTCGAGAAGGTCTGATTGCAGATTTGGAGGCTGGCCTTTGAGGTCTGTTTCCGGCGGACCTAGTCCGCATCCGCGTGGAAGGTGAGGGGTCTTAGCCGGGCCCTATTGATCCGCACCACGCAACCGCAGCCGCCGGAGCGATCCGGCATCACGGGCCGGGCAACCGGCCGTTCATGAAAGGCAGAGAGATATGGCTAAGAAAGTTGCAGGCCAGCTCAAGCTTCAGGTCAAGGCAGGATCGGCGAACCCGTCCCCGCCGATCGGCCCGGCGCTTGGTCAGCGTGGCATTAACATCATGGAATTCTGCAAGGCGTTCAACGCCGCCACGCAGGAAATGGAAAAGGGTATGCCGATTCCGGTCGTCATCACCTATTACCAGGACAAGTCCTTCACCTTCGCGATGAAGCAGCCTCCGGTCAGCTACTGGCTGAAGAAGGAAGCGAAGATCACATCCGGTTCCAAGACCCCGGGCAAGGGCGCAAAGGCCGGTACCCTCACCAAGGCTCAGATCAAGACGATCGCGGAAGCTAAGATGAAGGACCTGAACGCAGCGGATATCGAAGGCGCAATGGCGATGATCGAGGGCTCTGCCCGCGCCATGGGCCTGGAAGTGGTGGGTTAAGACCATGGCAGGCAAGCGCACACGCAAGATCAACGAAGGTGTTGATCCCACCAAGCTCTACGCTCTCACGACCGCCATCGGCATGGTCAAGGAACGGGCTGTCGCAAAGTTCGACGAAACCATCGAAGTATCGATGAACCTCGGCGTTGATCCGCGTCATGCGGACCAGATGGTTCGCGGCGTCGTCAACCTGCCGAACGGCACCGGCCGTACGGTTCGCGTCGCCGTCTTCGCTCGTGGCGCCAAGGCTGACGAAGCCAAGGCTGCCGGTGCCGATGTCGTTGGCGCCGAAGACCTCGTCGAAATCGTCCAGGGCGGCAAGATCGAATTCGATCGCTGCATCGCCACCCCCGACATGATGCCGCTCGTCGGCCGTCTCGGTAAGGTTCTTGGCCCGCGCGGCATGATGCCGAACCCGAAGGTCGGAACCGTCACCATGGACGTCGCCGGAGCCGTCAAGGCTTCCAAGGGCGGCGCCGTCGAGTTCCGCGTCGAGAAGGCTGGTATCGTCCATGCCGGCATTGGCAAGGCCTCTTTCGACGCCAAGGCTCTGGAAGAAAACATCCGCGCCTTTGCCGACGCCGTCATCAAGGCGAAGCCGGCTGGCGCCAAGGGCAACTACGTCAAGCGCGTGGCGATTTCCTCGACCATGGGCCCGGGCGTCAAGATCGAAGTCGGCTCGGTCACCGCGGCTCCGACTGCATAAGTTTATGGCCGGGCTTCGGCCCGGTCGCTGAATTTCCGGCCTCGCAAGGGGCCGGAATATTCCGGAGAAATCCGGAATCCTGTCCGAGATTGCAGGTGGTTTTCCCTTAATCACTTGGCCTGCATGAGACGGGTAAGACCCGAATTGCATGAAGTTCGCTTCTTGGAACTCGGTTCGAGCCTTGGATGCCTTGTGCCTCTTCAGCCTTGATTGGCGCGGAGCGCGAGGGGACAGGATCCTCAAGCGTCGCTTGGGATCTCTTTTGATCCCAGGGGGCAAAAGGCAACCCGGTGGGTCCGTTTCAAACGGTCCCGCCAACTGGAGATAGGCAGTGGAAAGAGCGGAAAAACGCGAATTCGTCACGGAACTGAACGAAGTCTTCAAGGCTTCGGGCTCGTTTGTCGTGGCCCACTATGCTGGTGCTACAGTCGCACAGATGAACGATTTTCGTTCGAAGATGCGCGCTGCTGGCGGCACCGTCAAAGTCGCGAAGAACCGCCTGGCCAAAATTGCCCTTCAGGGTACGGAAGCGGAAGGGATTTCCAATCTCTTCAAGGGTCAGACCCTCATTGCTTACAGCAATGATCCGATCATCGCTCCGAAGGTCGTCATGGATTTCGCCAAGACCAACGACAAGATCGTGGTTCTCGGCGGCGCCATGGGTACGACAACGCTGAACGCCGAAGGTGTCAAGTCGCTTGCGACCCTGCCTTCGCTGGACGAACTGCGTGCGAAGCTGCTGGGCATGATCCAGACCCCGGCTACCCGCATTGCAGGCGTTGTTGCAGCACCGGCAAGCCAGCTTGCTCGCGTGTTCTCGGCCTACGCCAAGAAGGACGAAGCCGCTTAAGGCGGTTTTTCGCTGTACATACTCAACAGTTCGAACCGAACAAAAGGAACTAGAAAATGGCTGATCTCGCAAAGATCGTTGAAGACCTCTCCTCGCTGACCGTTCTGGAAGCTGCAGAACTGTCGAAGCTTCTTGAAGAAAAGTGGGGCGTTTCGGCCGCTGCTCCGGTAGCTGTTGCTGCCGTTGGCGGCGCTGCAGGCGGCGCAGCTGCTCCGGCTGAAGAAGAAAAGACCGAGTTCGACGTCATCCTCACGGATGCCGGCGCCAACAAGATCAACGTCATCAAGGAAGTCCGCGCCATCACCGGCCTCGGCCTCAAGGAAGCCAAGGACCTCGTCGAAGGCGCTCCGAAGGCTGTCAAGGAAGGCGTTTCCAAGGCTGAAGCCGCCGACATCAAGAAGAAGCTTGAAGACGCAGGCGCAAAGGCCGACGTCAAGTAATCTTGAACTGCACGTGGGAGGCGGCATTTACTGCCTCCCATTTGCCGTTTTCCTGAACGAATTACCCAAAAGCCGCGTGAAAACGGCTTTTGGGTAATGGGTTCTTCAAGAGCATGGTCTCGAACCGAAGCGCCAAGGCAATCCGGCCTGGCTATTTCGGGAGGTGGGACGAGGTTGAACTACTCATTGATCGGCGGGGTCGACTGGCCATCGGTTCCCGTCCGTTGCAGGCCCGGATGCAATTTTTGAAGGAGCGACGATGGCTCAGACCCTTTCGTTCAATGGTCGCAGGCGCGTACGCAAGTTTTTTGGTAAGATCCCCGAAGTCGCAGAAATGCCGAACCTCATCGAGGTTCAGAAGGCGTCCTACGACCAGTTTCTGATGGTTGAAGAGCCGAAGGGCGGTCGCCCTGACGAAGGCCTTCAGGCCGTCTTCAAGTCCGTTTTCCCGATCACCGACTTCTCCGGCGCCTCGATGCTGGAGTTCGTATCTTACGAATTCGAACCACCGAAGTTCGACGTTGACGAGTGCCGCCAGCGCGACCTGACCTATGCCGCGCCGCTGAAGGTCACTCTCCGTCTCATCGTGTTCGATATCGACGAGGATACCGGCGCAAAGTCGATCAAGGACATCAAGGAACAGTCCGTTTACATGGGCGACATGCCGCTCATGACGAACAACGGCACGTTCATCGTCAACGGCACCGAGCGCGTCATCGTCTCGCAGATGCACCGTTCGCCGGGCGTCTTCTTCGACCACGACAAGGGCAAGAGCCATTCTTCCGGCAAGCTGCTCTTTGCCGCCCGCGTCATTCCTTATCGCGGCTCCTGGCTCGATATCGAATTCGATGCCAAGGACATCGTCTACGCCCGCATCGACCGCCGCCGCAAGATCCCCGTCACGTCGCTGCTGATGGCGCTCGGCATGGACGGCGAGGAAATCCTCGACACCTTCTACACCAAGTCGCTCTACAAGCGCGACGGTGAAGGCTGGCGCATTCCCTTCAAGCCGGAAACGCTGAAGGGCGCCAAGGCAATCACCGAGATGGTCGACGCCGATACCGGCGAAGTCGTCGTGGAAGCCGGCAAGAAGCTGACGCCGCGCCTGCTGCGCCAGCTTTCCGATAAGGGCCTGAAGGCGCTGAAGGCCGGCGACGACGATCTCTACGGCAACTACCTTGCCGAGGATATCGTCAACTACTCGACGGGTGAGATCTATCTCGAGGCCGGCGACGAGATCGACGAGAAGACGCTTGCCGTCATCCTCGCAAACGGTTTTGACGAGATCCCGGTTCTCGGCATCGACCACATTAATGTCGGCGCCTATATCCGCAACACGCTTTCGGCTGACAAGAACGAGAACCGTCAGGACGCTCTGTTCGACATCTATCGCGTCATGCGCCCGGGTGAACCGCCGACCATGGAATCGGCCGAAGCCATGTTCAACTCGCTGTTCTTCGATGCGGAGCGTTACGACCTCTCCGCCGTCGGCCGCGTCAAGATGAACATGCGCCTCGACCTCTCCGTCGAGGACACCGTTCGCATACTGCGCAAGGACGACATCCTGGCGGTGGTCAAGATGCTGGTCGAACTGCGCGACGGCAAGGGCGAGATCGACGACATCGACAACCTCGGCAACCGTCGCGTCCGCTCGGTCGGCGAGCTGATGGAGAACCAGTACCGTCTCGGCCTGCTCCGCATGGAGCGTGCGATCAAGGAACGCATGTCCTCGATCGAAATCGACACGGTCATGCCGCAGGACCTGATCAACGCCAAGCCGGCTGCCGCAGCCGTCCGCGAATTCTTCGGCTCCTCGCAGCTCTCGCAGTTCATGGACCAGGTCAACCCGCTGTCGGAAATCACCCACAAGCGCCGTCTTTCGGCCCTTGGTCCGGGCGGTCTGACCCGCGAGCGCGCCGGCTTCGAAGTCCGCGACGTGCATCCGACCCACTATGGCCGCATCTGCCCGATCGAAACGCCGGAAGGCCCGAACATCGGTCTGATCAACTCGCTTGCGACCTTTGCCCGCGTCAACAAATACGGCTTCATCGAGAGCCCGTACCGGCGCATCGTCGACGGCAAGGTGACGAACGACGTGCTCTACCTCTCCGCCATGGAAGAGGCGAAGTACTACGTCGCGCAGGCCAACGCCGAACTGAACGCTGACGGTTCCTTCGTCGACGAATTCGTCGTCTGCCGTCACGCGGGTGAAGTTATGCTCGCGCCCCGCGACAGCATGAACCTGATGGACGTTTCGCCGAAGCAGGTCGTTTCGGTTGCTGCGGCACTCATCCCGTTCCTGGAAAACGACGACGCCAACCGCGCCCTTATGGGCTCGAACATGCAGCGTCAGGCTGTGCCGCTGTTGCGTGCCGAAGCGCCGTTCGTCGGCACCGGCATGGAGCCGGTCGTCGCGCGTGACTCCGGTGCCGCCATCGGCGCCCGCCGTGGCGGCGTCGTCGACCAGGTCGACGCGACGCGTATCGTTATCCGCGCCACGGAGGACCTCGAAGCCGGCAAGTCCGGCGTCGATATCTACCGCCTGCAGAAGTTCCAGCGTTCGAACCAGAACACCTGCGTCAACCAGCGTCCGCTGGTCACCGTCGGTGACGTCGTCAACCGCGGCGATATTCTCGCCGACGGTCCGTCGACAGATCTCGGCGACCTGGCGCTCGGCCGCAACGCGCTCGTCGCGTTCATGCCCTGGAACGGCTACAACTACGAAGACTCGATCCTGCTCTCCGAGCGCATCGTTGCCGACGACGTGTTCACCTCCATCCACATCGAGGAATTCGAAGTGATGGCGCGCGACACCAAGCTCGGCCCCGAGGAAATCACCCGCGATATTCCGAACGTCTCGGAAGAAGCGCTGAAGAACCTCGACGAAGCCGGCATCGTCTATATCGGCGCCGAGGTTCAGCCGGGCGATATCCTCGTCGGCAAGATCACGCCGAAGGGCGAAAGCCCGATGACGCCGGAAGAAAAGCTTCTGCGCGCCATCTTCGGCGAGAAAGCCTCCGACGTGCGCGACACCTCCATGCGCATGCCGCCCGGCACCTATGGCACGATCGTCGAAGTTCGCGTCTTCAACCGCCATGGCGTCGAGAAGGACGAGCGCGCGATGGCGATCGAACGCGAAGAGATCGAGCGTCTCGCCAAGGACCGTGACGACGAGCAGGCGATCCTCGACCGTAACGTCTATGGTCGTCTGATCGACATGCTGCGCGGCCAGGTCTCGATTGCCGGTCCGAAGGGCTTCAAGAAGGGCACCGAGCTTTCGAACGCCGTCGTCTCCGAATATCCCCGCTCGCAGTGGTGGATGTTCGCCGTCGAGGACGAGAAGGTGCAGAGCGAACTCGAAGCTCTCCGCGGCCAGTACGACGAGTCCAAGTCGCGCCTCGAACAGCGCTTCATGGATAAGGTCGAGAAGGTCCAGCGCGGCGATGAAATGCCTCCGGGCGTCATGAAGATGGTCAAGGTCTTCGTTGCCGTGAAGCGCAAGATCCAGCCGGGCGATAAGATGGCCGGTCGTCACGGGAACAAGGGCGTGGTCTCGCGCATTGTGCCTGTCGAGGACATGCCGTTCCTCGAAGACGGCACGCATGTCGACGTCGTTCTGAACCCGCTCGGCGTGCCTTCGCGCATGAACGTCGGCCAGATCCTGGAAACGCACCTGGGCTGGGCTTGCGCAGGCATGGGTCGCCAGATCGGCGAACTGATCGAAGCGTATAAAGCCAATGGCAACATCGAGCCACTGCGCAAGACCATTGGCGATGTCGTGGGCGACGGTCCCAAGGCCGAACAGGTCCAGGACTTCGACGATGAGTCCGTTCTGCGTCTCGCCGACCAGTGGAAGCGCGGTGTTTCGATCGCAACGCCGGTCTTCGACGGCGCTAACGAAGGTGACGTCAACGACATGCTGCGTCTGGCGGGTCTCAAGGACACCGGCCAGTCGACGCTCTATGACGGCCGTACCGGCGAGCAGTTCGACCGGCAGGTGACCGTGGGCTACATCTACATGCTGAAGCTCAACCACCTGGTCGACGACAAGATCCATGCCCGTTCGATCGGCCCTTACTCGCTCGTGACCCAGCAGCCGCTGGGCGGCAAGGCGCAGTTCGGCGGTCAGCGCTTCGGCGAAATGGAAGTCTGGGCGCTCGAAGCCTATGGCGCCGCCTATACGCTGCAGGAAATGCTGACGGTGAAGTCGGACGACGTCGCCGGCCGCACCAAGGTCTACGAAGCCATTGTCCGCGGAGACGACACGTTCGAAGCCGGTATTCCGGAAAGCTTCAACGTTCTCGTCAAGGAAATGCGCTCGCTGGGCCTCAGCGTCGAGCTCGAGAACACCAAGCTCGACGAAGCGCAGGCAACCCAGCTGCCGGACGCGGCCGAGTAAACATTGATAGGGCGTGCGCTGCCAATGCGGCGCACGCCGGTCCCGCCGGGAGCCGCATCTGTCGGCCCGGAAGGGAAGTTTCGCCGCATCTTGCGGTTATTCTCGTTTAAGCGAGGGAGGCGGCTCCCGGGAATTGCCGCCGGCCATCGCATTTTGAGGGCGCTTTAGCCCATGAAGGAGACAGGCATGAACCAAGAGGTCATGAATCTTTTCAATCCGCAGGTGCCTGCACAGAATTTCGATTCCATTCGGATTTCGATCGCGTCTCCGGAGAAGATCCTCTCCTGGTCCTACGGTGAGATCAAGAAGCCGGAAACCATTAACTACCGTACGTTCAAGCCGGAACGCGACGGTCTGTTCTGCGCACGCATCTTTGGCCCGATCAAGGATTACGAATGCTTGTGCGGCAAGTACAAGCGCATGAAGTACAAGGGCATCATCTGCGAAAAGTGCGGCGTCGAAGTCACGCTGTCGCGTGTTCGCCGTGAGCGCATGGGGCATATTGAGCTCGCCGCTCCCGTTGCCCACATCTGGTTCCTGAAGTCGCTGCCGTCGCGCATCTCGACCCTGCTCGACATGACGCTGAAGGATGTCGAGCGCGTCCTCTATTTCGAAAACTACATCGTCACCGAGCCCGGCCTGACCGCGCTCAAGGAGCACCAGCTCCTGACGGAAGAAGAGTACATGCTCGCCGTCGACGAATACGGCGAAGACCAGTTCACCGCGATGATCGGCGCTGAGGCGATCTACGAGATGCTGGCCTCGATGAACCTCGAAAAGATCGCCGGCGATCTGCGCTCCGAGCTTGCCGACACGACGTCGGATCTCAAGCAGAAGAAGCTGATGAAGCGCCTGAAGATCGTCGAGAACTTCATGGAGTCGGGCAATCGTCCGGAATGGATGATCATGAAGGTCGTTCCGGTCATCCCGCCGGATCTGCGCCCGCTCGTTCCGCTCGACGGCGGCCGTTTCGCGACGTCGGATCTGAACGATCTCTATCGCCGCGTCATCAACCGTAACAACCGTCTGAAGCGCCTGATCGAACTGCGCGCTCCGGGCATCATCATCCGCAACGAAAAGCGCATGCTGCAGGAATCTGTCGACGCGCTCTTCGATAACGGCCGCCGCGGCCGCGTCATCACCGGCGCCAACAAGCGCCCGCTGAAGTCGCTGTCCGACATGCTGAAGGGTAAGCAGGGCCGCTTCCGTCAGAACCTGCTCGGTAAGCGCGTCGACTATTCCGGCCGTTCGGTCATCGTCACCGGCCCGGAACTGAAGCTGCATCAGTGCGGTCTTCCGAAGAAGATGGCGCTCGAGCTCTTCAAGCCGTTCATCTATGCCCGCCTGGACGCCAAGGGTTACTCCTCGACCGTCAAGCAGGCCAAGAAGCTGGTTGAAAAGGAAAAGCCGGAAGTTTGGGATATCCTCGACGAGGTCATCCGCGAACATCCGGTTCTCCTGAACCGCGCACCGACGCTGCACCGCCTGGGCATCCAGGCCTTCGAACCCACCCTGGTCGAAGGCAAGGCAATCCAGCTGCACCCGCTCGTCTGCACGGCCTTCAACGCCGACTTCGACGGTGACCAGATGGCTGTTCACGTGCCGCTGTCGCTCGAAGCCCAGCTCGAAGCCCGCGTGCTGATGATGTCGACCAACAACATCCTGCACCCGGCAAACGGCGCGCCGATCATCGTTCCCTCGCAGGACATGGTTCTCGGCCTCTACTATCTGTCGATCCTGAACCAGAACGAACCGGGCGAAGGCATGGCTTTCTCCGATCTCGGCGAGCTGCATCACGCGCTGGAAAACAAGGTCGTGACGCTGCACACCAAGATCCGCGGCCGCTTCAAGTCGATCGGCGAGGATGGCAAGCCCTACTCCAAGATCTATGAGACGACGCCCGGCCGTCTGCTTATCGGCGAACTGCTGCCGAAGAACGGCAAGGTGCCCTTCGACATCTGCAACCAGGAAATGACCAAGAAGAACATCTCCAAGATGATCGACACGGTCTATCGCCATTGCGGCCAGAAGGACACGGTCATCTTCTGCGACCGCATCATGCAGCTCGGCTTCGCCCATGCCTGCCGCGCCGGCATTTCGTTCGGCAAGGACGACATGGTCATCCCGGCCACCAAGGCGAAGATCGTTGCCGACACCGAAAACCTGGTGAAGGAATACGAGCAGCAGTACAATGACGGCCTCATCACCCAGGGCGAAAAGTACAACAAGGTTGTCGACGCCTGGGGCAAGGCGACCGAAAAGGTCGCCGAAGAAATGATGGCGCGCATCAAGGCGGTCGAATTCGACGAGAACACCGGCCGTCAGAAGCCGATGAACTCGATCTACATGATGAGCCACTCCGGCGCCCGCGGTTCTCCGAACCAGATGCGCCAGCTGGGCGGCATGCGCGGCCTGATGGCCAAGCCGTCGGGCGAAATCATCGAGACGCCGATCATCTCCAACTTCAAGGAAGGCCTGACCGTCAACGAGTACTTCAACTCGACGCACGGCGCCCGTAAGGGTCTGGCAGACACCGCCTTGAAGACCGCGAACTCCGGTTACCTGACCCGCCGTCTCGTCGACGTCGCGCAGGATTGCATCGTCACGCACGTCGATTGCGGCACCGAAACCGGCCTGACCATGACCGCCATCGTCGATGCCGGCCAGGTCGTCGCCTCGCTCGGCGCCCGTATCCTCGGCCGCACGGCGCTTGACGACATCGATCATCCGGTGACGGGCGAGCGCATCGTCGATGCCGGCAAGATGATCCTCGAGCCCGATGTCATCGAGATCGAGAAGGCTGGCATCCAGTCGATCCGCATCCGCTCGGCGCTGACTTGCGAAATCCAGACGGGCGTCTGCTCGGTCTGCTATGGCCGCGACCTCGCGCGCGGTACGCCGGTCAATATGGGCGAAGCCGTCGGCGTCATCGCCGCTCAGTCGATCGGCGAGCCGGGAACCCAGCTCACCATGCGTACCTTCCACCTTGGCGGTACGGCAACCGTGGTCGACCAGTCGTTCCTGGAAGCCTCGTACGAAGGTACGGTGCAGATCAAGAACCGCAACGTGCTGCGCAACTCAGAAGGCAGCCTCGTTGCCATGGGTCGCAACATGACCGTCCAGATCCTGGACGAGCGTGGCGTCGAGCGCTCTTCGCAACGTGTCGCCTACGGTTCGAAGCTGCACGTTGACGAAGGTGACAAGGTCAAGCGCGGGCAGCGCCTGGCGGAGTGGGATCCTTACACCCGTCCGATGATGACGGAAGTTGCCGGTACCGTTCAGTTCGAAGACCTCGTCGATGGTCTCTCGGTTCTGGAAGCGACCGACGAATCCACCGGCATCACCAAGCGTCAGGTCATTGACTGGCGTTCGACCCCGCGCGGTTCGGACCTCAAGCCGGCGATCGTCATCAAGGACGCCAGCGGCAATGTCGCGAAGCTGTCCCGCGGTGGTGACGCACGCTTCCTGCTCTCGGTCGACGCAATTCTGTCGGTCGAGCCGGGCACGAAAGTCTCGCAGGGTGACGTTCTCGCCCGTTCGCCGCTCGAAAGCGCCAAGACCAAGGACATCACCGGTGGTCTGCCGCGTGTTGCCGAACTGTTCGAAGCGCGCCGTCCGAAGGACCACGCCATCATCGCAGAGATCGATGGTACGATCCGCCTCGGCCGCGACTACAAGAACAAGCGTCGCGTCATCATCGAACCGGCGGAAGACGGTGTCGAGCCTGTCGAATACCTGATCCCGAAGGGCAAGCCCTTCCACCTTCAGGACGGCGACTATATCGAAAAGGGTGACTACATCCTCGACGGTAACCCGGCTCCGCACGACATCCTGGCGATCAAGGGCGTGGAGGCTCTCGCTTCCTACCTGGTCAACGAAATCCAGGAAGTCTATCGTCTGCAGGGCGTCGTCATCAACGACAAGCACATCGAAGTAATCGTCCGTCAGATGCTGCAGAAGGTGGAGATCACCGATGCAGGCGACTCGACCTACATCGTCGGCGACAACGTCGACCGGATCGAGCTGGAGGACGTCAACGACCACCTGATCGAGCAGGGCAAGAAGCCCGCCAGCGGCGAGCCGGTCCTTCTCGGCATCACCAAGGCGTCGCTGCAGACCCCGTCCTTCATCTCGGCCGCGTCCTTCCAGGAAACGACCAAGGTGCTGACGGAAGCTGCAATCGCCGGCAAGACTGACGGCCTGCAGGGACTGAAGGAAAACGTCATCGTCGGCCGCCTCATCCCGGCCGGCACCGGCGGCACCATGACCCAGATCCGCCGCATCGCCACGTCGCGCGACGAGCTCATCCTCGAAGAGCGCCGCAAGGGCACTGGGGCAGCGGTCGCCACCCCGATGCTGCAGGACATGGCCGAAAACGCCCCGGCTGCGGAATAATCCGCAGCTGAGGTCCAGGAATTGAAAACCGCCCGGAGCGATCTGGGCGGTTTTCGTTTGTGCTAGCCTCTAATTGATCGGGGGAGGGAGGGCGTTCCCGTCAGTTGAACCGGATGATCGCGACCTCGCCATCAACCGCACCCTGATACGCCGAGGCGTGCGGCTCTTCCGCCGGAATTTCGGTCAGCATGCCGATCTGGTCGAGATCGGCCTCGATGAAACCCTCCTCGGCAAGAGCGTTCAAGGCTTCGCGCACCGCGGTGTCGTCGTCGGGTGCCTTCAGCAGGATGTGCAGGTCGATGCCTTCGCTGGCCTCGGACTCATAGCCTTTGCCGATGATGATGAAGATCATCGGCCCGTCGAAATTATTGTCGTTATCAGGTGTCGTGATCATCGCCTGTCCTCGGTTCCTGGAGATTCGCTTTGTCGAATCCGCTGAGAGGACCTAACGCCGCAATCGCTGATTCCTTAACCGCTTTTGCTGCAAGGCCCAAGTTTTTATCTTGGCGCACGTCCCTGAATGCGTCTAGAAGGATGAAAACAGGGCGTTCGGCCCGCATATCAAGGTGATGCGGCCAAGTTTATTTCTTAACTGGCCTTGACGGAACGGGTGGAAACCAGTAGTACCCCGCCCATCAGATCCCATGTGAGGCTTGGCTGTTCGGGGCGACGCGCCCTGAAATTCACCTCAAACAAGGTTCTAAACGCACGTTGAAGTCATGATGCTGCACGCATGACGCAGGTTTTTATGCGTCCTCTGCTCCTTGTGGTCCATCTGCGGAAGCGGATCGGGCCATATTTTGCGCATTGACGGAAAGCATGCGTCATTGCCGGAGACGGCGTGAGTTCAAGCCCGCAAGGGTACTGAGATAAACGTAAGGGATGGTTGAATGCCTACCGTAAACCAGCTGATCCGCAAGCCTCGCCAGGCGAACGTAAAGCGTAATAAGGTTCCCGCTCTCCAGGAGAACCCGCAGAAGCGCGGCGTTTGCACGCGCGTCTACACGACCACGCCGAAGAAGCCGAACTCGGCTCTGCGTAAGGTCGCAAAGATCCGCCTGACCAACGGCTTCGAAGTCATTGGTTACATCCCCGGCGAAGGTCACAACCTTCAGGAACACTCCGTCGTCATGATCCGTGGCGGCCGCGTAAAAGACCTTCCGGGTGTCCGTTATCACATCATCCGCGGCGTTCTCGATACCCAGGGTGTCAAGAACCGCAAGCAGCGTCGCTCCAAGTACGGTGCGAAGCGTCCGAAGTAATTCGGATTTTGAATAATCCGGCGCTGCGCGAGGTCCTCCGCGTGATAAAGCGCCTTAACGGTTGAAGAGACGAAAAGTATGTCCAGACGTCATAAAGCAGAAAAGCGCGAGATCAATCCGGATCCGAAGTTCGGTGACCTCGTCGTGACCAAGTTCATGAATGCCATCATGCTCGATGGTAAGAAGTCCGTTGCTGAAAACATCGTCTACGGTGCGTTCGACGCCGTCCAGGGCAAGTCCAAGCAGGAGCCGCTTTCGGTTTTCCATTCTGCGCTCGACAACATTGCCCCGCACGTTGAAGTCCGCTCGCGCCGCGTCGGTGGTGCGACCTATCAGGTTCCGGTCGACGTCCGTCCGGAGCGCCGCCAGGCTCTCGCCATTCGCTGGCTGATTGCCGCTGCCCGCAAGCGCAACGAAACCACCATGATCGACCGTCTGTCCGGCGAACTGCTCGATGCGTCCAACAACCGCGGCTCCGCCGTCAAGAAGCGCGAAGACACGCACAAGATGGCTGACGCCAACCGCGCGTTCTCGCACTATCGCTGGTAATTCCGAACGGTATCGAAAGGCAGTCCACAATGGCTCGCGAATATAAGATCGAAGACTACCGCAATTTCGGTATCATGGCGCATATCGACGCCGGCAAGACCACGACTACCGAGCGTATCCTTTACTACACCGGCAAGTCGCACAAGATCGGCGAAGTCCACGACGGCGCAGCCACCATGGACTGGATGGAGCAGGAGCAGGAGCGTGGCATCACGATCACCTCTGCCGCCACCACGACCTTCTGGAAGGGCCGTGACGGCAAGATGCGCCGCTTCAACATCATCGACACTCCCGGCCACGTCGACTTCACCATCGAAGTCGAGCGTTCGCTGCGCGTTCTCGACGGTGCCATCGCGCTGCTCGACGCCAACGCCGGCGTTGAGCCGCAGACGGAAACCGTCTGGCGCCAGGCTGAGAAGTATCATGTTCCGCGGATGATCTTCTGCAACAAGATGGACAAGACCGGCGCTGACTTCTACCGCTCCGTCGAGATGATCAAGACCCGCCTCGGCGCCACCGCCGTCGTCATGCAGTTGCCGATCGGCGCTGAAAGCGACTTCAAGGGCGTTGTCGACCTGGTCGAGATGAACGCGCTGATCTGGCGCGACGAATCGCTCGGCGCCCAGTGGGACGTCGTCGAAATCCCGGATGACCTGAAGGCCAAGGCTGAAGAATATCGCGAAAAGCTGATCGAGACCGTTGTCGAGATCGACGAAGCTGCGATGGAAGCCTACCTCGAAGGCAACATGCCCGACAACGACAAGATCCGCGAACTCGTCCGCCGCGGCACCATCGACGTCAAGTTCCATCCGATGTTCTGCGGCACCGCCTTCAAGAACAAGGGTGTGCAGCCGCTGCTCGACGCCGTCGTCGACTACCTGCCGTCGCCGCTCGACATCCCGGCGATCAAGGGCATCGACTTCAAGACCGAAGCTGATATCGAGCGTCATGCAGACGACGCCGAGCCGCTTTCGATGCTGGCGTTCAAGATCATGAACGACCCCTTCGTCGGTTCGCTCACCTTCGCACGCATCTATTCCGGCAAGCTCGAAAAGGGCTCTTCGGTTCTGAACACGGTCAAGGACAAGCGCGAGCGCGTCGGCCGCATGCTGCAGATGCACTCTAACTCGCGTGAAGACATCGAAGAAGCCTTCGCAGGCGACATCGTTGCTCTCGCCGGCCTCAAGGAAACCACCACTGGCGATACGCTCTGCGATCCGCTGAAGCCGGTTATCCTCGAGCGCATGGAATTCCCCGAGCCGGTCATCCAGATCGCCATCGAGCCGAAGTCCAAGGGCGACCAGGAAAAGATGGGCCTCGCGCTCAACCGCCTGGCAGCTGAAGACCCGTCCTTCCGCGTAAAGACGGACCAGGAATCCGGCCAGACGATCATCGCCGGCATGGGCGAATTGCATCTCGACATCATCGTCGACCGCATGCGCCGCGAGTTCAAGGTCGAAGCAAACGTCGGTGCGCCGCAGGTTGCTTACCGCGAAACCATCACGCGCCAGACCGAAGAAGACTACACGCACAAGAAACAGACCGGTGGTACCGGCCAGTTCGCACGCGTCAAGATCATCTTCGAACCGAACCCGGAAGGCGAAGACTTCAAGTTCGAATCCAAGATCGTCGGCGGTGCGGTTCCGAAGGAATACATACCGGGCGTTCAGAAGGGCATCGAAAGCGTTCTGTCTTCCGGTCCGCTGGCTGGCTTCCCGATGCTGGGCGTCAAGGCGACGCTTATCGACGGCGCCTTCCACGACGTCGACTCCTCGGTCCTGGCGTTCGAAATCGCTGCTCGCGCTTGCTTCCGTGAAGCAGCCAAGAAGGCCGGCGCTCAGCTCCTCGAGCCGATGATGAAGGTCGAGGTCGTCACCCCGGAAGATTATGTCGGTGATGTTATCGGCGACCTCAACTCCCGCCGTGGCCAGATCCAGGGTCAGGAAAGCCGTGGTATTGCGGTTGTCATCAGCGCCAACGTTCCGCTGGCCAACATGTTCAAGTACGTCGACAACCTGCGCTCCATGTCGCAGGGCCGTGCTCAGTACACGATGACCTTCGATCACTACGCGCCGGTCCCGTCGAACGTCGCAACCGAAATCCAGGCAAAGTATTCCGGTCAGAAGTGACCGGAATACCAATTGACCGATAACAAGAATTAGACCCCCTCGGGGACTAGCAAAACGGAGAGCCGAAAATGGCAAAGAGTAAGTTTGAGCGCAACAAGCCGCACGTCAACATCGGCACGATCGGCCACGTTGACCACGGCAAGACGTCTCTGACGGCAGCGATCACGAAGTACTTCGGTGAGTTCAAGGCGTACGACCAGATCGACGCGGCTCCGGAAGAGAAGGCGCGCGGCATCACGATCTCGACGGCGCACGTCGAGTATGAGACGCCGGCCCGCCACTACGCGCACGTCGACTGCCCCGGCCATGCCGACTACGTGAAGAACATGATCACCGGTGCGGCGCAGATGGACGGCGCGATCCTGGTTTGCTCGGCTGCTGACGGCCCGATGCCGCAGACGCGCGAACACATCCTGCTCGCCCGCCAGGTCGGCGTTCCGGCGATCGTTGTGTTCCTGAACAAGGTCGACCAGGTTGACGACGCCGAGCTTCTCGAGCTGGTCGAGCTTGAAGTTCGCGAACTTCTGTCGTCCTACGACTTCCCTGGCGACGACATTCCGGTTGTCAAGGGTTCGGCGCTTGCTGCTCTTGAAGATTCCGACAAGAAGATCGGCGAAGACGCGATCCGCGAACTGATGGCAGCGGTTGACTCCTACATCCCGACGCCGGAGCGTCCGGTTGACCAGCCGTTCCTGATGCCGATCGAAGACGTGTTCTCGATCTCGGGCCGTGGTACGGTCGTGACCGGCCGCGTCGAGCGTGGCATCATCAAGGTTGGTGAAGAAGTCGAGATCGTCGGCATCCGTCCGACCTCGAAGACGACGGTGACCGGCGTTGAAATGTTCCGCAAGCTGCTCGACCAGGGCCAGGCCGGCGACAACATCGGCGCGCTGATCCGCGGTGTGAACCGTGACGGCGTCGAGCGTGGTCAGATCCTGTGCAAGCCGGGCTCGGTCAAGCCGCACAAGAAGTTCAAGGCAGAAGCCTACATCCTGACGAAGGAAGAGGGCGGCCGTCATACGCCGTTCTTCACCAACTACCGTCCGCAGTTCTACTTCCGCACGACGGACGTGACCGGCATCGTCACGCTGCCGGAAGGCACGGAAATGGTCATGCCGGGCGACAACGTCACGGTTGACGTCGAGCTGATCGTTCCGATCGCGATGGAAGAAAAGCTGCGCTTCGCTATCCGCGAAGGCGGCCGCACCGTCGGCGCCGGTATCGTCGCTTCGATCGTCGAGTAGTTCATTCGGCCACTCCGGTGGGGTGGCCGATTCGATGACAATATTATGATGCAGGCGGCGTAAGCCGCTTGCTTATTACACAGAAATGTAGCAAATGGCGCGCGAGCGCGATTTGCGTGCCGCTTTGGACGACGAAGCGGTGACTGAACAAGCAAATAAGGTGGGCTAGAAGGCCCTGAAGACTGGATAGGGACGCCGGCATCGGCGCCCTCTCGATCTTTGAAACCGGTGGTCCGCCTTAGGAAGAAAGAACAACCCGTGTCTTGTTGAGAGACATGTGGAAAACAAACACAAGGATAACGTCGAATGAACGGCCAAAATATCCGCATTCGCCTGAAGGCGTTCGATCACCGGATTCTCGATGCTTCCACGCGCGAGATCGTGTCGACGGCGAAGCGCACCGGTGCAAGCGTCCGGGGCCCCGTTCCGCTTCCGACCCGCATCGAGAAGTTTACGGTCAACCGGTCCCCGCACATCGACAAGAAGAGCCGCGAACAGTTCGAGATGCGCACGCATAAGCGCCTGCTCGACATCGTAGACCCGACCCCGCAGACGGTAGACGCGCTGATGAAGCTCGATCTCGCCGCCGGTGTCGATGTTGAGATCAAGCTCTGAGCTTGCTCGAGCTGAGTTGGAAGGATTGAACCGATGCGTTCAGGTGTGATTGCACAGAAGGTGGGAATGACCCGCGTCTACAACGACGCCGGCGAGCATGTCCCGGTAACGGTACTGCGTATGGACGGCTGCCAGGTCGTTGCCACGCGCACTGTCGAAAAGAATGGCTATACCGCAGTTCAGCTCGGTGCGGGCCAGGCGAAGGTAAAGAACACGTCGAAGGCGATGCGCGGCAACTTTGCCGTTGCCAACGTCGAGCCGAAGGCCAAGCTCGCAGAATTCCGCGTGTCGGAAGACAATCTGCTGGAGATCGGCACGGAGCTCAAGGCGGGTCACTTTGCCGCCGGTCAGCTCGTCGATGTGACGGGTACGACCATCGGTAAGGGTTTTGCCGGCGCCATGAAGCGCCACGGTTTCGGCGGTCTGCGCGCCACGCACGGTGTGTCGGTTTCGCACCGTTCGCACGGTTCGACCGGCTCGCGCCAGGATCCGGGCAAGGTTTTCAAGAACAAGAAGATGGCTGGTCACATGGGCCAGACGCGCGTCACGACGCAGAACCTGGAAGTGGTTTCGACCGACGAAGATCGCGGTCTGATCCTGATCAAGGGTGCTGTTCCCGGTTCCAAGGGTGCCTGGATCATCGTGCGCGACGCCGTCAAGTCGGCCGCGAAGTAAGGGAGCCAGATCAATGGAATTGAACGTCAAGACCCTCGAGGGAAAAGACGCCGGGAAGGTCTCCCTTTCGGACGAGATTTTCGGCCTCGAGCCCCGCGAAGACATTCTCGCCCGCGTTATCCGCTGGCAGCTTGCCAAGAAGCAGCAGGGCACGCACAAGGCAAAGGGCCGCGCTGAAGTTTCGCGCACCGGCGCCAAGATGTACAAGCAGAAGGGTACGGGCCGCGCCCGTCACCATTCGGCTCGCGCTCCGCAGTTCCGCGGCGGCGGCAAGGCCCATGGCCCGGTCGTTCGCAGCCACGAGCACGACCTTCCGAAGAAGGTTCGCGCACTCGGCCTTCGCCATGCCCTTTCGGCCAAGATCAAGGCCGATGACGTCATCGTCATCGACAACCTGGTCGCAGCTGAAGCCAAGACCAAGGCTCTCGCGTCTGCTTTCGAGACGCTCGGCCTGACCAACGCCCTCTTCATCGGCGGTGCAGAGCTTGACGGCAACTTCAAGCTTGCAGCGCAGAACATCCCGAACATCGATGTTCTGCCGATCCAGGGCATCAATGTTTACGACATCGTGCGCCGCGGCAAGCTCGTGCTTTCCAAGGCTGCGGTTGAAGCGCTAGAGGAGCGATTCAAGTGACCGATCTTCGCCACTACGATGTGATCGTCTCTCCGGCGATCACCGAAAAGTCCACGCTGGTATCTGAAAACAACCAGGTTGTTTTCAATGTCGCCAAGCAGGCGACAAAGCCGGAAATCAAGGCTGCTGTCGAGGCGCTGTTCGGCGTCAAGGTTACGGCCGTCAACACTCTGCTGCGTAAAGGCAAGACCAAGCGGTTCCGCGGTTTCGTCGGCAAGCAGAAGGACGTGAAGAAGGCTGTCGTGACGCTGGCTGAAGGCCAGACGATCGACGTCTCCACCGGTCTCTGAGGAATAAGAAAATGGCATTGAAAACATTCAATCCGACGACCCCGAGCCAGCGTCAGCTGGTCATCGTGGACCGCTCCTCGCTCTACAAGGGCAAGCCGGTCAAGGCGCTGACGGAAGGTCTGACCAAGAGCGGTGGTCGTAACAACCTCGGCCGCATCACGGCTCGCTTCATCGGTGGCGGTCATAAGCGCAGCTACCGACTGGTCGACTTCAAGCGTCGCAAGTTCGATGTCGAAGGCACGGTCGAGCGTATCGAATACGATCCGAACCGCACGGCTTTCATCGCGCTGGTGACCTATTCTGATGGCGAGCAGGCCTACATCATCGCTCCGCAGCGTCTCGCTGCCGGCGACAAGGTCATCGCTTCGGAGAAGGCTGTCGACGTCAAGCCCGGCAACACCATGCCGCTGCAGTACATCCCGGTCGGCTCCATCATCCACAATGTGGAAATGAAGCCGGGCAAGGGCGGTCAGATCGCCCGTTCCGCCGGTTCCTACGCGCAGCTCGTCGGTCGTGACCAGGGTATGGCGATCCTTCGCCTGAACTCCGGGGAGCAGCGCCTCGTAAGCGGCATCTGCCTTGCTTCGATCGGCGCCGTCTCGAACCCCGACCACGCCAACATCAACGACGGCAAGGCCGGTCGTACCGTCTGGCGCGGCAAGCGTCCCCATAACCGCGGTGTTGTCATGAACCCGGTCGACCATCCGCACGGCGGTGGTGAAGGCCGCACCTCCGGTGGTCGCCATCCGGTGACACCGTGGGGCAAGCCGACCAAGGGCAAGCGCACCCGGTCGAATAAGTCGACCGACAAGATGATCATGCGCTCGCGTCATCAGCGTAAGAAGTAAGAGAGGAAGTCTCCAATGGCTCGTTCAGTATGGAAAGGTCCGTTCGTTGACGGCTATCTTCTCAAGAAGGCTGAGAAGGTTCGTGAAGGCGGACGTGCAGAAGTGATCAAGATCTGGAGCCGTCGCTCCACGATCCTGCCGCAGTTCGTCGGACTTACCTTCGGCGTCTACAACGGCAGCAAACATGTCCCGGTCAGTGTCAATGAAGACATGGTCGGTCACAAATTCGGTGAATTCTCTCCGACCCGCACCTACTACGGTCACGGCGCGGACAAGAAGGCGAAGAGGAAGTAACAATGGGCAAGGCAAAAGCCGAACGCCGGCTGAAGGACAACGAGGCGCAAGCAGTCGCCCGCACGCTCCGTGTCAGCCCCCAGAAGCTCAACCTGGTTGCTGCGGCCATCCGCGGCAAGAAGGTAGAGCGTGCACTCGCTGAGCTGGAGTTCTCCCGCAAGCGCATCGCGGGCGCCGTCAAGAAGACGCTCGAATCCGCGATCGCCAACGCCGAGAACAACCACGATCTTGACGTCGACGCGCTCGTCGTCGCCGAAGCCTACGTCGGCAAGTCGATCGTCATGAAGCGTTTCCACGCTCGTGGCCGCGGTCGCGCGTCGCGCATCGAAAAGCCCTTCGCGCACCTGACGATCGTCGTTCGTGAAGTGCAGGCAGCAGAGGAGGCCGCATAATGGGTCAGAAAATCAATCCGATCGGTTTCCGTCTCGGCATCAACCGTACTTGGGATAGCCGCTGGTTCGCGGACAATGCCGAGTATGGCCAGCTGCTGCACGAAGACCTGAAGATGCGCAAGTTCGTCATGAGCGAACTGAAGCAGGCAGGCATCTCCAAAGTGGTCATCGAGCGTCCGCACAAGAAGTGCCGCGTCACGATCCACTCGGCTCGTCCGGGCCTGATCATCGGCCGTAAGGGCGCCGACATCGACAAGCTCCGCAAGAAGCTGTCGGACATGACCAATTCGGAAACGCACCTCAACATCGTCGAAGTGCGCAAGCCCGAAGTCGACGCGACGCTGGTCGCTCAGTCGATCGCCCAGCAGCTCGAGCGCCGCGTGGCTTTCCGCCGCGCCATGAAGCGCGCCGTTCAGTCGGCAATGCGTCTTGGAGCCGAAGGCATCAAGATCACGTGCGCCGGTCGTCTCGGCGGTGCTGAAATCGCCCGTACTGAATGGTACCGTGAAGGTCGGGTGCCGCTGCACACGCTGCGCGCCGACATCGATTACGGCACGGCAGAAGCCGAAACCGCATTCGGTATCTGCGGCATCAAGGTCTGGATCTTCAAGGGCGAAATCCTTGAGCACGATCCGATGGCTTCCGAACGTCGCGCGCTGGAAGGCGACGCACAGGGTCCGGCAAGCCGCGAACGCGACCGTGGCGATCGTCGCCGCGAACGCGACAACGCGTAATTAGCGCTGGCGAAAGATAAGCTCGGAGAAGTAAGAAAATGTTGCAGCCAAAGCGTACTAAGTACCGCAAGCAGTTCAAGGGCCGCATCAAGGGCGTTGCCAAGGGCGGTTCTGACCTGGCATTCGGCGAATTCGGCCTGAAGGCTCAGGAGCCCAACCGCGTCAACGCACGCGAGATCGAAGCGGCCCGCCGCGCGATCACGCGTTATATGAAGCGCGCCGGCCGTGTATGGATCCGCGTGTTCCCGGACGTTCCGGTAACCGCAAAGCCGACCGAAGTCCGCATGGGTAAAGGTAAGGGCTCCGTTGAGTACTGGGCATGCAAGGTCAAGCCCGGTCGTATGATGTTCGAGATCGACGGCGTCAGCGAAGAGATCGCCCGCGAGGCGCTTCGCCTCGGCTCTGCCAAGCTCTCGGTCAAGACGCGCTTCGTTCAGCGCATTGCAGAGTAAGGGATTGAGCTCATGAAAGCCTCAGACGTTCGCGCGCTCAGCGCCGACCAACTCAAGGACGAGCTTGCCAAGCTGAAGAAGGAGCAGTTCAACCTGCGCTTCCAGAAGGCGACCGGCCAGCTCGAAAAGTCCTCGCGCATCAACGAAGTCCGCAAGGACATCGCCCGCGTCAAAACCATTGCCCGCCAGAAGGCGGCAGAAGTTAAGGCCTAAAGGAAGAAAAACATGCCGAAGCGCATCCTGCAGGGCGTCGTCGTTGGCGACAAGAACGAGAAGACGGTAGTGGTTCGCGTTGAGCGTCGTTTCGCTCACCCGCTGCTCCAGAAGACCGTTCGTCGTTCCAAGAAGTACAAGGCCCACGACGAAAACAACCAGTACAAGATCGGCGATACCGTATCCATCGAGGAATGCGCGCCGATCTCCAAGGACAAGCGCTGGACGGTCATTGCCGCCCAGGGCAAGTAACAGAATTTTGCGCGAGGCCTTGCGTCTCGCCGAAATATCTGTATGAAGCAGCGTCAGAACGCTCGAATGCCGGGCGTTCTTTTGCTTTGAGCGCACGGAAGGTCCCGTTCGGGAAACCACCCTGGCACGATCGACCCCGCGCTATTCAGCTATGCCGAGTTTTTGCCTGCCGTTACGGTGGGTTGGCCGGCGAACATTTTCATAAGCCGGGGTAGGGGGCTTAGGCCCAACCATTCCGGTAAACCAAGAAGGCGACCTGATATGATTCAGATGCAAACAAACCTCGACGTCGCGGATAATTCCGGCGCACGTCGTGTCATGTGCATCAAGGTGCTGGGCGGCTCGAAGCGCAAGTATGCCTCGATCGGCGACGTCATCGTCGTTTCGATCAAGGAAGCGATCCCGCGCGGCCGCGTGAAGAAGGGTGACGTGATGAAGGCGGTTGTCGTTCGCACCGCCAAGGACATCCGTCGTCCGGATGGCTCCGTCATCCGCTTCGACACCAACGCAGCAGTCCTCATCGACAACAAGAAAGAGCCGATCGGTACGCGTATCTTCGGACCGGTTCCGCGCGAACTTCGCGCCAAGAACCACATGAAGATCATCTCGCTGGCTCCCGAAGTACTGTAAGGAGCGAAGCGATGCAGAAGATACGTAAAGGCGACAAGGTCGTCATGCTCGCTGGCAAGGACAAGGGCCGCACCGGCGAAGTCGTTCAGGTCATGCCGAAGGAAGATCGTGCCGTCGTCCGTGGCGTCAACGTCGTGAAGCGCCACCAGCGCCAGACGCAGACCCAGGAAGCTGGCATCATCAACAAGGAAGCCCCGGTCCACCTGTCCAACATTGCAATCGTCGACAAGGACGGCAAGCCGACCCGCGTCGGTTTCAAGGTCGTTGACGGCAAGAAGGTCCGCGTGGCCAAGCGTTCTGGAGAAGTGATCGATGGCTGAGGCAAAATACGAGCCGCGGCTCAAGAAGGAATATGTCGAGCGCATCCGCAAGGCGATGCAGGAGAAGTTCTCCTACGCCAACGAGATGATGATCCCGAAGCTCGACAAGATCGTGATCAACATGGGTGTCGGTGAAGCGACCGCTGATTCGAAGAAGCCGACGGTTGCTGCCGCCGACCTCGCAGCGATCGCCGGCCAGAAGCCGGTCATCACCCGCGCACGCAACTCTATCGCAGGCTTCAAGGTCCGCGAAAACATGCCGATCGGCGCAAAGGTCACCCTGCGCGGCGCCCGCATGTACGAGTTCCTGGATCGCCTGGTCAACATCGCGCTTCCGCGCGTTCGCGACTTCCGCGGCCTGAACCCGAAGAGCTTTGACGGCCGTGGCAACTTCGCCATGGGCATCAAGGAGCACATTGTGTTCCCTGAAATCAACTACGACAAGGTTGATCAGATGTGGGGCATGGACATCATCGTTTGCACGACGGCGACGACCGACGACGAAGCACGGACTCTCCTGAAGGAGTTCAGCTTCCCGTTCCGTCAATAACCGTAACGACGAGCGTAGAAAAGGAACCTGACATGGCGAAGACAAGCGCAGTTGAAAAGAACAAGCGCCGCCGTAATACGGTCGCCAACCAGGCCGCAAAGCGGGCTGCGTTGAAGGCGATCATCATGAACCAGGCTCTTCCGATCGAAGAGCGGTTCAAGGCCTCGATCAAGCTGGCATCCCTGCCGCGCGATGGATCGAAGACCCGCATTCGCAACCGTTGCGAAGTATCGGGCCGTCCGCGCGCATACTACCGCAAACTGCGCATGTCGCGTATCGCGCTGCGTGAACTCGGCAATCTCGGCAAGGTGCCGGGCATCGTCAAGTCGAGCTGGTAAGGAGCAGGTTAGATGACAATGACTGATCCGTTGGGCGATATGCTCACCCGCATCCGCAACGGCGCTTCCCGCCGCAAGTCGTCGGTTTCGACGCCTGCATCCAAGCTCCGTGCGCGTGTTCTCGATGTCCTGCAGTCCGAAGGCTACATCCGTGGTTATTCCGTTGTCGATTTCGGCAATGGCAAGTCGGAGCTCAACATCGAGCTGAAGTACTATGAAGGCGCATCGGTGATCCGTGAGATCGGCCGTGTGTCGAAGCCGGGCCGCCGGGTTTATGTCTCGGTCAAGTCCATTCCGCAGGTCGCGAACGGCCTCGGCATCACAATCCTTTCGACTCCGAAGGGCGTGATGGCCGATCACCAGGCTCGCGAACAGAACGTTGGTGGTGAGGTTCTTTGCTCGGTCTTCTAAGATCGGGCAGGGATCTCCATAGCGAACAGACAGGATTGAAACATGTCTCGTATCGGTAAGAAGCCCGTTCAGGTGCCTGCTGGGATCACGGCTACGGTCGAAGGCCAGAAGGTTACCGCAAAGGGCCCGAAGGGCGAGCTGTTCTTCGTCGCTAACGACGAAATCAGCCTCAAGCTCGAAAACAACGCGGTCGTCGTGACGCCCGTAAACCAGTCCAAGGATGCGCGTTCGAAGTGGGGCATGTCCCGCACGATGATCGAAGGCATCTTCAAGGGCGTCAAGGACGGTTACGAGCGCAAGCTTGAAATCAACGGCGTCGGCTACCGCGCCGCCATGCAGGGCAAGAACCTGCAGCTGGCCCTCGGTTTCAGCCACGACGTGGTGTATGAACCGCCGGTCGGCATCTCGATCGCTGTTCCGAAGCCGACTGAAATCATCGTCAGCGGCATCAACAAGCAGCAGGTCGGTCAGGTTGCCGCCGAAATCCGCGAATATCGCGGTCCCGAGCCGTACAAGGGCAAGGGCGTCAAGTATGCCGACGAGCGGATCGTCCGCAAAGAAGGCAAGAAGAAGTAAGGATCACGCGAAATGGCTAGCAGGAAAGAAGCACTTGCACGTCGTGCCAACCGCGTGCGCCGTCACATCAAGTCGGTGGCCAATGGCCGTCCGCGCCTGTCGGTTCATCGCTCCTCGAAGAACATCTATGCCCAGATCATCGATGACGTGGCCGGCAAGACGCTTGCGTCCGCCTCCACCCTCGACAAGGATCTGCGCGGTTCTCTGAAGACCGGTGCCGATACCGCCGCCGCCGCCGCCGTAGGCAAGCTCGTCGCCGAGCGCGCCTCCAAGGCCGGCGTTACGGACGTCGTATTCGACCGTGGCGCCTTCATCTATCACGGCCGCATCAAGGCTCTCGCCGAAGCGGCCCGCGAAGGCGGTCTGACCTTCTGATCAGTTTCCGGCCGGGCGCTGTCGCTCCGGCCGGATTTTCGCCGGACCGCAGGCACTCCCTGGCAAGAAGGGGAGGCTAATGCGGTCCACATTCATTTGCCGATTGCACCCGGAAAAGAAAAAGGAAGAGGACAATGGCACAGGAAAGAAGGCCGCAGCGGGAAGACCGCCAGAGCCGTGAAGAGCGCGATAGCGAATTCGTCGACAAGCTGGTCGCGATCAACCGCGTCGCCAAGGTCGTCAAGGGCGGCCGTCGTTTTGGTTTCGCAGCACTCGTCGTCGTCGGCGACCAGAAGGGCCGCGTCGGCTTCGGCCACGGCAAGGCACGCGAAGTGCCGGAAGCCATCCGCAAGGCAACCGAAGCCGCCAAGCGCGAGCTGATCTTCGTACCGCTGCGTGATGGCCGCACGCTGCATCACGACGTCCATGGCCGCCACGGCGCCGGCAAGGTTCTGCTGCGCTCGGCCAAGGTCGGTACCGGCATCATCGCCGGCGGTCCGATGCGCGCCGTATTCGAAACGCTCGGCATGCACGACGTCGTCGCCAAGTCGACCGGTTCGTCGAACCCCTACAACATGGTTCGCGCCACCTTCGACGCTCTGAAGCACCAGGTTCACCCGAAGGACATCGCAGCTCAGCGCGGCATCAAGTATGCAACGCTGCAGGCTCGTCGTAGCGCCTCCGGCAACGCCTCTGAAGAATAAGAGGAGCTGACCAATGGCCAAGGCTACCAAGAAGGCTGAAGCGAAGACTGTCACGATCGAACAGATCGGCAGCCCGATTCGCCGTCCGGACGTCCAGCAGCGCACGCTGATCGGTCTCGGACTGAACAAGATGCACCGTCGCCGCACGCTGGAGGATACTCCTTCCGTTCGCGGCATGATCCGTGCTGTCCAGCATCTCGTTCGCATCGTCGACGAGAAGTGAGACGGAGGAAACGCTCATGAAACTCAATGAAATCAAGGACAACGAAGGCTCGACCCACAGCCGCAAGCGCCTCGGCCGCGGTATCGGTTCGGGCTCCGGCAAGACGGCTGGTCGCGGTGTCAAGGGTCAGAAGTCCCGTTCCGGCGTCGCCATCAACGGCTTCGAAGGCGGCCAGATGCCTATCTATCGTCGCCTGCCGAAGCGCGGCTTCAACAACATTTTCGCTTCCGACTTTGTTGTGGTGTCGCTCGGCCGCATTCAGGCGGCAGTCGACGCCGGCAAGCTCGACGCCAAGGCGACTGTTGACGCCGCTGCCCTGAAGGCTGCCGGGGTTATCCGCCGCGCCAAGGACGGCGTTCGCGTTCTCGCCGACGGCGAGCTCAAGGCCAAGATCACCATCGTCGTCGCGGGCGCTTCCAAGCCCGCCGTCGAGAAGATCGAAAAGGCCGGCGGCACGGTGACGCTGCTTTCTGCTCCGGCTGCAGCAGAATAATATCTGATGATATATCGCCCGGGGTGCTTCACACCGGGCGATTTTGCTCCCATATGTGGGCCTCACAAAAACTTGGCTGGCGCGCCCGCGTCACGCCGGTAAAACTGGAAAACAAGGGTGAGGCATGGGGTTGCGCTGCAATCCGTCCAAAACCCGGTTTTGAATTATTTTCATACTGATTCCGGGGCCGGCATTTCCCCAGAGACGCCGGAATTGGTAGGGCGGAGAATCGCATGGCTTCTGCAGCGGAACAATTGGCATCCAACCTCAATTTTTCGACCTTTGCCAAAGCCGAGGATCTGAAGAAGCGCCTGTGGTTCACACTGGCAGCTCTCCTCGTCTACAGGCTCGGCACCCATATCCCGCTTCCGGGTCTCAATCCCGAAGCCTATGCCCAGGCGTTCCGCGGCCAGGCAGGCGGCATTCTCGGCCTTTTCAACATGTTCTCGGGCGGCGCCGTTCAGCGCATGGCGATCTTTGCGCTCGGCATCATGCCCTATATCTCCGCTTCGATCATCGTGCAGCTGATGACGTCGGTCGTGCCGACGCTTGAAAACCTGAAGAAGGAAGGCGAGCAGGGTCGCAAGATCATCAACCAGTACACCCGCTACGGCACCGTCATTCTGGGTGCGCTTCAGGCTTACGGCATTGCGGCCGGACTGGAGAGCGGCCAGGGCCTTGTCGTCGATCCGGGCTGGTTCTTTCGTATTTCCACCGTTCTGACGCTGCTCGGCGGCACGATGTTCCTGATGTGGCTGGGCGAGCAGATCACCTCGCGCGGTATCGGCAACGGCATTTCGCTGATCATCTTCGCCGGTATCGCAGCCGGCCTGCCGAGCGCTCTTGCCGGCACGCTTGAACTCGGCCGCACCGGGGCGCTGTCGACCGGCCTCATCCTGCTCGTCATCATTGTCGCAATCGCCGTCATCGGTGTCATCGTTTTCGTGGAGCGCGCCCAGCGCCGGCTGCTGATCCAGTATCCGAAGCGCCAGGTCGGCAACCGCATGTTCCAGGGCGATACGTCGCACCTGCCGCTGAAACTGAACACCTCGGGCGTAATCCCGGCGATTTTTGCCTCTTCGCTGCTGCTTCTGCCGGCGACAGTCGCGGGCTTTGCCAACACCACGGCCATGCCTGCCTGGGCGACGTCGATCGTTGCCGCCCTCGGCCATGGCCAGCCGCTCTACATGGTGCTCTATGCGGCGCTGATCGCCTTCTTCGCCTTCTTCTATACGGCCATCGTCTTCAATCCGAAGGACACGGCCGACAATCTGAAGAAGCATGGCGGCTTTATTCCCGGAATCCGTCCAGGTGAGCGCACCGCTGAATACATCGACTACGTGCTGACCCGTATCACGGTGATCGGCGCCATCTATCTCGTCTTCGTCTGCATCCTCCCGGAGATTCTGGTGTCGCAAACCGGCATTCCATTATCCCTTGGTGGGACTTCGCTTTTGATCGTGGTTAGCGTAACTCTTGATACGGTTGCACAGATCCAGGGTCACCTGATCGCGCAGCAATACGAAGGCCTGATCAAGAAATCGAAGTTGCGAGGAGGAAAGAGGGGGCGATGAGACTTATCCTTTTGGGGCCGCCGGGCGCGGGCAAGGGAACCCAGGCCCAGCGGATCGTGGAAAAGCACGGCATTCCGCAGCTTTCCACGGGAGATATGCTGCGTGCGGCGGTCAACGCCGGCACGGAGATCGGCAAGCGCGCCAAGGCGGTCATGGACGCCGGTAAGCTGGTCTCGGATGAGATCGTCATCGCCATCGTCTCGGAGCGAATCGATCAGCCCGATTGCGCCAACGGTTTCATTCTCGATGGCTTCCCCAGGACGCTCGTTCAGGCGGACGCCACCGAAGCGATGCTGAGAGCAAAGGGTCTTGGTCTCTCCGTCGTCATCGAATTCCGTGTCGATGATGCCGAATTGGTCCGTCGTGTTGCCGGCCGCTACTCTTGCGCCCAGTGCGGTAGCGTCTATCACGACACGGACAAGGTCCCGGCCAATGAGGGTGTGTGCGACAAGTGCGGCTCTACCCACTTCAAGCGCCGTCCCGACGACACTCCGGAGACCATGACGGCCCGGTTGCAGGTCTACTACAAGGAGACCTCACCGCTGATCGGTTACTACCATGCCAAGGGCAAGCTCAGGTCTGTCGACGGCATGGCTGAAATCGACCAGGTGACTGCTGAGGTCGAAGCCATTCTTTCCAAGCTTTAAGGCTTGAAAATAAACTTGGCGGAAACGGTTGCTTTTCAGCAGTGATTCCGCTAAACACCGCGCCAACTCGCGACATTCCCTGCGATCGGCGCGGATTTCCCTGGGAAGTCCGGGTGCGGTCGTTTTGACATGTTACGGACATTAAATCTGAACGGGCGGCCCAGAGGGTCGCATAACGAAGCCCACTTGCCGGATGGCAACTGGAATGCAAGGAGAACAGGCGTGGCACGTATCGCTGGCGTCAACATCCCGACTGCAAAGCGCGTAGTCATCGCGCTGACCTACATTCACGGGATCGGTCCGAAATTCGCACAGGAAATCGTCGAGAAGGTCGGTATTCCGGCTGAGCGTCGTGTGCATCAGCTGACGGACGCTGAAGTCCTTCAGATCCGCGAAACCATCGACCGTGACTATCAGGTCGAGGGTGATCTTCGTCGCGAAACCGCGATGAACATCAAGCGTCTGATGGATCTCGGCTGCTACCGCGGCCTGCGTCATCGTCGCGGCCTTCCGGTCCGCGGTCAGCGCACGCACACCAATGCCCGCACCCGTAAGGGTCCGGCAAAGGCAATCGCTGGCAAGAAGAAGTAATTTCCGGGAAACCGGGGTGGGGAGGCTGGCGGTCCGCGCCGGCCTCTTTTGAGTTTGGAGCGGGACCATGTAGGCGCCGTTCCGGTGTAGCCGCTGGTATTACGGCGGTGAAGAGATCAAAGAAAGGAATAGCATGGCTAAGGAAGCCGTCCGTGTTCGCCGTCGCGAGCGCAAGAATATCTCGTCGGGTGTCGCGCACGTTAACTCGACCTTCAACAACACGATGATCACCATCACCGATGCGCAGGGCAATGCGATCGCTTGGTCGTCGGCTGGCGCCAAGGGCTTCAAGGGTTCGCGCAAGTCGACCCCCTTTGCTGCCCAGATCGCTGCCGAAGACTGCGCCAAGAAGGCCCAGGAACACGGCATGAAGTCGCTGGAAGTCGAAGTCTGCGGTCCGGGTTCGGGTCGTGAATCGGCTCTGCGTGCGCTCCAGGCTGCAGGTTTCATGATCACGTCCATCCGCGACGTGACGCCGATCCCGCACAATGGCTGCCGTCCGCGCAAGAAGCGCCGCGTCTGATCATCGCTCTCGTCACCGGTGAGCTCCTTGGCGCTCCCGGTGGTTTTAAAGCTCGGTTGTCACGATTGGATGGTGGCAACGAACGGAAGGCAAACTCATGATTCAGAAGAACTGGCAGGAATTGATCAAGCCGAACAAGGTGGAGTTCTCCTCGAGCTCGCGCACCAGGGCGACGCTCGTCGCCGAACCGCTGGAGCGCGGCTTCGGCCTCACCCTCGGCAACGCGCTTCGCCGCGTTCTGCTCTCCTCGCTGCGCGGTGCTGCCGTTACGGCGGTGCAGATCGACGGCGTGCTGCATGAATTCTCCTCGATTCCCGGCGTCCGCGAAGACGTCACGGATATCGTGCTCAATATCAAGGAAATCGCCATCAAGATGGATGGCGACGACGCAAAACGCATGGTCGTGCGCAAGCAGGGCCCGGGCGTTGTCACGGCTGGCGACATTCAGACGGTCGGCGATATCGAAATCCTCAACCCCGAGCATGTGATCTGCACGCTGGACGAGGGCGCCGAGATCCGCATGGAGTTCACCGTCAACAACGGCAAGGGCTATGTTCCGGCCGAGCGTAATCGTGCGGAAGATGCTCCGATCGGCCTTATCCCGGTCGACAGCCTCTATTCGCCGGTCAAGAAGGTGTCCTACAAGGTTGAAAATACCCGCGAAGGACAGGTTCTCGACTACGACAAGCTGAACATGACCATCGAAACCGATGGCTCGATCACCGGCGAAGACGCCGTCGCTTTTGCGGCGCGCATCCTCCAGGATCAGCTTGGCGTCTTCGTCAACTTCGACGAGCCGCAGAAGGAAACCGAAGAGGAAGCAGTCACCGAACTTGCTTTCAACCCGGCTCTCCTCAAGAAGGTGGACGAACTCGAACTGTCGGTCCGTTCGGCAAACTGCCTGAAGAACGACAACATCGTCTACATCGGTGACCTGATTCAGAAGACAGAAGCAGAAATGCTCCGCACGCCGAATTTTGGTCGCAAGTCGCTGAACGAAATCAAGGAAGTTCTCGCTTCCATGGGCCTGCACCTCGGCATGGAAGTGCCGGCATGGCCGCCCGAGAACATCGAAGATCTCGCCAAGCGCTACGAAGACCAATATTAAGAAAACAAAAGGCAGGCTCTTTCGGCTGCCTTTCCCCGTCAAACAGCAGGCATATCGCCTGCATGTGCCAGGAAACGGCAGACCCGGTAACGAAGTAAGGGTACTGCATTAAAGGAGAAGAGCAATGCGCCATGGTAAAGCCGGCCGCAAGCTGAATAGAACTGCAAGCCACCGCAAGGCGATGTTCGCCAATATGGCGGCTTCGCTGATAACCCACGAGCAGATCGTCACGACCCTGCCGAAGGCCAAGGAAATCCGTCCGATCGTCGAAAAGCTCGTCACGCTCGGCAAGCGCGGCGACCTGCACGCTCGCCGTCAGGCGATCTCGCAGATCCGCGATGCTGCCGTCGTTTCGAAGCTGTTCGACACGATCGCAACGCGTTACGCCACCCGCAACGGCGGCTATCTGCGCATCATGAAGGCCGGCTTCCGCCAGGGCGACAACGCCGCCATGGCCGTGATCGAGTTCGTCGACCGCGACACTTACGCCAAGGGCGCAGCCGACAAGGCCCGCGTCGCTGCTGAAGAGCAGGCCGTCGCCGCCTAAGTCTTCCGTTTTGGCGGATAGAAAACAGCCGGGCTGCGAAGCCCGGCTGTTTTCATTTGTGCATCGGCCGAAAACGGAAGCGGCGCAGCTTCTTCGGCGACGGAGCGATGTCTGTCCAGAGCTCCAAACTGTGGAGATTAAGATGGAAGGTTCTATGCGCGAAGCGCATTCTCGAGCGCAGCTCCTCCGTCTCGGGGCTGTGCTTGTGGTGATTGCGGCCGGCCTGGCGCTCAGGCGCTTCGGCTACGCGGTCGATCTGCCTTTCGTCGTCGTCAAATATGGCGGGTCGGCGCTGTGGGGGGCGATGGTCTATCTGCTGGTGGCGCTCGTTCTCGGAAAGTCACCGCGGGCAGTCATTGCGGTCATGGCGCTGTTCATGGCAATCGCAGTCGAATTCTTCCGACTTTATCATACACCCTGGTTGGACGCCTTTCGGTTGACGACTGCAGGCGCCTTGTTGCTTGGCCGGATATTTTCCCTCTGGAACATACTGGCCTATGCGATCGGCATCGCTGTGGTCTGTGCCTTTGATCCCGCGCGCCGTTGACAGCTGGCTTCAGGAAACCGACGCCACCGCACGATTGCGCTGCCGCCCCTGGCTTTTCTTCCGACTGCGCGCGATCGGCCGCCAGGAGCGGTAAAGGATGAGCGCGATGATCAACCCCACATAAATAAACTGCTCGAGATCGAGGATCTTGGTCGAAAGGGCAAAATGCAGAGCCCCGCAGGCGGCAATGATGGTGACGAGGCGGTGTAGCCAGATCCAGGTCGTACCGAGGCGACGGATCGAGAAATTATTGGATGTCACCGCCAGGGGAATAAGCATGGCAAGGCCAGCCATGCCGAACATGATGAACGGGCGCTTCAGCACGTCGTTGACGACGGCCTGAATATCCATCGCCTGGTCGAGCACCATGTAAACGGTGAAATGCATCAGCGCATAGTAGAAGGTCAAAAGGCCGAGAGCGCGGCGGTAGCGCAGATAATTCCAGCCGAACAACTCGCGGGCAGGGGAGACTGCAAGTGTTGCGATCAGGAAGCGGATTGTCCAGATGCCGAGGAAGAGCTCAAAGGTCTTGACCGGATCGGCGCCGAGCTGATCGGTCGCGCCGAGATAGAAGGTCCAGGCGGCGGGCACGAACCCGACGACATAAAGCAGCCAGACGGAAGCGGGCTGCCAGCGCTTCGGGATGGCGAGCGACAGTTCCGCCATCAGAAATTTGCCTTCAGATCCATGCCGGCATAAAGGCTCGCCACCTCGTCGGCATAGCCGTTGAAGGGCAGGGTGGGGTGACGGCTGGCGCCGAAGAAGCCGCTTTCGCCGATGCGCCGCTCGCTCGCCTGGCTCCAGCGCGGATGGTCGACGGCTGGATTGACGTTGGCGTAGAAACCGTATTCCTGCGGATTGGTCACCTGCCAGGTGTTCTTCGGCTGCTGGTCGGTGAGCGTGATCCTGACGATCGACTTGATGCCCTTGAAGCCGTATTTCCACGGCACGACGAGGCGGATCGGCGCACCGTTCTGGTTCGGCAGCGTTTCGCCATAAAGCCCGACGGCAAGCAGCGTCAGCGGGTGGCGCGCCTCGTCGAGGCGCAGGCCCTCGACATAGGGCCAGTCGAGCGACTGGAAGAAGCCCTTCTGCCCCGGCATCTCCTCCGGTCGCACGACGGTTTCGAAGGCGATATATTTGGCGCTGCCGAGCGGCTCCACCTTGTCGAGCAGCGCCGCCAGCGGAAACCCGTTCCATGGAATGACCATCGACCATGCCTCGACGCAGCGCATCCGATAGGTGCGCTCCTCGATCGGGAATTCCTTCATCAGCGCCTCGACGTCGAAGGTACCTGGCTTGTTGACCATGCCGTCGACCTTGACCGTCCAGGGCAGCGGCTTGAAATCGCCGGAGAGAGCGGCGGGGTCGCCCTTGTCGAGACCAAACTCATAGAAATTATTGTAGGTCGTGACGTCCTTGATCGGCGTCGTCTTCTCATCGACCTTGTACTTGCTCTCGACGGCGGAAAGGGCGGCCGCGCTGGCCTTTCCAGCGCCATAGAGCGCCATGGCGCCAAGCATCGCTGCGCCCAGGAATTCACGGCGGCGCAGATAGATCTGGCGCGGCGTGATCTCCGACGACGCGATCTTTGGGGGGCGATAGTTTGGCATGTCGAAAACCTCCAGGGCGGATATTCCGAATATAGTCCTTAAACGAACCGCCCGCATGTTCGGATCAATTTCTATGCCTTGAAGATTGCTGACAGGAAGCCAATTTTTTGTGTTCTGCTGTGATGGGATAGGGTGTAACCAAAGGCCCGCCGAACCGTATATATTCGAATGGCGCTCAACGCGCTTCTCCCGGCGGCGTACCGGATTTGGCCTTGCCGGTAGTGACAGCCCCCATCGATTGGATTAGGACAATTCCAAAAAGCGGCGTTCGCCCGGCCCGCAGGCTTCATTGCCGCCCCGGCTTCGCCTGATGTTTCCGACATGTCGAGGAAGACACCGATGCCAGCTTACCGTTCCAGAACCACGACCCACGGCCGCAACATGGCGGGCGCGCGCGGCCTTTGGCGCGCCACGGGCATGAAGGATTCGGATTTCGGCAAGCCGATCATCGCGGTGGTGAATTCCTTCACCCAGTTCGTGCCGGGCCACGTGCATCTTAAGGATCTCGGCCAGCTCGTCGCCCGCGAAATCGAGGCGGCCGGCGGCGTCGCCAAGGAGTTCAATACGATCGCCGTCGACGACGGCATCGCCATGGGCCATGATGGCATGCTCTATTCGCTGCCCTCGCGCGAGTTGATCGCCGACAGCGTCGAATACATGGTCAATGCCCATTGCGCTGATGCAATGGTCTGCATTTCCAACTGCGACAAGATCACTCCCGGCATGCTGATGGCGTCGCTGCGCCTCAACATCCCCACCGTCTTCGTGTCCGGCGGTCCGATGGAAGCGGGCAAGGTCGTGCTGCATGGCAAGCAACATGCGCTCGACCTCGTCGACGCCATGGTCGCGGCTGCCGACGACAAGATCTCTGATGACGACGTCAAGGTGATCGAGCGTTCAGCCTGTCCGACCTGCGGCTCGTGCTCCGGCATGTTCACCGCAAACTCCATGAATTGCCTGACGGAGGCGCTCGGCTTGTCGCTGCCCGGCAATGGTTCGACGCTTGCCACCCATGCCGATCGTAAGCGCCTCTTCGTCGAGGCCGGCCACCTGATCGTTGATCTCGCCCGCCGCTACTACGAGCAGGACGACGTCAAGGCGCTGCCGCGCACCATTGCCTCCAAGCAGGCTTTCGAGAATGCGATGGCGCTCGATATCGCCATGGGCGGTTCGACCAATACGGTCCTGCACATCCTGGCAGCAGCCCATGAAGGCGAAGTCGATTTCACTATGGCCGATATCGACGCCCTGTCGCGCCGGGTGCCATGCCTGTCGAAGGTCGCGCCTGCCAAGAGCGATGTACACATGGAAGATGTCCATCGCGCTGGCGGCATCATGTCGATCCTCGGAGAGCTCGATAAGGGTGGCCTGCTGAACCGCGATTGCCCGACCGTCCATGCCGAGACGCTCGGCGATGCAATCGATCGCTGGGACATCACCCGCACCAGCAGCGACACCGTCCGCAACTTTTATCGCGCCGCTCCCGGCGGCATCCCGACCCAGGTCGCCTTCAGCCAGGAGGCCCGCTGGGACGAGCTCGACACCGATCGCCAAAACGGCGTCATCCGTTCCGTCGAACATCCCTTCTCGAGGGATGGCGGTCTTGCCGTGCTAAAGGGTAATCTCGCGGTCGACGGCTGCATCGTAAAGACGGCCGGCGTCGATGAATCGATCCTGAAATTCTCAGGCCCGGCCCGCGTCTTCGAAAGTCAGGATGCGTCGGTCAAGGCGATCCTCGCCAACGAGATCAAGGCTGGCGACGTCGTCGTCATCCGCTACGAAGGCCCGAAGGGCGGCCCCGGCATGCAGGAAATGCTCTATCCGACGAGCTACCTGAAGTCGAAAGGCCTCGGCAAGGCATGCGCACTGATCACCGACGGCCGCTTTTCCGGCGGCACCTCGGGTCTCTCGATCGGCCATGTCTCGCCGGAAGCGGCAAACGGCGGCACGATCGGCCTGGTGCGCGAAGGCGACATGATCGATATCGATATCCCGAACCGCACGATCAGCCTGCGTGTCAGCGAGCCCGAGCTCGCCGCCCGCCGCGCAGAGCAAGACGGCAAGGGCTGGCGGCCGACCGAGGTTCGCAAGCGCAACGTCACCACCGCACTCAAAGCCTATGCTGCCTTCGCGACGAGCGCCGATCGCGGCGCCGTGCGGGATCTGAACGCTCGCTGAGTAGCCTCGAACCTACGACCCGCTGATCAAGAGTCAGCTGCTTTGTCGACCGGTCGCTGTCAAAGCGGCCGGTTGATGTTTTTGTAGGTCTCGCCGAGCTGCTTCATCCGCTCGTCGTAGGCAGCCTTGATGCAGGCGGTATCGGCGCCGCATTCCTGCCGCTTCTTCAGCCATGCGGTCTGCTCGTCCTGCAACGTGCCGCGAGAGCCCATGGCCAGCAGCCCGGAGAGCAGCTCGAAAGTCGTCACCATCTTGACGTCCGCGTCGTTAAGGGCGCGGTTGTCGCAGATCGCCTTTTCGTCCGGCTTCAATTCCTTCGCATCACAATCGAAGCTCGCCGACCATGCAGGATTCGATGGGAAAATCAGGATCGCCAAACAGAGCGCGGCCGACATTCGCCATGTCATCATCATCATCTTCCTTTACTGCCGATCAAATCAGCTTGCGCATTGCCAGAGCCAGAAAGATGATGCAGGCGAGCCAGACGACAAGGATGAAGATCAGTCCGGCCCCGCCGGAGGGGCGCCCAGTCCGCCTTGAGGCCTCCTGGCGAAGCGCAGCCATCACCTCTGCCGGCACAAGCCGCGTCGCCAGCAGGATGCCGAGCGGCACGATGACGAGATCGTCGACATAGCCGAGCACAGGAACGAAATCGGGGATCAGATCGATCGGCGAAAGCGCATAAGCTGCGACAGCGCCAGCGACCGCTTTCGCATACCAGGGCACGCGAGGATCGCGGGCGGCAAGCCACAGTGCCACGATGTCACGCTTCAGTGACTTTGCCCAGATTTTGGCTTTTGATATCAGTTGCATGGTGGATCTTCCCGGATCAAATTCGCAGCGCCTTCAAGGCACTTCCTTGCCTTATTCTTCCATGCTTCCGCCCTCTTTCCTTTCTAGCGTCGGACGCTACAACGTTGCTTAAGAGGATTCAAAAGGGATACCCATGCAAGGCCTGTTCAAGCGCGCCTCCGTTTCGCTCTTCGCTCTCATGCTCGTTCTGCCGGCTGCGGCCCAGGCGCAGACGGCAAAGACGGTGCCCGAGAGCCAGATGCAGATGCAGCTCTCATTTGCGCCGCTGGTCAAACAGACCTCGGGCGCCGTCGTCAACGTCTATGCGGAAAAGATCATCCAGCGCCAGTCGCCCTTTGCCGGCGATCCCTTCTTCGAGCAGTTCTTCGGTCAGCAGATGCCGAATCGATCCGAGAAGCAGTCCTCGCTCGGGTCCGGCGTCATCGTCGAGGCGAACGGCACTGTCGTCACCAACAATCACGTCGTCGAAGGCGCCGATGACATCAAGGTGGCGCTGCCGGATGGCCGCGAATTCCCCTGCAAGGTGGTGCTGCGCGATGACCGCGTCGACCTCGCCGTGCTGAAGATCGACACCAAGGAGAGCTTCCCGACGCTGCCGATCGGCAATTCCGATACTGTCGAAGTCGGCGATCTGGTGCTGGCGATCGGCAATCCCTTCGGCGTCGGCCAGACGGTGACGAGCGGTATCGTCTCCGCACTTGCCCGTAACCAGGTGGTCGAGAACGAGTTCGGCTTCTTCATCCAGACCGACGCCTCGATCAATCCGGGCAACTCGGGCGGCGCATTGATGAACATGAAGGGCGAACTGATCGGCATCAACACCGCGATCTTCTCGCGCGGCGGCGGCTCGAACGGCATCGGCTTCGCCATTCCTGCCAATCTCGTCAAAGTCTTCCTCGCTTCCGCCGATGCCGGCGTCAAATCCTTCGAGCGGCCCTATGTCGGCGCAAGCTTCGATGCCGTGACGTCGGAAGTCGCCGAAGCGCTTGGGCTCAACAAAGTACGCGGCGCACTCGTCGTCAAGGTTTCGGAAGGCAGCCCGGCGGCGAAGGCCGGGCTGAAGGCCGGCCAGATCGTCACATCAGTCAACGGCATTTCCGTCGAGCATCCGGATGCGTTGCTCTATCGCCTGACGACAGCCGGCCTCGGCAAAACGGTCAATCTGACCGTCATTGACAACGGTCACGAGGAGCAGTTGTCGCTGGCGCTCGACCGCGCGCCGGAGACCTCGCCGCGCGACCAGCGCGTCATCGGCGGGCGCACTCCCTTTACCGGCGCCGTCGTCGAAAACCTGTCGCCGCGCGTCGCAGATGAATTGCGCATGCCCTCGGAATCGGCGGGTGTCGTCGTTGCCGATGTCAAGGAAGATTCCCCGGCAGCCCGCCTGGGTTTTGAGCCCAAGGATATCATCGTTTCGATCAACGGAACGGAGGTAAAATCGACCAAAGAACTGGCCGAGATAGCCAGCAGCGATCCGGGTCTCTGGCGGGTCGAGATCGAGCGCGATGGCCAGCGTATCAGGCAGTTCTTTCGATGAGCAATGATCTCTTCGCGCCGCGTATTCCGGAGGAGGTTGCCGCCAGGCGGCCGCTTGCCGACCGGTTGCGGCCGAAGACGCTTGCCGATGTCACCGGTCAGGAACATCTGACCGGTGAGGACGGCGTGCTGAAGAGGATGATCGAAAGCGGTTCGCTCGGATCGATGATCTTCTGGGGTCCGCCAGGCACCGGCAAAACGACGGTGGCGCGGCTGCTTTCCGGTGAGGCGGGGCTGGCCTTCGAGCAGATTTCGGCGATCTTTTCCGGCGTCGCCGATCTGAAGAAAGTGTTTGAGGCGGCTCGCATGCGCCGCATGGACGGCCGCCAGACGCTGCTGTTCGTCGATGAGATTCATCGTTTCAACCGAGCCCAGCAGGACAGTTTCCTGCCGGTCATGGAGGACGGCACCGTCGTCCTCGTCGGCGCCACCACCGAAAATCCCTCCTTCGAGCTCAACGCCGCTCTGTTGTCGCGCGCCCGCGTCCTCACCTTCAAGTCACATGACGAGGAGAGCCTGGAGGAATTGCTGACGCGCGCCGAGGCGATCGAGCAGAGGCCGCTGCCCCTGACCGAGGAGGCGCGCGCCAGCCTGATCCGCATGGCCGATGGCGACGGCCGCGCGGTTCTGACGCTTGCCGAAGAGGTCTGGCGGGCGGCGCGCGAGGGGGAGAGTTTCGACACCGAAGCATTGACGCATATCGTCCAGCGCCGCGCCCCTGTCTACGACAAGGCGCAGGACGGCCACTACAATCTGATTTCGGCATTGCATAAATCGGTGCGCGGCTCGGATCCGGATGCTGCGCTCTATTATCTCGCCCGCATGTTCGATGCCGGCGAGGATCCGCTCTATCTTGGCCGGCGTCTGGTGCGCATGGCGGTGGAGGATATCGGGCTTGCCGATCCGCAGGCGCTGGTGATCTGCAACGCCGCCAAGGATGCTTATGACTACCTGGGGTCGCCGGAGGGGGAGCTGGCGCTTGCCCAAGCCTGCGTTTATCTCGCCACCGCTCCGAAATCGAATGCCGTCTATACCGCCTTCAAGGCGGCAAGCCAGGCCGCGAAGCAGAACGGCTCGCTGTTGCCGCCCAAACATATCCTCAATGCGCCGACCAAATTGATGAAAGGCGAGGGCTATGGTGAAGGTTATCGCTACGACCATGACGAGCCGGACGCCTTTTCCGGCCAGGATTATTTCCCGGAGAAAATGGGCCGCCAGACCTTCTACGATCCGCCGGAGCGCGGCTTCGAGCGGGATATCCGTAAGCGGCTGGAATGGTGGGCGAAGCTGCGCAAAGAGCGCGATCCGCGCTGACGCGTGGGCGGGGTTAACCGCCAAGAGCGACCGCTATGGCGACCAGAAGCAATCCGAGGCAAGTCATCGTCATCCCCGCATAAAAGGGCCTGCCTCCCGAAAATTTCGCCCACGCATAACCCGTCACGAACAGCAGCATGATGAGAAACAGGTTGCTGACTCTCAGAGCGAGGTGGGCGCTGTCGATGAGAAACAAAGGGGTCACGGCCGGTATGGACGTGACCGAGACGAGAAAAACGACCGCGAGGGCGGCAAGGAGATCATTTTTCGAGAGGGACGCCCTCACAGGATCGGCCCTGCGCGCGAGCGTCAGCAGTGATCTATAAAGCGGGTCCGCATCGGCAGCCTTTGCAGAAAACGGTGCTTCTTCGATCGGGAATTCTTTCGCGAGCATGTTGAGCGCCGCGGTCTCGCTTCCGGCGGCTTTGATTTGCCGAAAAAGGCGTAGCCGCCTGCTCTTGTAAAACGTCGTCCCCAGAACGAACAAAACGGCGTCAATGATCCCCCAGGCGACGTTGCATCCGACTGTTGCGACGATCAACTCCTGAGCATCCAACCCCTCTTCTTCAAAAACAAGTCTCGAGCCGACCGTCAAAGTCAGCGCCATGATCAGTCCGAAAAGGACTTCACCGAGTGCATCGCCGGGATCGATGATATCGGTAACACGCTCAATCGGGTTCGAAGTCATGGGCTGCCCCAGGTGATGAGATCTTCGTCTGCCGTTCCTCTCTCCGCGATCCGAGCATGAATGGGAGCCGACTGCAGCTGGCGGCGTGGTGGAAGCCCCGCGACTGAGAATTGTGAACGACGACTCGGGATGATTCATTGATCGTGATCAAGATCAGTACGATTGGCCGTCTCGTGATCAGGTCTGTCGACAAAACACGTCCGTGCCTGTCCTGGCGCGTCAGAAAAGATGCCGGTGCTGCAAAGCTCAGGAGGGGCGTGGCGTCTTCTGATTGACAGGCGCGGCGATCACCTTGACGGCGGATTCCGCGAGCCCGTGGTGGCCTTCCATATCGACGACAACGTGCCAGTGGCCGCTTTCCGGAACGGCGAGCTTGACCGGCGACTTGCGCGCCACGCCGCCGATATATTTGAAATCGAGAACCTCGGTGAAACGCTGGAAGTTCGGCGCCGTCATCAGACGAACATTGTTCACCGCATTCAGAGACACCTCGACGATCGTTCCGGCTCGCTGTTCCTTGAGATCGTAATGGGTGAAGCGGAAATTCGGTTTCTGCATCGGTCTCGCGGCGTCTGATAACTTGGCGAGATTTTACCAGCATGCCGGTTAACGAAAAGTTGGAAATCGGCGCGGTGTCGGGAAAGGGATGATCGACCCCGATGGCCGCCGCTCTCCTCGTTGTCAGTTGCCGCGCCGGTTTTCCCGATCCAGCTGCGTTACCAGCGCCAGGATCGTCTCCGATACCGGGGTCGGCACGGCGATCAGGCGTCCAAGCGCCACCAGCATGCCCACAAGCGGGGTAATTTCGAGCGCCTTGCCGCCGATCAGGTCTTGCAACATCGAGGTTCGAACCCCGCCGATGTGGCGCGATTGCTCCAGCCGCTGCTCGACTGACATGGCGAAATGCGCGCCGACCGCGTCGCCGACGGCGCGCACTTCCTTCATGATCTTGCTGATCAGATCCATGAGCGACGGATCCGCCATAATGTCGGTCATCAGCGCCCGCGTCAGAGCGCTGATCGGGTTGAAGGCGGCATTGCCCATCAACTTGCTCCAGATTTCGCTGCGGATATCCGCCGTGGTCGTAATGCTGAGGCCGGCGCCGGTCAGCACCGCTGCTATGGCCGAAAGATCGGCAGACATTTCGCCGGAGGGCTCGCCAAGCACGAAGCGGCCGTTGTGAGAAAGCCGGATCTCGCCCGGGCTGGCAACTTCCGCACCTTGATAAGCGACGCAGCCAATCACGCGGTCGGGGCCGATCAGCCGCCAGAGCCTGCCGCCGGGATCGAGCTCGTGGAATTGCAGCTCCGCATATCCGCTCCTGGTATCGCGATGAAAATACCACCACGGAATGCCGTTGAGGATCATAACGACGCGGGTGCCTTGCTTGAGCAGACCGGCGATCCCCTCGGCGGCAGGCGGCAGCTGATGTCCCTTCAGGCCGGTGATGACGAGATCCTGTCGCGGCAATGTCTTCGGATCGTCGGTTGCCGTCACGCGCACCTTGAGCGGGGTTTCCGCATCGGCCCCGCGCAGGCTGAGACCGTGGCTGCGGATCGTATCGAGATGCGCCCCACGCGCGACGACGGAGACGTCGATGTCGTTATCTTCCTTGCCTGCGAGCTTGGCGGCGATAGCGCCGCCAAGGGCGCCGGCGCCATAAATACAGATGGTCTTGATGGACATGCGTTGCCTCTTCACGGGTCACGGTCTGACTTACATCTAGGCCATCCTCAGCGAGAGGCGAATGCCAATTTGCCGCAAGACCTTCTTTGCATCAATTCCAAGGCGCTGCCGCCGCATGCCCAAATCCAAATGCGGCGGGATTGGTCTTGGCTGCTCAGTCCCCAGGGGTTGCGTGGCTTGCAAAATCCGTGGAGACGGCAAGCTCGCGCCAGGCGGCCAGTTCCTTTTCGACACTCGCATGCTGCGCCTCGATCATAGCGACCGTATCGCTGCCGAATGGCATGCGCAGCGGCGGGTTGGCGGAGTTGACCATCGTCATGATGCCGGCAGCGAGCTTGGCGGGGTTGCCAGGCTGGGCGTGATTGGCGTCGGCGGCGAAACTACGCATGTTTCCGGCCGGCGTGCCTTCGTAATCGGCGATCGAGGCCGGGCTTATTGCCAGCGAGCTGTCGGCGAGGAAGTCCGTGCGGAAGAAGCCGGGCTCGACGATCGTCACCTTGATGCCGAGAGGTTCGAGTTCGGCGGCCATGGATTCCGACAGTCCCTCGACGGCGAATTTGGTCGAGCCGTAGACGCCCCAGCCGGGATAGCCGAAATAGCCGCCGATCGAGGAGAAGTTCAGGATATGGCCGGCACGCTGGCGGCGCATATAGGGCAGCACGGCGCGTGTCACCTTCAGGAGACCGAAGACATTGGTGGCATAGATCTTTTCGATCTCTTCGGCTGTGGCTTCCTCGACGGCGCCGAGTAGGCCGTAGCCGGCATTGTTGGCAAGCACGTCGATGCGGCTGAAGCGGGCGATGCCGGCGGCTGCAGCCTCCTTCGCTTGCGTCTCGTTGGTGACGTCGAGGGCGACGGCCAGCAGGTTCGGATGATCCCCGAACTGCTCGATAATGGTCTTGGCGTTGCGGGCGGTGGCGATGACGGCATCGCCCGCTGCAAGTGCTTCCTTGGTCATCAACGCGCCGAAACCGCGGGATGCACCAGTAATAAACCAGACTTTCATGACGAATTCCTTTGTTGGTGTCGCATCTTTATGCTGACGGGCTGAATTTGACCGAAATTCCGATGCTGTATAAGATTTGTTATTATTGATGCTATGATGAGTGGAATTCAGCAATGCGTGCGACGGAACTTTCCGAACTGGCCGCCTTCGCGGCCGTGGCGCGGCACAAGAGCTTCCGCAAGGCAGGGGAGGAGCGGGGCGTCACAGCCTCTGCCGTTAGCCATGCCGTGCTTAATCTGGAAGACAGAGTGGGAATCCGCCTGCTCAACCGCACAACCCGCAGCGTTTCGCTGACGGAAGCCGGCGAACTCCTGGTCTCACATCTCGCCCCGGCGTTCGGGGAGATGGCGACCGCACTCGATGCGCTGAACCGCTACCGCGACACGCCATTCGGCAGGGTGAGGATCAACGTGCCGAATTCGATCGGTTCCTTCGTCATCGGCCGTGCCATCGCCCCTTTGATTGAACGTAATCCCAATTTGCAGCTGGAAATCAACGCGACCGATCGGCTGGTCGACATCGTCGAGGAAGGTTTTGATGCCGGCATCCGTTTCGGCGAGCGCGTCACGGAAGGCATGATCGCCCTGCGCATCAAGCCGCGCATCCGCCTGGTCGTTGTCGGTTCACCGGCCTACTTCGCAAGGCGTCCGAAGCCGCAAACGCCTTACGAGCTCAAGCGCCACCTCTGCATCCAGAACATGTTTCCCTCCGGTGCACGTTATGCCTGGGAATTCGAGAAGGACGGCCAGACGGTGAGTTTTCAGCCGACCGGACCGCTTTCGCTCGACGATCACGAACTGATGATGCAGGCAGCGCTCGGCGGCGTCGGCCTTGCCTATATTTGGGAGCCTCGAGTCGCAAAGGCCATTGCCGACGGAGAGCTCGTCCAGGTGCTCGATGATTGGTGTCAGCCGGAGGAACCGCTCTATCTCTATTATCCCAGCCGCCGACACATGTCTGCGGGCTTCAGGGCGGTGATCGACGCGATCAGGGCAGAGTAAGAGCTTCAATTCCTACCCACGCAGATCAGCGATCGTCTGAAGCGCCTGAAGATAAATCGTCAGGTCGCGTGCAGGATCCGCCGGCAGAGCGGCCGCACGGAATACCTTGGCTCCCGTCGCCTCGACGCCTCCGTCGATCATCAGGTTGTCGGCCATGCCGTGATTTTCAATCGCGATGCCGTCAGGCCCGCGCGGGCGTCCGCTCGTCTCGTCGATCTCCATTCCCGCATACCAGATCGAGCGGACGCGCAGCCCATAGTCGTCGGGGTGGTTGGTATAGGCGAAGACCGATTTCCCGAGAGCAATCATGAAGCCGATCTCGTAGACCGTGCCCGGGTCGGCGCTGACGCCCCGAAACGGAGTGATGTTGGCGAGGCAGATTTCGGCCCGGCGCATGGCGACGTCATTGCGGGCGTAGATCTCCGCAGCCGTCCGCTTTATCGGCGTCTGGTTTTCGTCACTGCCAGGCCCCGTCGGTTCGAAGCCGAACTGACGCGCCAATCGGCGTTTCTCGGCCATGATGGGCAGTGCATCGGGGAGAAAGACTTCCGGGCCGGCAAGGTAAATGGTGGTCATCGGTATCCTTCATTCCTAAGCGAGCCGAAGCACGGAAGTTAAGGGCAGGGCGGGAGCCTATTTCCGATGGAAGCCTGCCAGATGGCAAGCCGCGCTGGCGGGGATTGTCGATTTTTTCCGGTCTCCGTTGGAGACTTGAAAAAGCGGAAGGTTGCGATCGTCACCCTTTTGACTCCGCTGGGCAAAGCGGCCAAAGATATGGCCATCGGCAGCATCATCGGGAGAGATTGATGAAGGGGCGGATTTTGTCGAATGCTGATCGAGGAGGGCCGAAGCGGCCCAGATATCTGTTTCCCGCCCTGGTCGTGCTGATTCTATCGTCTCCACTGGCGCTGGGACAGGAAATCGGGCCGCAAAGCCAGTCCTCGCATGCGCAGGTCGAAAAACTGCTCGGCCTCTGGAAGGAGCATTTTGCCGGCGCCGACAGTCTGCAAGAGCGCAGGGCTGCTTTCGCCAGGCTGATGGAAACAATGCCCGGGCCGACGCGCATCCAGGTTAGGCAGGTCGATGCCGACGGCGTGGATGGCGAGCTGATGTGGCCCGCCCGGCTTCATCACCCGATCGGCAAGAGGGCCATTCTCTACATTCACGGCGGCGGCTTTTCCGGCGGCTCAATCCGCACGCATAGCCTCTTCGCCGGTTCGCTCGCCAAGGCCGCATCCAGCGACGTGCTTCTGATCAATTATCGGCTGATGCCGGAATATACCTATCCCGCCCAGATCAACGACGCGCTGACGGCCTACCGTTGGCTTCTCGATAACGGCTATCGCAACGAGAATGTCGTCGTGGCGGGAGACGGCGCCGGTGGCAATATCGCGCTCGAGGCGGTGCTGCGGCAGAAGCAGGCAGCAAAACCCCTGCCGGCGGCTGTGATTGCGCTGAGCCCGATCACCGATCTCGCCGCGACGGGCGGAACGATAACGGCAAATGCCGGCAGCGACCCGCTGGTCGATAAGGCGTGGCTCGAGACTTTGCGTAAGACCTATCTTGGCAGCCGGCCTGCCACCGATCCCCAGGCCTCACCGCTTTATGCCGACATGACGGGATTCCCGCCGCTATTGCTGCAGGTCGGTTCCGGCGAAGCCCTGCTTGACGACACGCTGCGCCTCGCCGACAAAGCGCGCGAGGAGGGCGTGGATGTGACCACCGAGGTCTGGCCGGGCATGCCGCATCAGTGGCAGCTATTTCCCGCCATGCTCGACGATGCCGATCGCTCGAGCCAGACTATTGCCGAGTTTGCGATCCGGCATTTTGCCGACAAACCGGAAGAATAGGGGCCACAGCCGCCGGCGTCAGCCGACACTGCATCAATGCGATGTGCCGCCCGAGGGTGTGGGCGCCAGAGGCCGCTCGACTTCCCGGCCGACACTGAGCGCCTTTCGCACATTCGGCTCCAGCCGCTCGATATAGGCGTGATCGGGCGCAGCGCCGAGCGCATCCAGCATTTTCGAAAAGAAACAGCGGGCCGCTGTGGCGGCCGTGACGTCGAAGATTTCGGCGTCACTCAGCCCGTGTTTCTTCAATCCGTCTATATCCTGCTGCGTGACCGATGTCGCATCACGCGCCACCTTGGCTGCAAAGGTCATAATCGCGCGTTCGCCGGCATCGATCGGCGCCTTTTCGGTCTCGTTGACAACCGCCGTCAGCCCGTCGCTGGTAAATCCCTCGCGCAGCAGGACCGAGCCGTGCGCCAGCATGCAATAGGAGGATTTGAGTTCTTTGGCCGCCGCCAGCGTTACCAGTTCGTAGCGCCTGAGGCTCATATGGCCGCGAATGCTCGAAAGCAGCCCGGCCCAGCTCTCCATTACCTCCGGCCGGTGGCCGAAGGCACGATACATGTTCGGCAGATAACCATAATTCGCCTCGGCCGACGCGTACATCGACGTCGTCTTCTCGCTGGCGGATGCATCCGGGGTGTGAATGAAAGCCATGGCATGATCCTCCTCTATTGCGAGAAGGATAGGGTAGATATGCCGGACAGCAATCCCGCTCCGGCAGTTCGGGAACGAGCCATCGGCCATAGGCTGAATGATCAGGCAACATCGTTGCTCGCCAGTACGTCAGCGGCTCTCTTGATTGGAAGAGTGACGGTGAAGGTGGACCCGCACCCTCTTGCACTCCGCACCTCTATCGAGCCTTGATGCAGTTCGATGATCTGCTTCACAAGATTGAGGCCGATACCGGTTCCGGCAATCCCGGTCGACGTCCGCGCGCGGAAATAGCGCTGAAACAACCGGGGCACGTCTTCAGCATCGATCCCCACGCCATCGTCGCTGACCGAAACCTTGATATTGCCCGTCTCCTCCCATGCCGTGACACGAATTTCCGAGGTTCCTGGCGCGTATTTCACCGCATTCGAGAGCAGATTGGTAAAGACCTGGCTTAAGCTGCGGGGATCGGCATCGATGAATTCCGGCAACCCGTCTATGCAAAGCACGAAACCATGCGTCTTCGAGATCGCCGACTGCCGCTCGCAGCATGTTCTGATCAACGTTCCCACGGCGCAGGCGTCATAACTGATATCGATCTTGCCGGTATCGAGGCGTCCGGCCGCCAGGATGCTCTCGATGAGATCGACGATCCGGTTCACTGATGCACGGATCTGTTCGACCTTGTCGTTGAGAAATTCGGCCTCGACCGTGCCGCCTTTCCGGAGCAGCCGCTGCGCGGCAGCATCGATGATTGCAAGCGGGGTGCGGAATTCATGTGATGCCATCGCCACGAACTGCCGCTGCAATTCGTTGATGCTCCGCTCCTGGGCGAGCATCCGCTCAAGTTCGCGCGCCTGCCGTTCGACCTCTGCCGTTCGGCTTTGCACCGTAATTTCGAGTTGATCATGATGGCGGCGCAGTTCTTCCGCCAGCCGCACGGTCTTGGTGACGTCCTCGTGGGTCGCCACATATCCGCCGTTCTGCATCGGATTGTGGGTGATTTTGATGATGCGCCCGTCGGTAAGCGCGATGTTCTGGCTCGCCGGCGCACCGAGTGCCGTCGCTTCGAAGACGACGTCAAAATAGGTGGCGGTATCGGCCGGACCATTTCCCTGCCGACATCGATAGGCGAGAATGTCCACCAGCGGCGTTCCGGGCTGCGTCAGAAAGTCCGGAAGATCGTACATCCGCGCATAGGACGCATTGCACAATATCAGCTTCTTCGTCGAATCGAACATGCAAAGCCCATGCGGCATATTGCTGAGGGCTGCATCGAACCGGTGATGCTGTTCCGTCAGATTGTCTTTTACGCGGATATGCGTCGAGATGTCTTCATAGCTTAGGATCCAGCTTCCCTCTCTCGAGGGAGCGCAGGTCAGTGAGATCATCCGTCCGTCAGACAGTGCAAACTGCGAGGTGTGCGGTCCGCCGATCGTCAACCCTGAACAAGCGGCTGCCTGGCAGTCAGCGGTGCCGGGCAAGCTGTCGATGTTCATTCCTCTGCGCAGAGCGCCATTGGGAAGGCCCAGAATATCAAGCGCGCGGGCATTGAAAGCCGTCAGCATATTGGCAGAGTCAAGGAGAACAATGCCCTGCGGCAGGTTCTCCAGCATGGCTTCAAATGAATGCGGCATCTCCGGCCCCGCTTTGGATCTGGCACGTTCCCGATCCCCAGCATTGGCCACAAACGATAAAGTTTCGCTAATGCCTCTGGACAGGAGTTCCTTGAGGGCAGTCCATGCCTCGAATTAAATCGTTCCAAAAAAGAATTTCGCCCTGCGGTGTCAGGACGACGGAGTAATGTCCACACGACGCCGCTTTAACGGAAATACCTCTTGACATGTTTGGAACGTTCCAAATAAATATGCATTAGACGACGGTGGCGTCGGGAGGGCGAAGTGACAAAAAACCGGGTGACCGTGATCGACATTGCGAAGGCCGCTGGCGTCTCCAAGTCGACGGTGTCGCTGGTGTTGCAGGGCTCCCCCCTCGTCAACGAGGGAACGCGCGCAAAGGTCAATGCCGTGATGCGGGAGCTTGGCTATGTCTACAATCGCGGCGCGGCCAATCTACGGCAGGCGGGTGCAAAATCGAGGATCATCGGCGTGGTCGTGAACGACCTGACGAACAGCTTCTTCGCGGAGCTGGCGGTGGGTGTCGATATGGTCGTTCAGTCGGCCGGTTTCGTGCAGTTCCTGTCGAATACCGGTGAGAGCATCGACAGGCAGCGCGAAGTTGTCGCATCTATGCGCGAACATGGCATTTCGGGCCTGATCGTCTCGCCGGCGCGCGCCACCGATGCCGCCGACTTCAAGCCACTGGTCGCGGCAGGGATTCCCGTCGTGGTGGTCGTTCGAAACCTGCCGGGCGCTAAGGTGTCGTCCATAGTCTCCGACAACCGGTCCGGCATGATGTCAGCCGTTCAGCATCTGGTGGGTCTCGGTCATAAGCGTATCGCTTTTCTCGGCGGTTTTCCCGATACCGCTGTCTTCGACGATCGCCTTGCCGGTTACCGCAGCGGAATGGAAGCGGCCGGACTCGGCTACGACGAGGCACTCGTGATCTCGTCCGCCCCGTCGCGAGCGGGCGGCGTCGAGGCGATCGGAAAAGCGATTGCTTATGGCGATAGGCCCACTGCAGCCGTCTGCTTCAACGATGCAGTCGCCTTCGGAGTCTGCGACGGATTACGTGCGCGCCGTCTGGAGCCGGGCGCCGACTTTGCCGTCGTCGGTTTCGACGACGTCATCGAGGCTCAGGCGGCGGTTCCGGCGCTGACGACGGTCTCGGTCGATCCACAAGGCATCGGCCGCCGCGGCGCGCAGATGCTCCTCAAGCAGATCAATGCCGGCAAGGCCGAAGCGGAGACGGTGACGACAGCCGTTCGGCTCGTCGTTCGCGAAAGTTGCGGCGCCGGCACAGCCTCGCAGGCGAGGGTCGGCGGAGCGGCAAATTGAAACGGGGTTCGAAGTGACACACATGAAGAAGCATCTGAGACCAGCCGAAGCGGCGGCACTGATCCCGGACGGCGCCGTTGTCACAGTGTCGTCGTCGAGCGGTCTCGGCTGCCCCGACCTGATGCTGAAGGCGATCGGCGAGCGTTTCGATGCGACCGGCCATCCCCGTCACATTACAACCCTTCACCCGATTGCCGCAGGCGACATGAGTGGCATCAAGGGCGTCGACCATATCGCCAAGAAGGGACTGCTCAAATGCGTCATCGGCGGCTCTTACCCCTCCGGCCCGTCGACGGCCGAACCGCCGCTGATCTGGCAGATGATCACCAACAATGAGATTCCGGCCTATAACATTCCCTCCGGCATTCTCTTCGACATTCACCGCGAGGCCGCCGCCAAGCGGCCGGGCGTCTTGACCAAGGTCGGCATCGACACCTTCGTCGATCCGCTGCGGCAGGGATGCGCGATGAACGAACTGGCTTCGAACGATCCGGTGGTCAAGCGCGTCAGCTTCGAGGGCGACGATTGGCTGTTCTTTCCCTCGATCGTTCCTCAGGTCGCCATCATTCGCGCTACGACGGCCGACGAACGCGGCAACCTCACATATGAACATGAAGGCGCCTATCTCGGCGGTCTCGATCAGGCCCTTGCCGCCCGCAATAATGGCGGGATCGTCATCGCGCAGGTTAAGCGGATCACCAAGGAAGGCTCGCTGAAACCGCATGAGGTCCGTGTGCCGGGAATGCTGGTCGATTATGTCATCGTCGACCCCGATCAGAAGCAGACGACGCAGACCGGTTATGATCCCGCTATTTCGGGAGAGATCTTCCGCCCGCTCGATAGCTTCAGCGTTCCGGAGTTCAATGTTCAGAAAGTCATTGCGCGTCGCGTCGCGCAGGAACTTCAAGCGGGAAGCTGCGTCAATCTTGGCTTCGGCATCTCGGCCAATGTGCCGCGCATTCTGCTGGAGGAGGGGCTCCACGGCGCGGTCACCTGGGTCATCGAACAGGGCGCGGTCGGCGGCGTGCCGCTGCTCGACTTTGCCTTCGGCTGCGCCTCCAACGCCGATGCCTATATGCCGTCTCCCTATCAGTTCACCTATTTCCAAGGGGCAGGCTTCGATGCATCGCTGCTCTCCTTCCTCGAGATCGGCAGGGACGGTTCGGTCAATGTCTCCAAGCTCTCCTTCCGGCCGCATGTGACGGCGGGTGCCGGAGGCTTCGTCGACATCACGGCGCGGGCGAAGAAGATCGTCTTCTCCGGCATGTTCAACGCCGGTGCGAAGCTTTCGATCGCCGATGGAACTCTGCTCATCGAGAGGGAAGGCAAGCTGAAGAAGCTGGTGAACGAGGTCGAACACGTCACCTTCAGCGGCAGGCGGGCGATCGAGCAGCGGCAGGACATCACCTATGTCACCGAGCGGTGTGTGATGAAGCTGACGCCCGACGGCATCGTGTTGACCGAGATCGCTCCTGGGGTCGATCTGCAGGCTCATATCCTCGACCAGTCCGAGTTCCCGCTGATCGTCGCGCCTGATCTGAGGGCGATGGACGCCGCGCTCTTCGCGGAGGCAGCGATCGGCCTGTCGCTTCCCGCCAAAAGGGCACGGACGCTGGAGGGCAGCTTCCATGGCTAGCGGAACCGTCAGAATAGACATCGACGGACATGTTGCGACCTTGACGATTTCTCGTCCGGAGAAGCTGAACGCGCTCGATCTCGACATGCTGAAAGCTTTGGCGGAGGCCGCCGATGCGGTTGAGGCAAACGCCAATGTGCGCGCGGCCATTCTCACCGGCGAAGGAAAAGGCTTTTCCGCCGGCGGCGATATCAAGGCCTGGGGCGGAATGCTACCGCAGGAATTCGGTCATTCCTGGGTTCGCCACGGCCACCGTATCTTCGAAAGACTGGCGACGCTCAGGGTGCCGCTGGTCGCGGCCCTGAACGGCCATGCCCTCGGAGGCGGGCTTGAGCTTGCAGGTGTCGCCGACATTCGCCTCGCCGAGCAACACATCAAGATCGGCCTGCCGGAGACCGGCCTTGGAATGGTGCCGGGCTGGTCCGGGACCCAGCGTCTCGTGCGCCGCTTCGGCGCCCAGGCCGTCCGGCGCATGGCGCTCGGCGGCGAGATTTTTACCGCCGAGGAGGCGCGCCTGCTCGGAATCGTCGATGCGGTAGTTCCAACCGGAAAGGCGCTGGCCGCCGCCAGGGACTATGCTGAACGGATCGCCGCAAGGGGACCGGCGGCCATCGAGATCGCCAAGTTGATGATCGCATCGGCGAACGGCGAAGACAATGGAACCGCGGTCGAAGCCCTGGGCTCGATCCTCGCCGCCAAGACCGGCGATCTGAAGGAGGGCGTCGCATCATTCAGCGAGAAGCGCCCGGCAACGTTCAAGGGAGAATGGTAATGACGGTCCTGGTCAACCCCACCGCGCTGAGCGATCACAAAGCGCGCGATTTCCAGATGCTGATCGACGGCAGATGGGAGGCCGGCAGCGCCGATCCCATCGAGCGTATCGCGCCGAGCCACGGGGTCGTGGTCAGCCGCTTCCCCACAGGCAGCAAGACGGATGCCGAGCGCGCCATTGCTGCGGCACGCAAAGCATTCGATCTCGGGCCGTGGCCGCGGATGACCGCTTCCGAACGGTCCGCCATCCTGCTCAAGGCTGCCGATCTGATCGCGGCGCGGGCAGAGGAACTGGCGTTTCTCGATGCGATCGAGGCGGGGAAACCGATCACCCAGGTGCGGGGTGAAATTGCCGGTTCGATCGACATCTGGCGTTACGCGGCGGCGCTTGCGCGCGACCTTCACGGGGAAAGCTATAACACGCTCGGCGACGGTACGCTCGGCGTCGTGCTGCGCGAAGCGATCGGCGTGGTGTCGATCATCACGCCCTGGAATTTTCCGTTCCTCATCGTCGGTCAGAAGCTGCCTTTCGCCCTGGCAGCGGGCTGCACGACCGTCGTCAAGCCCTCGGAACTGACATCGGGATCGACGCTCGTGCTCGGAGAAATCCTGCAGGAAGCAGGTGTTCCGGATGCCGTCGTCAACATTGTCACCGGTACGGGACCTGAGGTCGGCTCGGTCATGACGTCGCATCCCAACGTGGATATGGTGTCCTTCACCGGCTCGACCGGAGTCGGCAAGTTGACGATGTCGAATGCGGCGCAGACGCTGAAGAAGGTCTCGTTGGAACTCGGCGGCAAGAACCCGCAGATCGTATTCCCGGACGCCGATCTCGATGCCTTCGTCGATGCCGCTGTCTTCGGAGCCTATTTCAATGCCGGCGAGTGCTGCAACGCCGGCTCGCGGCTGATCCTCCATAAATCAACCGCCTCCGACATCGTCAGGCGGATTGCCGAGCTGTCGAAGGGAGTGAGGGTCGGTGATCCCCTAGATCCCTCGACGCAGGTCGGCGCGATCATCACGCCGCAGCATCTGGAAAAGATCTCGGGATATGTCGCCGGTGCGAGGGGCAGCGGCGCTCGCGTCGCCCATGGCGGCGAGACACTCGATCTCGGCATGGGGCAGTTCATGTCGCCGACGATCCTCGAAGCGGTGACACCCGATATGGCGGTGGCGCGCGAGGAAGTCTTCGGCCCGGTCCTGTCGGTTCTGACGTTCGAGACGACTGCCGAAGCGATCCGGATTGCAAATTCGATCGACTACGGCCTGTCGGCTGGCGTCTGGAGCCGCGATTTCGACACCTGCCTGACGATCGGCCGGTCGGTGCGGGCGGGCACGGTCTGGATGAACACTTTCATGGACGGCGCCTCAGAGCTTCCCTTCGGCGGTTACAAGCAGAGCGGCCTCGGCCGCGAGCTCGGCCGCCATGCGGTCGAGGATTACACGGAGACCAAGACGCTGAACATGCATATCGGCAAGCGCACCAATTGGTGGATGCCGCGAAGCTAAGGCCGGCTTGGCCGGCAGCGAAGCTACGCCTGAGGAGGGCGGGTGATCGGATGCGGGAATGGTTCCGCATCCTCCAAACTGAACTGGGAGGTTCTTTGATGCGTAAGTTTCTGACAACGACTGCGGTGATCGCATTGGCTCTGGCCGGCGCCGGCGTGCCCGCCCGCGCTGCCGACGTGAAGGAAGTGCAGATGCTGCACTGGTGGACGTCTGGCGGCGAGGCGGCCGCGTTGAACGTCCTGAAGGAGGATCTGTCGAAGGAAGGTTTTGCCTGGAAGGACGTTCCGGTTGCCGGCGGCGGTGGTGATGCGGCGATGACGGCGCTGAAGGCGATGGTGGCGGCCGGCACTTATCCGACGGCCTCGCAGATGCTGGGCTATACCGTGCTCGATTACGCGCAGGCCGGCGTCATGGGCGACCTGACGGAGACGGCCAAGAAGGAAGGCTGGGACAAGTCGGTGCCGGCCGCACTTCAGAAGTTCTCCGTCTATGACGGCAAGTGGGTCGCAGCCCCGGTCAATGTGCACTCGGTCAACTGGCTGTGGATCAACAAGGCCGTGATGGACAAGATCGGCGGCACCCAGCCGAAGACCTTCGACGATCTGATCGCCCTGCTCGACAAGGCCAAGGCCGCAGGCGTCATCCCGTTGGCGCTCGGCGGCCAGAACTGGCAGGAAGCGACGATGTTCGATTCCATCGTGCTGTCGACCGGCGGACCGGAGTTCTACAAGAAGGCCTTCAACGACCTCGACGAGGAATCGCTGAAGTCGGACACGATGAAGAAGTCCTTCGACAACCTCGCCAAGATCGTCAAATACGTCGATCCGAACTTCTCCGGCCGCGACTGGAACCTGGCGACCGCCATGGTCATCAAGGGCGACGCGCTGGTGCAGGTGATGGGCGACTGGGCCAAGGGCGAATTCGTCGCCGCCAAGAAGACGCCGGATAAAGACTTCCTCTGCTACCGCTTCCCCGGCACCGAAGGCAGCGTCATCTACAACTCCGACATGTTCGGCATGTTCAACGTTCCCGAGGACCGCAAGGCGGCCCAGGTGGCGCTGGCGACCGCAACGCTGTCGAAGAGCTTCCAGTCGGCCTTCAATGTCGTCAAGGGTTCGGTCCCGGCCCGCACCGACGTACCCGACACCGACTTCGACGCCTGCGGCAAGAAGGGCATCGCCGACCTGAAGGCGGCCAACGAGGGCGGCACGCTGTTCGGTTCGCTGGCCCAAGGTTATGGCGCGCCTCCGGCGATCGCCAATGCCTATAAGGACGTCGTCTCGAAGTTCGTCCATGGCCAGATCAAGAGCTCGGACGAAGCCGTCACCCAGCTCGTCCAGGCGATCGACGACGCCCGCTGAGACGAGGCCGATGACAAGGCTTCCCCGCGTCTTCGCGGGGAAGCTTCAGTCCCCTGACGGATATGCGGGGGCGATCATGCGGGGACAGGCATGCTGGCCAGCCCCATGACGACATGCATGACGACATGCAGCGAGGAGATGCATTCCATGAGCACAGTTGCCACCACCGATCCGGTTCTGACGCCGGGGCAGGCGAGCGGGATCTCGCTTCGAAGCCGGCTGCAGGATGCGCTGCCGAAGATCGTGCTGGCGCCGAGCTTCGTCATCACGCTGATCTTCGTCTACGGCTTCATCGTCTGGACGGCCTATCTCTCCTTCACCAATTCCAAGACCTTCCCCTCCTATCAGCTGACCGGCGCGCGCGCCTATCAGCGGCTGTGGCGCTGGACCTTCGAGAGCGACCCGCCGTCCTCCTGGTACACATCGATCACCAACATGGCGATCTTCGGCTTCCTCTATGTCGGCATCTGTCTGGCGCTCGGCCTGCTGCTCGCCATCCTGCTCGACCAGAAGATCCGCGGCGAGGGGTTGCTCAGGCCGATCTTCCTCTATCCGATGGCGCTTTCCTTCATCGTCACCGGGGTGGCCTGGAAGTGGTTCCTCGATCCCGGCCTCGGGCTGGAGCAGACCCTGCATCACTTCGGCTGGACGAGCTTCCACTTCGACTGGATCAAGAACAAGGACTTCGTCATCTATACCGTCGTCATCGCCGGTGTCTGGCAGGCGTCGGGCTTCGTCATGGCGATGTTTTTGGCCGGGCTTCGCGGCATCGACGGCGAGATCATGAAGGCGGCTGAGATCGATGGCGCCTCGCCTTTCCAGCTCTATCGGCGCATCATCATCCCGCTCTTGCGGCCGATCTTCCTGTCGGCCTTCATCGTGCTCGCGCATATGGCGATCAAATCCTACGACCTGGTGGTGGCGCTGACCTCAGGGGGGCCTGGCGGCTCGGCCTGGCTGCCGTCGAACTTCATGTATGAATACACCTTCAAGCGCAACGAGATGGCCGTCGGCTCGGCGAGCGCCATCATCATGCTGATGACGATCTCGGCGATCATCGTTCCCTATCTCTATTCCGAACTGAAGGAGAAGGCCCGATGAGCGGCGTCACCTCTGCCCTCGGCACGTCATCATCGGCAACGGCAGCCGAAGCAGCGGAGCGCGGCAACAGCGCCCGCTTTATCGGCCGCATCGTCATCTACGGCCTGCTGGTGATCTTCGCCATCCTCTATCTGATGCCGCTCTTCGTCATGCTGGTGACCTCGTTCAAGACGATGGACGAGATCCAGAACGGCAACATGCTGGCGCTGCCTGAGGCGCCGACCTTCGATCCCTGGGTCAAGGCCTGGGGCGAGGCCTGCGTCGGGCTGACCTGCGCCGGCATCAAGGGCTACTTCTGGAACTCGATCAAGATGGTGGTGCCGGCGGTCGTGATCTCCACCTTCTTCGGGGCGCTGAACGGCTATGTCCTGACCAAATGGCGTTTTCCCGGCCACACGCTGGTGTTCGGGCTGATGCTGTTTGCCTGCTTCATCCCGTTCCAATCGGTGCTGCTGCCGATGGCGACCATTCTCGGCTCGCTCGGCCGCTTCGGGGTGACGCTGCAGAACGCCACCGGCTGGAACTTCGGCTTCGGCAATTCGACGGTCAATCTGGTCTTCGTCCATGTCGTCTACGGCCTCGGCTTCACGACGTTGTTCTTCCGCAATTTCTACGAGGCGTTTCCGACCGAACTGGTCAGGGCCGCCCAGGTCGATGGCGCCAGCTTCTTCCAGATCTTCCGCCGCATCATGCTGCCGAACTCGCTGCCGATCATCGTTGTCACGGTCATCTACCAGTTCACCAACATCTGGAACGACTTCCTGTTTGCCTCGGCCTATGCCGGCACCGGCGATTCCATGCCGATGACGGTGGCGCTCAACAATGTCGTCAACACCTCGACCGGGGTGGTCGAATACAATGTCAACATGGCGGCGGCGATGATCGCGGCCGTTCCGACGCTCATCGTCTATATCCTCGCCGGCCGCTACTTCGTGCGTGGCCTGATGGCGGGCGCAGTCAAAGGGTAACCCATGGCTTTCCTGGAAATCTCCGGTCTCAGAAAGCGCTTCGGCGCCGTCGACATCCTCAAGGGTATCGATCTCGAACTCGAAAAGGGCGGCTTTCTCGTGCTGGTCGGCCCGTCCGGCTGCGGCAAGTCGACCCTGCTCAACACCATTGCCGGGCTGGAGACGATCACGTCAGGCGATATCCGCATCGACGGACGCGCCGTCAACGGCCTGCATCCCTCCAAGCGCGACATCGCCATGGTGTTCCAGTCCTATGCGCTCTATCCGAACATGACGGTGGCGGGCAACATCGCCTTCGGCATGGAGATGCGCGGCGTGCCGCAGGAGGAGCGCAAGCAGGCGATCGACAAGGTCGCCAAGGTGCTGCAGATCGGCCATCTGCTCGACCGCAAGCCGAGCCAGCTGTCGGGCGGCCAGCGCCAGCGCGTCGCCATGGGCCGGGCGCTGGTGCGCGATCCCAAGCTCTTCCTGTTCGACGAGCCGCTCTCCAACCTCGACGCGAAACTCCGCGTCGACATGCGCATCGAGATCAAGCGGCTGCATCAGGCGACCGCCAAGACCATCGTCTATGTCACCCACGACCAGATCGAGGCGATGACGCTCGCCACCCGCATCGCCGTGATGAAGGACGGCATCGTCCAGCAGTTCGGCACGCCGGCGGAGATCTACAACAATCCCGCCAACATGTTCGTCGCCGACTTCATGGGCTCGCCGGCGATGAACCTGGTGAAGGCCTCGGTCGAGAACGGCGCCGGCGGCCTTGCGGTCTCGCTCGAACGGCCGAACGCCGCCCCGCTGAGGCTTCCCGTCACGATGACCGGCAACGGCCTTTCCTCCTATGCCGGCCGGCAGGTGATCTTCGGCATCCGCCCGGAGGCGTTGACCGACCCCGACGGCGCCGACCGCAATGCCCGCTCGCTCACCGAAGGCGACTGCCTGATCGAGGTTGTCGAACCGGCCGGCTCCGACACCTTCGCCGTCACCAAGCTCGGCGGCAAGGAAGTCGTCGCGCGCCTGCGCGCCGATGCCGGCATCGCGCCCGGCCAACACACGCGCCTCGCCTTCAATCTCGACAAGGTTGTGTTCTTCGATCCGGAAACGCAGGCGCGGATCGCGTGATCACCAGGTGTTGACATGAGCGGTTCACCAGACATCGTCATCATCGGCTCGGGCGTCGGCGGCGCCACCGTCGCTGCCGGCCTGGCTGTATCAGGTGCGCAGATATTGGTCCTCGAAGCCGGCGATCATATTGCTGATCTTCCCGTCAATCGCGACCAGCGCGCCATCTTCCAGCGTGGCCACTTCCGGCCGAATGAGACGTGGTACGAGGCGAACGGCAGGGGCTTCAACCCCGGCAACTATTACAATGTCGGCGGCAACTCGAAATTCTACGGCGCCGTCCTGTCACGCTACCGCAAAGAGGATTTCGACGTCATTGAACATCGGGAAGGCGTGTCGCCGGCGTGGCCCTTTCCCTATGAAGAGCTGGAGCCCTGGTATTCGAAGGCGGAGCTGATGTATCAGGTTCGCGGCAGTCTTGGCGAAGATCCGACCGAACCGCATCACTCGGTTGCCTACGAATTCCCGCCCGTGCCCGATGAGGCGCCGGTCGCCGACGTCAGGGCACGCCTCAAGGCGAAAGGCCTGCATCCGTTTTCGCTGCCGCTCGGCCTGGATCTCGATGCCTGGCTCTCCAAGGCACGCACGCCCTGGGATGCGCATCCGAATTCGCGGGACGGCAAGATGGATGCCGAGACCGCAGCGCTCGCGGTGGCGCTGAAACACGAGAACGTGCGGCTTGAGACCAATGCACGGGTGATACGGCTCGACACGGGGGCGGGGAGCCGGATCGACCGGATCACCTATGTCAAGGACGGACAGACGCTGACCGTCTCGCCCAGGATCGTCATTCTTTCCGCCGGTGCGGTCCAGTCATCCGTGCTTTTGCTCCGTTCGAAGAACGACCGCTTCCCGAAGGGGCTCGCCAACTCTTCCGATCAGGTGGGCCGCAACTTCATGAACCACAACGCCTCGGCCGTGATAGCGCTCTCGCCGCGCTTCAGGAACACCGCCGTCTACCAGAAGACCTTCGCCTTCAACGACTTCTATCTCTCGGACGGGGAGGGCGGACCGCCGCTCGGCAATGTGCAGTTGCTGGGGCGTATTTCCGAAAAGGTCCTCAAAGGCTCTCTGCCGCAGGCGCCGGAATGGCTTCTGCGTTTCATGACGGACCATGCCATCGACTTCTATGCGATGAGCGAGGACGTTCCGAATCCCGAAAGCCGCGTGATGGTCGACGGTGATCGGATCATCCTTAAATGGCAGAGGACCAACTGGGACGCGCATCTTGCGCTCGTCGCCAAGCTGAAGGCGATCCTGCGGTCGATCGGTTTTCCGATCGTGCTATCCAGACCCTTCGACAAACGCACGCCGTCCCATCAGTGCGGAACGATCCGCATCGGAAACGACCCGGCAACAGCGCCACTGGATCCATACTGCCGGTCCTACGATCACGGCAATCTTTTCGTCGTCGACGCCGGTTTTCTCCCCACATCGGCTGCGGTCAATCCCGCGCTCACCGTCGCCAGTCAAGCGCTCAGAGTTGCCCATCACATCGCATCGACGGATTTGCAGACACAGGCAGATCCATTAATGCGCGCCGGCTTCAAATAGGACAGTAAAATGGGATTCGATTATATCATCACCGGTGCCGGTCCTGCGGGCTGCGTTCTTGCAAGCCGCCTCAGCGAAGATCCCGATGTAAAGGTACTGCTGCTGGAGGCGGGCGGAGGCGACTGGAATCCTCTTTTCCACATGCCCGCCGGCTTCGCCAAGATGACCAAGGGCGTCGCCAGCTGGGGATGGGAAACCGTTCCCCAAAAGCACATGAAGGACAGAGTACTTCGCTATACCCAGGCAAAGATCATCGGCGGCGGCTCGTCGATCAATGCGCAGCTCTACACCCGCGGAAACGCAGCTGATTATGATCTCTGGGCCAGTGAAGACGGTTGCGAGGGTTGGGACTACCGTTCGATCCTGCCCTATTTCAAACGTGCCGAGGACAATCAACGTTTCGCCGACGACTACCACGCCTATGGCGGTCCGCTGGGTGTCTCCATGCCGGCTGCACCGTTACCGATCTGCGACGCCTATATTCGCGCGGGGCAGGAGCTCGGCATACCCTATAATCACGACTTCAACGGCCGCCAGCAGGCCGGCGTCGGATTTTATCAGCTCACCCAGCGCAACCGCCGCCGGTCATCGGCATCGTTTGCCTATCTCTCGCCAATCAAAAACCGAAAGAATCTGATGATCCGGACGGGCGCGCGCGTCGTCCGCATCATGCTGGAGGCGGGCCGCGCGGTCGGCGTCGAGATCGCGACCGGACACGGTCTGGAGGTCGTGCGGGCTGAACGCGAAGTCCTCGTCTCGTCAGGCGCGATCGGATCGCCGAAGCTCCTGTTGCAGTCCGGGATAGGGCCGGCCGACCATTTGACCTCGGTTGGCGTCAGGCCCCTCCACGATCTGCCCGGCGTCGGCGGCAATCTTCAGGACCATCTCGATCTCTTCGTTATCGCCGAATGCACCGGCAATCACACCTATGACGGCGTCGCGAAGCTCCACCGGACACTGTGGGCCGGAATTCAATATGTTCTCTTCCGCACCGGTCCGGTCGCCTCGTCACTGTTCGAGACCGGCGGCTTCTGGTATGCCGATCCCGACGCACGGTCTCCCGATATTCAGTTCCACCTCGGCCTCGGTTCTGGCATCGAAGCAGGCGTCGAGCGGCTCAAGAACGCCGGGGTCACGCTCAACTCGGCCTATCTGCATCCGCGCTCGCGAGGGACGGTGCGTCTCTCATCCGCCGATCCGGGTGCGGCTCCCTTGATCGATCCCAACTACTGGTCCGATCCTCACGATAGGAAGATGTCGCTGGAGGGGCTCAAGATCGCCCGCGAAATCATGCAGCAGGCGGCGCTGAAACCCTATGTCATGGCCGAAAGGCTTCCCGGGCCGAAGGTCGTGACCGACGAGCAGCTTTTCGACTATGGCTGCGCCAATGCCAAGACCGACCATCATCCGGTGGGCACCTGCAAGATGGGAACCGGGTCCGACGCGGTTGTCGGGCTCGATCTCAAGGTGCACGGCCTGGAAGGCCTGAGGGTCTGCGATTCCTCCGTCATGCCGCGCGTGCCGTCATGCAACACCAACGCGCCGACGATCATGGTCGGCGAAAAAGGATCGGACCTCATCCGGGGCCTGCCTGCGCTGCCGTCGGCGATCTTCGCCCATGAGCGCAATGATACGAGGCCGCGGGCCCGCGCCGAGATCCGCTAAGGAGTAACGACGATGTCTGAAGTGAAAGTTGCAGTGCTTGGCGCCTCGGGCTGGATGGGAAAGGTCCACACGATGGCCTATCAAACCTTTCAGCACTTCTTCGGCGTGTCGGGCGGAACGGCGCGGATCGTGGCGCTTGTCGACAGCAACCCTGACGTAGCGCAGGATATCGGCAACAGGGCGCCGGGGGCCAGGATCTACCAGGATTGGAAGCTGGCGGTCACCGATCCCGAAGTCGATCTGATCGATATCTGTCTGCCCGACCATCTTCACTATCCGGTGGCCAAGGCCGCGCTGCTGGCCGGCAAACATGTCTATTGCGAGAAGCCGCTGGCAAACACCGCCGATGAAGCGCGGGAGCTGGCCGAGATCGCTAAAGAGAAGGGGGGCATTACACGTGTCGGACACGCGTTTCCCCGAAACCCCGTTCATGATTTGGCGAAAGAGATCATCGAATCCGGTGAAATCGGCGAGATAAAGCTGTTTCGCGGCTGCCAGCATGTCGACATGTATGGGGATCCCACAGCGCCCTACATGTGGCGTGCCGATGGCAAGCTCGCGCCGACCGGGATCGTCGGCGACACCGGTTCGCACATCTTCAGCTTCATGGATTTCCTCGTTGGCCGCGTCAGCTCCCTGATCGCCGACAATCTCATCGTCACCCCGCGCCGGCCGATCGTCGAGGGGCTTGCCTATGGGGAGCAGGTGAAACTTTCAGGCAACGAGGCCTGGGCCGATATCACCAATCCCGACGCGACGAACCTGCTGTGCCGGTTCGAAAACGGCGCCGCCGGCATCGTCGACTTCAGCCGCGTCGCCACCGGCCGCAAATTCATGCAGACCTATGAAATCTACGGAACGAAGGGCAGCATCGCCTATACCTATGACGAGATTAACCGGCTGCGTTTTTACTCCAACGACGACAGCACGGGACGCCGGGGCTTTCGCGAGATCGACGTCGGTCCTGAGAACCCCACCTTCAGGGCCTTCCTTCCGCTGCCGAATTTCGGCATTGGCTACAATGAAAGCAAGATCATCGAGGTGGCGGAGGTGATCCGATCGATTGTCGCAAACAAACCGATGTGGCCGACATTCGATACCGGCTACCATATCTGCCAGATCGTCGACGCATGCATGGAGTCCTCCCGGCAGCGACGCTGGGTGGATATCCCGCTCAATTGATTGTGGCGAGCCGATGACAATAGACGTTCCGCAGGAAATTCTTGATGCACTGACCGACGTCGATATGCCGCGGCTTCCGCCGGAGGCTCCCGCTTCCGGGGTAGCCCGCCTCGCTGGTTTCGACGTGCCGATCTACCGCGCCGCTTGCGTTGTCGTCGGATCCGGCGCTGCCGGTCTGCGTGCGGCGGTGGAAATGAAACGGCGCGGCGTCGAAGTCGTCATCATCAGCCAAAGCGCATGGGGCGGAACCTCGGCCTGCTCTGGCTCTGACAAGCAAACCCTGCACACCGCAAACACGGCCGATCAGGGCGACAATTACCGGGCGATGGCCCGCGCCATCGGCGGCGGCGGCGCTATGGACGAGGACACGGCCTATGTCGAGGCGGTGGGCTCGTCGCGGATGATGGCGTCGCTGCAGTTCTTGGGCTTGCCGCTGCCCCAGGATCCGCTTGGCGGAACGCTGAGATATCAGACCGACCATGACGAGGTCGGCCGCGCCACCAGCTGCGGCCCGCGCACCTCGCGGCTGATGGTCAAGGTGCTGGCGGAGGAGGCGATCCGGCTCGGCGTGCCGTTCTACAACCAGACCACCGCCGTCAAAATCCTCACTGAGGGCGCGGGGGCTGATCGTCATGTCGCCGGCATGCTCGTCATGCGCGCCGGCGACCGTAGACAAGAGAACCCGCTCGGCATCGCCTTGTTCGTGAGTGACGTGATTGTGCTCGCCGCCGGCGGCCCGGGCGAACTCTATCGCGACAGCGTTTACCCGAACGGCTGCTTCGGCTCCCTTGGATTGGCGCTGGAGGCAGGCGTCGAGCTCGTCAATTTGACCGAAAGCCAGTTCGGCATCGGGACGCGCAGGGAGGGCTTCCCGTGGAATCTGTCCGGCACGTACGTCCAGGCAATCCCACATATCTATTCGGTCGATGGCGAAGGCGCCGAACACCATTTTCTGGCGGAATATTATCGAAGCACCCGGGAGTTGGCGTCGAACATCTTCCGAAAGGGCTATCAATGGCCGTTCCACGCCACCCGCATGCTGGATTTCGGCTCGAGCCTGGTCGATCTCGCCATTTACCGTGAGACCGCAGCGGGTCGGCGCGTCTTTATGGACTTCAATCGCAATCCTCTGCCCGTTCCCGGCGACCTGCCATTCAGCCTGGAAAGGCTGGACGAGGATGTTCGGCTCTATCTCGGCAAGGCTGGCGCCGATCAGGAAATGCCGATCGATCGATTGAAGCATATGAACCCGCTCGCGATCGAACTCTATCGCCGCTACAAGATCGATATTGCCGAAGAGCCGCTGGAGTTCGCGGTCAACAACCAGCACATGAACGGTGGCATCATGGTCGATAGCTGGGGCCGCACCAATCTGGGTGGCTGCTACGCGGTCGGGGAGGCGGCGGGCACACATGGGGTAACAAGGCCCGGTGGAGCGGCGCTGAATGCCGGGCAGGTCTTCGGCACCCGGGTGGCCGAACACATCGGCGCCGGCGGCGGGGCGAAAAGGGCTGCCGCGGGACGTGTACCGGAGGCGGCGGAGGCGGGCATCGCCAATCTTCTTTCCGCGCTGCGGACCGAAAGCCCGCTCACCGTCAAAGCGGTCCGCTCGGCGGTGCAGGCACGCATGAGCGAGAAGGCGGGCATCATCTGCGATCAAAGGAGCGTCCGCCAGGCCTTGGTCGAAGCGCGGAAGCTGAACGCCGAAATCCGCGCCAACGGCGTCGCCTACGGCCGCGCGGCCGAAGCGGTCCGAGGCGTGCAATGGCGGCACATGGCGCTCGCCTCGGAAGCGGTGCTGAGCGCGCTGGACTTCTTCATCCGCAAGGGCGGCGGCAGTCGGGGAGCACGCGCGATCTGCGATGCACAGGGCGAATTCCTTCCGCTGGCGAGCGTCGGTCCACTGGAGCACTATCGCTTTCGCAAGGAAAGCGAAGCGCATCGCAAGGAGCAGATCGTCGTCCGGCTCGAAGGCGATGAGATCAGGCTTTCAACCCGTCCCAACCGCGAACTGGATGAAAGCGCCAGATCCTTTTTCGAGCGGGACTGGCCCGCCTGGCTGACAGGTCGCATCTACGACCTTGGCGCTGGCGTATGAGGCGATGCTTTAACCATATCAATCGGGATTTGCGACCGGCGGAGGAACCCGGATGCGCTCCGTATCGTCGGAGCCTTCCGTGACGGCTTCTTCGCTTTTGCGCACATGCCTCGGCGGATCTTTTCCTTCGACCGGTTTCGGCGACAACTGGTCGTCGGCCTGGATTTCGTCGGTATTGAGATAGTTCTTGCTTTCGCCCATGACGATCATTTCCGATTGGAGAATTGCGGGGCTGGAATGCGACCCTTCTGATCGGCGCGGCCTGTCTCACGGTCGGAGCCGCGGACGCCGTCGCCCGCCTCGCGGCTGTTGCCCATGCTGACGGGAGGCTTGCGCTGGTCGTCGACATCTGCCTCGGGCAGCTCATCGTCCTGAGTATCGTCATTCAACGACTTCGGCGGAAGCTTGGCGGAATCGGGTATGGATTTTGTGCGCATCGGACAATCTCCTTTGCAGGCAAACTCCGGCAGCCATCGCAGGTTCCCTGATATTCTGCGATCGCTTACACGGCTTCAGCTGCGGGAATATTGAGCTCTATCATGACGGGTGCGTGGTCGCTCGTATGCTCCCAGCCCCGCGGCTTGCGCCGGACGGTCGCCGATCGAAGCCACGGCGCCACCGTCGGGCTGAGGAGAAAGTGGTCGATCCGAAGCCCGGCGTCGCGCTCGAAACTGTTCCGCCAATATTTCCAGAAGGTGTAGATGCGCTCGTCGGGATGCAGATGCCTGATGGCGTCCGTCCAGCCTTGAGAGACGAGCCGGGCATAGGCTTTGCGGACTTCGGGCCTGAAAAGCGCATCGTCTCGCCAGCGCTCCGGCTTGTATACGTCGATCTCCGTCGCATGACGTTGAAATCGCCGGCAAGGATGGAAGGCACCTCGATTTCGAGCAGTTCGGCGGCATAGGCGTGCAGGCGACGGAACCAGCGAAGCTTGTATTCGAACTTGGCGCTGGGAAAAGGATTGCCGTTCGGCAGATACAGGCATCCGATCAGCATGCCCTCGATGACGGCTTCGATATATCGGCTGTGGGTATCGTCAGGATCGCCCGGAAGACCGCGCCGGGTCAGTATCGGTATCTTGTCCTTTGCCAGGATGGCGACGCCGTTCCAGGATCGCTGCCCGTGCCAGACGGCGCCGTAGCCGGCCCGTTCGACCTCCTTTCGCGGAAACGTGGCGTCGTCGGTTTTCAGTTCCTGAAGGCAGGCGATATCGGGGGCATCCTCCTTCAGCCAGCGGAGCAGGTTGTTCAGTCGCCCGTTGATGCCGTTGACATTGTAGGTTGCAATTTTCATGGGCTCACGCCGCGACGGTGGCCAGATCCAGAAGCTGGCCGCAATCTACTGGTTCACTGGTCGGGCGTCACGGGCATAATTTTTCGCGGCGTCCTTCAGAAACGCTCCTGAGTTTCCTCCTCCGGTAGTCCGCGCCCGCAGTCGGCCCAGGCAAGCCGGCTCTCAACGCCGTAATGACCTGCCGGGCGTATCCTGTCGGGGTGATCGAGCGAACCGACTGTCACGCGGATCAGTTCGTCGCCGTCATACTGAAGAAAGAGCGGCGTTCCGCATGCGCCGCAAAAGCCACGTTTCGCGATGGGTGAGGATCGGTATACGGCAGGGGAAGCCTTTGTCCAGGCGAGATCTTGAACCTTGGCCTGGACAAGAACCGCGAAAGGACCTCCGGTCGCCTTCTTGCACATATCGCAATGGCAGTATCCCGAATGCGGCTGATCGCCGCTGAATTCATATCGGCAGGATCCGCACAGGCAGCCGCCGGTCCATTGGCTCGCCATTGTGGTCCTCTCAGCGCGTTGCGCCGAAGACGAAGGCGATGCCGGCGACGATCGCCGCAGCCGTCAGCGGCTGCCGGCGGATCCGATCCTCAATGTCCTGGACAAAGCTCTTCGCTTCGGCCTTTGCCAGGCGGGCTGTTCCGGAAGCCAGCTCGGAGGCGGATTCGGCCATCCGGCCGGCTTCTTTCTGAAGCGCGCGCAACTCTTCGCGATTTGCATCGGATCTGTCCGAGGCGCGGGCTGTTTGGCCGGTAGAGCGCAAGGCTTGATCGACCAGCGGGTACTCTTGGTCAATCGCGGTCGGATCAGGCTCCCGCTTCACGCGCTCAGCCGCCTCTACATCGCTGCGGCCGGCGGGAATGGAGGTATGAGTGGCGGAAACAGGATCAGAAGCAGGAAACGTGTCTTCGATCGCTTTGTCGAGTTCGCCCTTTCGGGATTGTTTGCGCTGCTCTGCCTGCTCATTCCGCAAGGACTGGACGGCGGGTGATTCATTCGGGTTCGGCATCGCGGTTTCCTCCGTTGCATTTTGATAATCAAAAGCGACCACGACGAAAGAAGTTCCAGAAAAATGCGTCCGCGCCTCAACCAACATCACAAAGGCGACAGAGTCGACAATACACGCGCAGAGGCAGTATTTTTGATGGCAGCGCTCGTATTTTTAGGGGCGCATCCACTGTTTGCCGGACCAAAGTCCTGCCTTTTCTTAGTACCTAGGTCCGGTTGCATTTAGCCCTCAGAAAGGCGAAAATTCCCAGGCGTCCAACGGGCGTAGGAACGGCGAAGAACGGATGAACAAGGCAATGGCATTGACTGTCTCGAAACGAGGTTTTTTGAGATTGGGCGGCTGCGCTGCCGTCGCCCTCGTGGTTGCCGCATCACCCGTGACGATTAATCTCGACGGCTCCCTTCGCGTTCTGAGGGCGAAACACGCAGAGGCAAAAGACGGCAATAATGGGAACGGCAATGGGGGCGGCAACGGCGGCGGAAACGGCAACGGTGGAGGAGGCGGCAACGGGGGAGGCAATGGCAACGGGGGCGGAAACGGCAATAGTGGCTCCGGCAACAGCTCAGGTGGAAGCTCCAGCAGCAGCGCCGGATCCTCTTCCTCCTCGGCTTCGACGTCGACAGGATCGAAGGCCAGAGCGACCGAAGGTACCGATGGGTCGATCAACGTTCGCCATGCGAACGGCATCACCGAAAGCCTGCGCAGTGGCCGCTATATCATGAAGGACTCGAAGGGCAGGACGATCATAAGCCGGCAGGCGACGGCTAGCGACGCAAGCCGGCTGAGCCGATTCCTTCGCTAAGGCAGAATGCGGAAAACGCCACCGTGAGATGCCAGGTCGACCCGGTGCTATCGCCGTTCGCGCCATTGCAGGGCCGCCTCGGTCCTGTTCGAGGCGCCGAGCTTGCTCAGGATCTGGGTCATATGGTGCTTCACGGTTTTTTCCTGGAGGTTCAGGCGCAGGCCGATATGCTTGTTTGACAGACCTTGGGCGACGAGATCCATCACCTCGCGCTCCCTTGGCGTCAGACTGTTCTTGTCGGAGTTTCCGTTATGTAGCGAATTTTCCATCGCCTTCGCCGACATCGTCGGGGAGACATATCGCGATCCGCTGAGGACGGTTTTAATCGCTTCGGCGAGACCGCGGGAACCGACACCTTTGAGAACGTAGCCCATCGCGCCCTGCTGCAGGGCTCCGAGCAGCGTGTCCACCTCCTCGGATACCGTCAACATCAGCACTTTCGTCGTCGGGCTGAGCGCGAGGACGTCGCCGATCGCAGCCAATCCGCCGCCGGGCATCGAGACATCGAGGAGCATGATGTCGGGACGGTTGTTTGAAGCGATCATGGCAGCGTCTTCGCTGTTGGCCCCTTCGCCAATGACCACGAAGTCGCTCATCTCCGACAAGCTGCGCGTTACGCCCTCGCGAAAAAGCGGGTGGTCGTCCACGACGCCGACGGTGATTGGTGTCATCTCTACTCTCCAGCTTCCATAGGCTCGAAGGTCATGGTCACGGTCGTTCCGCCTTCACCCGTCTTAATATCGAAAGATCCCCCCAGGCTGTCGATGCGTTCGCGCAGCCCAACCAGGCCGAGGCTTGTCGGCCTCACCTCCGTCGGGTCGAACCCATCGCCACGATCACTGACCTCCACACAAACATGACCATTGTGCGACACGGCTTTCACGCTCTGCTGAACGCCGCCGCCGTGGCGATAGGCGTTGTTCAAGGCTTCCTGAACGAAGCGATAGATACAGATCTTTACGGCAGCAGCGAGCTCGGGTCCATCCTCGTCGATGTTCGTTTCGACAACGGTTTCGGTCTTGTGCCGATGCGCTTCGACGACCCGCAGCACGATATCGGTGATGGAGGACTTTTCGATCTGCGGCAGCACCAGTCCGCTGCAGATATTGCGGATTTCCGTCATGGCCTCGGCGAGGCTCGAGCGTATCCACGCAAGTTCTTTTTCGCGCGCTTCGGGCTCGGTGGACGCATTGATCAATAAATCGCTGTCCAGTCGCAGTGAAGCATAGGCAATGTGCTGTGCCGGACCGTCGTGAAGATCGGCGCCGATGCTGCGCAGATATGTTTCGTTCAGCGCCGCTACACGCTGCGAAGCGCGCTGCAGCCGCCGCTGGAGCCCGCGATTTTCAGCCAGCAGCGAAGACAATTCCTGGACCCGTTCCTTGAGATCCCTGCGCTGCGCTTCTATCGTGCGGCTTCCGCGAAAAACCAGGGCGGAGAGAACGAGGAAAAAGACGCCAGTGAGAGCGGCGACCGCCCCCCAGCTCTGCAGCCTCGCGTGAGCCAGACTGTCGCCAAGGCCTTCCGCCGTCTCGTAGAACTCGAGCACAGCGACCGCCTGGCCGGACCACGGCTGGAGAACCGGATTGTAGATTTCCATCAGCGGCTTGCCGAGCGCGCGCTCGGCGCCGCTTTCAGGGTCATCGGAAATCTCGTAGCGCGCAACGAGCGAGCCGGCGAATGCCTTCTCCAGCTTGGCGTTCAGGGGAAACTTCTGGCCTACCAGTTCCTTGTCGTTCGAATAGAGGATGGTGCCGTCGTTTCGCCATAACCTGAATGAGACAAGGCGCCTGCCAAGCGCCCCCTGGCCGAGCGTTTCGTCGAGAGCCTGGGCGCTGCCTTCGTCCAGCAGCGATTCCGTTTGCATGTCGGGAAGCAGCGGCGCCACCACACTGTCGACGTAAAGAGCCGTCGCCGCGCCGGAATTATGAATGACGGCTTCCTCGATCAGATGAGTGACAAGGATGCCCACCAGAAACATGGCGGCGATCGAGACCAAGCCACCCGCGATGAAGAATTGCGAGGCGAGTGAGCGGGCATTCCAGCGGCGCAGCCAATTCATTTTGATACCGGTAAGAGACTTTCCCGACTAAACCTACAGCGTCTTTAGAGTTTTTCCAGACTGTATCAGGGCAGATTCCTGGTATCGAAGACCTCAGCGCCTCTGATGCTCTCGGTCAGTTGGAGGCTATCGCCTGACATGGCTGCGCCGAAGACATAGAGAAGGCCGGCCAGAACGATGACGAGGGCGATGACGGACACGTTCCAGGCATCATTCGTATGAGATCTGTTCCTTTGGGTCATATGCGGATCTCCTTCCGTATCGCTCAAACGACGCGGTCAGGCGACCGTTCCGCGTCGGGGACTTCGGTCGAAGGGGCTTGGGACCAAGGTCCGTCCCCGTGGACAACAGCGGATTCAGCCATATCTCAATTTCGATAGAGTTGGGCTTGGAGACTTGTGGTGACAGTTTCTGCGAACATCGAAGGCGCCGCATTTGCCGCGTCTCCCCCTCCGTTCGGGGCAGGCGTCGCCGACCTTTACCAAGCCCTTCTCGTGCCGATTCTCTTTGAGCCCTATGCGTTGGAAATGGCAATTGCAGCCGAACGGTCGAAGCCGGTCAGCGTGCTCGAAGTCGCGGCGGGGACCGGCGCCTTGACACGCGCTCTGCGGGCGAAGCTTGATCCGGCCGCAGAGATCGTTGCCACCGATCTCAGCCAGGCGATGATCGACGTCGGCGCACCATCTGTGACGATGTCGCGAACGCATTGGATGCACGCGGATGCGCAAGATCTGCCGTTCGCCCCTTTGATGTTCGATCTCGTCGTTTGCCAATTCGGCGTCATGTTCTTTCCGGATAAGCCGAAGGCCCACGGCGAGGCGAAAAGAGTGTTGCGGAGCGGAGGCCATTTCCTGTTCTCGACGTGGGATTCGCTTGCTGAGAACGATTTCGCAAGATGTGTGGACGAATGCCTGACAAGCCTCTTCCCGTCGGATCCTCCCGATTTCCTCAGGCGCTTGCCATATTCTTACTTCGACCCCACCCCGATCAAGGCTGAAGTATCGTCGGCGGGATTCGAGGCGGTTTCCTGCGAACGGCTCGAACTGACCTCCATCGCGGCCACAGCACAGGATGTCGCGACCGCTTTCTGCCGGGGCACGCCGCTCAGCGGAGAAATCGAATCGCGGGCGCCGGAGCGCATGTCGGAGATCGTTGATGAGGTGGCCGAGCGGTTGGCGTCCCGCTATGGCGCCCGTCCTTGCGGCAGCATGAGTGCCCTGGTCGTCTCCGGCCGCGCTCCTTAACCTCTTCGGTATCCTCTCGCGCGTGATTGTCCGTGCCGGGGCTCGTGCAGACAATCATTGTCCTGGCGCCTGGATTGAACCTACGGTCGCGGATTAGGGGATGAGGCGGTAGTTGAGGTAGGGAGAGGCATCGCGCCCATGACGTGCTGTTCGATCTCGACACAGGTTTCGTCATATTCCCGCACCAGCTTCAAATTGAACCGTCGCCTTCGAAGCCGATCACGCGCTTCGACCGCCATCTGATAGGCCTCGAAAAGCTCGAGCTGCCACGGGTCGCACGCCTGCATGATCAGCGTCCGCATTTGCGGCAGACGCATGGCCAGGCGCCTGCGTCCTGCTTCCCGGCGGTTGGATCGTGTCATCTCCTCGGTCTCCTGCCCAAGCCCGCGATGCGATGGCGTGCGGCTCGAGAATAGCGCGGCTGACGAATAATAAAATCCAGACCAAGGGCCGGGATGCCTCAGACCGAGGTCCGGGGCGTGGAACGACCTCGTCGCGAGCAAGTTGGTTTGGCAGCGGCAAGCAGGCCGCATTGAAAGGAAGGAGGAAAAGATGCTCTTCAAGCTTATTGCAGGCGCGGCAACTGCCATGACCCTGATGTCAGGTGTCGCATTCGCCCAGTCCTCGACCGTGAATGGTGCAGCTGGTGGCGCAATCACCGGAGCTATCGTTGGTGGTCCGGCCGGTGCTGCTATCGGCGGCGTTGCCGGTGCAGTCGTCGGCACGGCGATCGATCCGCCGCCGCAAAAGGTCGTCACCTATGTCCGCGAGGCTCCGGCACCGTCGGCACGGGTGGTCGTGAAGGAAAAGGTGGTCGTCGGCCAGCCCCTGCCGGAAACGGTCGTCGTGACCCCAGTTCCGGACGATCCGAAATATGCCTACGCGGTGGTCAATGACGAGCGTGTCATTGTCGAACCCTCGTCCCGCAAGGTGATTCAGGTGATCAAGTGACCTGATCGTTCACGTGGCTCTGCCGCGTCTTCCAAATCATCTTCAGATCAGCCGCACGATGGACGGCAGCGTCATCGTGCGGCCGCCAGGGTCGAGGAGAGGGAACATGATTTATCCCGAAAAAAAATCTGCTGATTTCGCCGTGCCGCTGATCGCCATCCTCTTGGCGATCGTCGGCATTCTCGCCGTGCTGGTCGCCACCGGCGGTCACAGCAGCGCCGCGGCGCGCGTCTGGGTTCCCCAGGCGCAAGAGCAGGAGGCGGGCTGATGAATGGCATTGCGACGGTCGCCTTCGGCATCGTCAGCTCGGTTGGCGCCTGCATGGCAGCGGCATCCGTTGCCTCGCATGTTGTGGCGGATTCCGAACCGCGCGCGTTCACGGACCTTGCGGCCCCCGATCTGTGGACGACGAGTCCGGTGAAGGTCGATCCCCATCGGCAGCATTATGAACGAATTCCACCTGTCTATTCCAGCTATGTCACCGAGGCTCCGACCACCACGGTGCCAAGGGTGGCTTCGCAACGCGCTCGTCCGTGGACAGAACCTCAGAAACTGCGGCCAGAATTCGCTGCCGAGCACCTTGCCTGGTGCGCGCAGCGCTACCGTTCCTTCGATCCTGCGACCAACAGCTATCGATCCTATAGCGGCAGGACCCGCGAATGCTCTTCGCCGTTCCAGCAGGATATCGCCGAGAGCCATGAAGGCGGCGGCCCGAAAGTCAATGCCCAGGCAGCAGCCCGATGCGCCGCCCGCTATAGATCGTACCGACCGGAGGACAATACATATCAGCCATGGGAAGGACCGCGCCGCAGTTGCGACATGTCGGATCTGGTCGCGACGAGCAATTGACCGTTGACGGGCGAGCCGTACGAAACTGAACCGAACTGGCAAGCCAGACTAAAGTCCGTGTTGTAATCGCAGCGGTTGTGATATCCGGTTGTATTTGAGGGGCGGAGAGCGGGGATGGCAACGACGCTGATAGCAGAAATCCACCTGGCGCAGACAAGGCTTCCGTTCTTGAGCAGGGCGGAACGCGGAGCCCTTATCGTTCGTATTCTTCGCGAGTTGAAGATACTCCGTCGCGAAGTTCTCGGAAATGTGCCGGCCGATCGCTGCGTTTGGATCGATAAACTGATTGCATCGGTTTCTTCGACAGTATCGGAAATCGTTACGATGCCGGACGCCGAGTTCAACCGTGTCTTGAACGAGTTCGAAAAGCTCATGGCAACGCTGCATAACATTTCGCACCCGCAGAAGCCGTCCAAGACGGTTCACTAGCGTCGTTAAGGCGACGTACGGCTGCGCCGGAAACCGATCCCGACGCGGGAGCGTTCTCCTTCTATGATCGAAACAAAATCGCCCGCTGACCAGGACGAGAGATCGCCCCGCGACGATGAGCCGAAGCCAGGTGCAGAGGTTTCCTTCCCTTACGACAGGATGACTGTCGAGCAGTTTCGAAACCGCTTCCCTCGTGCCCGCTGGAACGACGTGCGAAAGGCCTGGTTCGTTCCCGGCCGAACGGCGTCCCGTCGCATCGGCCGATGGCTTGCCGAGCTGGAGGCCGAAGCCGACGCGCATGCGGATGCGAAGGGACGCGATGCCTTCGCCTTCGATCCCATCGACAGTCCATATCTGGAACTTGGTAAGGCCGGCTTTCGAATCCGAACGCCCTATTCAAAAACAGTCGTCGACGAACTTCGCGAGGTGCCGTTCTCGCGATGGGACGGCGATCTTCGAATATGGCACGTGCCCTTTCGATCCTATGAGGAGCTGAGACGCAGATGGCCTGAGATCGAAGCGGCGGCTCGCAGAAACGAACCGGAGGAGAGGCGACGGCGCGCCGACGAGCGGAAGGGAACCGAACAGGAGATGCGCAGCAGGCTTCGCGCAGAGGAACGCAAGCGCCGCCGTTACCCGCTTCCGACCGACGACCTGCCGCCGACAGGACGCCCGGTGGCCACCTCGTATGGGATCGTCGTCTTCACAGAAATCACCGGCGAACTGGTCGATCCGGCTCTCGTCGCGGATTTCTACCCCGGGGCCACCGAGGATCATCTCTGGGGGTACTGGCGGGTCCCGACATTCGACGAACTTGTCCGTACCTGGCCTGCGAAAACGCCTCCCCGCCGGGATGCCGAATGGTGGCAGCCGATAATCGAAGAACTGAGGCCCGCCCGGCGCGCCGCAAGAGCACGCGAAGCCAGGAAGCAAGCGAAGGCGCCGTGACCGGAGCCTGCCACCGGTCCTGCGGACTTGTAGCAGATGCTGTGTCGGAGGATGTCCGGCTGGTGTGGGAACAAATTCCCACGTCGGCCATTTGTTGTCCATGAAAACAGCCCTGCCGATTTCGCTGCTCGCTCTGGCCCTTTCCGTTGGCGGCGCCTCCGCGCGGGAGCTTCTCCCCGAAACGATCAACGCCGCTTCCATTGCCGACATCGGGAAAGGAAAGCTACAGCCCGCAGATCCGGACCCGGCGATCATCCGCCTACAGGTCCTGCTCGACCGCGCGGGCTCGTCTCCCGGCGTGGTCGACGGTCTCTCCGGCGAGAACGTCGACAAGGCGGTGGCCGGCTTCGAGGCGATGAACAAGCTTCCCGTGGACGGCAGGCCGGATCCGGATGTCGCCTCCCGGTTGGAAGACAATTCCCCCGTCGTTGAGAGCTATGTCGTCTCGCCGGAGGACGCCACGGGGCTGGTCGACAGGATTCCTGAGGATTACGGCGAGAAGGCAAAGATGCAGAGCCTCGGCTATACCAGCGTTGCGGAGAAGCTGTCCGAGCGCTTCCACATGGGTCTCGATCTCTTGAATGCACTTAACCCTGGCTCGCATTTTGCGCCCGGCGACAAGGTGTGGGTCGTTAATCCCGGCCCTCCCAGGCAAGGCAAGGTCAAGAGCATCGAGGCTGACAAGAAAACAGGGCAGGTGCTGGCCTATGGCGAGGATGGGTCCCTACTTGCCGTCTATCCCGCGACGATCGGCAGCGAGGACAATCCAGCGCCTTCAGGAAAACACAAGGTCAAGGGCGTCTCGAGAATGCCGGTTTACCGATACGACCCGAAGCGAAATTTCAAGCAGGGAAAGAACAACAAGGTTCTGACGATCCCGAAGGGGCCGAACGGTCCGGTCGGCAGTGTCTGGATCGACCTGACCGAGCCGACCTATGGCATACACGGGACACCGGAGCCGAAGCTCATCGACAAGGTCGGCTCGCATGGCTGCGTGCGGCTGACGAATTGGGACGCAGAAGAGCTGGCCGGCATGGTCAAGCCAGGCGTCTTGGTCGAATTCGTCAATCGCAGTCCCGCCGCTCCGAAGTGAAACGCAGGATCTGACGGATAGTCACACGTTACCGCCGCGTCAGGATTACGAAGCCTTCGCCTCGAAAGCCGGGGCGAAATCCCCAAGCGATTTGGCCTTGAGGATCGCGCCGCCGATATCCTGCTCCACGATTGCCTCGAGATCGGCGAAGCTGTCGATGACATAGTAGATCGGCTGGAGGATATCGATGCGGTAGGGTGTCCGGAGCACGCTCATCAAATCGAACGGCCGGAATTCGCACGCCGTGCCTTCCGTTGCCGCCTTCGCTTCGCTTGGAGAGGAAACGATGCCGGCGCCGAAGCAGCGGCGGCCTTGCGGTGTGTTGATCAGACCAAATTCGACGGTGAACCAGAAAATCCGGAACAGATGCCATGAATAGCCCTTGCCCAGCCGCATGGCGGTTTCGCCGAAATGCCGGACGAAATTGGCATAGCTCTGATTGGTCAGCAATGGGCAATGGCCGAACACCTCGTGGAACAGGTCCGGTTCCTCGATATAATCGATATGCTCGCGGCGGCGCAGGAAGGTCGCCAGCGGGAACTTGCCCTGCGAGAGAAGCTCATAGAAGCGCGAAGGCGGAATAAGTGCCGGCACGCCTTCGACGCCGAAACCTGTGGTCTCGTTCAGGCGTCTGTTCACATCGAGGAGCTGAGGCACTTTTTCCGGCCTGAGCCCCAGCAGTTTGACGCCGTCCAGATATTCCTGGCAAGCCTTGTCGGCCAAGAGCTTCATCTGACGCCGGTAGAGTTCGCCCCAGATCTGATCTTCTTCGGGGGTATAGTCATAAAGGCCCTCCGGGCCAGGCAGTTTGGCGGTGTAGCTGCTTTCCTTGGTCATCGGCTGATCTCCCGGGAATGGCGATATTTCTGCGATTATGCTCCGGGTTTGACGGATTTTCTTTTCTTTCATGCCGGCTATCGCCATAGTGGTGGGAGATATTTTCGAATGTGATGGCTAAAATGAAAGAACCCAGGAATTTCCGCCGCAAGCTTCTGCAACTGATCCAGGCCGACGGCACTCTGTCCTTGGCGGACCTGGCGGAAAGAGCCGGCATGTCGCAGAGTTCGGCCTGGCGGAAGATCCAGGAACTGGAAGCTGACGGTGTTATCCGCAAGCGCGTGACGTTGCTCGATCCCGGCAAACTCGATCTCAAGCTCTGCGTGATTGCGCACGTCACGCTGGAGGATCACCATGAGGAGGCGGTGGCTTCTTTCGCTTCAGTGGTGCTGGAGCGGTCGGAGATCATGGAGTGCTACGCCTTGTCGGGCGCCTTCGACTACATGCTGAAGATAAGGGCGAGGGACGTCGAAAGCTACGAAGCCTTCATGACCCGCTATCTCATGCGCAACCCGCATGTGCGCACCGTCGTATCAAGCTTCGTGCTGCGCGAGCTGAAATTCTCCACCGAACTGCCGCTCTAACGTTTATCGCGCACTGTCGCCATGCCGGCTGCCCGGCATCATCACGGGATAGCCTTCGAACGTCTTCAGCGTGTCGAGCACGATCGAGGTTTTCACGTGCTGCACGGATTCGTGCGGCAGCAGAACGTCGTTGACGAACTTCGACAGATCGGCGAGCCCCCGGGTCGCCACCTTGAGGTGATAGTCCATCTCGCCGGTCAGCGCATAAGCTTCGAGAACCTCGGGCAGGCCGTTGATCAATTGCGAAAATCGGCGGGCATTATCTCGGTTGTGGGTGGCAAGCGTGACGGAAATGACCACCAGCATATCGAGCCCCAGCTTCTCCCGATCGAGGTGGGCACGGTAGCTGCGAATATAGCCCTCGGCTTCCAATCTGGTACGCCGGCGCGAGCATTGCGACGGTGAAAGCGCGATCCGCTCACCAAGCTCGTTGTTCGTGAGCCTTCCATCCTTTTGAAGTTCCAGAAGGAGGCGTAGATCCAATTTGTCTAGGGGCTCATCCATTGCGCCAAATCTCCAGAATGCTCACAGATCGTGCATAATCTGTTCCTTCGGCACCAAGAACGCAAGAACTTTGCGCCAGTTTTGAGCCATAGTTTGCATAGATTGCAATCTCCTCTGGAGGAAAAGAAAATGGGTCCGTTCCCGCATGATGCGCCTCCGTCGGAAATCACCGGCGACAATCCGGCCGGCACCGACGGCTTCGAATTCGTCGAATTCGCCCACCCCGAGCCTGAGAAGCTCAGCGAGCTCTTCACACGCATGGGCTATATCGCGGTCGCCAAGCACAAGACGAAAAACATTACCGTCTGGCGCCAGGGCGACATAAATTATGTATTGAATGCCGAGCCCGGTAGCCATGCCGCTGGTTTTGTCGCAAAGCATGGTCCCTGCGCCCCGTCGATGGCCTGGCGCGTGGTCGATGCCAAGCACGCCTTCGATCACGCCGTGTCGAAGGGCGCCGTTCCCTATGAAGGAAATGACAAGGTGCTCGACGTTCCGGCGATTGTCGGCATCGGCGGCTCGCTGCTCTATTTCGTCGAGACCTATGGGACAAAGGGATCGGCTTACGAGGCCGAGTTCGATTGGCTTGGCGAGCCCAATCCAAATCCCACAGGGATCGGCTTTTATTATCTCGACCATCTCACCCACAACGTCTTCCGCGGCAACATGGACAAGTGGTGGGATTTCTACCGCGATCTGTTCAATTTCAAGCAGATCCACTTCTTCGATATTGACGGCCGCATCACCGGTCTGGTCAGCCGCGCCATCACCTCGCCCTGCGGCAAGATCCGCATTCCGCTGAATGAATCGAAGGACGATACCAGCCAGATCGAGGAATACCTGAAGAAGTACCGGGGCGAGGGCATCCAGCACATCGCTGTTGGGACGGAGGATATTTACGAAGCGACCGACCGGCTTGCCAATAACGGCCTGCGCTTCATGCCAGGCCCTCCCGAGACCTATTACGACATGTCCTATGATCGCGTGCATGGCCACGACGAACCGATCGACCGCATGAAGAAGCACGGCATCCTGATCGACGGCGAGGGGGTGGTGAACGGCGGCATGACGAAAATCCTGCTGCAGATCTTCTCCAAGACGGTAATCGGTCCGATCTTCTTCGAATTCATTCAGCGCAAGGGCGATGAGGGCTTCGGCGAGGGCAACTTCCGTGCGCTGTTCGAGTCGATCGAGGCAGATCAGATCAAGCGTGGTGTCATCGGCACGGCAGCGGAGTAAACTCTACGACGTAGTAGAGTTTTCGGGGAGGAGTTGAGCATGGACCAGACATCGATCCAGGCTTCCGACGCGGAAGCGGCGAAGGCAAACAGACTGAAATATATGCCGGGCTTCGGCAACGACTTCGAGACGGAGTCGCTGCCCGGCGCCTTGCCGCAGGGCCAGAACAGCCCGCAGAAATGCAACTACGGCCTTTATGCCGAGCAGCTTTCCGGCTCGCCCTTCACTGCGCCGCGCGGTACGAATGAACGGTCCTGGCTGTACCGCATTCGCCCGAGCGTCCGCCACACCCGCCGCTTCTCGAACGCGTCCTATCCGCTCTGGAAAACCGCACCCTGCCTGGACGAGCATTCGCTCCCGCTCGGTCAGCTCCGCTGGGATCCGCTGCCTGCTCCCACCGAGAAGCTGAATTTTCTGCAAGGGGTGCGGACGATGACGACGGCGGGCGATGCCACGACCCAGGTCGGCATGTCGGCGCATGCCTATGTCTTCAACGAAGACATGGTCGATGATTACTTCTTCAACGCCGACGGCGAACTGCTGATCGTGCCGCAGCTCGGCGCCATCAGAGTGTTCACCGAAATGGGCATCATGGATGTCGAGCCGCTGGAAATTTGCCTCATCCCTCGCGGCATGATGTTCAAAATTCTAAAGAGCGGCGAGCAGGCGGTCTGGCGCGGCTATATCTGCGAGAACTATGGCGCGAAATTCACTTTGCCGGACCGCGGGCCGATCGGCGCCAATTGCCTGGCCAACCCGCGCGACTTCAAGACGCCTGTCGCTGCTTTCGAGGACAAGGAAGAGCCCTGCCGCGTGCATGTGAAATGGTGCGGCAAATTCTATGTCACCGAAATCGGCCACTCTCCGCTGGATGTGGTTGCCTGGCACGGCAACTACGCGCCTTACAAATACGACCTGCGAACATTTTCGCCGGTAGGCGCCATCAGCTTCGATCATCCCGATCCGTCGATCTTCTCGGTGCTGACCGCGCCCACCGAAGATGCCGGCACCGCGAATGTCGATTTCGTGATCTTTCCGCCGCGCTGGCTGGTTGCCGAGCACACCTTCCGCCCGCCATGGTACCACCGCAACATCATGAGCGAGTTCATGGGCCTAATCCATGGCCAGTATGACGCCAAGGAGGAAGGCTTCGTGCCGGGCGGCATCAGCCTGCACAATATGATGCTTCCTCACGGCCCGGACGCGCTCGCCTTCGAAAAGGCATCGAATATCGAGCTCAAACCGATGAAGCTCGATCACACCATGGCCTTCATGTTCGAGACCCGTTATCCGCAGCAGTTGACGAAATATGCAGCCGAGCTCGAAACGCTGCAGGACGATTACCTCGAATGCTGGGATGGCCTCGAACGCAAGTTCGACGGAACTCCGGGCATCAAGTGACAGGATCGGTCAAGATCGGCGAAGCTTCCTCCGGCACTGGAATTGAGACATGAAACTTGCGACCTTGAAGGACTCCACCAGGGACGGCCGCCTCGTCGTCGTGTCCCGCGATCTGACCCGCTGTTCGGAGGTCGGCCACATCGCCCGCACCCTGCAGGCGGCGCTCGACGACTGGGAGCATGTCGCTCCGCGACTTCGGCGGGTTGCCGAAGGCATCGAGACGGGCGCTCAGCCGACGATGCGGTTTCACGAACATGACGCCGCATCGCCTTTGCCGCGCGCCTATCAATGGGCCGACGGCTCGGCCTATGTCAACCATGTGGAACTGGTGCGCAAGGCGCGCGGCGCCGAGATGCCGGCAAGCTTCTGGACCGATCCGTTGATGTATCAAGGCGGGTCGGATGGTTTTCGTGCGCCCCGCGATCCGATCCTGATGGCAGATGAGGCCTATGGGATCGACATGGAGGGAGAGGTTGCCGTTATCACCGGCGACGTAGCCATGGGAGCCAGCCCCGAGGCTGCGCGCGGCGCCATCCGCCTGCTGATGCTCGTCAACGACGTGTCGCTGCGCGGCCTGATCCCCGACGAGCTGGCCAAGGGCTTCGGTTTCTTCCAATCCAAGCCCGCCTCGGCATTCTCGCCGGTCGCGGTGACGCCCGACGAACTTGGAGAGGCGTGGGACGGCGGCAAGCTGCATCTGCCACTGCTCGTAAGCTTGAACGGCAGACCATTCGGCAGGGCGAATGCCGGCATCGACATGACCTTCGACTTCGGCCAGCTGATTGCCCATGCCGCCAAAACCCGCCACCTCGTGGCCGGAACGATCATCGGCTCCGGCACGGTCTCGAACAAGCTCGACGGCGGCCCCGGCAAGCCGGTGGACGCGGGGGGAGATGGATACTCCTGCATTGCCGAATTGAGAATGATCGAGGCGATCGAGAGCGGATCGCCGAAGACCCCCTTCATGAGGTTCGGCGACCAGGTCCGCATCGAGATGAAGGATCATGCCGGCCATTCGATCTTCGGGGCGATCGAGCAGACGGTCGGAAAATACGAGGGAGCTGCCGGGGGATGAACGAGATCATTCTCTACGACTACTGGCGGTCATCGGCGAGTTATCGCGTGCGGATCGCGCTCAATCTTCTGGGCCTCGACTACCAGACCGTGCCGATCAGCTTGCTCGACGGTGCGCACAGGATGCCAGACTATCTCGCGCTCAACCCGCAGGGGCTGGTGCCGACATTGATGATCGATGGCAAATCGCTGACGCAGTCGCTGGCCATCATCGAGTATCTGGCCGAGCTCCGGCCGGAATGCGGATTGCTGCCATCGGATAGCTTCGATCGCCACAGAGTGCGCGCTCTCGCATATGCGGTTGCCATGGACATCCATCCGATCTGCAACCTGCATGTCGTCTCGCATCTTCTGACGCTGACCGACAAGGCCGAGGCTCGCGAGGAATGGATGAAGCATTTCATCGGCGATGGACTTCGCAAGCTTGAGACCATGCTCGGCGAATCCGATAGCGCGTTCAGCTTTGGCGGCAGGCCGTCGATGGCCGATCTCTGCCTTGTTCCCCAGGTCTACAATGCCCGCCGCTGGGGCGTTGATATGACGGATTTCAGACGCATCAGCGACATCGACGCCAGATGCGCCGAACTCCCCGCCTTCCAGGCAGCGCATCCGGACCGCGTAAAACCGTAGGAACTACGCGTCCCGCCAAAAAGAGAATATCGCCGCCTGGCCCAACCGCTTGCCCGTCTCATCGATGAGCTGCCAGACAGTGAAATTTTCGACCCAGAAACGGCGCCCCGATTTCGCGACCCTGAGGCCGCGGCCATTATCGACGAAACCATTGCGCGTGACTGCATCCAGCAGCCGCTGGCGTTCGGCTTGATCAGGCTGCTCGGCCGATAGTCGCGACGGCAGCATGATGAATTCGTCCCAGCTATATTCCAAGCAGTTCTGCGCAGTCCGGTTTGCGTAGATGAAGCGCGGGTCGGGCAGTGTATTGTGCGCGAGGACCACGAAAGGTGCATGGCGGTAAAGCCAGTCCGGCCCTTGCCCATCCTCGATAAGAGCGCAGCCGACGATGCGCTTGTAGCTGCCGGTCAGAAGGGCGAAGAAATTGGGATCATTCCTCAGGTCGAGGGCGTGATTGTCATAGGGGGAAGTCACGAACGGCCTCGCTGGTCAAGTGTGTCGGTGCAGCCGACATAGCCGATATCAATTGCACGCGTCTATGATGCCTCCAGAACAGCGAAGGGCCTGTATTTACCTTGTCTCATCACTTCTGATTGTGACGCTTGCCAGAAGATTGCCCTTGTGCATTGATCTGACCTGCTGGGGTAGCTGTCAACATTCTCTGCGAAGCTGTTGTTCTTCGGACCGTAATTGGCGCCGGCTGGTCGCGAATGAGGCGGGGGTAGAGCAGGTTTTCATCATCCGGCTATTCAGACCTGCGAAAGCTATGCTGCGAATGACGACAGGAGAAATACAGGTGCTTGGGGACCGGGGTAGAATGCGGAAATCCGTCTCGTTGATATTGATTCTGCTGGCGTTCGTCGCCCTAGCCGGGGAGGGGCATGCGGCCATTTCCTACGAACGTCTGGAGACCGCGCCGGGAGAGCGCGTCCTGACGATAAAAGGCGTGTTCGAGAGTTCCGACGATGCGATGACGCTTGTCGACGAATATACGCAGTACCAGCCGAGCTATGTCACCTTTGACTCGCCAGGCGGAAACGTGGTCGCCGCGATCAGGTTCGGCCGGGCCCTCCGCCTGCTGAATGCAAAAACGATACAGATCAGAGCCGCCGAGTGCGCGTCGGCTTGCGCCTTCGCCTTCGTCGGCGGCGTTGAAAGATTTGCCGAGCCGGGCTCTATCGGCGTGCATCGGGTTTCCCTGTCCGACGATGTTGCCATCGACAACAAATTGGCCGTCTCGACTGTTCAAGCACTGACCGGCGAGATCATCGGCTATCTCACCGACATGGGGGTAAGCCCCAACCTGCTGCAGCTCAGCCTGTCGATCGACAGCACCGATATACGGTATCTCACCGCTGCGGAAATGCGGGACTGGAATATCAACACGCCCGAGGATATGCCTTCGGCACAGGAAAGCGCGCCGCCCTCGCCAGGCGCCGCACCGCAGGAGAGCGCAACACCCGCCGACATGCCGTCAGAGCCGAGTGATTCCGAGGAGGCGGGCGCACCGGAACCCGGCGACCTGACCACGGAGGCGGTTAATTTCGCAAACCGATACAATGACGAATGGTCGAAAGACAGCGCATCGGCGTTGGCCTTCATGAAGGGCGTCTATGCCGACGAGGTCTCCTTCTTCGGAAACTCGGTCGACAAAGACGCCGTCCTGAAGGAAAAGGCAGCCTTCGCCCAACGCTGGCCGGAGCGCATCTACAGCGTCAAGCCGGGCTCCGTGACTGCCAGCTGTGCCGGAAAATGCCAAATGTCGGGAATTGTCGAATGGTTTGCCGGAAATAGGGACACGGGTAAGACGTCCTCCGGGATGGCCGAATTCTCTTACGTGTGGAACACGGCCTCCCTGCAGATCGAGTCCGAGACCGGAAAGGTGCTCGCCACGGACAAGGGGGCCAAGGTGCCGGATCGGTTGATCCATCAGTGGACAGGACTGGACGACATCTGCCGCACGAGTGTCGATCGCACTGGACCCGAAACGCTGCGGGCATGCAGACGGCGCGACGAACTCGGTCCGCTGCTCAATCGCGCCGACTGGTGTTATGGCGAAAAGGACGAAGCCGAAATAAACTGGGAGTGGCACAAATGCGATGCCAACTCCCGGAAGTACGCAGAGTAGATATTGCCGGTCCGCAGGCAATGACCGCAAAGTTCGGCAGCTTGCCTGAAGGAAGAGATCGGTGAACACTCATCTTCCTGAGTGAGGCCGAGCATGTCGGAAGACGAGCATGCCCCATCGAATGCCGTCTCTTCGGGATCCGACGATCCCGAGAAGCCGGCGGAGCGTTATAAACTCGGCCTCTGCCTTTCGGGCGGTGGCTATCGGGCCATGCTTTTCCATGCGGGATCGCTTGCGAGGCTCAACGAGGCCGGTCTTCTGGCGAAGCTCGATATGATCTCGTCGGTCTCCGGCGGATCCATCGCCTCGGGCCTGCTCGCCTATATCTGGCCACGGCTGGTGTTCTCGAGCGAGATCGCCGTCAATTTCAAGACGGAATACCTGGATCGCATTCTCGCCTTCAGTCAGATATTCGCGGATGGGCCGAGCTTCCTGAAGGGCGTGTTCAATCCCTTCTCAAGCGCGGCCGAGGAAGCCGCCAAACTATACGAGCGACATCTGTTCGACGGAAGGTCGCCAACCCTCAGAGATCTTCCGCGCTCGCCCTGGTTCGTATTTTGCGCCAGCAATCTCAGCACCGGTTCGCTCTTCCGGATGTCCAACCGCTATATCGCGGATTACCGGATCGGTGTGTCGTTTCGTCCGGCATTGTCGCTGGCAACCGCGGTTGCCGCTTCGGCAGCATTTCCGCCGGTGCTGTCACCGCTGCGATTGGACCTGTCGCAGTTTTCCTGGAAGAGGGAAAAACTCGATGATACCGTTGGCGAACCAGTCGCTCCGGACCGGGCGATATTAAGCGATGGCGGTGTTTACGACAATCACGGCATCGAGCCGGCGCTGAAACGCTGCGACTGCCTGCTCGTCAGCGATGCCGGCGCGCCTTGGCGCTCCTCGACCCGCGGATACTGGAACTATCTCTCCCAGCTGAAGCGCGTTCTCGATACGACGGACAATCAGGTGCGGTCGTTAAGGCGGCGAGACCTGATCGCCGGCTTCAAGGCTGCAAAACGGGCCGATACGCTTGGCCTCGACGACCTCGCGAAATCGGCGCTGCGCGCAAGAACCCATGGCGTTTATTGGTCGATCGACAGCAAGGACGCCGAACTCAAACCCTACGCCTCTTACACGCTGCCGCCGTCATCGGTCGTTCCCTCCGAGATCGGCACCTACCTCCATTTCCTCGGCGCTGATGAGACGGAGCACCTGACGAATTGGGGGCACTATGTCTGCGATGCGATGCTCAACCGGTTCTATCAACCGCTGCTGGCGCCATCGTCGGGGCCGCCATTGGCGGCCGGTACGGTGAAGCCGTCTTGGGCGGCGAGGGCGAGCAAGCGCCTGTTCGACATTCTGCCGTTTTGACGCGAGCCGGAGGTGCCGGGCTACGCGACCGTGCGCCATGTCTGCCAATTCAACCGGAAAGTGGCCTTATTATTCCAAGGATCTGGGGGTTACGAAGCGCTCGAGATAACCGATACCTGCCGCGATCTCGTCCCATCCGTCGAGATCGAGGTCAATGACGGCAAGCCCCGCTGTCGGGAACTTCTTCCGCATGCGTCCCACGGCATCGGCATTGCCGTCCGCCACGATAAGCGAGGCCGCATTCTCCATGCCGGGATTGTGGCCGACGATGAGCAGCGTGCGAATGCCAGGTTCGACGGCTCGGATCACATCGAGGATGCGCTCCCCCGACACCTCGTAGATATCCGCCGCTTCGCGTTCGGGGATCTTTTTCGAAAGGGCCCCGCGGACAAGCTTCCAGGTTTCCTGCGCCCGGCGGGCCGGCGAGACGAGGGCTAAATCGGGGATCAGCTTTTCGCGCCTCATATAGGTGCCGATAACGGGTGCTGCCTTGCGCCCGCGATCCGCCAATGGCCGTTCATAGTCGGACACACCGTCGGGCCAGGCGGATTTGGCGTGGCGCAGAAGGATGAGGCGGTGTTTCGGCAGCATGGGCTTTCGGCGTCGCTTCGGTTCGTATTGACTCCTGGAGCATGAGGGGCGCTTGCGATACAGCTCGCAAACTAGACGAATGTCTTTGGCAGGTCCAGTTGTCTCGTCTTACGTTTACGAACTTGAGCATCCCGCGGACTGGGCGTTTCGCTACTCTTGCGATTGTTTCACTATTTGTTCCCCAGAGCATTCTCCGGGCACTTGTTAGTGCCCGGACGGCCTCCTGTATCGGGTTGGCCATTTCTTCTGTCGGAAATGGCCAACGCTTTTGACCAGACTTGAAGTCTATTCCTCAAAACACTGAAGAACCGCAATCCTGCTCAGCTGCATCCGCTCGTCGCACCACACGTGTCGCACTTCTCGCAGGTGCCGTTCCTCACCATCGTGAAGTTCTGGCACTCCGAGCACATATTACCCGTGTACCCCTGCATGATCGAGCGTTGGCGGCGTTCGGCTTCCATCTTCTTGGCTTCAGTCTTCGCCGTTGCCGCGTCCGCTGCCGCCTTGTCGGAGAAGAGGGCGGTGGCGTCGCTGGCGATTTCCTCGAGCACCTCTTCGGCAATCTCCTCGGCCAATTCCTTGGCGCGCTCCTCGTAATCGCGCTTGAAGGCGACGATCTCGGAGGTGGAGACGGCAACCGTCGGTTCCAGCTTGCGGGCAGCGGCACCTGCAAATGCTGTTACCGTGCCGGTGGAGGCGGCGCGAGCAGGGGCTGCGGTGGCCGCACCCTTGGGTTCGCCGACCTGCCGTTCGCCGCCGGTGCCGGGCACCAGCGTCGGCTTGTAGCCGCGGGTCCAGCCGGTGGAGAGCAGGTTGGTCTTGCCTTCCTGAATGCCCTTGCCGAGCGCCGTGTTCGAGAAATCCGACGTATCGACATGCGCGAGGTCATGGCGGCCGAGATAGGAGACGGCCAGTTCACGGAAGACGTAGTCGAGGATCGAGGTGGCATTCTTGATGGCATCGTTACCGATGACCATGCCGGCAGGCTCGAACTTGGTGAAGGTGAAGGCCTCGACATATTCCTCGAGCGGCACGCCATATTGCAGGCCGAGCGAGATGGCGATGGCGAAATTGTTCATCATCGCACGGAAGGCTGCACCTTCCTTGTGCATGTCGATGAAGATCTCGCCGAGGCGGCCGTCGCCGAATTCGCCGGTTCTGAGATAGACCTTGTGTCCGCCCACGGTGGCCTTCTGGGTATAGCCCTGGCGGCGGTTCGGCAGCTTCTCGCGTTCGCGCGAAACACGCTCGATCACCCGTTCGATGATCTTCTCGGTGACGGTAACGGCCTGGGCGGCGACCGGCGCCTGCAGCAGTTCTTCCAGCGCTTCCTCGTCGTTCTCGTCTTCGATCAGCGAGGCGTTGAGCGGCTGCGACAGCTTCGAGCCGTCACGGTAGAGGGCGTTCGCTTTGAGGCCGAGCTTCCAGGAGAGCATATAGGCGTTCTTGCAATCCTCGACGGTTGCCTCGTTCGGCATGTTGATCGTCTTGGATATCGCGCCTGAGATGAAGGGCTGGGCAGCCGCCATCATGCGGATATGGCTTTCCACGGATAGGTAACGCTTGCCGATCTTGCCGCAGGGATTGGCGCAATCGAAGACCGGCAGATGCTCGGCCTTGAGAAAGGGCGCGCCTTCCAGCGTCATCGCACCGCAGACATGGATGTTGGCGGCTTCGATGTCCTTCTTCGAGAAGCCCATATGGTCGAGCAGGTTGAAGCTCATGTCAGCGAGCTGCTCGTCGGAAACCTTCAGCGTGTCCTTCAGGAAGTCGGCGCCGAGCGTCCACTGATTGAAGACGAACTTGATGTCGAAGGCGCTCTTCAGCGCGGCGTTGACGGCTTCCACCTTCTCGTCGGTGAAGCCCTTGGCCTTCAGCGTCGACGGGTTGATCGCCGGCGCCTGGTTCAAGTTGCCGTGGCCGACTGCATAGGCCTCGATCTCGGCGATCTGGCTTTCCGAATAGCCGAGCGTGCGCAGCGCTTCCGGCACGGCGCGGTTGATGATCTTGAAGTAGCCGCCGCCGGCGAGCTTCTTGAACTTGACGAGGGCGAAGTCAGGCTCGATGCCCGTCGTGTCGCAATCCATGACGAGGCCGATCGTGCCCGTGGGGGCGATGACCGAAACCTGGGCATTGCGGTAGCCGTGCTTTTCGCCTAGCTCGAGCGCCTGGTCCCAGGCCGATTTGGCATGGGCGGCGAGATCCTGGTCGGGGTTTTCCGAATGGATCAGCGCGACCGGATCGATCGACAGCGCCTCATAGCCGGAGGTTTCGCCGTAAGCGGCGCGGCGATGGTTGCGGATGACCCTGAGCATGCTCTCGCGGTTCGGCGCGAAATTCGGGAACGGGCCGAGCTCGCCGGCCATTTCAGCCGAGGTCGCATAGCAGACGCCGGTCATGATCGCCGTCAGCGAACCGGCGATGGCACGGGCCTCAGCGGAGTCGTAGGGGATGCCCGACGACATCAGCAGGCCGCCGATATTGGCGTAGCCGAGGCCGAGCGTGCGGTATTCGTAGGAGAGTTCGGCAATGCGCTTCGACGGGAACTGCGCCATCATCACCGAGATTTCGAGCACGACGGTCCACAGGCGAACGGCATGTTCGTAGTCGCCGATATTGATGCGCTTGGTGGCCTTGTCCTTGAACTGCAAGAGGTTCAGCGAAGCGAGGTTGCAGGCCGTGTCGTCGAGGAACATGTATTCCGAGCACGGGTTCGAGCCGCGGATCGGGCCGCCGGCCGGCGAGGTGTGCCAGTCGTTCATCGTCGTGTTGAAATGGATGCCCGGATCGGCCGAAGCCCAGGCGGCATAGGAAATCGTTTCCCAGAGGTCGCGCGCCTTCAGCGTCTTCATGACCTTGCCGTCCTTGCGGGCGGTCAGCTTCCATTCGCCGTCGTTCTCGACGGCGCGCAGGAAGTCGTCCTTGATCGAGACGGAGTTGTTGGAGTTCTGGCCCGATACCGTCAGATAGGCTTCCGAATCCCAGTCCGTGTCGTAGGTCTTGAATTCGAGATCCTTGTAGCCCTGGCGGGCGAACTGGATGACACGCTGGACGTAGTTCTCCGGAACCTGATCCTTCTTGGCGGCGCGGATCTCGCGCTTCAGGGCAGGGTTCTTGGCCGGGTCGAAGCAATCGCCGTTGTCGCCTTCGCAATTGAAGCAGGCCTTCATGATCGCCTTCAGGTGCCTGGCGACGATCTTGGAGCCGGTGACGAGAGCCGCAACCTTCTGCTCTTCCTTGACCTTCCAGTTGATGTATTCCTCGATATCGGGATGGTCGATGTCGACGACCACCATCTTGGCGGCGCGGCGGGTCGTGCCGCCCGATTTGATGGCGCCGGCGGCGCGGTCGCCGATCTTCAGGAAGCTCATCAGGCCAGAGGAGCGGCCGCCGCCGGAAAGCTTCTCGCCTTCGCCGCGCAGCATGGAGAAGTTGGAGCCGGTGCCGGAGCCGTACTTGAAGAGACGCGCTTCACGCACCCAGAGATCCATGATGCCGCCTTCGTTGACGAGATCGTCCTCGACCGACTGGATGAAGCAGGCATGCGGCTGCGGGTGTTCGTAGGCGGACTTGGACTTGGTCAGCTTGCCGGTGAAGGGGTCGACATAGAAATGGCCCTGGCCGGGGCCGTCGATGCCATAGGCCCAGTGCAGGCCGGTGTTGAACCACTGCGGCGAGTTCGGAGCGACCCGCTGGGTGGCGAGCATATAGGCAAGCTCGTCCTTGAAGGCGGCAGCATCTTCTTCCGAAGAGAAATAGCCGCCCTTCCAGCCCCAATAGGTCCAGGTGCCGGCGAGGCGATCGAAGACCTGGCGCGCATCGATTTCGGAGCCGGTCTGCTCCCCCTTGGGCAGGGTCTTCAGCGCCGCATCGTCGGGAACGGAGCGCCAAAGGAAGGAAGGAACGTCATTCTCCTCGACCTTCTTCAGCCGAGTGGGGACGCCGGCCTTGCGGAAATACTTCTGCGCCAGAACGTCGGTCGCGACTTGGGAGAACTGCGCAGGCACGTCGATATTCTCGAGGCGGAAGACGATTGACCCATCCGGGTTCTTGATCTCGCTCGTCGCCTTACGGAATTCGATATCCGCATAGGCGCCTTGGCCGGCCTTCGTGAAACGACGTTCGATGCGCATAGTCTTGACCTCGCGTTGGCGCCCGTCCCCAGGGCGCAAATTTCCTATCCGGCGGCACATTGTCGTCGTGCAGCCAGTCTCGTTTCCGTATCCTGACAGGGGTGTCATCCGGAGATGTCCTTCCTGTATCTTGTGGTGATGGTGGCTGCAAACACTAAATATAGTATTAACAGCTTATTATCGCCAGCCCCGATGTCACTTTTTTTGGAGGCAGAAAACCGCGCAGAAATCCTCTCTGGCCTAGGCCGGTTCCGGCACAACAGCCTGATTCTGCGTCTTGTTTTTCAAAGGGAACCGGGCTCGTACCTCCGGTCCTGTCGCCGCCGCAACATCAGGAACAGTAAAGTTTGAAACCGCTGATTCCGTCAAGGGCTGGTTTTTAATTGAATGGTAACCACAACATCTTGTGGACGCGCCTGTGGAGATTGGGGAAAGCCGGGGAGCGCTGAAAATACAATGACTTGCGGACGATGCCGGCTAAGGAAAGTGCCGCAGCGGCAAAAAAGTGTCCTGCGGCAAATCTTGTGATGGCATTTCCGGTGCAAATGCGCTTGCCGATTCGCTGAGGAAATCAGCGCTGTCCAAAGTGCGCCGAGGATGGCGGCGCAATGCGGGTTTGCGGCGATCAGCGCGCGCCAGCGCCCTTGGCTATGGGTTCCTGGTAGGTGAAGCCCATGTCCCAGGGGAAATAGATCCAGGTGTCCTGGCTGACCTCGGTGATGAAGGTGTCGACAGTCGGCACACCCTTTGGCTTGGCGTAGACGCAGGCGAAATGCGCGTTCGGCAGCATGGTGCGAACCTGCGCCGCGGTTTTGCCGGTATCCGTCAGATCGTCGACGACGAGCACGCCTTCGCCACCGTTTTCAGTAAGCTCGGGCGCAATTCCCTTGAGCAGCACCATGTCGCCCTGATTCACATAGTCATGATAGGAGGCGATGCAGACTGTCTCGATCAGCCGGATGTTCAGTTCCCGGGAGATGATCGCGGCCGGCACCAGGCCGCCGCGGGTGATGCAGACGATCGCCTTGAAGGCTTGATCGAGGCCGGCAAGCCGCCAGGCAAGGGCGCGCGCATCGCGGTGGAATTGATCCCAGGAAACGGGAAAGGCTTTATCGGGAAGGGACATCGGGCTGCTCCGCGGCATGAATAGAGACGAAACGCCGTTGACCGGCGACCGGACGGCTTCAGCGGCAAAACGCAAATCGCGCAGCCGGAACTGCGCGAGATCGCGAGCTGCTGCGCGAGATCGCACGTGCTACTGCGCAAGACGTGGCCGGGGCTCGAAGCCTTAATCGGTCGCAGCAATTAGCGGGATTTGCCGGTAAAACGCAAGAGGAGCCGCTCATCGCGACAACAGAGTCAGCGCCGTCATTGATTGCAGCAGGCTCTTCGTCGTGCCGCCGAAGATCGCCTGCCAAAGCCGGGAATGGGTATAGGCGCCCATGACGAGAAGATCGATGCTGCTGTCCGACAGCCGGTTTTCGATGACATGCGAGGTATTCCTGTCGACGCTGTGGCCCGTCGCAAGCGTCGTCTTCACGCCATGGCGTGCAAGTGCGGCGGCGATCTCGGCGCCTGGTGTGAGCGGCGACTGCAGAGCGGTATCGGCCGGGTCGACCGAAAAAATCTCCACTTCCTCGGCCGCTTTCAGGAAGGGCAGCCCATCGAAGGTCGCGCGCGCCGCCTCCTTCGAGCCGTTCCAGGCGATCAGCACGCGCTTGATCGGCTTCGGCTGGCGGATGACGTAAGGGATCATCAGCACCGGCCGGCCGGCTTCGAAGAGGAAGCCGTCGACGTCGACATGGCTGTCGGAGGGGTTGGCCGGGTCGGCCTGCGATGCGATCAGAAGATCGGCGCTGCGGGCGCTTTCGATCAGCGGTGCGGAACCGTACCCGGCGGAGGTGGCAAAGCTGCGCCATTCCGAGGAGGCGTCGGCGGCCTGCGCTTTGGCGCGAAAGATGCGCTCGACGGCGACCGTTTCACCATGCGCCATATCCTGCAGCGCCTGGACGGCGACGGGATCGGGAATTTCCATCGGCGCCACCAGCGGCACGGCCGGTATGGTTTCGGCATGCAGGCCGATCACGTGAGCACCGCCTTCGGCGGCAACGGCAAAGGCAAAATCGGCAACGGCGGCGCTGTTGTCTACCGTATCGAGAATGGCGAGAATGGTTTTGTAAGACATATCAATTCTCCTTGCGCTGAAATGACGTGCGCGAGGGACGGAATGCACCAGACCGTTCTCCCGTTCTTCCTTGACGGGGATCAAGTCCGGCTTCTCATGCCTCGGCGGAATGGTTTTCTGCGATCTCCTTGTTCCGGCGGATGGCGTCGATCATCGCGTGGACCTCGGCGCCGGCCGCATCGATTGCCGCCTGCGCGCGGCCGCGCACGACGATCTCGGTCGAGAATTTCTGGCCGATATAACGCGGGTAGGAACCGATGCTGGTATCCGGATGCGCTTTCTGGATCGCGGCAAGGGGCGTGCCGATATCTCCTTCGCCATAAGGGCAGGCGATGGCGAGCGAGAGAACCGGCGTGCCGGTCCGAAGCGTCGGCAGCACATTGTCGACCATCGCCTGAAAGACCTGCGGCACGCCGGCCATGACATAGACATTGCCGATGATGAAGCCGGGTGCCGTCGACACCGGATTGGGGATATGAGCGGCACCCCGCGGCATGCGCGCCATGCGCTGGCGCGCCTCGGTGAATTCCATCTCGCGGCGACGGTACATATCGGCCAGCAGCGTCATCGCCGCTTCGTCATATTCGCAGGGCAGGCCGAAAGCCTTGGCGATCGCATCGGCGGTGATGTCGTCATGCGTCGGCCCGATGCCGCCCGAGGTGAAGACGTAGTCATAGCGAGCGCGAAGCGCATTCAGCGCCTCGACGATCGCCTGCTCGTCGTCGGCGACGATTCGCACTTCCTTGAGATCTATGCCGGACAGGGTGAGCAGATCGGCGAGGTGGCCGATATTCTTGTCCTTTGTGCGGCCGGAAAGGAGTTCGTCGCCGATGGCGAGCATGGCGGCGGTGACGACGGTGTCATGGCTCATAGGATGTTCCGTGATGTGAGGCTGGTCAATAGGTAGCGCCCTCAGGCTGCTTTGCAAACACGCGCGCGTAATGCCGAAAAGGATGAGCGATTTCGGACGATACGATGCTCTTTAGAACGAGCCGATGCGTCACTTTCGCGCCAAATCAGAACCGCAAGCGAATTTTCGTCTACGCACGTTGAACACTGAGTTCTCCCGCGCAGGGCTGCCTTCGGCCCTGGGCGCTGGTAGAAACCCGCCGGTTACGAAATTCCCCGCTGTTTTAAGGAAAATGGAAGATGGCGAAAGTTCTCGTTCTTTATTACTCGGCCTATGGCCATATCGAAACCATGGCCTATGCCGTTGCTGAAGGCGCTAGGTCGGCTGGTGCCGACGTCACCGTCAAGCGCGTCCCGGAATTGGTACCGGAAGAGGTCGCCAAGGCCTCTCACTACAAGATCGACCAGGCCGCGCCGATCGCCACCGTCGATGAACTGACGGATTATGACGCAATCATCGTCGGCGCCGGCACCCGCTTCGGCACGGTCGCCTCGCAGATGCGCAATTTCTGGGACCAGACGGGCGGCCTTTGGTTCACCGGCAAGCTCGTCGGCAAAATCGGTTCGGTCTTCACCTCTTCGGCGACCCAGCATGGCGGCCAGGAATCGACCATCCTCGGCTTCATCCCCACCTTCCTGCACCAGGGCATGGTCGTCGCCGGTCTGCCTTACGCCTTCCAGGGCCAGATGGGCACTGAGGAAGTCAAGGGCGGCTCGCCTTACGGCGCCTCCACCATCACCAACGGCGACGGTTCGCGCCAGCCTTCCGAGATCGAACTCGAAGGTGCCAAATACCAGGGCGCCCATGTCGCCCGGCTCGCTGCCAAGCTCGCTTGATCTCGATGCGTAAATGATGAAGGCGCGATGGGCGTGAGCCCGCCGCGCCTTTTCAGTTTCTCGGGCCAGACGAAACGAGCGGCGCCGACAGTCACTTTCGAGTTAAAATACCTGCCCATTCATTCCGTGGCGCTGCCGGCAGAGCCAATATTATTTTTACGCCCCACGGCTCTTCCCATCGCCCATGACGCAAGATATTGAAAACGCCGCAAGCGGGCGTGGCGAAACTGGTAGACGCAAGGGACTTAAAATCCCTCGGCCTTAGGCTATACGGGTTCGATCCCCGTCGCCCGCACCAGCCTACGCTCTGTGAGCTTCGGCTCGGCGAGCCGAAGAGAGCAGCCAAGCGAAGGCTGTCGCGCCGTAGTTCCGTCAGGAACGAAGGCGGACCGGTTCGATAATGCCCCCGTTAGCTGCAACAATCGTTATGATCCTGTTGGAATATGCCTGTATCTTGCGCGGAAGAGCGCGTTATTGCTTGACAATGACATTTTCGGTGCAAGGATTGCGCCGCGGCGGTAGAGTAAGTGTTGTCTTGTGGGAGTAAGACGATGGTTTACGATTGGAGCGGGACCAGGGTTCGGCGCGTCCGGATCTTCAGGACGAGCGTCGCATTTGTTCTTGCAACTGTTGTGGCTGCGATACCGCTGTTTTTCTGGGCAACGGATTTGCCGGGTTTCTGATCCGCAATAGTCAGCGTTCTGTGAAAGGCAGGCTGTTTGGAGCTCTGCTCTCGCGCCATCTGTTGATCACCCAGCCGGCAGCGAGGCCGAGGGCAGCGCCCATGGCCTTGATGCCTGCGTCATGCAGGCGCGGATGGCGGGTCGGCGCGAAATACTGCAGATATTCGATGGCGACCGCCCCAATGATCAGCAGCACGGCCACCAGTTTCCACTGCTTCGGATAGGCGAGCGCAAAGGCAAGGCCGAGCAGAACATAGGCGGTGCCGCGGTCCGCATCGACCGTCGTCACCGTATCCGGTCTCAGCCCGATCGGCGAAACCGTGACAAACAGGATGAGGGCGAGCAGCAGCCAGGCGAGCGGTCTTGCGAATTTGAAGATCATCATCGCTCCATATAAGTGGCAGGCCTTTCCATTGACAGTTAAAATCAGTTCATCTGCCGCCGATTTTGCAATTGGCTTAAGAAAGGCTCTATGGGCTGAGCCGGCTGGTCAGTGAACCTTTCCTTTAGCAGCCGGCCTGTGCCATAGCGGCGGTGACCAATCATGAGAATGGACCACGCCCGTGACGAGACTTGACGTCGAAAGCGCCGAAGAGGCAATGCGCAGCCTCTTTCCGGCAACGCCGCTGCAGCTCAATGACCATCTCTCGGCCCGCTACGGTGCCGATATTTGGCTGAAGCGCGAGGATCTGTCGCCGGTGCGCTCCTATAAGATCCGCGGCGCCTTCAATTTTTTCCGCAAGGCGATCGGGCAGGGGGCGGCCGGCAAGACCTTCGTCTGTGCCTCGGCCGGCAACCACGCCCAAGGCTTTGCCTATGTCTGCCGTCATTTCGGCGTGCCGGGCGTCGTCTTCATGCCGGTGACGACGCCGCAGCAGAAAATCGACAAGACCCGCATGTTCGGCGCTGAATTCATCACTATCCGGCTGTTCGGCGACTTTTTCGATCAGTGCTATCAGGCGGCGCGCGAGCATGTCGAGGCGGTCGGCGGCGTCATGGTGCCGCCCTTCGACCATGCCGATATCATCGAGGGGCAGGCGACGGTCGCTGCCGAGATCATGCAGCAGCTGCCCGAGGGAACCGTGCCCGATATGGTGGTTCTGCCCGTCGGCGGCGGTGGACTGGCCGCCGGAATCACCGGCTATCTCGAGGGCATCGTGCCGAAATCGGCCTTTGTCTTCGCCGAACCGGCCGGTGCGCCAAGCCTCAGGCGCAGCATCGAGGCAGGCAAGGTGACGACGCTTGCCAAGGTCGACAATTTCGTTGACGGCGCAGCCGTCGCCCGCATCGGCGACCTGAATTTCGCCGCCCTTCGCGATTTTCCGGCAAGCCAAGTGCAGCTGATGCCGGAAAACGCCATCTGCGTCACCATCCAGGAGATGCTGAACGTCGAGGGCGTCGTGCTGGAGCCGGCGGGCGCCCTGTCGCTGACGGCAATCGCCGCGATGGATCGCCAGGCAATCCGCGGCAAGACCATCGTCGCCGTCGTCTCCGGCGGCAATTTCGATTTCGAGCGCCTGCCTGACGTAAAGGAAAGAGCCATGCGTTACGCAGGGCTGAAGAAATACTTTATCCTCAGGCTGGCCCAACGTCCGGGAGCGCTCCGGGATTTCCTCAATCTGCTCGGCCCCGACGACGATATCGCCCGCTTCGAATATCTGAAAAAATCGGCGCGCAACTTCGGCTCCATCCTGATCGGCATCGAAACCAAGGCGCCTGAGAATTTTGCCCGACTGGTTGCAAATTTCGAAGCTTCCGGCATGGGTTACGAGGATATCACCGAAAACGAGATCCTCGCTAACCTGATCATTTGACTTGGCGATCGGAAGGGCGTCGTGCTAGAGACACGACATGGCTTCGTTCATTTCAAATCTCTTTTCGATGTTCTCCGGCGGCGGCAAACCGGCCGGTGAGGCGGCAGCCCCGTCCGGCGAGCCGCAGCTTTATGGCGATTGCACGATCTATGCGGAGCCGCGCAAGGAGGGCAGTCAGTATCGCCTTGCCGGCCGTATCGAAAAGAAGGTCGGCGACGAGGTGCTGGTGCGCAATTTCATCCGCGCCGATATGTTTTCCTCCTTCGACGATGCGATCGAATGCACGGTGCGCAAGGCGCAGCAGATTGTCGATCAGCATGGTTCGTCGCTCTTCGGTGACGGCGAGAAGGTTCGTCAGGTCTGAAATCGATCCCGATCAATCGGAATCGGCCGCAGCCCGGAAATGCCGTTGCTTTTCAACACCGTGACTTGCGCTCTCGAAGGAAGCAGGTTTGCATACGTAATCTTAAAGGATTGCGGTGAAAGCTATTGCCTGCAGGATTTGCAGGGCTGCCCTCGTGTTCCACTTTTTCAGACGCTCGATCATTGGATCCGCCGCCGTGCCGGCAGGGTGCCGGGGGCACCGGCCTGAAGCCGAGGTGTTGTCATGGAAGTGCTGAACCTCGCGCTTTTCGTCGTCGAAGCCATCGCCTATTTCGTGCTGATGGTGACGCTTCTGCATTTCCGCCATCGGCTTGGCCTCGGCGTCTTTCTGACGGCGCTCGGCGTCATGCATTTCATGGAGACTTATCTGGCGGCAGTCTTTTACGTCTCGCTGCCGTTCGGCGATGTGTCGCCGGGCTCATCCGTCTTCTTCTCCGGCAAGCTGATGATGATCCTGATGCTGTATCTGTGGGAGGATGCCGCGACGGTGCGCCAGCCGATCTACGGCCTGTTTCTCGGCAATCTGCTGACCGTCGGCATCGCCTGGGTGCTGCAACTGCACCAGCCGCTGCAGCTGTCGTCGAACCACACGCCCGACGTCGATTTCCTGAAAGAGATGGGCTGGCTGATGATTTGGGGCACGGCGCTGCTCTATGTCGATTCGCTCGGCATCATCCTGCTCTACGAAAAGCTCGGCGATTTCTTCCGCAGGCGTGTCGTCCTGCGTTTCATGATCTCCGGCTTTGTGCTGCTGACTTTCGACCAGATCGGCTTCTTTGCCGCACTGCACTATTTCCTCGATGTTCCAGTCGCCGTATTCTGGGGTGGCTGGAAGGCGAAGATGCTCTCCGTCGGCCTCTATGGGGCGATGTTTGCCGTCTATGAATATCGGATCCGCCGCCTTGGCGCTGACGCCGCCGCGCGCTCCATCAGCGACGTTTTCAGTGATCTCACCTTTCGCGAGCGCTATAATGACCTTCTGGAGCGCACCGGCCGCGATATGCTTACCGGCGTCTATGACCGCACACGCATGGAACTCGAAGCGCCGGTGATGCTGCGCGAGGCCTTGAGGCAGGGGCTGCTTGCCACCGTCCTCATTATTGACGCCGATCACTTCAAGGATGTCAACGATGGTCATGGCCATCTTCAGGGCGATGAGGTGCTGAGGGCGATAGCCGCCCGGCTCGGCACGACGCTGCGGTCCAGCGACCGCATCTTCCGCTTCGGCGGCGAGGAATTCGTCGCCGTCTGCCCCGGCACAAGCCATGAGGAAGGGTTGCTCCTTGCCGAACGCCTGCGCTGGACGATCGAGACCAGCGTCAAAACACCGGACGATAAGCCGGTCACGGTCAGCATCGGCGTTGCGACCGCTGACGAGGACGGCATCAGCTTTACGACGGTGCTCACCGCCGCCGACGGCAGGCTCTACGCGGCAAAGAAAAGCGGCCGCAATTGCGTCGTCGGCCGCTCCGCCATGGTGCAATCAAGTTAGGCGGCGGGTCGCGTCACCAACCGCAGCGCGCTGCGGTGTTCGGGATGTTGAGAAAATCGAAACAGATTCCTTCAAGCCTATGGTTTTTGCCATCCTCAATGTGGCGCTCGTCCTGTTTCATATTGCTCACCCGCGCAATGCGTAAGAGTTGAGATAAAGTAGCCGTAGCAAGGCTGGCTGCGGAGGGAGCGGGGGCTGGGCAGGTTTTGTCAACCCCTGCTGCAGTCAGGCGGCGCGGAAGATCTTGGCGCCCGACGGCGCGCTCGTCATGCCGCCATCGACGGTGATTTCTATGCCGGTGACGTTGGCAGAATCGTTCGAGGCGAGATAGAGCGCTGCCTTGGCGATTTCCTCGGCTTCGCTCATGCGGCCGAGCGGGCTCAGGCCGCCCATGCGAGCCTCGAGCGCCGACATCGCATCTTCCGTTGGTGCCATCGGCGACCAGATCGGCGTCTTGGTGCCGCCTGGCGTCACCTGGTTGACGCGGATGCCGCGCGGCGCAAGTTCCGACGCCATATTGCGCGTCATGGCGCGCACCGCAGCCTTCGTCGCCGCATAGGCCGACCAGCCGGGAGCGCCGAGCACGGCATGCACCGAGCCGTTGAGGATCACCGAGCTGCCGTCGCTGAGATGCGGCAGGGCCGCTTGCACGGTGAAGAACACTGCCGTCAGGTTGGTGCTGATGATCCGATTGAACTGCTCCGGCGACGTGTCACCGAGCGGTGTTGCGCCGCCGATGCCGGCGTTGGCGAAGACGATGTCGAACTTACCGACCTTCGCGGCCGCTTCCGCAAAAGCCTTCTCGGTGGCGACGGCATCGGTGACATCGACCTTCAGCGCCAGCACACCGGCCCCAAGCGCCTTTTCGGCGGCGGCAAGCGTTTCCGGGTTGCGGCCGGTGATCACCACCTTGGCACCTCGTCGATGAAGACTTTGGCAGTCGCAAGACCGATACCGCTGTTTCCGCCGGTGATCAGGGCGACCTTGTTTCTTAGACGCATGATTCATGCTCCTTGGAAATGACAACGATCTGGATTACGATCGCTATCTATAAGGATTATGATTGCAATCCACATGAGTCAAGAGGCAATACGGGAGAGTCCGATGGGCCGTTCGCAGCTGGAAAAACAGAAGACGCACGAGAAAATCGTCGAGACTGCGTCAAAGCGGTTGCGCGAAGAGGGGTTAGAAGGCATCGGCGTCGCCGACCTGATGAAGGAGGCCGGGCTGACCGTCGGCGGCTTCTACAAGCACTTCGCCTCCCGTGACGATCTCGTCGCCGAAGCGATCGAGTCCGCCTTCGATTCATGGGGGCGCAGGCTGGAAGCAGAGGGTGTGGACCCCGCGAAGATGACGGCTGCCGATGTCGCCGATCGCTATCTCAGCGCCTATCATCGCGACAATCCTGGCGAAGGCTGCCCTTTCGCCGCGCTGACCTCCGATATCGCGCGCAGCAGCGAGAAGGCGCGGCGCATTGCCACGGAGCGGCTCGAACGCAATTTCCAGGCATTGGCCGGCAAGGCCACGGGAGCAAATAAAGGGGAAAGACGGCGAAAGGCAATCATGGCTTTCGCCATGATGGCAGGCGGCGTCGGCCTTGCCAGGGTTTCCTCGGATGAGGCTCTTTCGGGCGAAATCCTGGAGACGATCCGGGATTTCGTCGCCGATATCGGCAAATGACGAACGGCCGGCAGGTGCCGGCCGTTCAATGGAGGGTTCTGAAGCCGATCAGGCTGCGAGTGCGATTTCGTCGACGCGCGACTTGGCGGCGCCGATGGCCTTTTCGGCTGCTTCCGGGCCGAAAGCAAGGCCTTCGACATAGATGGTCTCGATATCGGTGATGCCGAGGAAGCCGAGAACCGATTTCAGGTAAGGCACGGCATGGTTCAGAGGAGCAGCCGGTCCCTGCGAGTAGACGCCGCCGGAAGCAAGCACCACATAAACCTTCTTGCCCGTTACGAGGCCCACCGGGCCGCTTTCCGTGTACTTGAAGGTCACGCCGGCGCGGGCGACATTGTCGATCCACGTCTTCAGCGACGAATAGATGTTGAAGTTGATCAGGCCGGTGCTGATGACGATCGTGTCGGCGGCAAACAGTTCGGCGACCAGTTCGTCGGAGGTCTTGATGGCTGCGATCTCTTCGGCGGTGCGGGCTTCCGCCGGCTTGCGGATCGCGCCGGTGAAGAGGTCGTCGATATGCGGCAGCGGCGTGGCGGCAAGGTCGCGGCGGACGACGACGCTGCCCGGCTTCTGGTTTTTCAGCTTCTCGGCGAGATCGGCGGCGATTGGGGTCGAGAGCGATTCGGCACGCGGGCTGGACGTCAGAAGAAGAATGGACGACATGGATCATTTCCTTTCGAATTGAACAGAACGGCTCGTTGCTGGGAGATGAGCCGCGGTGTCGAACAGGAAAATAAGTCTGGCCTGCTATCGAAAAAACGGAGATAATGTCGATCGAAACTATCGATGGAATGGATGGAAGTGCTTCCGAACCCCACCCTGGATCAATTGCAGGTGTTTTTGACCGTTGCCGAAACCGGCAGCTTTTCGGCCGCTTCGCGGGCATTGAACCGGGCGCAATCGGTTATCAGCTATACGATCGCCAACCTGGAGGCACAGCTCGAAATGCCGCTTTTTGAGCGTTCCGGCGCGCGCCAGCCGAAGCTGACCGAGGCGGGCAAGGCGATGCTCGAGGATGCCCGCCGCATTCTGGGTGACCTGCAGGTCATGCGGGCTCGTGTCAAAAGCCTGAGGGAAGGTCTCGAAGCGGAAGTTTCCGTAGCCATCAGCGTCATGGTGCCCTCGCGGGCCGTGGTGGACGTGCTGCACGAATTCCGCGAGAGGTTTCCGACCGTTTCATTGAACCTCAACGTCGGCGAGCTCGGAATGGTCATGGATCTCATATTAACGGGCAAGGTGACGATCGGCATCGGCGGCGCTGTCCTCAAGCAAGATGATTCGCTCATCACCGAGCGAATCGGCCACTCCTTCATGTTGCCCGTTGCCGCGCCCAACCATCCGCTTGCCCAAATCAGCCGGCCCTTGACACTCGGCGACGTGCGCGAGGAAGTGCAACTCGTCGTTAGCGACGCCTCAGGCCGCACGAAGGGGCGGGATTTCAACGTCCTGTCCTACAAGACCTGGCGTGTCAGTGATATCGCGACGAAACATCAGCTTATCAAGGCCGGGCTGGGCTGGGGCGGTCTTCCGGCTTCGATCTTGCATGACGACTTGCGGAGCGGCGCGCTCGTCCATCTCGATCTGGATGCCTATGAGCAGGGCGAGTATGCCATCTATTCGATGCGCCAGCTCGCGAACCCGCCCGGACCTGCCGCCGCCTGGATGATCGAGGCGTTCCGCACCCGGCTTTCCTTCTGCCCCAACCAAGCCGATTTCCACGCCCAGATGGCGGAATTGCGCGACACCGTCTCGCCGCTTGCGGCCGAATGACGAAGGCGCGGGGGCCGCGCCTTCGCTGTCTGTCTCCGCTTAAAGGACCAGCCGGAACTTCGAGAAGCCGTCGGCACCGTCGCCAGCCTCCTCGATCTTGACGCTCTTGACTGAAGCGAGGAACTGCTTTGCCTTCGGGCCGCTGTCGAAGGTAACGGTCGTGCCCGGCAGCGGCTTGAAGGTCCAGTTCGCATCGGCCGACGGATTGATCGTCCCTTGGTCGTGGACATAACGGACGATGACGTCGCGATTGGTATCAGGCGCCTGGAAGATCACCTTATCCGCTGCAATCTCCGGGAAATTGCCGCCGCCGCCGGCGCGGTAATTGTTGGTGACGACGACGAACTTCTGAGCTGGATCGATCGGCTTGCCGTCGAAGGCGAGATTCTGGATGCGGTTGGCATCCGGATTGATGGCCTTGCCGGAGGAATCATATCTCGGCGGCTGCGACAGGTCGATCTGATAGGTCACCCCGTCGATGACATCGAAATTATAGGATGGGAAGTCGTTGTTGAGCAGCGGCGCATCCTTCGATCCGGCTTCGATGTGATTGAACATGCCGGCCGACATTTCGAGCCAGTTCTTCACTTGCGCGCCGGTGATGGCGACAGCCTGCACCGTGTTCGGATAGAGGTAGAGGTCGGCGACGTTCTTGATGGCGATATCGCCGGCCGGAACGTCGGTATAATAATCCGCGCCGCCGCGACCGCCGGCCTTGAAGGGAGCCGCAGCCGAAAGCACCGGCAGATCCTTGAATTGCGTGTCGGCGAGCATCTGTTTGATGTACCAGGTCTGGGCCTGGCTGACGACCTGAACGGAAGGATCGTCGGCGACGAGCGCGAAATAGGAATAGAGCGGCGCGGCGGTCTTGCCGACAGGCGTGCGGACATAGGCGAGCGTCGCCTCATGCTCTGATTTGGCGGCCTCGACCACCTCTTTCTTGTCGGCGTAATCGGCGACTACTTTCTTCTTGTCGTCGCGATGATAGATCGGCCGGGCTTCCGAGGTGAAATCGACGATCTTCCAGCTGTTGCCGTCCTTTTCCAAGAGCAGGTCGATAAGGCCGAGATGCGAGCCCCAGAAGCCTGCCATCACGGCGGGCTTGCCATGCAGTGTGCCCTTGACCGAGTCGGCATTGGCGACGCCGTTCCAGCTCTTCGGGCCGGGGAAGACGAGATGCTGGTGACCGGTGAAGATCGCGTCGATCCCCTCGACTGCGGCGAGATGCAGCGAGGCGTTTTCCATTTTTTCGGACGGCGCGCTGCCGTCGATGCCGGAATGGGAGAGGGCGATGACGATATCGGCGCCGGCCTCTTTCATCGCGGGGACCCAGGCCTTGGCGGCTTCGACGATGTCACGCGTCTGCGCCTTGCCCTCGAGATTCTTGATATCCCAGAGCATGATTTGCGGCGGCACGAAGCCGATGAATCCGATCTTGACCGGGCTCTCCTTGCCGGCGCCGTCCTTGATCTGCTTTTCCACGATGACGTAGGGTTTGAAGAAAAGGTCGTCCTGCTTCGGGTCCGAGGCGAGCTGACCTTTGGTCAGGTTGGCGCAGACGAAGGGGAAGTTGGCGCCCGACAGCACCTTGAACATGAAGTCGAGGCCGTAGTTGAACTCGTGATTTCCGAGCGTGCCGACGGTATAGCCGAGAGTGTTCATCGCCTTGATCACGGGATGGACGTCGCCGTGCTTCATGCCGTGCTGATAGGCCATATAGTCGCCCATCGGATTGCCCTGGAGTACGTCGCCATTGTCGACAAGCAGCGAGTTGACGGCCTCGGCGCGGATCGCGTCGATGATCGTTCCGGTGCGCGCCAGACCCATCGTGTCGTTCGGCTTGTCGGCATAATAGTCATAGGGGAAGACGTTGACGTGAATGTCCGTCGTTTCCATCAGCCGGAGATGCGCCCGGTTGGCGCCGGCGCGCGCGCTGAAAGGGTGCAGCAGCACGAGGGCGGAGGTGGCGGCAATGCCGCCAAGCAAGGAACGGCGGCTCATCAAGCCAACGTCGAAAATGGAAGACATAGAAGCTCTCCTTCAAAGATCGTGCATCGTCCGGCTCCTCAGAATTAGGACGATTTGGCGAGGAGTGCACTGCGAAAATGACAGGACGGCAAACAATCAGTGGCAAAGGCGCAATGGTTTTGAAACGCAACTTGTAGTCTGAGGCGGTATCCCTTGGGAAGGGGGCACGAGCAGGGTCGTGATTGCAAGGACAAAGATTTCGGAGGCAACGCGTCCAGTGCGGACGACAACGCGGAGACGTTTACGGCGGCGATACGGAAAGTCGCTGGCGGCGGCAGATCCTCGATCTCCATCGCCTCGGGCGGCACCAGCACCAACCGCAGCTCCTGACCGATCTCAGCCGCTCCTCGACGTAATAGCGGTGCGGCCTTACGCTTTCAGCGTCGACGGATGAGGTGGGCGGTCGCCGCCGGTCGCGGCTCTCAGCTGACGAACCGCCAGCACCGGCCGTATTTCCTTATGGAAAAAGCGGAAATAAGAGGCGACCTGTGCCCGCGCATTCGAATTCACATCGAACTGCACGCCGATGCGGCCATTGTGCTTCCAGCGGATGATCCCTTCGAGCAGTCCGAGATTTTCGGCTTCGATGCGCACTTTGCTGCCGGAAGCGGCATGGAGCGGCGTCTTCGTCTCCAGGGCGGCGCCGGTCACCGACAGGTTGAGAATGCGGACATCCACTTGGCTGTTCAGATATTTGACGCTGCCGAAGACACGGCAGTTTTGCCGGTCGGCCTTTCTTGCCGTGATTTTCAAGTTGCGGGTCATACTGTCTCCCTTGGATACAGTCGGAGAGCATAGCGCCCGAACATTGAAATGGTTTTAGTGGCTTGGCTAAAATTGCAGTGAAACAGTTAGGGTTACTGCATGTCACGGAGATGCGTGCAGCGATTCTGGAAGCCAATCTGTGTAAAACGGGCTATCGCAGGTCGACACTCAATCAAATGCGACGCCGCTGGCTTTGGCAGCCCTGCGTCCCACAACATGTTCGCGCCAGACCGTGAAGATGCCGGCTGCGACCACGATCGCCGAGCCGACGATCGTGTTGAGGCTCAGCGTTTCGCCATAGATCGTCACGCCGATGATCGAAGCGTAGACAAGCGACAGATAGGTCAGCGGCTGGACGGCGGCGGCATCGAGACTATCGTAGGCGCGGATGAGGAAATAATGGCTGGAAATGCTGGTCATGCAGACGAGCGCCATCCAGCCCCAGTCGCCGGATGACATCCAGCTCCAGTAGAACGGCCCGATCAGCGTCATTGCAACGGCGCCGACGACACCCGTATAGAAGAAACTGGTCGTCGAAGAATCGTCGCGGCTGACGAGCCGTGTGGCGATGACGTAAAAGGCGAAATTGAAGCAGGAGGCGACGGCGAGAAGCAGCTTTACGTCGAAGAAATCGCCTTCCGGCTTCAGGATCAGCAGCACTCCGAAAAGCCCGGCGCCGATCGCCGCCCATCGCCGCCACCCGACCCGCTCGCCGAGGATCGGCATTGCCAGCAGTGCGATCAGGATAGGCGTCGCGGAAAAGATCGCCTGCGAACGGGCAAGGCCGATCACGGCAAAACAGGTGATCGCCAGAACCACCTGGACCGCAAGCAGCAGGCCGCGGGCCGCCTGCAGGGCGGGGCGTTTGGTGCGAGCCGTTGCCTTGAGACCGCCGTGCATCTTCGAAGCGAGTATGATTGTGAAAAGCCCGAAGGCCCAGTAGCGGATCATCGTCACGAAGATCGGCGGATAGGCGGATGCCAGGTGTTTGGAGATGGCGTCCTGCAGCGAAAAGATGGTCAGCGCCAGCAGGGCGAAAATGTAACCGTGGGTCTTCGATTTCATGACATGCCAATAGGCGGGAGAAGCCCGCGCGCGCCGAAAGTCTGGTCAGGCATTCTGAAAATAAGCAAGGCCTCAAAGCCCCACATTCGGCCTGTCGATGATTTCTCTAAGCGCGAAACTCGAATTGATCTTGACCACATGGGGAAGGGCCGACAGCCAGTCGCGATGGATACGCTCATAGTCTTCGAGATCGCGGGCGGCGACCCTGAGGATGTAGTCATATTCGCCCGACATCAGGTAGCAGACGAGCACGTTCGGGCAGAGCTTCACTGCCGACTCGAACTCCGCCAGCGTCTTGGCGAACTGGCCGGAGAGGGAAATATGCACGATGGCGATCATCTTGTAGTCTAGCGCCTTGTGCGAAAGCCGCGCATGGTAGCCGTCGATGACGCCGCTCCTTTCAAGAATGTCGAGCCGGCGCGAACAGGCCGAAGGGGAAAGCCCGATTCTTTCGGCGAGCTCGGCATTGGTGATGCGGGCATTGGCCTGCAAAACCTTCAGAATCGCAAGATCGATTGTATCGAGTTCGGCCATTCGAAGAACTTTCGAAGAGAGAGGGTTGCGACGCAATAATCACCGAAAAATCGCGTTTGCGCAAACCGTCTTTGCAAGGACATTTCGCCGCCTTGGTGGTTGGATCGGTCGCAGAGGAGATCCGCGACCGCGGAGACAAAAGGAGAGGAACGCGAAATGCGTGTCGGTTGCCCGAAGGAAATCAAGAATCATGAATATCGCGTCGGCCTGACGCCTGCTTCGGTGCGCGAATATGTGGCGCACGGCCACGAGGTCTGGGTAGAGACCAAGGCGGGCGCCGGCATCGGCGCCCATGATGCCGCCTATGCCGCGGCTGGCGCGAAGATCGCCGCCTCCGCCAAGGATATTTTCGAAAAGTGCGACATGATCGTCAAAGTCAAGGAGCCGCAGCCTTCCGAATGGGCCCAGCTTCGCGATGGTCAGCTGCTCTACACCTATCTGCATCTAGCGCCCGATCCCGATCAGACCAAGGGTCTTCTCGCCTCCGGCGTCACCGCTATCGCCTATGAGACGGTGACCGACGAGCGCGGCGGCCTGCCGCTGCTGGCGCCGATGTCCGAGGTCGCCGGGCGCCTGTCCATTCAGGCCGGGGCGACTGCCCTGCAGAAGGCCAATGGCGGTCTCGGTGTCCTGCTCGGCGGCGTGCCCGGCGTGCTGCCGGCCAAGGTCGCCGTCATCGGCGGCGGCGTCGTCGGCCTGCATGCCGCCAGAATGGCCGCCGGACTCGGCGCCGATGTCAGCATTCTCGACAAATCCCTGCCGCGCCTGCGGCAGCTCGACGACATCTTCGCTGGCCGTGTCCACACCCGTTATTCCAGCATCCAGGCGCTGGAGGAGGAGGTCTTCTCGGCCGATCTCATCATCGGTGCCGTGTTGATCCCGGGTGCTGCCGCTCCGAAGCTCGTTACCCGCGAGATGCTGTCCGGCATGAAGAAGGGCGCCGTCATCGTCGACGTCGCCATCGACCAGGGCGGCTGCTTCGAAACCTCGCATGCGACGACGCATTCCGACCCGACTTATGAGGTCGACGGCGTGGTGCATTATTGCGTTGCCAACATGCCCGGTGCAGTACCGGTCACGTCGGCGCATGCGCTGAACAATGCCACGCTGGTTCATGGGCTTGCGCTTGCCGACCGCGGCCTGCGCGCCATCGCCGAGGACAAGCACTTGAGGAACGGCCTCAACGTGCATAAGGGCCGTATCACCAACAAGCCGGTCGCCGAGGCGCTCGGTTATGAGGCCTTCGCGCCGGAGAGCGTGCTCAACGTAGCGTAAGCTGCCTGGCTCAAGGTCAACTAAAGGCGCCGGTCTCCGCAATGGCCGGCGCCTTTATCTTGTCGATCCGGCATTGAAAGCAGTTGTTGCGTGCCGAGCGCACATGCACGTAGGCGATGTCAGGCCGCGCCAGCAGCTTTTCGCCATAGGCCGCAATTTCGCTGACCAGGGTCACCGCGCCGGTACCGTACACGATGCGGTTGTTCTCATTGTAGCCGCGGACGATGAAGTCGCGGCTCGTCGTCAGCACCGGCGGCAGAATCTCCTCGGCGGCATAGCGCCAGCAAGGCTGCTTGTGCAGGAAGATCGGCCCGGTTTCGGCATAGGGCTGCAGCGCCGGGAAGGGCCGGTAGGCGAAGACCAGCAGTTCCTCGCCCTCTTCGATATTCTGCAGACAATGGCGGCATGGATTGCCGTCGCCGTCTGATATCATCGTCTCGGGCAGGTTGTCATAGGCATCACGGCCACCGTTCCAGAGGACTTCGGCATCGGCGGTCGGCATTGCGGCAAAACGAATGGCGGTCATGGAAATCCCCTTTGTGATCGCCATGAAATTGCGCCTGGACCTCCGCCCGAGCCACCCGTTTCTTGCCTGTGTTGTCGTTTGCGGAGATCGTCGCGGCAAACTCAGTTTCCGAAGTCGGGGCATTCCTCGACGTTTGGAGGAAGTTTCTACTTCTCCGCCCTCACTCCTGTCCTCGCATCAAGTCCGAGGACAGGAGTGAGGGCGGCGAGCGACCGGAAAGCAATCAAACCGTCAGCTTTTCCGCGCAAGTTCCAGGAGCTCCTTGTCACTCAGCGGCCGCACAATGCCGGTGCCGGTCGAGACAGGGGAGAAACCGTACATCTGATAGAGCTGCAGCGCGCGCGGATGGTCGAGATTGTTGGTGGTCGTGGTGACGCGCTTCGGATCGAGCGCCCATATCGCATAGAGCGCCTGCAGCAGAAACCATTTGCCGATGCCGAGCCCGAGCGCATGTTCGATCAGCCCGAAATGGCTGAGTTCAATCGTCTCCTCGTCCGCGCAGAAATACTCGTAGAAGCCGGCCGGTGCGCCGTTCACGTAGAGGACGCTGATATTGTTGCGCTTGTCGTTCAGCGTTTCTGCCAGTTGCTCGTCGCTCATGCGCAGCCGGTCCACCCACTGCCAGCGCGCGCCCACCTGTCGATAGAGATAGCGGTAAAAGGGCAGCGGTATGCCTGGCGCACGCATGATCGCCGTCTGGATATTGACGGGCACCGGCATGCTGGCCTTGGGCGCCGCCGTCATTTCAAGACGGGTGATATGAGCTTTGAGCGAAGTGGGCGTCTTTCCCATGGCGGTCAGGCTTTAACCGGCGTCGGCGGACCGGTGACGACAGGCGTATCGTCACGGCTGCCCCATTCGCTCCATGAACCGTCATAAAGCTTGTTGTCGTGATGGCCGAGCGATTCCAGCGCCAGCGTGATGATCGCGGCCGTGATCCCTGAGCCGCAGGAGGTGACGACCGGCTTGGAGAGATCGATTCCGGCCTCTTCGATGGTCTGCCTGAGTTCGGGCAGCGATTTGAACCGGCCCTGGTTGGCGAATACGCCGGAGGGCAGGCTTCGGGCGCCGGGCATATGGCCGGAGCGCATGCCGGCACGCGGCTCGGGTTCGGTAGCGGCGAAGCGGCCGGCGCTACGAGCGTCGGCAATCTGCATCGCGCCGCTCGAGACGATGTCGCGCATGGTGTCCAGCGTGATGACCCGGCTCTCATCGAAGTCAGGCGTAAACGTCGCCGGGGCATAGTTGGGGGCCGCTGTTTCGAGCGGACGGCCCTCAGCCTTCCAGCCGTCGAGACCTCCGTCGAGGACGAAGACGTTCTTTGCTCCCATCACCCGGAACAGCCACCAGACGCGGGGCGAGGCAAACACGCCGATACCGTCATAGACGACGATGCGATCATTCTCGCTGATGCCGAGCTTGCCGACTTCGGCGGCGAAATAATCGGGCGAGGGTATCGTATGCGGCAACGCCGTCGAGTGGTCGGCGATCTTGTCCTGATCAAAGCGGATGGCCCCGGGAATATGGCCGGCGGCATATTCGGCATCGGCGTCGCGCTTTTGCGACGGCAGGTAGAAGGAGGCGTCCAGCACGCGCAGATCCGGCTTGCCGAGCTCGGCCTGCAGCCATTCGGCCGAGACGACGAAACGGCTCTTGCTCTCAGTCATTATGGTCTCCCCTTATCAGGCTTCTACGCCGGGCGTGCCGAAGCGGATGCGGAAGCGCCGGTTCTCCTTGCCCTTCTTTTCGATCTTGGCGATGTGGATCTGACCGATTTCCTGCGTCTCCGAGACATGTGTGCCGCCGCAGGGCTGGCTGTCAATCGAGGAGTTCTCGCCGATACAGACGAGGCTGACCCGACCAAGCCCCACCGGCGGGCGCACATTCTTCGACTTGACGATGTCCGGATTGGCCGCCAGCTCGTCGTCGGTGATCCATTGCAGATAGACCGGGTGGTTCTGGCCGACCAGTTCCATCAGCTTGGCCGTGACCTCGTCCTTGTCGATCGTCTCGCTCATGTCGAAGTCGACGCGGCTTTCTTCCTCGCCGACGGCGGCTCCGGTGATCGGATAGGAGCAGATGACCGACAGCAGGTGGCAGGCCGTGTGCATGCGCATCAGCCGGTAGCGGCGCGGCCAATCGACATGCAGCACCAGCGTCTCGCCGACCTCCGGCCGCGGCTCGTTTTCGAGCGGCACGTGGATGATGACATCCTTGCCGGCGCCGTGTTTTGTCTGGCCCAGTGCGATCTTGGTTCCGTCGGCGCGTTCAAGCTGGCCAGTGTCACCGGGCTGGCCACCCGATGTGGCATAAAAGCAGGTCTGGTTGAGCTCGATGCCCCCGTCGTCGTGAACGGCAGTGACGACCGCCTCGCATGTCGAGAGATAGAAGTCGTCGCGATAGAGGGCATTGACGGGCATGAGGTCTCACACGGGCTCGTAGGGAACGTGTATGTCGGACGAACCAGTCATCCAGCCGGGAACGGGTAGTCCCTTCGATCGCAGAAAATCCGGATTGAAGAGCTTCGATTGGTAGCGGTTGCCGTAGTCGCAGAGGATTGTCACCACCGTGTGACCGGGCCCGAGATCGCGGGCGAGATTGACCGCGCCGGCAATGTTGATCGCTGTCGAGCCGCCGAGGCACAGCCCCTCGTTTTCCACGAGGTCGAAAAGATAGGGAAGTGCTTCGGCATCGGAGACGCGATAGGAGAAATCGGGTGTGAAGCCCTCAAGATTGGCCGTGATGCGGCCCTGGCCGATGCCCTCGGTGATCGAGGATCCCTCGGATTTCAGCGTGCCGTTCTGGTAGAATTCATAAAGAGCAGCGCCGTCGGGATCGGCGATGCCGATCTTGACGTCGCGATTAAAAGCCTTGAGGCCGGCGGCGACACCGGCAAGCGTGCCGCCGGAGCCGACGGAGCAGATGAAGCCGTCGACCTTGCCGTCGGTATCGTTCCAGATTTCCGGCGCCGTCGTTTCGATATGCGCCTGGCGGTTGGCGACGTTGTCGAACTGGTTCGCCCAGATTGCCCCGTTCGGTTCGCTCTTCGCCATTTGTTCGGCAAGACGCCCGGACACCTTCACATAGTTGTTGGGGTTCTTGTAGGGAACGGCCGGCACTTCGACGAGTTCGGCGCCGAGCAATTTCAGCGCGTCCTTCTTTTCCTGGCTCTGGGTTTCCGGGATGACGATGACGGTGCGGTAGCCGAGCGCCTTGGCGACTAGCGTCAGCCCGATGCCGGTATTGCCGGCCGTGCCTTCGACGATGACGCCGCCGGGTCGAAGCAACCCCTTCCGCTCCGCATCGCGGATGATGTAGAGCGCGGCACGGTCCTTGACCGACTGGCCGGGGTTGAGAAACTCCGCCTTGCCGAGAATGGTGCAGCTGGTTGCAGCGGAGGCGCCCTTGAGTTTGATCAGGGGCGTATTGCCGATGGCTTCGAGGACGGAGGGATGGAAGGTCATGGAATCTGCCTCTTTCGAACTCTTACTTTAGGAACGGTCTTTTCCCTTCACAAGGCTGTGTTGGCAAGAAATGCTATTCCATACCCCTGGTGGTCACGATAAAATTTCGCTTTCCTTATCCGAAATGGCCCGCGACGGCGATCCCACCGTGCCATGGTGATCCGAAAATTGGCTTTCCCCGTATGGATGACGACAAAGCGACAACGGAACACGGGCGGCGGGCCTGGCCGAAACCGACATGATTCACGATCAGATCGACACGATCGACGCACTGAGGGCGCATTATGTCGCCGGTTCCTTGCCCGAGGGCTACGACGCGCGCCGGCCGGTCGACCATTCGACTCCGTTTAAGCCAACCCGAACGATTCAATTTAACCCGGAAAAGCTCTAGACGGGTCTTTCAACGACGAGCGCAGCCATTTCGGCCCCGGCGACATCTCGATTGCCGACGAAACTGTCGATCACCGGCCGGGTGCCGAAAAGGACACGCCTTGCATTGCCTTCGCGCTGTCCGACGGACCGATCCGGCTGACCCGGTCCTTTCGTCAGATGATCGGCGACCTGATCGGCTGAAAGCAGCCACAATGGTGTGATAGAGCCGTAAATCCGGGAGGCGCAAAGAACTTCCGGGCCTGTTTCGTGCTGGTCAGTCAGAGCCGGAGGAGCATGTCATGCGTGATTTCATCGCCCGTCCCGAACATGGAATCGTCTGGATCTCGGGCGCGAGCTCAGGTATCGGCCGGGCGCTTGCGCTGAAGCTTGCCGGCGAAGGATACAAGGTCGCCGTCACCGCCAGAAGCCACGAAAAGCTGGTCGAGCTGCAGGCCGAAGCCAGCGGCCTTTCCGGGAATATTATCGTCCTCGACGGTGATGTCACCGATGCCGAGGACATGGAACATGTCCTGGCCTCTATCGAATATGAGCACGGCACGCTCGCAATGGCGATCCTCAATGCCGGTATCTACCTGCCGGTCCACGCCGAGGATCTGAACCGCGCCGATTTCGAAAAGAGCTTTGCCGTTAATCTTTCCGGCGTCGTCAACTGTCTGTTGCCGGCGATCCGCCATATGAAGGCGAAAGGGCAGGGGCAGATCGCCATCGTCTCTTCCGTCACCGCCTATGGCGGCCTGCCGACGGGGGCTGCCTATGGGGCCACCAAGGCGGCGTTGATCAACATGGCCGAAAGCCTGAAATTCGATCTCGACAAGGTGGGCATCCGCATTCAGCTCATCAGCCCGGGCTTCGTCGACACGCCGACGGTGGGCAAGAGCGCCTTTCCTATCCCGGCGGCGCGGGTGTCGTCCGAGGAGGCTGCCCGCCAGATTGCCGCCGGGCTGAAATCGCAGGCTTTCGAGATCGCTTTCCCCAGACGCTTCACCACGATGCTGAAGCTGGCGCGTCTGCTCCCCTATGGCGCTTATTTCCCACTGATGAACTATCTGACTGGCTGGCGGCAGCGGCCGCCGCTAGATGGTCACCATCCGGTGATGCCACACCCTGCGGAATGATCAACGGTGCGGGAAGGCGGGTGGCCGGAACGCGCGGATTAAAAATTGCGAAGGCAGTCTTTATCCGCCGCGACAAAACCACTTGCAGGATTCATTGTTCCGATTTTTTTGAAAAACCTGCACGCGGGCCTTGTATGGTTGCGGCGCCGAGGAACGCTGCGATGACCGGATCGGCTTGCGCCTCTCCGGTGACTTGATCCTCACCTAGGCTTCCTAAGACATGCAACGTCGCTGTCCTGCCCAGACTTGCAAAACGCTGCGATTTGCCGTTTCATCGCCGCCAGCAACGACCATCCGAAACTCCTCCTTAATGAGATACGCCCTTGTACCCGCCGATGCCCCACGGCTTCGAGAAGCCTTATGCCGCATTCCTCTTCGACATGGACGGCACCATCCTCAATTCGATCCTCGCCGCCGAGCGTGTTTGGAGCGACTGGGCAAGACGCCATGGGCTCGATGTCGCCGCCTTCTTGCCGAAGATGCACGGATCGCGTGGCATTGACACAATCACCCGGCTGAACCTGCCGGGCGTCGATCCGGAATACGAGGCAAGGCTGGTGACCGAGGCCGAAATTGCCGATGTCGGCGATGTCGTTGCCATTTCCGGCGCAGCCGCCTTCTTGGCTTCGCTGCCGCCGGATCGCTGGGCGATCGTCACCTCTTCGCCCTTGCGTCTTGCCCGCCGCCGGCTGGAAGCGGCTGACCTGCCTCTGCCGAAATTCATGGTGACGGCGGAGGACGTGACGGTCGGAAAGCCCGATCCGCAATGTTATATTCTCGGCGCCGAACGCCTCGGCGTCAGCACGCGGGATTGTCTGGTGTTTGAGGATGTCGCAGCCGGCATCAAGGCCGGCGAGGCGGCGGGCGCCGATGTCATGGTCGTTACGGCAACCCATCACCAGAAGATGGAGACGCCGCATCCGACCATCTCTTCCTATGACGAGATCGCCGTCAACATCTCAGCCGACCATAATATGCTTATCGTCCCGAGCGCAGCCTGACATCCGACCTCCAGCATTCGCGCTTGCGCATTCACTCCGCGGCTGCGGCGAGACAGCGATCGATGATCCTGCCGATTTCGCTGCGGCAGGAACCGCAATTGGTTCCGGCGCTCGTTTCCTTGCCTACCTCTTCAACGCTATGGCATCCGCCTCGCACCGCGGCAGCGATCTGGTTGACCCCGACACTGAAGCAGGAGCAGACGGTCGCACCGGGATCCGGTCTGCCGCCGCCGGGACGGCCTGCGACCAGCGCAAAGCGTTTCCTGAGGTCGCCATGCACGACGGAGAGTTGCGAGATTGCCCAGTTGCGAGCAACGGCAACCGGCTCGCGTGCAAGGAACAGAGCGGCAAGCAGGATCTCACCATCGAAGAAGGCGAGCCTCAGGTCGCCGGATTGCCGATCCGCGTACCCCAGCGGTTCGATTGCGGCCGGAATGGCGAAGACCTTCCGGCACCAGGCCGTCCAGTCTTCGACAGCCTCGGTGAAGGCAAGCTCAAGCCGCCAACCGCCTGCAGCTTTCGCCACCGCCCAATAGGCCGCGTCTGGTGTGTCCGGTTTGATGGCAGAGACCGCGAATCCGTAGTGGGTGGCGCGGAAGGGCCGAACGGCGACGGCAACGTTCTTCGACGCCGGCTGGCCGGAAATGGGGTCGGTGATCGGCGCCACCACGGCGTCGATCCGAGCTTTTGCCGCGAACTGATCGTTCCAGTGCATGGGTGCGAAAATGCCGCCGCGCGCCTGGCGGTCGGTCACCAGCGCCCGCACGATCGCTTTGCCCTGGGGGCTCTCGATCTCGACGAGGCCGGCGCTTGATATGCCGGTCTCGATCGCATCGCGCGGATGGATCTCGGCAAAGGGTTCGGCGATATGGGCGGAAAGCCGCGCGCTCTTCCCGGTTCGTGTCATCGTGTGCCACTGATCGCGGATGCGACCGGTGTTCAGGGTGAAGGGGAAATCGGCATAGGTGCGATCTGTCGCAGGCGGTTTCACCGCGACGAAGCGCGCCTTGCCATCGGGATGAAAAAAGCCACCCTCGGCGAAGAAGCGGGTGACGCCGGGCGCCGTTCCTGCCGGCTGCGGCCACTGAAAGGGCGACAGTTCGTCGTAGGCGCCGCCGCTCGTGCCGGCGTGGGCGCCGATGTCGAAATCGCGGCTGCCGTCATTTTCGAAGGCGGAAAGCGCTGCATGTTCGGCAAAGATTGCATCCGGCGCCTCGAAATCGAAAGCGACGCCAAATCCCATGCGCCGTCCGACCTCCGCAAGCTGCCACCAATCGGCCCTGGCATCGCCGGGGGCATTGAGAAACGGCCGCTGCCTGGAAATGCGACGTTCGGAATTGGTAACGGTACCGTTCTTCTCGCCCCAGCCGAGCGAGGGCAAAAGCACATGGGCATGCCGGGTCGTATCCGTGTCTCTCAGAATGTCCGACACGACGACGAAGGGACAGGCGGCGATCGCGCTTTCGACGCTGTCGGCATCCGGCATCGACACAACAGGATTGGTGGCCATGACCCAGAGCGCCTTGATGCGTCCATCGGCCACCGCACGGAACATGTCGACCGCCTTCAAGCCGGGCTTTGCGGCGATGACGGGCGAATTCCAGAAGCGCTGCACGCGGTCGCGGTCATCCGCATTCTCGATCGCCATATGGGCGGCAAGCATATTGGCGAGGCCGCCGACCTCACGCCCGCCCATGGCGTTCGGCTGGCCGGTCAACGAGAACGGTCCCATGCCCGGCCGGCCGATGCGGCCGGTAGCGAGGTGACAGTTGAGGATGGCGTTGACCTTGTCGGTGCCGGAGGAGGATTGGTTGACGCCCTGGCTGTAGCAGGTGACGACCTTCTCGGTCGTCTCGAACAGGCGGAAGAACTCCCTGATCTGCATGGCCGGCAGACCGGTCCGTTCCAGGAGATCGTTGGTGTCAAGCGCGGCTGCGGCCGCAAAAGCATCGCCGAAACCCTCGGTATGGGCCGCGATATAGTTCTGGTCGATCGCCGGGCTTGTCGCAAGATGCGCAAGCAGTCCCATGAACAGCGCGACGTCGCCGTCCGGACGGATTGCCAGATGCAGATCGGCGATATCGCATGTCATCGTCCGGCGCGGATCGATGACGACGATGCGCATGTTGGGCCGTGCCGTCTTTGCGGCGGCAAGCCGCTGGTAGATGACAGGGTGGCACCAGGCGAGGTTGGAGCCGGTCAGGACCACCAGATCGGCAAGTTCGAGATCCTCATAGGTCCCGGGCACCGTATCGGCGCCGAAAGCACGGCGATGGCCGGCGACGGACGAGGACATGCAGAGCCTGGAATTGGTGTCGATATTGGCTGAGCCGATGAAGCCCTTCATCAGCTTGTTGGCCATGTAATAATCTTCGGTCAGCAACTGACCCGAGACGTAGAAGGCAACCGAATCCGGCCCGTGTTCGGCGATGGTTTCGGAAAAACGCCGTGCGACGAGATCAAGCGCCTCGTCCCAATCGCTCTTTTCGCCGGATATTTCAGGATGGAGAAGACGGCCGTCGAGATCGATCGTTTCGGCAAGCGCCGAGCCTTTCGAGCAGAGACGGCCGAAATTCGACGGATGCTCGGGATCGCCCTTGATGCTGGCGGCGCCGGCCTCGTCGACCGTGGCAATGACGCCGCAGCCGACGCCGCAATAAGGACAGGTGGTCTTGACCTCTGTCGTCATTTATTCCGCCGCCATCATCAGGCTTTCAAGCGCTATGAAAAGGGTGCCGCCCTCGTTACGGACCGGTATGGTCCGCACCGCGCCCTCATCGGCGCCGAGCGCCTTGCCGGTTTCGAGAGAGATCACCCAATTGTGCAGCGGGCAGGTGACGGCCTTGGCGTGCACGATCCCCTGCGACAGCGGCCCGCCTTTGTGCGGGCAGTGATCCTCGATGGCGAAAACCTCGTTTTCCGCCGTGCGGAAGACGGCGATCTTGCCCTGCGGTGTCTTCACGCAACGCGCGCCACGCAGGGGGATATCGGAGATGTCACCGATCGGGTGCCAGTTTTCATTGGACCAGGTCATATCAATCTCCTTACTCGGCTGCCTGCGGATAACCGATCGTCGCCATCGGCTTGAATTCATGCTTGTCCTTGCCCGAGACACGCTCCGACCAGGGATCGACCTGGGCGAATTTCTGGGAGAAGACAAAGCGGTCGTAATAGGCTCTACGCTTTTCGGCATCACCCATGATTTGCCGGCGGATTTCCTCCAGGCCGATCCGCTTGGCCCATTTGTAGATGCGTTCGAGGTAGCGGGCCTGCTCGCGATACATCTGCGTCAGGGCCACGATATGCTCCAGCGCCTCGTCTTCGGTCTTTACAAGCCCGAGCACCTCGGTGCCCTTGATGTCGAGACCGGCCGCACCGGCGAAATGGATCTCGAAACCAGAGTCTACGCAGATTACGCCGATATCCTTGCAGGTTGCTTCCGCGCAGTTGCGCGGGCAGCCGGAGACAGCCATCTTCAGCTTGGCCGGCGTCCAGGAACCCCACATGAATTTCTCGATGCGAATGCCGAGACCGGTGGAATCCTGGGTACCGAAACGGCACCAGTCCGAACCGACGCAGGTCTTCACGGTACGCAGACCCTTGGCATAGGCCTGGCCGGAGACGAAGCCGGCCTTCCCGAGATCGGCCCAGACGGCTGGAAGGTCTTCCTTCTCCACTCCAAGCAGGTCGATGCGCTGGCCGCCTGTGACCTTCACCATCGGGATGGCAAACTTGTCGACGACATCGGCTATGGCGCGAAGCTCGTTCGACGAGGTGACGCCGCCCCACATGCGCGGAACAACGGAGTAGGTACCGTCCTTTTGAATGTTGGCGTGGACGCGCTCGTTGATGAAGCGTGACTGGTAGTCGTCGGCATATTCGTCCGGCCAATCGCAGACGAGGTAATAGTTGAGTGCGGGGCGACATTTGGCGCAGCCGCAGGAGGTCTTCCATTCGAGCTCCTGCATGACGGCCGGGATGCTCTTCAGCCCTTTCGCCTTGATCAGCCGGCGAACATCGTCATGGCCGAGTTCCGTGCAGGTGCACATCGGCTGAACCGCAGCCGGGTTGTAACTGTCGCCGAGCGTCAGCGCCATCAGTTGTTCGACGAGACCGGTGCACGAGCCGCACGAGGCCGATGCCTTCGTATGGGCGCGCACGTCGCCAAGCGACGTCAGTCCCTTGCTCGTGATCGTCGAAGTGATCTTGCCCTTGCATACGCCGTTGCAGCCACAGATTTCCGCGTCATCCGGCAAGGCTGCAACGGCCGCCATAGGGTCCAGCGGTGACCCTCCCTGATAGGCCTGTCCGAAGATCAGCGTCTCGCGCATCTCCGAAATATCGGTCGCCTTCTTCTTCAGGTCGTTGAACCAGGCGCCGTCGGCGGTTTCGCCGTAAAGCACGGTGCCGATGATCTTGTTGTCCTTCAGGACCAGGCGCTTGTAGATGCCGGCGCTGGCATCGCGCAGCACGATCTCTTCGCGATCGTCGCCATCGGCAAAGTCGCCGAGCGAATAAAGCTCGATGCCGGTGACCTTGAGCTTGGTCGGCGTGTCGGCGTGAACGAAGGCGGGCGAGCGATCTCCGGAAAGATGCGCCGCGGCGACACGGGCCATTTCATAAAGCGGGGCGACGAGGCCATAGACCATGCCGCCCACCTCGGCGCATTCGCCGAGCGCAAGGATATCCCCGTCTGAGGTCTGCATGCCGGCATCGACGACGATGCCGCGGTTGACTGCAAGGCCGGCGTCTTTCGCCAGGCCGACATTCGGCCGGATGCCGACGGCCATGACGACGAGCGTTGCCGGGATGATGCGGCCGTCGTCCAGCTCGATGCCTTCGACCCTGCCGTTGCCGATGATTGCCTTGGTGTTGGCCTTGCAGATGACCTTGATGCCGCGTTCCTCGACCGCCTTCTGCAGGAGATAACCGGCGGCGGGATCGAGCTGGCGCTCCATCAGCGTCGGCATGACGTGCAGGACGGTGACGTCCATGCCGCGCTGGGCAAGGCCAGCGGCCGCTTCGAGGCCGAGCAGGCCGCCGCCGATGACGACGGCCTTTTCGCGCGACTGGGCGGCAAGCAGCATGGCCTGCACGTCGTCGAGGTCGCGATAGGTGATGACGCCGGGCAGATCCTTGCCGGGAACCGGGATGATGAACGGCACCGAACCGGTTGCGATCACGAGCTTGTCGTAGCTTTCGGTAACGCCGTGGTCTGACGTGACAGTCTTGGCGGCGCGATCGATGTTGACGATCCTGTGGCCCTTATAGAGCGTGATTCCATGCTTGATATACCAGCCATCGCCGTGAATGATGATCTGCTCGTAGTCCTTTTCTCCGGAGAGAACCGGCGACAGCATGATGCGGTCGTAATTGACGCGTGGCTCGGCATTGAAGATCGTCACTTCATAGCGTCCGGGCGCCCGTTCGAAGAGGTGCTCCAGCATGCGCCCGGGCGCCATGCCATTGCCGATGATAACAAGTTTTTCAGTCATATTTCAGGTCCTTGGATCAGGTTGCAGGCACGGGCGCAGAGTGCCCTTGGCGCGACAATTGCTTGACGGACAGGTGCATCCAGATGAGCGAGATCGCCACGATCGCGAAGAGCAGCAGGAAGCAGCTGGACCAAAGGCCGGTCATGTCCTTGAGGAGGCCAAAGGCGATCGGCAGAATGAAGCCGCCGAGCCCGCCCATCATGCCGACGATGCCGCCGACGGCGCCGATGCTGTCGGGATAATAGGCCGGAATGTGCTTGTAGACGGCGGCCTTGCCGAGGCTCATGAAGAAGCCGAGCACGAAGATGACGACGATGAAGATAACCGGCGTGATCGCTGTGGCCGGCAGCGAAAGGATGAGGGTGGCGACAGCCGACACGGCAAACATCGCGTACATGACGCTGCGCGCGCCTTTCTTGTCCGACAGGACGCCGCCGAAGGCGCGGAAGATGCTGCCCGGGATGGAGTAGGCGGCAGCGATCATGCCGGCCGTTTCCAGGTTGAAGCCGTAGACGCCGACGAGATAGCGCGGCAGCCACAAGGACAGGGCGACGAAGCCGCCGAAGGCGAAGAAATAATAGAGCGAGAAGCGCCAGACCTGAACGTTCTGCAGCGGCGCGAATTCCTGGGCCAGGCTCTTGGAGGCGACGCCGCGCTCGCGCCGAAAGCGGAAGGCCGGATCATCTGTCGTGGTGAACCAGAAGAGGATAGCCATCAGCGCCAGCCCGACGGCCCAGATCTCGGCAACCGCCTCCCAGCCCCATGCGATGAGCACGAAGGGGGCTGCAAATTTGGTGACGGCCGCGCCGACGTTACCGGCGCCGAAGATACCGAGCGCCGTTCCCTGTTTCTCCGCTGGGAAGAAAGGCGAGACATAGGCCACGCCGACTGCGAAGGAGCCGCCGGCAAGGCCGACACCGAGGCCGGCGATCAACATCTGCGTATAAGTGTGGGCGTAGGAGAGAAGGAAGGTCGCCAATGCGGCGGCGAGCATCGTCAGCGTGTAGACGAGACGGCCGCCGTACCGTCCCGTCCAGATGCCGAGAACGATGCGCACGATCGAACCGGTCAGAACGGGGGTGCCAATCAGCAACCCGAACTCAGCCTCGTTCAGGTTGAGCTCTTGCTTGATGCGAATGCCGATGATGGCGAAGATCGTCCAGACGGCAAAACAGAGGGTGAAGGCCACAGTGGAGATCCACAGTGCTTTGGCTGGTTCGCCGGCTGACATGGGCTGCACTTTCTCAATGGCAGACATAGCTTCTCCGTGGCCCGACAAGGTCGTGCCGATCCATTGCTGGGGGTTAAAACAAAAAGCCGCTGGTCAGGACGCGCTAGCACGAGGCGCGCGAATATCCTGATCAGCGGCTTTGCTGGTGGCGCCCGCCGTTGGACGCCCAATCATTGGCCTTCCGGCCTATCTATCTCGATGCAATCCCATCGCGGGTTGCTGAACATTTGATCCACTGCGACTATGGCCGCAACGTAATTCCTGTCTCTTTATGAGCAGCACCTGCATGTGCCCATTCCGCGCCGATCGCCCTTGATCCGCGCAACATAAGCGATGCAATCACCGTGCCAATTCTCTCGCGTTTGCCAACCGGTTGAAATAAAAGCATCTTCGAGCGATATGCGTTCTGCCTGTTTTTCATGCTGCGGGCCCAGTGTGCAAATCTTTTGGGCTTCGCGGGTAGTGCAGGTGCCGATCCTGCTGGCGTTTTGTGCAAACCGGCGACATCAGATTTCATCGTTGCCGCGGCTGAAGGGAAGGGCGCTCTTGACGGCGAAGCTCGCGACATAAGCCGGCAGTTCCGAGGGATCGAAGACCTGGCCATCCATGAAGCGGTCGCCTTCTTCGCTGCCCTCGACGCGGATGTCGGCGTCAACGGGGGCGTTATCGTCGCCGAGAGCAGCACGGTAGAGATCCGGTCGGTAGGCGGAGGTCGCGGCCCGCGCCTTGTTGAGGCTGGTCTCTGACTGCCCCCAACGGATCATCTGGCTGTAGATCCAAAGTGCGTGGCTCGGCCTCGGATAGTTGGCGAAGCCGGAATGGAACTGGAAATAATCCGGAATGACGCGCCGGTTGCCGTTGGCATCGAGGCTGAATTCACCGGCGAGCACACGGCGGATGATATCGACCGGGGCGGCGATGTAACGGGGGTCGGCAAGCGCCGCCGCCAGCGCGTCGTGATTCTCCGACCGGTCGCACCAGCGGGCGGCCGCATCGAGCGCCACGATCAGCCTGGAAACGGTTTCCGGATTGCTTTCCGCCCAGTCCGGCCGCATGCCGATCACCTTTTCCGGAGCTGAAGGCCAGATATCCTGTTTGGCGGCGACGATACGCCCGAGGCCCCGCTCCGAGGCAACCATGTTCCACGGGGCGCCGACGCAGAACCCGTCGATCGCGCCGGCTGCCAGCGCATCCGACGTCATGGGTGGCGGCACGACGACAAGCTTGACGTCCTTATCGGGATCGATGCCGCCGGCTGCCAGCCAGTATCGGAATTCATAATTGTGGGAGGAGAAGGGATAAGTAACTCCGAAGGTCGGCATCGGCTCTCCGCGCGCCGTCATTGCCGCCAATACCTTTGCCAGCGCACGAGCATTGTCGAGCGCGCTTGCTGTTTCCGCCAATCCGGCGTCATCCCGCATGCGGGCGAAGAGCCGCGCCGACAACGTGATTGCGTTGCCCCCGCGGCCCAGCGAGAACGGCGTGATCGTCGGCGAGGGGTTGGAGCCGAGGCCGAGCATGGAGGCTACGGGCATCGGCGACAGCATATGGGCGATATCGAACTGACGAAATGCGAGGCGATCGCGCATGTTTGCCCAGGAGACGTCCTTGACGAGGTCGAGCGTCAGGCCCTCCCTCTGGGCAAAACCGAATTCGGCTGCGGCAATCAACACCGATGCATCGACAAGCGGAATGAATCCCGCTCGCAACACCTTCGGTCCTTCGTTTTTCCCACGCAGGGGCAAGGGCAGCCCGCCGCCGCTGAATTTGGCGGTATTTGTCATCATGTCCACTCCGGTTTCCTCCGGATATTCGCCAGTTCCGCCATCACATCAGAAGTCCCGCGGCGGTCACGACGCTCTGGGCGATTTCCGACATCTTCTTTTTTTCGTTCATCGCCGTCTGGCGCAGCAGGGCGAAGGCCTCCTCTTCGGACAGGCCTCGCATCTTCATGAGTATTCCTTTGGCGCGTTCGATGAGCTTGCGTTCCTCAAGCGCCGAGCGGGCATCTGCAAGTTCCCGCTGAAGCCGGCTGAAGGCGTTGAAGCGGCTGACGGCCATGTCGAGGATCGGTTTGACGCGTTCCTTCTTCAGTCCGTCGACGATATAGGCCGAGACGCCGGCATCGACGGCAGCCTCGATCGAGGCCGTATCGGAGCGATCGACGAACATGGCGATCGGGCGGCTGACCGTGCGCGTCAGCTGGAACAGATGTTCCATCATGTCGCGGTTGGGATTCTCGATATCGATGATAATCACGTCGGGCATTAGCGTTTCGATCGTTCGCGCGATGCCGTTGACTTCATGCACGACGGTGACGCGCGCATGCCCTGCCTCGCGCAGTCCTTCCTCGATGATGGAGGCGCGTATGGCATTTTCGTCGATCACCAGAATTGTCAGATCGCGATGCGTCATTCGTATAGTTATGACGCGCTGCAACAATATTGCAAGTGTTCGCCTGAAAAATGTGCGATAGCGTATGTGCATAAAAATTAATCAGATTGCCGTGCTTTCGCGCGGAATCAAGGCATAGCCCAAGTCGATCTGCTCCCCTTTAAAGACGGCGGAGGACGTTAGGGCGGCGAGCACCTTTTCAGCGGCCAGTTTTCCGGTTTCGAAACGCCGGGTCACGACTGAAGAGAGGGAGGGCGCGGCGCAGGCGGCGAATTCCAGATCGTGAAATCCCATGATCGCTATGTCATCCGGTACGCGTATGCCGCGTTTGCGGCACTCCTGCATGGCGCCGAGGGCCAGATTGTCATCCGTGCAGAAGATCGCCTCCGGAATTTCGCCATGGTCACACGTGATGGCGAAGAGATCGGAGCCGAGCGCGACCGAGCTGTGGCGCGGCTTCTCGGCGATGATCCGGAGGCTCGGCAGATCTGCCTGTTGCATCGCCAGTCGGTAGCCGTCGAAACGGGACTGGGCGCGGTGGTCGAGATTGCCGGTCAGGAAGGCAATCCGGCGGAAGCCACGTTCGATCAGATGCCGGGCGGCGGTTTGTCCGGCCTGCTCTTGGGACATGCCGATATTGAGATCAATGGGATCCGCTGAAAGCTCGAAGGTCTCGACCACGGGGAGATGTGCTTGAGCAAGAAGCTGCCGCGATAGAAGCGTGTGATGCGTGCCGGTGATGATAATCGCCTCCACCCTCTGTCCGAGAAGAGCCTTGATGGCGTTTTCCTCCTCGAGCTCGGAATAGCGGCTGTTGACGACGATGAGCTGGAAACCTGCGGCGACGAGAACGTCGTGAAGCGCGAACAGATATTCTGCGAAGATCACGTTGTATAGGGTCGGAACAATCACGCCGATCGCATGCGTGCGCGAGGAGGCAAGGCGGCTTGCCGCTATATTCGGAATGTAGCCGAGTTCCTTGACGGCGGCATCGACGCGCAGCCGCAGGGCAGGCGAGACCGCATTGGGCTTGCGCAGTGCTCTTGAAACCGTGATCGGGCTGACCCCGGCGAGATTGGCAACGTCATCAAGAGTTATTCGCCGCATCATGTTCTGCCGCTCGTTTTGAGAGATCGGTTGCATATTTTTCAACAGTAAGAATCTGCCAAAACTATAGTTGACAGCGCTAGCAAATGCGATTTGACAGCGCTGTCAACTATGTTAATTTGAAATTGTACCGGAAAATAGGGATGGAATCTTTCCGGGCCAAATACGCACATCAAAAGCATTAGAAGAGGCGGCTAAGTCCGCCTGAGGAGGAGAACATTCATGCATAAGGTGGAGAAAGCTAAATTCGCACGTATCGCGGCGTTTTCGGTGTCGGCATTTGCCTTGCTGTGTGGCGCGGCCAGCGCGGAACCGAAGGTCGTGTCCGGCCCGGCCGCCGACCCCGGCTGCATGGTGCCGTGGGCAGCGGACACACAGTTCTTGCAATATCCGAAGAAGGAAGGTCCCTATCGTATCGCACTGGCCAACGGCTACATCGCCAATACTTGGCGTATTCAGATGGTCCAGACGGCTAAGGCCTATGCCGCTCAACCCGATGTCGCCGCCAAGCTCAAAGAATTTAAGGTTGTTTCGACGGGCGAGGACGTGCCGGCCCAGATTTCAGCCATCAACAACTTCATTGATGCCGGTTACGACGCCATTGTGGTCAACGCGCAGAATCCCACCGCCTTCGGCCCGGTGATTAAGCGCGCCAAGCAGGCCGGTGTTATACTCGTCGCCTTCGACAATATCCTCGACACCAAGGACGCGATCAACGTCAACGTCGATCAGAAGGGGCTAGGCGTCCTCTGGGCCGACTGGCTGATCAAACATCTTCCGAACGGCGGCAAGGTGCTTGAGGTCCGCGGCGTCGCCGGCACCTCGGTCGATACGGATCGTCACAATGGTATTCATGAAACCCTGGACGCCTCCGGCAAGAAATTCACAGTCACTGAAGTGGTCGGAAAGTGGGACGACGGCGTTGCTCAGAAAGCGACTGCCGATGCGATCGCCACCAACGGTCCGTTCGACGGTATCACCGCCCAGGGCGGCGATACCGGCGTCGTGCAGGCGATGATCGATGCAAAACATCCCTTTGTGCCATTCGGCGGTGAGACGGAAAACGGCTTTCGCAAATTCTGCGCCGCCCATGCCGCCGATGGTTTGAAATGTTCGTCCGCCGGAACGGGACCGGCCCAGGTTGCGGTTGCCATCAAGACCGCGATCGCAGCGCTTGAGGGGCAGGTCGTGCCGCAGGCCATCAAGCTCCCGACTGCGCTGGTTTCTGACCCGGATTTCAAAGAGGGTCAGGACTATTATCCAACCCAATCCGACAACTTCTTCGTCGGCAACTCTTTCCCGACCTGCGGCATTAATTTCACGGCCCAGGAAATCATGGGACAGTCGAAAGAGAACCAATAGCAGCCTCCGCGGATTTGATTGCGGGTGTTCGCACCCGCAATCTTGGCCGTGACAGAGCAAACGGAGGCTGGACGCATGACTTTGTCCGAACCGATTTTCCGCATGGAAGGCATATCGAAGCGTTATGGCGGAGCCGTCGCGCTTAAGGATGCCGACATCGCCATTCGGCCAGGGGCGATTCATGCCGTCCTTGGCGAGAACGGCGCCGGCAAGTCCACACTGATCAAGATCATGGCGGGCGTCGTGGCGCCGGACGAAGGGCGCATGCTGCTTGATGGAAAGGAGATTACCTTTGCCTCACCTGCAGCGGCCAATGCAGCCGGCATCGTCTGCGTCTTCCAGGAACTGTCGCTCATTCCCGATCTCTCGGTCGCCGACAACATCGCCATCAGCCACCCGCCGCAGAGGTTCGGCATGATAGACCGGCGCGCCCAGCGGCGGATCGCTGAGGAAGCGCTCGCCCGCGCCGGCGCGTCCGACATCCATCCCTCGGTTTTGGTCAAAGACCTGCCGTTGTCTCGACGACAGATGGTAGAGATCGCCAAGGCCCTTGCCCGCAAGCCGCGACTGATGATCCTGGATGAGGCAACATCGGCGCTGACGCAAGCGGATGTCGAGAAAGTGTTTGCCGTGCTCAAGCGCCTCCGCGCCGAAGGAATGGCGCTAATCTACATCTCTCACCGCATGCACGAAATCGCCCAACTGGCCGATGACTGCACGGTCTTCCGCAACGGCCGTAGCATCGAAACCTACCCGGCGGGCACCAAGAGGGACCAGCAGGTAGTCGAACTGATGATCGGTCGTGAATACACCAACGTCTTTCCGCCGAAGCCCGCGCATCGACCGGAGAAAAAACCGATCCTTTCCTGCCGCGATCTTTCCTGGGGCGATCGGCTCTCCGGCATCACTTTCGACATCCGGCCGGGCGAGATCATAGGCCTCGGCGGACTGGACGGGCAGGGGCAGCGTGATTTGCTGCTGGCCTTCTTCGGCGTGCTGCGTGACTTGAAAGGGGAGATCGCGATCGACGGCATGCCGATCAGACTGAAGAGTCCCCGTCATGCCAAGTCTGACGGCATATCCATGGCGTTGATCCCCGAGGACAGGAAGACCGAAGGGTTGATGCTGCCGATGACCGTGCGCGAGAACCTCTCGATTGCAGCTCTCGACCGGGTTTCGCGGAATGGCGTCATCGATCGACTAGCCGAGCGTCGCGAAATCGACGACCTGTTCAAGCTTTTGGCAATCAAGGCTGCGACGATCGACATGCCCGTTGCAGGCCTCTCCGGCGGCAACCAGCAGAAGGTGGTCATTGCCAAATGGCTGATGAACCGGCCGCGCATCATCCTTCTCAACGATCCGACGCGCGGCATAGACGTCGGCACCAAGCAGGAAATCTATCTGCTGCTGCGCAAGCTTGCGGATGCCGGAGCGGCGATCATCTTCTACTCCACCGACTATGACGAACTGATCGGCTGCTGCGACCGGGTACTCGTCATGTATGATGGAAGCATTGTCCGCGAGCTTGAAGGCGCCGATATCAACGAACATGAGCTGATCGGCGCCGCGCTCAATATAGACGGCGACCACGCACAACAGAGGGCAGCGCCATGACCAGACTGGCTTTTGGCGAACGACGGTTTTGGTATGCGCAACAGAAGGGAACGTTGTTTGCCGCACTGCTCTTCGTCGCCATGTTCGCCCTCTACGTTTCGAACCACCCGGCGGGTTTTACCCCCAACGTTGTGCAGACGGCATCGAACAAGGCGACGCTGCTTGCCTTTGTTGCGATGGCCCAGTGCCTGGTTGTCATCACCGCCGGCATTGACCTTTCGGCCGGCATGGTATTGGTCCTCTGCAATTGCCTTGCCTCCTGGCTGGTCGTCGGAACGCCGCTGGAGACAGCGGCGGGCGTCGTCGTGGTGCTGCTTGCCGGCCTCGGCTGCGGTATGCTGAACGGGCTCATCATTATCTTCGGCCGGCTGCAGCCGATCGTCACGACGATTGCGACTAGCGCGATTTTCTACGGCTTAGCGCTATTGCTGCGGCCGACTCCGGGAGGCTCAGTCAACGAGGATCTGGCCGATGCGTTTACCTCAAAGCTTTTCGGGGTCGTTCCGGCAAGCCTCACCGTCCTTCTCGCAGTTATCATCGTTATCTGGATACCGTTCAGCCGCTCGACCATAGGCAGGGCAGCCTATGCCGTCGGTTCGGCCGAGAATGCCGCCTTCATGTCGGCGATGCCGGTCAAGCGGGCAAAACTTGCCGCCTATGCCTTGGCCGGACTTCTTTCGGCGATCGGCGGGCTCTATCTCACCTTCTTCTCCTATACCGGCGAAGCGGCTCTGGCGAGTGGCAATGCCTACACACTCTATTCGATTGCGGCGGTGGTGCTCGGCGGCGTTTCCCTCGCGGGCGGCAAGGGAAGTGCTGTCGGCGCCGTTTTCGGAGCTTTGGCATTTCGAACGATCGGCGACCTGCTGTTCGTCTTCGATTTCGATCCGCTTTGGCAGCCGCTATTCCAGGGCGTCGTGTTGATGCTGGCGATCAGCATCGGCTGCATCGGCCTTTCCAGGGTTCGCAATCGGCTGGAGTGGTTTCAATGAGCGAGGAAACAACCTTGCGGCAGCTTCGAGTGCCGGCACGGCTGCGTGGCGTCGATCCGGCGGTGGCAACCGCTTTCGGATGCATCATCCTGCTTCTGCTCGCCGGATCGATCTACTCGCGAAATTTCCTGTCGCCCGAGTATCTCCTGCAGCAACTGAAGGTCGCCTCCTTCCTCGGGGTCATCGCCACCGGCATGATGGCGGTAATCTTGCTCGGCCAGATCGACCTTTCTGTGCCATGGGTGATAACGACAGGCGCAATGATGGCCTGCGCCGCGACTTCATATGGAGCGACCGGTTCGGTTCTGGCGATCCCCTTCGGCATTTTCTGCGGTTGCGCGATCGGTCTCGTCAATGGCTTGGCCGTCGGCTATCTTCGCATTCCCTCGATGATCATCACGTTGGCCAGCAATGCTGTCGCGCAAGGGCTGATGGTCGTTTACACCGGCGGCTTTTCCCCGCAGGATTCCGCCTCGCCGGCCATGCGATTCCTTGCGGCCGGATACACGGTTCCTGGGTTGCCGAACGGTGTTCTGGTCTGGTTCTTGATCGGTCTGCTTGCGGTCTTCATGCTGACGCGCACAACCTTCGGTCGATCGCTTTACGCAATCGGAAACCGCGAGCGCGCTGCTTATATGTCCGGGATCGACACACGCCGTATCACACTTCTCGCCTTCGTCATGTCAGGCGGCCTCAGTGCGCTCGGCGGGGTTCTGTTGGCGGGTTATGCATCGAAGGCGTCGCAATCCATGGGCGACGCTTATCTGTTGCCCTCGATTGCAGCCGTCGTCCTCGGGGGCACTCACGTGCTCGGCGGCAAAGGGTCGTACCTCGGGACGGTTGCCGGCGTTATCTTGATCACGCTGCTGCAATCGATTCTTTCGGTGATGCAAATCGAGGAAGCGGGCCGCCAACTCATTTACGGCGCGGTCATCATCAGCATGCTTCTGCTTTACGGCCGCCAGCGGCCGGTCTGACGGGCATAGTCGTGCCGAACTGCAGAGAGCACCGCATCCGGCGCAGGTATGGCGGTCGGTTCTCCACCGATGGAAAAGCAATCGGATTTTTCATGGTGCGACCTGCGGGAAAAATAATGCCGGCGCAAGCTGCAAATCGAAAGAGCGTGCCTTCGGTTCTCGTGGTATATAGCTTAAGGAGATGCGAGGAAGACCTTGGGATGGAAGGTTTTCTGCCCGCAGTTGCTGGGATCTGAACATTTGCAATCCACGACATCTCCAGCAGGCGTTCATGACCGCGATCCGAGATAATAATACCCCAACACTGGCTTTGGAGGGCCGACCATGAGCTTACGTATCAACGATATTGCCCCCGATTTTACCGCCGACACCACACAGGGACCGATCAGCTTCCATGATTGGATCGGCAACGGCTGGGCCGTGCTGTTCTCGCACCCGAAGAATTTCACGCCTGTCTGCACGACGGAGCTCGGCGCCATGGCCGGCCTCGCCGACGAATTTGCCAAACGCGGCGTCAAGATCATCGGCATTTCCGTCGACCCGGTCGAAAGCCATGCCAAGTGGAAGGGCGACATCAAGACCGCAACCGGCTTTGATGTCGATTACCCCTTGATCGGCGACAAGGATCTGAAGGTTGCCAAGCTCTACGACATGCTGCCGGCCGGTGCCGGCGACAGCTCCGAAGGCCGCACGCCTGCCGACAATGCGACTGTGCGCTCGGTCTTCATCATCGGCCCGGACAAGAAGATCAAGCTGATCCTGACCTATCCGATGACGACGGGCCGCAATTTCAATGAGATCCTGCGTGCCATCGACTCCATCCAGCTGACCGCCAAGCACCAGGTGGCGACGCCGGCAAACTGGAATCAGGGCGAAGATGTCATCATCACCGCTGCCGTTTCCAATGACGATGCGATCGCGCGGTTCGGCTCCTTCGATACCGTCCTGCCCTATCTCAGGAAGACGAAGCAGCCGTCGGTCTGAAAACGGCTTTCAAGTTCGTTCCCGAAGCCGCCGCGGCCATTGCCCGGCGGCTTTTTTCATGCTGGCATTGCGAAATGGGGAAGCTTCGCGCCTTAATCGATGTTATCTAGCATGAACGTCGCGATGGAAGTTAACCTGCTGAGATCCGATGATAGGGCGAAAGCGTCAGTCCGGCATTTTGAGGAATTCGGCGAAGGCCCTGCTTTCGCTTTGTTTTCTGTTTTCCGGCGTCGATACGCCGAAAGCTCAACCGGAAGGGAGTGCTGCCGAGCCGGCCTGTCTCTATTCGGGACCCTCGGCCTTGGGTTCAGGCGAGAGGCTCTGCATCCGCAAGGACAGTTTCAATCGTGACCTTTGCATCGCGATCGAGCATTTCGCCGAGGCCAATCGGTTGCCGCCGGCTTATTTCGCCCGACTCATCTGGCGGGAAAGCACCTTTCGCCCCGACGCAGTCAGCATCAAGGGCGCGCAGGGCATTGCGCAGTTCATGCCTGGAACGGCGAAACTTCGCGGCCTCGACGACAGCTATCAGGCGCTGGAAGCCTTGAGGAAATCGGCGCAATATCTCGATGAATTGCGAAATCGTTTTGGCAATCTCGGCCTTGCCGCGGCCGCCTACAACGCCGGCGAAAAAGGTCTTGCGACTTACCTTACATCAGGCAGGTTACCCTACGAGACGCGCGGCTACGTGATGGCGATCACCGCGCACACGGTCGAGGAGTGGAAGGACAATCCGCCTGAGAATGCGGCCGCCCCGCTCGACAAGGACAAGTCCTTCCTTGACGGCTGCGTGGCGCTGGCCGAAAGCCGGATATTGAAGGACACGCCTTGGCGTCAGGAGGGCATTTGGGCTCCCTGGGGCGTCCAGCTGGCGGCGAATGCCGATGCCGCCGTGGCGCGGCGCATGTTTCGCGACGCCGTGCTGGATCTGCCTGCGCCATTGAACGCGGAGCAGCCCCTGATCCTGCGTCAGCGCGATCGCAGCTTCGGTTTTCGACCGCGTTATGCCGCCCGCATCGCCCGGCAGACACGTATGGAGGCCAACGACGTCTGCAATCAGATCCGCAAGCACGGCGGCACCTGCCTCGTTTTCAGGAACCAATAGAAGGCCTGCTCCATTCGTGACGAAAAGTCTGCTTGCACGATCGCTGGACGGCGCAGCATAGTCGCAGCGGATCATGCCATCGGGAGGGAAGACAATGCGCGTTTTGGTCATTGGGGCAACGGGCCATGTCGGAACCTATCTCATTCCTCGTCTGGTGGAGGCGGGTCACGACGTCGTCACCATCAGCCGCGGCGCGGCAAGGCCTTATACGGCAAACCGCGCTTGGGCCTCCGTCGATCAGCGACAGATGGACCGGGTAGAGATGGAGCGGACCGGCGAATTCGGTCCGGCCGTCCGGGCCTTGAACGCCGATATCGTCATCGATATGATCTGCTTCACGCTGGAAAGCGCCGAGCAGCTGGTGACGGCGCTGTCAGGGCATGTCGGCCATTTCCTACATACCGGCACGATTTGGACACATGGATATTCGGTGGCCGTGCCGACACGGGAGGAAGCGCCGAAGTCTCCGTTCGGTGACTATGGCATCCAAAAGGCGGCGATCGAAAACTATCTGCTGCAGCAGGCAAGACTTCGGGGTTTTCCGGCGACCATCATTCATCCCGGCCACATTGTCGGCCCCGGATGGGCGCCGCTCAATCCGGCCGGCAATTTCAATCTGCAGGTCTTTTCGACCCTTGCCCGCGGAGAGGCTCTGGCGCTGCCCAATTTCGGTCTGGAGACCGTTCATCATGTCCATGCCGACGACGTGGCGGCGATGTTCATGGACGCGATCGCCAATCGGAATGCATCGATCGGCGAAAGTTTCCATGCAGTATCGGAGCAGGCCGTGACGCTTCGCGGCTACGCCGAATTCATGTCGCGGTGGTTTGGGCAGGACCCGAAGCTCACCTTCGCACCATTCGACGCCTGGGCGGAAGGCCAGACGGCCGAGGACGCGGAGGCGACATGGGAGCACATCGCCCGCAGTCCGAACTGCTCGATTGCCAGAGCCCGGCGCCTGTTGGGCTACACCCCGAGGTATACGTCTCTGCAGGCGGTGCAGGAATCGGTCGGCTGGCTGGTCGGGCAGGGACGGATCAAGACCTGATCGCCGGTTAGTCGTCTCTAACGGATGAGGATCGCCCTGAAATCGTTGACATTGGTTCCGGTCGGACCGGTCTCGAAGAGATCGCCGATAGCCTTGAACGCCGAGTAGCTGTCATTGCCGTCGAGCAGCCGGCGCGGATCGAGCCCGGCGGCGCGCAGACGCTTCACCGTGCCGTCATCGGCAAAGGCGCCGGCATTGTCTTCCGAGCCGTCGATCCCGTCGGTGTCGGCAGCCAGCACAGCAATGCCGTCTTGCCCATCGATTGCAAGCGCCATGGCAAGGGTGAATTCGCCATTGCGCCCGCCCTTGCCGCCTTTGGCTTTCAGCGTCACCGTCGTCTCGCCGCCGGACAGGAGGACGGCCGGCTTCGAGAATGGCCTGTTCCGCCCGAGGACCTCGCGGGCGATGGCCGCATGCACCAGCGCCACGTCACGCGATTCGCCTTCGATGGCATCCGAAAGGATTGCCGGCGTGATCCCTTGTGATTCCGCCTCGGCGGCGGCGGCCGCCAGCGAAACGCCCGCAGAGGCGATGATGTGATGCTCGTGCCGCAGGAATATCGGATCGTCCGGCCGCGGTGCATCTGCCTTTGGCGAGTTCAGATGGTCGAGCGCGGCCTGCGGCAGCTGCAATCCATACTGCCTGATGATCTCCAGCGCTTCGTGCCGTGTTGAACCGTCGGGCACCGTCGGCCCGGAGGCGACGTGGGCCGGGTTATCGCCGGGAATATCCGAAACGATCAGGCTGATGACTCTCGCTTTCGTCGCTGCCGCCAGTCTTCCGCCCTTGATGGTGGAGAGATGCTTGCGCACCACATTCATCGCCGAGATCGGCGCGCCCGACGCAAGCAGCATTTCGTTGAGCGCAATTTCATCTTCGAGCGTCAATCCTTCCGGCGGGGCGGGCAGCAGTGCCGAGCCGCCGCCGCAGATCAACGCGATCACGAGATCGTCTTCCGTCAGCCGGTTCACCGTTTCCATCAACCGTCTGGCGGCAGCGAACCCAGCAGCGTCGGGCACCGGATGGGCTGCCTCGATGATCTCGATGAAGCGCGTTTCGCAGCCATAGCCGTATCGCGTGACCACCAACCCCTCGATCGGTCCGGCCCATGCGCTTTCGAGCGCCCGCGCCATCTGCGCCGCGCCCTTGCCGGCGCCAATCACGACGGTTCTTCCTTTCGGTTTCTCCGGCAGGTGCGATTTGATGCCGGTCAGCGGATCGGCCGCGCGAACTGCCGCGTCGAACAGGCTTTTCAGGAAATCGCGGGGGGCGGTTATCGTCATCGTTGGTCTCTGCTGCCTCAAGGTGTCGATTGTGACCGAGACTGTCGGCGTATCGGCGTGGCGGCGTCAAGGCCGAAGATGCGGTGATCTGACGGCAGTGACGCAGAGTCTCGGCATTGAAAGAGGCGAACGAATAGAAAGCATTAACCATCCTCCCGTAGACAACATATAGGATCAAAGGAAACCTGTATTCGATGGCCACTGAAACGACCTGCCGCCCCGCCGCCAGCTCTCACGAAGGCAAGGTTATTGCCTTTCCCTCCGCAACCGGAACTGCCAATATCGAGCGCTGCGCCCGGGAGCTCGGCCGCCGGCATGGCGCGGACGCAGTCGAATTCTGGAAGGCCGAGTGCCGCAGGCTTGCCGATCAGCTTCTCGCCGCGGGAATGCCGGAGAGCCTTGTCGGTCAGCGGGTGATGGAGTTTCAACAAGATGTCCAGATCGAACTGGTCCTCAGCCACCAGAAGCAGGCCGTTGCCAAATCACAGAAACGCTGATTCATCGGGTTTGATCCGACGCGTCTGACCAGCAATCTCATGCCTTGGGCATGCCGTCCGGATCGACCTCGACGGCATGAGGAACTTCCGCCCGGATGTGGAGTTGATGTTGTCGATTGACAGCATTGATGCTGCGGGAGCCTTCTCGAATGTCGAACAAATCCAACTTCTTCTCTTCCTTCGCAACCGCCGTCGCCGAGCTGTCGGGAAGGCCGTTCACCTTTATCGCAGCTCTGATGCTCGTCCTCGTCTGGGCAGTGTCCGGGCCATATTTCGATTATTCCGAAACGTGGCAGCTCGTGATCAACACGACGACCACCATCATCACCTTTCTGATGGTGTTTGTGTTGCAGAACAGCCAGAACCGTGACGGAAAGGCTTTGCAGGCCAAGCTTGACGAGCTCATTCTGACGAGTCAGGCCGCCAATAAATTTGTTGGCATCGAAAAGCTCGACGAGGGCGAGCTCAGGGAAATGAGCAAGACGCTTGCAGAAAAGGCCGAAAGCGTCGAGGAGAAGGCGGATGAGAAATCGGACGAGAAATCCGGCGCAGAGGCAACGTCCGGTTAGAGGCGCCCATCTCCTCACACTCGCTTCGCCGAAATCTGGTCTTGATGTTGCTGCCGCATCTCTTCAATAGCGTCGGCATCTTTCTTCTCAGCTGCAATCCAATGGTTTCCTGCCTCGCTTGATCGGATTAGTTCGTCGAGCTTGGCATGGAGTGCCTTCATGTCCCGATTTTGGGAGTGCTGCAGCAGCAGCAAAATAAGGAATGTGACGAGCGTGCCCACCATGTTGGTCAGCAGAAACCACTGCCGGGGAAAGGAAAATCTTAAACCGACTGCCGTCCATAGAGTTATGAACCCAATCAGCGCGACAGGAACCACACGGTGCCCTGCCCATGAAACGGCGAGGTCGGAAATCAGTCGAAAGCGCCAGCGCATATGGCTCTCCACAGTCCCATAAAGGAAGATGGAGCAGATCGTAGCCGTTTCCATCACCAGGCGTGTCGCGATTATTCAGATGCGCTTTGGCGTTTCACGTCTTCATACGCTCCTCTACTGGCTTTAGCGTGACGTGCGTGCTTTTGGTCAGGCTGACTGCCGAGCCGAGGACTGGGGCGCGCCGTTGAGACCGCGCCCCCCTCAGTTAGAGGCGGGATGTGACGACGAGATCTTCCTCTGCGTCGCGTTGCGATCCTCCCAGAGCCGCAGCCGCAGCGGCTATGAAGGCGCCCACCAGAAGCGACAAGGATCCCAGCAATGCCGTGGTCGAGGCGGCTTTTCGTGCCTCGTCGGCAGCCTTCTGCGTGGCAGCCTTAGCGTCGTCGATACGCTTCAGCACAGCATCCACGCGGGCGCGTGCATCGGCTTCGGAGAGACCGGTCCGCGCAGAGACGATGGTGGCAAGATAGGCCTTGTCCTCATCTGGAACTTGCCCTTCGGCAGCGCCATTGAGGAGGATGCGGGAGACTTCCGACGTTGCCGCAGCATCGTTGGATGTCGCTGCCGCACGCGCCTGGTCAGGGCGTAGCAATGCGTCGGTAAAATAGGCGGTGGAAAGATCCAGCGGCGAGGTTGACGACGTTGCTGCTGCCGTACCGGCGGCCGCGGCGGTCGAGCCTACGGCTTGCGCGGCCGATCCTACCGCCTGTGCACCGGCGCCGGCGAGCGACGTCAGCGACGACGCAAGGAATCCGGCGACGAAGATGGTTGCCAGAGCCCAGCTTAGGAAACCATGCGCGGTGTCGCGGAAGAAAACCTCGTCGGTGTGGACGGCGGCCCATTTTGTGCGCAAGCGGCCGGTTACATAGCCTCCGAGCGCGGAGGAGAGCCATTGCACGAGAACGAGCCAGATCGCCGCTGTGATGCCGAGCGTGCCGAGCGAACTGCTTTGTCCTGACCAGGGCGACACCATCGTCAACCCAAGCCCGGATCCCAGAAGAAGAAGGATGAGGGTTACTCCGATGGCGGCGGCCGCGCCACCGAAGATGGGTCCCCATGTCATGGCGGATTTGGAGGATTCGACCGGAGCAGCAACCTCTCCGGAACCTGTCATTGAAACCGACATGATCCGTTCCTATCGCATAAACAGAGCCAGAAGAATGATGATCGGCAGTGGAACGCCAAGCAGCCAAAGTAGAATACCGCGACCCATGAGAGACCTCCTGTCAAAGGCGACGTTACGTGCTTGATGCCACACAACTTTTAACGATGGCGTTTGTTCCCGCCGGTGGAAGCGGTGGGTTTGAAGCGCGCGGTTGCCTGTCTGTCGCGCGGCAGCATTTGAAGGAACAGCAGATTGCCGGAGCGGTCTTGCCGCATCCTTGGCATTGAAGGCGTTTGGCCAGACTGGCGAGAGACAGGTTCTGGCCGCAGCGCCGGGCAATATTCCGCCGCTCGATAAACATCTGGCGGCGACATGCGTGGCAACGGGCATACATGACGAACCACTCCGGCAACGTCGCCAATGTTGCCCTTTCGATTTCGACGGAGTGGCGATCAGGAGGCGCGAGGCCGATACCGCGACGATGTCTCATGGCCTTTCAACGGTCGTTGTCCGTTCACAGGCCATGCCGCGGCTCACGCCTTTATCTCTCAGGGCGAGCTGAAGTCTGAGATGACGGCAATCCAGCAGCAGCGTTGTAATGGCGGCACGGACGTCCCCTTGGTGAAAAGCGACAACTGCGTCGACTTCTCCTCTCAACGTTTCTTCTGCTAATTTTTCGGCTGCCTGCGGACGCACGACCTCGATCTCCTTCAGAGCTTCCAATCCGATTTTCATTTGCGCCCACCGATGTTCCTATTATGTTCTCATACGCCTTCGAGTCAAGAATGAAGGCGTTTCCGCCGTTCGTTCGGTCATCGGCCGAGGCGGTGAGCGACGCAGGGGCGTTCCTGTACGTTTTCGAACTGAAACAATCTCCAGAGGCTTTTGTTTGCTGCCTATCGGCAATGAAGCAGCGAGGAGGATATCCAATGCTTCTGAGAATAATGGCAGTAGCAGCAATCACGATTGGCCTGGCAACGTCGGCAATGGCGCAATCAGGTGGAGGGTCGGGATCGGGCAGCGGCGGCGGCGGAGCCTCAAGTTCCGGCAGCGGCACCATGTCTGGTTCGGACGCCAGCGGTTCCGGCAACACGAACTCCAGCGGTGCCGGCGCAAATACGACTGTCGGCGCCGGTGCGACCGGTGCGAACGGATCCGGCGGCGATCCGAACGACTGTCAGCGCCAGCAGGCCGGCGGCACCGGCAACCCGGCTCCCACCTCCGGCAATAGCTCGACACAACCCGACGCGGCAAATGCATGCCGCTGAAAGCTCGAGCCGCTTCGTCAACTTGCCCCGGAAGTCAGTATCGCTTCCGGGGCGCCATATGCTTTGTGCTATCTTTTAATACCGCGAGGATGGCCGACGATATGAACGTATTGCACGCATAATTTTTAACGACCCGCACCAATTTTCGCGGCTGAAGCTGACGTCCGTTGAGAGTCGCGCCTATATCTTCAGCCGCAGAGTGATTTCGGAGGAGTTCGGGAAATGCTCCCGTGGTTCTGGAAGAAGGGACTCTCGCTTACCGAGCGCAGCGGAAATGGGAGAAGTATTCATGAACAGATTTCGAGCATTCTTAGCGGCCGGAGCAATTGGCCTGTCGGTCATTGCCTCAGCTTGCTCGACGCCGCCAAATTCATATGGCTCGGCATCGGGATACCAGCCTGGCGATTCCATGAACCCGGCCTGCGCCGACGGCTTCCGGCCCGGCGACGGCCGTTCGTGCAGCTATTAGAGAGGGAGCCGCTTCAAATCCGATGTCTGGGGTCGGACGACCAAAATTGCGAGAACAAAGCGCTCGATCCGACATGCTGAACACCCAATCGGAGCCTCCAGCCGCGCGAGGTGGAGTCTTGCCACTCGCTGCCCATACGAAGAATGTTGATTCTGTACTGGCTGGCGGCCTGCCGAAGCGGAACCCTTATCGCTCATCTCCGTTCCTCTTTCCTAACGACAGGAGGAATAAGCCATGGATTGGAACCGCGTCGAAGGCAATTGGAAGCAGATGAAAGGCAAGGTCAAGGAGCAGTGGGGCAAGCTGACCGACGACGATCTTGACGTCATCAACGGTAAGCGCGATCAGCTCGAAGGCAAGATCCAGGAGCGCTACGGCTACGAGAAAGACCGTACCCGGCGAGACATTGACGACTGGTATAATCGCCAGACCTGGTAAGTCGCATTATCGGAGCACGGATCGGTAACTCGGCACGCCCAACTTAATGGGCGTGCCATTTTCATATCTTATCGACCTTATGCCGGCGGTCAGGCAGCAGCGCCGGGCGCGCTCCCTCGATAACCGGTCGCCGCCGGCTGACTGCCCGTGTGCGCTTGCTCTGAACACCAATGGCCGGCTCGAGCACCACCCGCGGCCAAACCAGCGGTGCGTCGTCTGGTGTTTTTGTGAGCGGGCCGTCGTTCATCGGAGGTTAATGCTTGTTAAACCAGAATCGCAGCTTGAAAGGATGCGCCGATGAAGATGCTTTTTTCCTCGCTTGCAGCCATTGTCTTGTCTGCATCTTTCGCGCTGCCGCTTAACGCCGCGCCGATTGTCGTGTCGAAAGCGGTAGCTATACACACCGCCGACGTCGAGCAGGTCAAACACCGTCACCACGGTAATGGACATGCGTATGGCCACTGGAAGAAACACCGGTACGCTTACCGCGACTGCCGGTATTACGGCTCGTGCTATCGTCCGCGTTATTACGGCTACCGCGACTATCACGGCTATCGCGACTATTACGGCTATCGCGACGATTACCCCTATCGCCGTCGGTCAGGTGTGACCGTGTATTTTGACTTTTAGTCGGCAGCACTAACGGCAACTGCCCTCGGCATGAAAACATGCAGTAGGGTGACCTGCGCCGATACCTGTCTGGATCTGCCCAGCTGCGGTGCGAGGGAGTGAAGGTCTCGGACAGGGAAGGCAGCTATCAGCAGTAGCCACTGAACTGTCGCAAAAGAGAAGGATCGGGCGAATGCCAGCGCCGACCCTTCTTTTGCATTAGCACGGCGCCAGTACATCCGAATCCACGCGCCTTGGGAACTTTCGCAAGGTTCAGGCGGGTGCGGATTTAGGACTAGGCTAGAGGAGTGCCTTGCCGCCTACGGTCGGTGTGCCGCCAACGGCGGAATTAACGTTGGGATAAATCAGTGACAGAAAAATTATAGCCTAGGCGACGGCAACATATGACTTCAAAATTGGGGGAAAGCGGGGAAGTAAGTGCCTGCCTTCGGATTGCTCAACAAAACAGGCACTTATTTCTAGAATTGGCTCCCCGGGCCGGATTCGAACCGGCGACCTGTCGATTAACAGTCGAATGCTCTACCGCTGAGCTACCAGGGATCACTGCTTGGCGCGGTGTGAGTGGGCTAATACAAATGCTTGCCCGATTTGCCAAGCAGTTTTTTCAAAAAAATGAAATGAACTTGTATTTGGACAGTCTGCGCCCATCTCTGAGAAATGACAAATAGGAATGATCGCCAAGAGACAACGGGCAGCGAAAAGCGCAGAAGGCGGGCAGGGCGCTTCGGTATCGACCACGTAAACCACAGGCTTATGCTCGGCTCCTTCAGCATTGGCATGCCGCACTCACGCATCGGACGGATGGCAATCGGTGCGGCCCTCGTTTTCTGTGGATTGCTGGGCTTCCTGCCGGTCCTCGGCTTCTGGATGCTGCCCCTCGGCCTCCTGGTGCTTTCGCATGATCTTTCCATCGCCCGCCGGCTTCGGCGCCGGCTGGCAGTCTGGTGGCACAGGCGGCGAACGCCGGCCGGCTAACGGCGGTCGCGGGAGACGCCCTGCGGAACGTGGATCGTTTTCGGCCTTGGTGGTTTATGGAGCTGAAACGCACCACGACAATCCGGGTGAGGATATGAAGCCATTTTTTATTGCAGTTTTCTCCGTAGCGGCGATGGTCTCAGCCACATCAGCCGAGGCCCAGGCCGTCGACAGCCGAGGTTTTGACGCGAGCGGTATCTGCCGCCGCCCCGAAGGGTGCGTCGTCGATCAAGGCGAAGGCTGGTATAACGGGCCTCGCAACTATCGCAATTTTAACGGCCGTAATGAGCGCGACGGCAGGAACGACCGCGGTCGGGACGATCGCCGCTACCGCTCCCAGAACAGGACCTCGCTTGAGAGCGTCGGCATCATCGTCTGCTGATCACAGGGGCCCGCCGTCGAGTTCGAGCTGCATGGATCCGGATGATTGCGATTCTAATTCGATCTCAGTTCGCTTTCCTCGAAAATCCCGCCATGGCCCGGATCCAGCTCGGTTGCCATCAACACACTGCAGGCGGCAAGAAGCAGAACGAGCTTCAGTCCGTGGACGACCATCGAGACCGGTTGTCGACGGGCCGGTGAGACGCGCGATGGCGCGATATAATACCGGTAATAGAAGTGCGGATCGTTCGTTTCCAGAAGGTTCTGGTAGACATGTGGCGGAATATTCGCATGTTTCACCGGCGCGGAACCGGCGAACTTTACGTGGAGATCCCGGGTCTCGGCATCATATGCCGCACGTCCCTGCCTTTCTTTGAGGGCAGCCCATTCCATCGCAGCTCCTATCCCTCCCACGGCGATAAGATGGCGGGCAGGCGCTCTAAGTCAAGTTGGGAATTTGTCCAAAATGCCGCCGGTGGTTTTTCATGTCCCGAGTGGCAGGCAATTCACCAGGATCGGCCGGCGTCGAAATCTTCGCACTCTTCCTCTGTCATCTGGCGGTGAACAAACTTGCCGTCGACGACCTTGCGCATCACGTGGCCGGTGATCGGCATCTTCGTGTTGATGTCGGTGACAGTATCGGTAACGAGGGCATAGCCCCACTCGTCTTCCTTGCCTCCGTTCACATAGATCCTCGAGAGGCGCTTGAGCGTGGCAAGCAGTGAAAAAAAGATGTCTTTGGCAGTCCCGCCGAATGTCGCGTCGTGCATGATTTCTCCCCAGAAAATGGGGATCAACCAAATCGGTTCGCATTGCAATCGTAACTATTTGGGGTGATGCCGAAGGGCTGGACTTTTGTTGGTATGTAGTTAACCCACTATCATCATCCAAGCGTGGAGCGGGTCACGCAGGATTTTCCGCCAACGCTATCTGGAATGAAAAAAGGATCCCATTCAGAATGAAAGGTCTTGCGCTCATTCTAGAGCTGGTCTAAATCGCGGCCACCACACGATATTTTTCGATGTCGGTCACAGGTGAGGCCTCGTGGCGGAGTGGTGACGCAGAGGACTGCAAATCCTTGTACCCCGGTTCAATTCCGGGCGAGGCCTCCAATTTCTCCTCAGCGCTGTAAAGGGTTGTGGAACCTCGCTGATTTCGAGGTGATCGCTCGGCCGCACGCTGATTTACGGTCAAGCGCACCCAAGCCGCGTCCCCGCCTCGGATGGTCGCGGGCTCCAGGCAAGCTGCGCCGGAGTGTGCCTCGGCGCTCGATCTCCTCAGGTCGTCTCACCGTCCAGCAGCCCGCAGCAAAAGATGCCGACGAGAGCTGCGACGATAAGAAAATCGAACAGCGTGAAATATTCGAAAATCGCAGACATTGGCCTGCTCCTCCTATTCACTCCGCTGCACATTATAACATGAGGGGGAGGGCATATCACGCTTGCGTTGCAGCGCCCTGCCTCCTGTGGCGAGAAAGAGCCGCCTGGCGGATTCTTTTCGCCGACCGTTGCCAAGTCTTGAAAGCATCCGTGGCGGAGATTAAGAGACGAGGGACAGGAACCGCTTTCAAGAGCGAGAGGACATGATGGATTTCGAAGCAGCGCGCGCAAAGATGGTCGACACCCAAATCCGCACGACGGATGTTACCTCGCATTCCGTGCTGACGGCCTTTCTCACCGTGCCGCGCGAGGCTTTCGTGCCGGAGAAATCAAAGCTGCTGGCCTATATCGACAACGACGTCGAAATATCACCCGCCGCGCCGGGCAAGCCGGCCCGCTTCCTGATGGAGGCCTCGCCGCTTGCCAAGCTGCTGCAGCTGGCCGCCATCGGCAAAGACGATTTCGTGCTCGAGGTCGGGTGCGGCACGGGATATACAACGGCGCTGCTGTCGATCATCGCCGGCTCGGTCATTGCCCTTGAATGCGACGAGGCGCTGGCTGCCGAAGCGAAGGCAAACCTTGCCGGCTATGGCAAGATCGAGGTCGTGACCGGTCCCCTCGAAGAAGGCTATGCCGCCGGCGCTCCCTATGATCTGATCTTCGTCAACGGCGCGGTCGAGGAGGTTCCGGCCGCTCTTCTCGGGCAGTTGCGCGATGGCGGCCGTCTGGTCACGGTCGAAGGCTATGGCAATGCCGCTCGCGCCAAGGTCTTCGTCGCCGAGCGCGGCGCCATCTCGGAAAACGTCTTCTTCAACGCTTCAGTCAAGCCACTGCCGGGTTTTGCCAAGGCGCGCGAATTCGTTTTCTGACGTCGTTCTCCCTGGTGAATTCGAGCGACGGGCGCCATTGGCGCCCGTTTCTGTCAGTTCTGCCGGAAAGCCTTCACAAACATATTTTTATCCTGGCGTTGTCGTCCCGGATGGCGGGCGGCAAACATTGGGTAACAAAACTGTGCATGGCCGCATTCATTTGATTCTCGATGATTTTTTTCGCGTCTGGGGTATTCTAAGGTCGTGGTGATTCGGATGAACGCTCCACACCGTCCGATCGTTGTGTTGGGATAACGGGGATAGATATGGCTCAGCCAAGTGTAGCGCGTGAACCGTCCATGGAAGAAATTCTGGCCTCCATCCGCCAGATCATCGAAAGCAATGAACCCGGCGCCGGCAAGGCGATTTCAGCTTCCGTGCCGCCGGTTTACGGTGCTGACGACGACGACAACGGCTCCGAAATCCATCTGACGGTGGATGACACCTATGCCGGCGTCGAGTTTCCCGAACCGGCCATGCGCTCGTCCGATCCGCGTTTCGTCGCCGCCAATTCGGCCGGCACCGCCCCTGAGACCGAAGCTCCGGCCCGCGCGCTGTCGCTTGCCGATGTCGCGGCCCGCGTGCGCGCCGCCTCCGAGCGCAGCGCCGTGCAGGCCGGTCAAGCCTTGCGCGAAATTCCGAGCGGCTTCCGCCAGCCGGAGCCGCAGCCGACCGTCATGCCGGAGCCGCCGCGCGCTGCAAGTCCGCAGCCGCAGCCGGCAGAGCCTGTTTTTACCACTGCCGCAGCACCCGTTTCCTCTGGTCCCGTCCGGCAGCCGCTTGAGCCGGCGCTTGCCGAAACACCGCGGGTCGCCGTCGCCGACCAAGCCGCTGCTGCCGCCGAAACTGCGCCACCGGCTTTGGAGCCCGCTCCTTCATCGACCGAGCGTTTCCTGCCGAGCGTTGTCGAGGAGGTCCAGCCGGCCCTGCTTTCGGAAGATGCCGGTCTGCAGATCAGCCGCTCCTTCGAGGAGCTTGCCGCGGCGATCGACGGTGCCGAGCGTCGGTCGCTGGACGAGATTGCCGAGGACATGCTGCGCCCGATGCTGCGTGAATGGCTTGATGATAATCTGCCGACTCTGGTCGAACGGCTGGTGCGCGAGGAAATCGAGCGCGTGGCGCGCGGCCCGCGCCGCTGATCGGATTGATTTTTCCTGGAAAAGCCGCTCCGGTCTCCGGGGCGGCTTTTTTATTGACTTGGCCGTGGCCATCCTATTTACAACCCCCCATCCTCGAACCTCGAAATTGGTCAGAAAATGCTCGACAAGACCTATGATTCCGCCGCAGTCGAACCGAAAATCGCCGCGAAATGGGATGAGGCGGACGCCTTCCGCGCCGGCGCGAACGCCAAACCGGGGGCCGAGACCTTCACCATCGTGATCCCGCCGCCAAACGTCACCGGTTCGCTCCATATGGGGCACGCGCTGAACAATACGCTGCAGGACATCATGGTGCGCTTCGAGCGCATGCGCGGCAAGGACGTGCTCTGGCAGCCGGGCATGGATCACGCCGGCATCGCCACCCAGATGGTCGTCGAGCGCAAGCTGATGGAGCAGCAGCTGCCGGGCCGCCGCGAGATGGGCCGCGAAGCCTTCATCGACAAGATCTGGGAGTGGAAGTCGGAATCGGGCGGCCTAATCTTCAACCAGCTGAAGCGCCTCGGCGCGTCCTGCGACTGGTCACGCGAGCGCTTCACCATGGACGAAGGCCTGTCGCAAGCCGTTCTCGAGGTTTTCGTCACGCTCTATAAGGAAGGCCTGATTTACAAGGACAAGCGCCTCGTCAATTGGGACCCAAAACTCCTGACGGCGATTTCCGACATGGAGGTCGAACAACACGAGGTGAAGGGTCATCTCTGGCATCTGCGCTATCCGCTCGAGCCCGGCGTCACCTATCAATATCCGATCGCCTTCGACGAGGAAGGCAAGCCGATTGAGTTCGAGACGCGTGACTATATCGTTGTCGCCACGACGCGGCCGGAGACGATGCTCGGCGATACCGGCGTTGCCGTGAACCCCGAAGACGAGCGTTACAAGCCGATCATCGGCAAGCATGTGATCCTGCCGATCGTCGGCCGCAGGATACCGATCGTCGCCGATTCCTATGCTGATCCGACGGCCGGCACAGGTGCGGTGAAGATCACGCCTGCCCATGATTTCAACGACTTTGAAGTCGGCAAGCGCGCGAAGCTACGGGCGATCAACGTCATGAACGTCGATGGCACCATTGCCATCAAGGACAATGAAGATTTCCTTGAAGGTCTCGACAATCCGGCGGCGCTGCATGGCGCCTGGGACCGTCTGGAAGGGCAGGACCGCTTCTATGCACGCAAGGTCATCGTCGAGATCTTCGAAGAGGCCGGCCTTCTCGACAAGATCGAACCGCACAAGCATATGGTCCCGCATGGCGACCGTGGCGGCGTGCCGATCGAGCCGCGGCTGACGGAACAATGGTTTGTCGACAACAAGACATTGGGGCAGCCTGCCCTGGAGTCCGTACGCGAGGGAAGGACCAGATTTATTCCCAGGAACTGGGAAAACACCTACTTCAATTGGCTGGAGAACATCGAACCGTGGTGTATCTCCCGCCAGCTCTGGTGGGGCCATCAGATTCCCGCTTGGTACGGTCCCGACGGCCAAGTCTTCGTCGAAAAAACCGAGGAGGAGGCGCTGCAGGCGGCGATCCAGCATTACCTCTCGCATGAGGGGCCGATGAAGGCCTATGTCGAGGACCTGCTCGAAAACTTCAAGCCTGGCGAAATCCTGACGCGGGACGAGGACGTGCTCGACACATGGTTCTCTTCCGCGCTCTGGCCTTTCTCGACGCTCGGCTGGCCCGACGAGACGCCGGAACTTGCGCGTTACTACCCGACGAATGTCCTCGTCACCGGTTTCGATATCATCCCGTTCTGGGTCGTTCGCATGATGCAGATGGGCCTGCATTTCATGAAGGACGAGAATGGCGATCCAGTCGAACCCTTCCATACGATCTATATCCACGCACTGGTGCGCGATAAGAACGGGCAGAAGATGTCGAAGTCGAAGGGCAACGTCATCGACCCGCTGGAACTGATCGACGAATACGGCGCCGACGCGCTGCGCTTCACCCTGGCGATCATGGCCGCACAGGGCCGTGACGTGAAGCTCGATCCGGCCCGCATCGCCGGCTATCGCAATTTCGGCACCAAGCTCTGGAACGCCACGCGTTTTGCCGAGATGAACGGTGCAAAGAGCGATCCGCACTTCGTGCCGGAGGCCGCCGAGCTCACCATCAACCGCTGGATCCTGACGGAACTTGCCCGTACGGAACGTGACGTAACGGAAGCGCTTGAAGCCTTCCGCTTCAACGATGCCGCCGGCGCGCTCTACCGTTTCGTCTGGAACGAAGTCTGCGACTGGTATCTCGAGCTTCTGAAGCCGGTCTTCAATGGCGATGACGAAGGCGCCAAGGCCGAAGCCCAGGCCTGCAGCGCCTATATTCTCGAAGAGATCTATAAGCTCTTGCATCCCTTCATGCCCTTCATGACCGAAGAGCTTTGGGCGCATACCGCAGGCGAAGGCAAGGAACGCGACACGCTGGTCTGCCATGCCGAATGGCCGGCGCCGTCCTACGCCGATGACGCAGCCGCCGACGAGATCAATTGGCTGATCGACCTCGTTTCCGGCATCCGCTCCGTGCGCGCCGAAATGAACGTGCCGCCGTCGGCGACCGCCCCGCTGGTCGTCGTCAAGGCCAACAATCTCACGCGCGAAAGGCTGTTCCGCCACGACGCCGCCATCAAACGGCTTGCCCGCGTGGAAGCGATATCGCTCTCCGACGATGCGCCGAAGGGCGCGGCCCAGATCGTCGTCGCCGAAGCCACCGTCTGCCTGCCGCTCGGCAATCTGATCGATCTTTCCGCCGAAAAGGCCCGTCTGGAAAAGTCGATTGCCAAGATGGATGGCGAAATCGCCCGCATCAATGGCAAGCTTTCCAACGAGAAGTTCGTCGCCAATGCCAACCCCGAGGTGGTCGAGGCCGAGCGCGAGCGTCTCGATGAGTTGAAGGGGCAGATCGCCAGCTTGAAAACCGCCCTTTTGAGGGTGAGCGAAGCCGGATAAGTTTTATCGCCGATTTTGGTAATTTATATCAAGGACGCGCCCCAATCGGGCGCGTCTTTTGGTTTTTGGGGGCGCTTCTGATTCGGTCTTGAACGCTGCTGATTTCAGGGGCTGAGCCCGTGGATTTTGGCTCTGCGGTTATCCATTTGGTGAAAACTGTCACTGTTGTTGGATTGATACAGCATTTGCAATGTTTGGAATGAAAACCCAAACGCCAAACTCAAAATTGGTAACTCTAGAATAATATTCTATTAACCGGATTTTTTGACGTGTCCGTCAATTTCTTTACGTAAGTTAGCCGCTGCAATGCCTGGGAGCGACGCCGTGGGGCGCGTTGCCATGTCGAGCGAACGCTTACTAAAGTGGCGTACATCAATTGCTGGAGTGGGGGAGACACAATGGCATCGCGTATGTTTTCCAAGGGCGTAACGTCGCTCGTTCTTCTTTCGTCGCTCGCCTCGCCGTCTTTCGCCGGTGGCCTGGAGCGCGGCGGCTATAACATCGACCAGCTGTTCGATACGTCGCCTTTCTCATTTCAGTCGGGCGTGACTTACGTCACGCCGCAGCGTAAGCTGAAGGACGTCCGAGACACGAATACGTCGATACTTACAGGGGGCGGCAATCTGAACAGCCGTCCAGACACGGCTGACGATACCTCAAATTACACCATCCCCTATATTGGTTTTAAGGCCGGTTTCGCCGATACGATCGACTGCCTCGTCGACTATTCGGAGCCCTTTGGTGGGCATACCAACCCCGGTCTGAACTGGGCCGGCGCCAACAATAACATTGAGACGGAGATCAAGACCCGCAACTATGGCGGCACCTGCTCCTATCGTTTTGACGTCGGCCCTGGGCAGCTTCGCTTCATTGGCGGCGCTTTCTATCAGGAAGTCGAAGGCTTCAAGGAACGTCTGGTTTCAACGCTTCCGCTTCTGCTTGGGACTGGAACCGGCGTCGGTCGTCTGGATATCGACGACAGCGGTTGGGGCTGGCGCGCCGGCATCGCTTATGAGATCCCGGAATATGCGATGCGTGCGAGCCTGGTCTATAACAGTCGCGTCAAGTACGATGACCTGTCCGGGACCGTCGATCTCCGTCAGGTTCCGGTGGTGCCGTTATACGGCGGCTTAGTCACGCCTGTTTCCGGTTCCGCCGAAGCGCCGGATTCGCTGGAGTTGAAGCTGCAAAGCGGTATCGCTCCGGATTGGCTTGCATTCGGATCGGTTAAATGGACGAATTGGAGCGTCCTGCAGTCGGTAGCATTCTGCCCGACCAACGGCCTGCCTTGCCCCGCGGGTGGTCTAACCTCGCTCGACCTTCTTTATCGTGATGGTTGGACGATCTCCGGCGGTGTTGGCCACAAGTTCAATGAACAATGGGCCGGTGCAGTCAGCCTGACATGGGACCGCGGCACAAGCCAAGGCTATGGCGCGCAGACAGACAGCTGGACGCTCGGTCTCGGCGCGGCCTATACGCCCACAGAGCATATCGAATGGCGCTTTGCAGGGGCCGTGGGCGTGTTGACGAGCGGTTCGTCTGGTGCTGTGACCCGGAATGGCGTCACATATGGAGATGATGTCTCCTATTCCTTTGACGATGATCTGGTCGCTGCACTGTCGACAAGCATAAAGATCAAGTTCTAATTCGACGTTCTGAAGAATTGAGGAGCCCGGCACTGCCGGGCTCTTCTTTGTGTGCGCCCATTAATCATTTTATTTTCTGGTCTCGTTTTGTGACGATTCAGCAACAGTTTTTTACGACGAATGGCGTATGGTGGCGAAGGGGTGAATTTGTCCATTTCCCGCCACAAAGAGAGCGCAGCGGTATTTGCGGGCGAGGTGATGGCAGACTTACGGTGCGTGTAATCAGTAGCATGAGTCGATTTTTTTCCGGTAACAGCAGATCGTACAGCGCAAGTGGCGACAGCCGCATGATTGCGGCCGTTTTTCTTTCCGGCCAAGGCTGTTCCGGCCACAAGTTCGACCTCAAGATCACGCCGTCGATCCATCCATCATCGTCGTTGTCTGCCCGTTCGCACAGGCAGGCGGGCTTCGCGGCAGATGTCGATACCGGTTTGGTCACATTTGCTATTTACGAATGCGATAAAGGCGGGAAGGCGGATGCCGCGCCCGCCGAAAGAGCGCCAGGAAGATTGCAGTCGGGCCATGCCGGGAGCCGGGTGGTCGTGAATGATGTGCTGAAAATTCGGCCTTTGAGAAAAGGCCTATGGGCTGGATGCGACGCGGGCAAAGGGGCCATGGAGCCCGCCGCGGGATCGCTCGCCTCGAAAGAATACAATCCGCGGTATGCCCGGCGTCAGCGCCGACTGCGCGCGATGAACGAAAGAAATCGGTTGAAATGGTAACGTCCGAGTTCAAACTGTTCAAATTCATGCTGGTGAGCATGTGGGTGGCAATATCGCTGTCCGGTCCGGTTCATGCTTTCGACATCAAGAGCGACGTCAGCAAGGAGTCCGGTCCTTTCGATCTGTTCAAGTTCGGCTTCAAGGCCTATAAAAACGGACAGAAGGAGGAGGCGGTAGAAGCCTACAAATACGCCGCCGAAAAGGGTCATACCGGTTCGCGCTGGGCGCTCGCCAACATGTATGCCGATGGTGACGGCGTCACCCAGGACGATTTCGAAGCCTTCAAGATCTATAGTGAGATCGCCCAGCAGGGTGTCGAACCCGGCTCGGAAGACACAGGCTTCTTCGTCAACGCTCTTCTCTCGCTCGCCAATTACTACAAGCACGGTATTGCCGGCAGCCCTGTCAAGATCGATCTCACTCAGGCGCGCCAGCTTTATTTCCAGGTGGCCTCCACCTTTGGCGTTCCCGAAGCACAGTTCCAGCTGGCGCAGATGATGCTGGCCGGCGAGGGCGGTAGTTCCAGCCCGCAGCAGGCGAAAAAGTGGTTGAACCAGGCCCGCAAGAGTGGCCATCCCGGCGCCATGGCCGTTTTCGGAAACATCCTTTTCGACGAAGGCCAGACGGCTCGCGGTCTCGCGCTGATGACCGCCGCTCTCGATCGCTGCAAGCCGAAGGATTGCAGCTGGATGGAAGCGCTGCAGGAGCAGGCCTTCTCGGTTGCCAATGAGGCCGACCGTCGCACGGCAGTTTCGCTGTCGCACGCCATCGCGAGCGGTTCCGACTGACGCTTTCCGATCAGCGCCACGCGGCATTCAACCCGCGCGTCTCCATCGCGCCCTGAGTTGACGCGCTGCCATGGGCTCGGAATGTCAGGCCGCGAAATCGAAATAGGCGATCACCGGTACATGGTCGGACGGCTTTTCCCAGGCACGCACATGTTTTTCGATAGCTGCCGACGTCATCCGGTCGGCTGCTTCCGGTGACAGCAGCAGGTGGTCGATGCGGATGCCGTTGTTCTTCGGCCATGCACCCGCCTGATAATCCCAGAAGGAATAGAGACGCGTCGCGTCCGTCGTCGCGCGCACTGCATCGATTAAGCCGAGATTTTCGAGCCTGCGGAAGGCCTGCCGCGTCTGCGGCAGAAACAGCGCATCGCTTTCCCAGACCTTGGGGTCGAAGCAGTCGTGCGGTTCGGGGATGACGTTGTAATCGCCGGCAAGCACCAGCATCTCTTCATAGGCCAGCCGTTCGGCCGCAAAGCTCCTCAGACGCTCCATCCAGGCGAGCTTGTAGGGGTACTTCTCTGTGTCGACGGGATTGCCGTTCGGGAGATAGATGCAGCAGACGCGCAGGATGCGGCTGTCGGGCAGCGTGAACACCGCTTCCAGGAAACGCGCCTGTTCGTCTAGCGGGTCGCCGGGCAGGCCGCGGTTGACTTCAAAAGGTGAAGTCTTGGAGAGGATCGCGACACCGTTGAATCCCTTCTGGCCGTGCGTCTCGACATGGTAGCCGAGCGCTTCGATCTCCAGCCGGGGAAAGCCTTCGTCGACCGTCTTGATCTCCTGCAGGCAGACGATATCGGGATCGGAATCCTTGAGCCATTGTGTGAGATTGTCGATGCGCGCCTTGACGCCGTTGATGTTCCAGGTCGCGATCTTCATGCTCTGTCCCGTTCGCTAGGGCATATCACGCAAAAACGTGCGGCGGTTTTGCGATTGACGACATGCGGAAAACCAAAGAGCTAAAGCGTGGGCCGAGCGAATCTGAAAGATCGCGACGCGCTTCAGTGCGCTCCTTTTATCGCGGTCTTTCGCCGCTGGACAAGCCGATAAACCGGCTGGAAGGAATTCTTCCGCCGGTCGTTGGGGACAACGTTCTGCGTTCGGATATTCAGATCGAGAAGCTGGTGCCGCAGCCGCAGCTTGCCACCGCATTCGGGTTCTTGATCTGGAAGGATTGGCCAAGCAGATTGTCGACGAAGTCGATCTCGGACCCTGCCATATAGACGAGCGACAGGCTGTCGATCAGCACCTTCGCGTCGTTCTTTTCGATGACGATGTCGTCATCCCCAGCGCTGTCGGCAAGATCGAACTTGTAGGAAAAGCCCGAACAGCCGCCGCCTTCGACGGAAACGCGTAGCGCGCTCTTGCCGGCCTCAGCACTGACGATCGCGGCGATACGCTTTGCCGCGGCATCCGAAAGAGTTACACTCGTATCCGTCATATTTCCTCCTGCCGGGGTCAAGATCCGGAGAGAATGGGTTTTGGCACTCGAATGTTCAAATGCCTGATATCAAAGGAACTTACCATGATCTTCGCAAAAAGGCCATGATGCGCCGAAGCGGTCGGCGAATGCCGCTTTGCCGTTTCGTCGGGCTATAGGTATGAAGAGGGCAAAGCGGCGTCAATGGGCAGATGCGGCAACAGGCAGAATGACGGTGAAGAATGACGATTGACAGGCGGGCTTTAGGTTTCGGCGGCAGCGAGAGGGCGGTCTATGCGGCCGACCCGTGGACGACGCGTGGGCGTCTCTATCCGGAAGACAGCAGTCCGACTCGCTCCGATTTCCAACGCGACCGCGACCGCATTGTTCATACAACTGCCTTCCGCCGGCTGAAGCACAAGACCCAGGTCTTCATCGCCCAGGACGGCGATCACTACCGCACCCGGCTGACGCATACGATCGAGGTGGCGCAGATTGCCCGCGCGCTTGCCCGCGCCCTGAAACTTGACGAGGATTTGGCCGAGGGCGTGGCGCTGGTGCACGATTTCGGCCACACTCCGTTCGGCCATACCGGCGAGGACGCGCTGCACGAGGTGCTGCTGCCCTATGGCGGCTTCGACCACAATGCCCAATCGCTGCGCATCGTGACCAAGCTCGAGAGGCGATATGCCGAATTCGACGGCATCAATCTGACATGGGAAAGCCTCGAAGGCCTGGTCAAACACAATGGTCCGCTGCTGACACCGGAAGGGGCCGGCACGCGCGGTCCGGTTCCGCAGCCGATCCTCGATTATTGCGAACTGCACGATCTCGAACTCGCAACCTATGCCAGCCTGGAAGCCCAGGTCGCGGCAATTGCCGACGACATCGCCTACAACACACACGATATCGACGACGGCCTGCGATCCGGCTATCTGAGTTTCGACATGCTGGAGGAAATCCCCTTTCTTGCGGGATTGATGGCCGAGGTGAGGGGGCGCTATCCGCATCTGGAACCGAGCCGTTTCACCCACGAGATCATGCGCCGCCAGATCACCCGCATGGTCGAGGACGTCATCGGCGTTGCGCAGGAGCGCCTTTCACTCCTTCGTCCCGAGAGCGCAGCCGACATTCGCGGCGCCGACCGGGTTATCGCCACCTTTTCCGAAGGGATGGCCGAAACCGACAGGCAGATCAAGGCAATGCTCTTCAAGCGCATCTACCGCAATCCCGATATTATGCGCATCCGCGCCGGTGCTGCCCAGATCGTCACGGAGCTCTTTGCCGCCTACATGGCCAGTCCCAAGGAGATGCAGAGCCATTACTGGGTCGATCATATCGCCGGGCTCGCCGACGCGCCCAAGGCTCGCCATGTCGGCGATTACCTCGCCGGCATGACCGACACCTATGCGATCAGTGCCCACAGGCGATTGTTTGACCACACTCCGGATTTGCGATAGGCAGCGGTCGCCCGCCGAAGGCCGATTTGCCCCTTTGGCACAGCCTATGCATGGAAGAGTGCGATGAACCTTTTTACCGACTTCGAAGCCAGGATCAAAACCGCCCTTGAACAGATCGATCTGGTCAGGGAAAAGCGATCTGAGCTCGATTTCGGCCGCATCACGGTCGAACCGCCGCGCGATGTGAGTCATGGCGACGTTGCGACCAATGCCGCGATGGTGCTGGCAAAGCCGCTCGGCACCAGTCCTCGCGCCCTTGCGGGTGTCCTCATCGCCAAGCTTAAGGAGGACGCCGACGTCGCCGATGTTTCGGTGGCCGGTCCCGGTTTCATCAACATCCGTCTCGCCGTGGGCTATTGGCAGCGGCTGCTGGCTTCCGTCATCGGCGCCGGCACCGACTACGGCCGCTCGACCCTAGGCCAAGGTCGCAAGGTCAACGTCGAATATGTCTCGGCCAATCCGACCGGCCCGATGCATGTCGGCCATTGCCGCGGCGCCGTCGTCGGCGATGCGCTCGCCAACCTGCTCGCCTTTGCCGGTTACGGCGTCGAGAAGGAATTTTACATCAACGACGCCGGTTCGCAGATCGACGTGCTCGCCCGGTCGGTCTTCCTGCGTTATCGCGAAGCGCTGGGTGAACGGATCGGCGAAATCCCGTCGGGTCTCTATCCGGGCGACTATCTCGTGCCCGTCGGCCAGTCGCTTGCCGCCGATTACGGTGTCCGGCTGCACAATATGCCGGAAGAGGAATGGATGCCGATCGTCAAGGATCGCACCATCGACGCGATGATGGTCATGATCCGCGAAGATCTGGCGGCGCTGAACGTCCATCACGATATCTTCTTCTGCGAGCGCGCCTTGCATGCCAATGGCGCAGCGGCGATCCGCACGGCGATCAACGACCTGACCTTCAAGGGGTATGTCTACAAGGGCACGCTGCCGCCGCCGAAGGGCCAGCTTCCTGAAGACTGGGAAGATCGCGAGCAGACACTGTTCCGCTCGACCGAGGTAGGCGACGACATGGACCGGCCGCTGATCAAGTCGGACGGCTCCTACACCTATTTCGCCGCCGATGTCGCCTACTTCAAGAACAAGTTCGATCGTGGTTTCGACGAGATGATCTATGTGCTTGGCGCCGACCATGGCGGCTATGTCAAGCGCCTGGAAGCGGTTGCACGAGCCGTTTCGGAGGGTAAGGCGAAGCTGACGGTGCTGCTCTGCCAACTCGTCAAACTCTATCGCAACGGTGAGCCGGTGAAGATGTCGAAACGCTCCGGCGATTTCGTCACGCTGCGGGATGTCGTCGAGGAAGTCGGCCGTGATTCGGTCCGGTTCATGATGCTCTATCGCAAGAATTCCGAACCGCTCGACTTCGATTTCGCCAAAGTGACGGAACAGTCGAAGGATAATCCCGTCTTCTACGTTCAATATGCGCATGCCCGCTGCATGTCGGTCTTCCGGCAGGCGAGGGAGGCTTTTCCCGGCCTCGATGTTTCGCCAGAGGATCTTGCGAAAGCCGTTGCTGGCATTGAAGATCCGGCCGAATTACAGCTCGTCGCCAAGCTTGCCGAATTCCCGCGTGTGGTCGAGGCGGCGGCCCAGGCGCAGGAGCCGCATCGCATCGCTTTTTACCTCTATGACCTCGCCAGTTCCTTCCACGCACACTGGAACAAAGGTAAAGATCAGCCGGAATTACGATTTGTTAATGATAAAAACCGAGAATCAAGTATTGCCAGACTTGGGCTGGTGTACGCCGTCGCGTCGGTTTTGAAGTCGGGACTTGCCATTACAGGCACTGCCGCACCTGACGAAATGCGATAACGTCACCATTTACCCACAATGCGCTGGCATTTGAGCGTTGGCGTTTGCGAGTGGGATAGGCATGGCTGAGAAACAACTTGCGTATGATACGCGCGGAAAAGAAGATCTGTTTGCCGACGACGATCCGTTGGCCGAACTTGCCCGGATCGTCGGTTTCGAGCCGCGTGTCGCAGCGAATACCATAAGCGACGCCGCCCGGCGCGAACCCGCCTTCGATCTGGAAGACGAGCTCGGGCGGGAGTTCGATCGCTACGATTCACCGCGTCCGCTGGCCGAGCTCGATCGGCCGGCCGAGCCGATCTCCGACGGCTTCGCTTCCGAAGACTATGTCGAGCCCGTTCTCGATGCTTCTCCCGTAAACGCGGATGTTCCGGAGCCCGTCTCCGTTGGTCCCGTCGCCGCGGAAGAAGCTGCGCAACCTCCGGCTAGGAACTGGGACGTAGCCGCCACCGACCGAGCGGCCGGTCCCCACCAGCTGTCCATCGAACCTGTTTCCGAGGTGCCGACCCAAGCCGCTTTCGGCGGCGCCCGCGATCTGATCGAGGAACTTGAGCTGTCGATCGGTGCGGCGCCGGTCTCTTCACTGTCGCAGCCCGCCAAAGCCCCGCAATGGTCGGCCGCCAGCATCAGGCTGCCGCTCGCCAATTTCCACGCCCCGAAACGTGAGGAGCCGGTGGCAGTGGTCGAACCGGTCGCCGAAGTAGTCGCTGCGCCCGCAGCTGAAGCAGTCGCTGAACCGGCGGCTGAAGCAGCGGTTGCTGATCTCGCCTCCGCCGAGCCGGAGCCCGTTATCGAGCAGCCGGCGCCCGTTGCGGCGGTCGAACCTCCCGAGGAGTTCGAGTCCGCAGCGCCGTCGTTCGGCTTTCCCGCCGAGCTCGATCGCCACGACGAGGCAATTGCACCGCAAGAAACTGCTGAAGCCCGGGAATTCATTGAAGTCGAGGATGATCTGGAAGGGATCGGCTCCGACGCCGGTTTCGATCTCGCGGCCGCCGTCGAGGGCGAGATCCAGGCCGATGCCGCGCTGACCGAGGTCGGACCTGAAGTTCCGCATACCGCCGGCACCTTCGATGTTGACGACCTGCTGGCCGACGTCTCGCGCTATCCCGTCCCCCGCCCGGTATTGCAGCGCGCCAATCTGGCGCCGGCTGCGCCGGAGCCCGCTCCCGTCGAAGTCGCCCCGATCACTGCCGCACCGGTTCAGTCAGAGGAGATCGCTCCGGCACTGGTCCTGTCCGCTCCGATCGAAATGGCGCCTGCCCATGCTGCCGAAGCCGCAAGGCCGGTCGCGCCGCAGCCTGCCGCCGTCATGCCGCCCCAGCCTGTCGCAACGGCCTATTCACGGGCGCCGCAGCCAGCGCCGGAAGCCGATGATCCCTTCGCGGGCCACGATTTCGAACTGGACCTCGCCGGTATCGAGCTGGAACTTGCCGATCTTGATTTTTCCGAAGCAGCCGAGCCTGCGCCGCAGCCAAAGGCGCAGCCGGCGCCCGCCGCGCCCCAGCAGGCAACGCGTGAGTACCCGCAGGCCGCTGTCCCGGCGCAGCCGGCGCCGGCCCTGGTTTCCGAGCAGCCGGCCCCAGATCCGGCTCCGGCTTTCAACTGGGCACCCGCTGCAGAGGCGTCCGCCGCTGAATCGACCGAAGATCTGCCCTTCGATCCGGCGATGATCTCCGATCCGGAGGATCGTCCCGAGACGGTGGAGGACATGCATGTGCCGGCGCTGCCGCCGGTCGAGCAGCCCGCTCCGGTCGCGAAAACTGCGGATTTCGATTTCGATCTCGATGCGGAGATCGCGAGCTTCTTCGAGCCGGCCAAGCCGCGGGATACGGCGGCGTCCGCCCGTAATATGGCTGCTGCTGCGGCAACGCCGGTCAAGCCGACGATAGCCGACGGTCTCGATGATTTCGAACGAGCGCTGGAGGAGGATTTCCGCCGCAGCGTGCGCGAGCCGGTCGAGCGCCGGGAAACCTCCGAGGTCCACATCGAGTCGGCAAGCCAGGCTGCTGATTTCAGCCGCGCCCGGTCGATGCGCCGGCTGCTGGCCGGGGCCGTGGTATTGGTGGTCTTCGCTGGGGTCGGTTATGGCGTTTATTCTTCCGTCTCGAACGGCGTAGGGCTTGGTATTGTCGCATCCGGCGAGCCGCGTGTGATCACCGCGGACAAGGAGCCGGTCAAGGTCGTTCCGGAAAATCCCGGTGGTAAGACGGTTCCGAACCAGGATAAGGCCGTCTACGACCGCGTTGCGGGTTCTGCCGAGGAGCCCAAGCAGAAGGCGCTCGTCTCCTCGGACGAGGCGCCGGTCGATGTCGTCCAGCGCACCTTGACGCCGGAGGCATTGCCGGAGGATGACGAGAACGCCGGCGCTGACGATCGTGTCACGCCGACCGCGGTTGGCGAAACGGAGGATCCGCGTCTGCTGCCGAACCACGCGATCGCGGACGACAATTCCGCAAGCGACGCTGACAAGGCGCCATCTGTTTCGCCGCGCAAGGTCCGCACGATGATCGTCAAGCCTGACGGCACCCTGGTCGCCCGTGAGGAGTCCGCGCCGGTCGACCAGCCGACGCCGCCTGCTCAACCGATGCCGTCTGCCCAGACGCCAGTGACGGCGCAGTCCGCCCCGTCTGCGCCGTCGGCCCCGATCGCGCCGCCGGTCGCCGGAACGGCTGCAAGCTTCCCGGCAAGCGCCGAGATTGCTTCCGCCGATGCGCGTTCTGCAGCACCAGTTCAAGCTGCGCCGGCGCAGCCGTCGCCTGCCGCAAGTGCCGATGAGCAGGCGGCAAATCCCGCACCGGTCGATGCGCCGGTACGGCCGGTCAAGACGGCAACGATCGCCGATACGGCCCCGGTTCCGATCGCCCGCCCGGCCGAGCAGCCCGTCAACGTCGTCGGCACGGTTACCGATAAAGGTAACGTCCGCACGCCCGCGCAGCAGCCGAAGCCGACGCAGGTCGCCGCCGCAACGCCGGCCGCCGCCCAGCCGCAGCAAGCCGCATCTGCAGGCGGCTACGGCCTCCAGATAGCTTCGCTGCCGTCGGAGGATGAGGCCAATAAATCTTATGCAAACCTGTCGAAGAAATTCGCCGGCGTGCTTGGTGGCCGCGCCCATGAAATCCGCAGGGCAGATATCGCCGGTAAGGGCACTTTCTACCGTGTCCGCATCCCGGTCGGCTCCAAAGATGAAGCCGCAGCGCTTTGCGAAAAGTATCGCGCCGCCGGGGGAAGCTGCCTGATTTCCAAGTAACATTGAGCCATTTGAATTATGAGAGCGGCGAGCCGGATCGGCCCGCCGCTCTTTTTTGTGCATCGCGCCCGCGTTTGCTCGCATTTGGCCCGCCGCCGTCTATGATTCCTCCATGACCGAATCAAAAGCGATGATCCTTGGCTGCAGCGGCCTTGCCCTCACATCCGAAGAAAAGGCCTTTTACCGGGACGAACGGCCCTGGGGCTTCATTCTCTTCGGGCGCAATATCTCCGAAGCAGCGCAGATCACTGATCTCGTTGCCGAGCTGCGCGACAGCGTCGGCTGGCACGCACCGGTTCTGATCGACCAGGAGGGTGGTCGCGTTCAGCGTATCCGTCCGCCGGTTTTGCCGCGTTATCCCTCAGGCCAGGCGCTGGGCGATCTCTATCGCCGCGACCCGGAGCTCGGGCTGCGCGCCGCTTGGGTGATGTCGCGCCTGCATGCCTTCGACCTGTCGAACCTTGGCATCAATGTGGATTGCCTGCCGGTTCTCGACGTGCCGGTCGAAGGCAGCAGCAACGTCATCGGCGACCGCGCCTATGGCGGCGATCCACAGACGGTTATCGCAATGGGACGGGCGGCTGGCGAGGGGCTGAAGGCCGGCGGTCTGCTGCCCGTGATGAAGCATATGCCCGGCCACGGTCGCGGCTTTGCCGATTCACATCTGGAGTTGCCTGTCGTCACCGTCTCGCGCGAGGAGTTGGAGGCCCATGATTTCCCACCCTTCGTTTCGATGAAGGACGAACTGATGGCGATGACCTGCCATCTCGTCTTCACATCGATCGACCCTGACAATCCGGCGACGACCTCGCGCAAGGTAATCGACGGCATTATCCGCGAGCACATCGGTTTTGGCGGTCTGCTGCTTTCCGACGACAGTTCGATGAACGCGCTTTCCGGCACGATCGGTGAACGGGCGGCGAATATCATTGCAGGAGGATGCGATATCGTGCTGCATTGCAACGGCCATATGGATGAGATGGTCGATGTCGTGGCAAATGTTCCGCCGCTCGCTGGTCTTTCGCTTGCCCGAGCAAAAGCGGTAGAAGCAGGCTTTGCCGCTCCGGATATTGCCGATGAGGCGGAATTGAGGGCGGAATTCGAGGCAATGTTTGTGTCGGTGTGATCGTAGGAGAGCAGGGTGGTGAGCACGGTCAAGGGCGCGGAACGTCCGCAGGCGGCAACGCCGATGGACAAGCTGTGGCAGGAGAACGGCGCTGAGCGCGCCAGCCACGAACCGGCGCTGGTGATCGACGTGGCCGGATTCGAAGGCCCGCTCGACCTGCTGCTCTATCTCGCCCGCAACCAGAAGGTTGACCTGTCGCGCATATCGGTCTTGGCGCTCGCCGAACAATATTTGCAGTTCGTCGAAAGCGCCCGGCGCATCCGCATCGAGCTTGCCGCCGATTATCTCGTCATGGCGGCCTGGCTTGCCTATCTCAAGTCGCGGCTGCTCATACCCCAGCAAGTCAAGGATGACGGCCCTTCGGGCGAGGAGATGGCGGCAACGCTCGCCTTCCGCCTAAAGCGCCTCGAGGCCATGCGGCAAGCGGCGGAGGGCCTCGTCAACCGCAACCGCCTCGGCCGCGATATCTTCGCCCGCGGTGCGCCCGAGCACATTCCCGACCGGCAGCAATCTGCTTATGCGGCAAGCCTCTACGATCTCCTGACCGCCTATGCGGCGCTACGCCAGCGCCATGCCATCACCCAGGTGACGATCGAGAGGCGTAATGTCTGGTCGCTGACCGATGCCCGCGAACTGCTGACCCAGATGATCGGCGAGGTCGGCGACTGGACGGCGATGGAGCATTATCTGCTGCGATATCTCGCAGCGCCCGAGGAACGCGTGACGGCGATCGCCAGCGCCTTCGCCGCTTCGCTGGAACTGGTGCGCGAGGGCAAGCTCGAAATCCGTCAGGACGGCGCCTTTCAGCCGATCTACATGCGCCGCGGTCCGAAACATGCGACGCTGCAGGTGGTGGAACAGGAGCGGCCGGTTTGATCGATCTGACGGACGACGAGGATTTTGGGGAGGAGGGCCGCGACCTGCAGGCCGAGATCGAGGCCGAGCGCATCGCCGAGGCGCTGGTCTTCGCGTCCTCACAGCCCGTTTCCGAAGGTTTTATCGCCGAGCGGCTTCCCAGAAACGCTAATGTGCATGCGATCATGCTGCGCCTGAAGGAGCAATATGCGCCGCGCGGGGTTAATCTCGTGCAGGTCGAAGGTGCCTGGGCCTTCCGCACTGCCGCCGATCTGTCCTTCGTCATCCGCCGCGACGACAATGAAGTGAAAAAGCTTTCGCGCGCCGCCTTGGAAGTGCTGGCGATCATCGCCTATCACCAGCCGGTGACGCGCGCCGAGATCGAGGATATTCGTGGCGTTCAGACCTCGCGCGGCACGCTCGACGTGCTGATGGAAGCCGGTTGGGTGCGGTTTCGCGGCCGCCGGCGCACACCTGGCCGGCCGGTGACATTGGGCACGACCCGCGATTTTCTCGACCATTTTGGCCTCGAGGAATTGCGCGATCTGCCGGGTCTCGAAGAGTTGAAGGGAGCGGGTCTGCTATCGGGCCGTATCCCGGCGAATTTCAATATTCCCTCGCCATCGATGAACGACGAATTGACCGAGGACGAAGATCCGATCACGCAGATGGATCTCGAAGAACTTGGGTTGCTCGCTCCACGTTCTACCTCCGAAGATTGAAGGACTTCCTCTTGCTTTTGCCACGCATGATGAAAACAATAGTGCCCACCATTTTTCGGCGGGTCTGTGGCTTGTCACAAAGGGCGATACCGTGACATTAAGCGCAGTTCAAAGGGCTTGATGTTGGAAACGGTGTGGGAAATTCTTACATCAGGGAACATCACAACAGGGAGTAAGCGTAAATGGGTTCTTTTGGCATCTACCACTGGCTGATCGTTCTGGTCGTCGTGCTGTTGTTGTTCGGTCGCGGCAAGATTCCGGAACTGATGGGCGATGTCGCCAAGGGCATCAAAAGCTTCAAGAAGGGCATGACGGACGAAGACGCGCCGGAAACGGCGAAGACCGTCGATCACAAGGCCGACGAAACGAAGTAAACAAGTCCGGGAAAAAGCGCAGCCCCCGCGCTTCCCGTCCAGGAGCCTTGCATGTTCGATATTGGCTGGACCGAGCTTTTGGTCATCGCGGTCGTGCTGATCGTCGTTGTCGGTCCCAAGGATTTGCCGCCGATGCTGCGCGCTTTCGGCAAGATGACGCAGCGCGCCCGCAAGGTTGCGGGTGAATTTCGGGCGCAGTTCGACGAAGCGTTGCGCGAAGCCGAGCTTGACGATGTCCGCCAGACGATCAGCGACGCCCATAAGCTCAACCCGGTCAATAGCCTGCGCGAGGCGATGAACCCGCTTCGCCAGATGGGCAACGAGATCAAGGCCGACTTGCAGAAGGCGACCGCTACTGCCGAAAACAAGACCGAAGTGCCGCCGGCTGCCGTCTCGGCCCCGACGCCGTCCATGAGCCTGCCGGAAACGCCGCCTCTGGTGCCGGCGCCTGCGCAGCCTGAGCCGGTCGCAGTAGCGATTGCCCAGGCCGATACGGTCGCCGAGAAGCCGAAGGCCGTGCGCAGGCCACGCGTCAAGGCTGCCGACAAGGTCGATGCCGCCGCAGCCGTTGCCGTGCCCGTGGAAAAGCCGAAGCGCGCCGCGGCAGTCAGGAAGCCTGCAACACCGAAGAAGCCGACCCATACGAAGAAGAAGGACGAGGCATGAGCGGTGATATCGAAGACAAGCCGCAGCCGCTGATCGAGCACCTGATGGAGCTGCGCACGCGGCTGATCTGGTCGATCGGGGCGTTCTTCATCGCCTTCATTGTATGCTTCTTTTTTGCCAAGCATCTCTTCAACTATCTGGTCATCCCCTACAAGACGGCCGTGGAATGGGCGCATCTCGACGTCGAGAAGGCCCAGCTGATTTATACCGCGCCCCAGGAGTTCTTCTTTACCCAGGTCAAGGTGGCGATGTTCGGAGGCCTGGTGGTCGCTTTCCCCATCATTGCCGCCCAGGTCTATAAGTTCGTAGCCCCCGGCCTCTACAAGAACGAGCGCCAGGCCTTCCTGCCGTTCCTGATCGCGTCGCCGGTCCTGTTCCTGATGGGTGCCGCGCTCGTCTATTTCTTCTTCACGCCGATGGTCATGTGGTTCTTCCTGTCGATGCAGCAGGCGCCGGGTCATGACGAGGTGGCGATCTCGCTGATGCCGAAGGTCTCGGAATATCTGAGCCTTATCATGACGCTGGTCTTCTCCTTCGGCCTTGTCTTTCAGCTGCCTGTCATCACGACGCTGCTTGCCCGCGTCGGTCTGCTGACGTCGCAATGGCTCGCCGAAAAGCGTAAGTTTGCCATCGTTCTCGCCTTCGTGGTCGCCGCCGTGCTGACGCCGCCGGATCCGATGTCCCAGATCGGCCTTGCGCTGCCGACGATCCTTCTCTACGAGATTTCCATCTACGCGGCACGACTCGTGGAGCGTCAGCGTTCCCGACAGGCACTTGAAGAGGCTTCTGGTTCCTCCGACGTCGCCAAGACGGACAACGTCTGACCGGTTTCCGACATTTTCCCGAGGTCTGCCGTTTCCTGTCCGGTCGGTTTCTCCGACCGGTCACTTCTGTTGCAACGAGTTGGAACGACGATGCTCGATATCAAATGGATCCGTGAGAATCCCGAAGCGCTCGATGCCGCCCTTGCCAAGCGCGGCGCGGAGCCTCTGGCCCAAACTCTGGTCGCCCTCGATGAAAAGCGCCGCTCCGCCGTGCAGAAGGCGCAGGATTTGCTGTCCCGCCGCAACGCCGCCTCGAAGGAGATCGGCGCAGCCATGGCGCAGAAGAATACCGAGCTTGCCGAGAAGCTGAAGGCCGAGGTTGCAGAAATCAAGGTGACGCTGCCAGCAGCCGAGGAGGAGGAGCGTCTGCTTTCCGCCGAGCTCAACGACGCTCTCTCGCGCATTCCGAACGTGCCCTTGGACGACGTTCCTGTCGGCAAGGACGAGCACGACAATGCCGTCAGCCGCATCGTCGGCGAAAAGCCGCGTTGGAACCACACGCCGAAGGAGCATTTCGAAATCGGCGAGGCGCTCGGCTATATGGATTTCGAGCGCGCCGCCAAGCTCTCCGGTTCGCGCTTCACGGTCCTGACCGGGCCGCTCGCCAGGCTCGAGCGGGCGCTCGGACAGTTCATGATCGACCTCCACACCAGCGAGCACGGCTACACCGAGGTCAGTTCGCCGCTGATGGTGCGCGCTGAAGCGCTGTTCGGCACCGGCAACCTGCCGAAGTTCGAAGAGGATCTCTTCAAGACGACCGACAGCCGTTATCTCATTCCGACGGCCGAGGTGACCCTGACCAACCTGGTGCGCGAGGAAATCCTCGACCAGGAGAAGCTGCCGCTCCGCTTCACCGCCTTGACGCCGTCTTTCCGTTCCGAGGCGGGCTCGGCCGGCCGCGACACCCGCGGCATGCTGCGCCAGCACCAGTTCTGGAAGTGCGAGCTCGTCTCGATCACCGACGCCGAAAGTTCGATCGCCGAGCACGAGCGGATGACCGCCTGCGCCGAGGAAGTGCTGAAGCGTCTTGGCCTGCATTTCCGCACGATGACGTTGTGCACCGGCGACATGGGCTTCGGCTCGCGCAAGACCTACGATCTCGAAGTCTGGCTGCCGGGGCAGAACACTTTCCGCGAAATTTCCTCCTGCTCGGTCTGCGGCGATTTCCAGGCCCGGCGCATGAATGCGCGCTACCGCGGCAAGGACGATAAGAGCAACAAGTTCGTGCACACACTGAACGGTTCCGGCACCGCTGTCGGCCGCTGCCTCATCGCCATCCTCGAAAATTATCTGAACGAAGATGGTTCCGTCACGATTCCGGACGTTTTGCTGCCCTATATGGGCGGAATGACGAAGATCGAACGGGCGGCCTGAGGCGATGCGCATCCTGCTCACGAATGACGATGGCATCCATGCCGAAGGCCTTGCCGCGCTGGAGCGGATCGCCCGCACTTTGTCCGACGACGTCTGGATCGTGGCGCCCGAGACCGACCAGAGCGGCCTGGCCCATTCGCTGAGCCTGTCTGAGCCTTTGCGGCTGCGCAAGATTTCCGACAAGCATTTCGCCTTGCGCGGCACGCCGACGGATTGCGTCATCATGGGCATCCGCCAGGTAATGGACATCAAACCTGATCTTGTCCTCTCCGGCGTCAATTCGGGTTCGAACGTCGCAGACGACGTGACCTATTCCGGCACGATCGCCGGCGCCATCGAAGGCACGATGCAGGGCGTGCGCTCCTTTGCGCTGAGCCAAGCTTATCTTTACGAGGACGGCGCGCGCATCGTGCCCTGGGAGGTCTGCGAAGCACATGCACCGGCTCTTCTGGAAAAACTGATGGTGCTGGACCTGCCGGACGGTACGTTCCTCAATCTCAACTTCCCAAACTGCCGCCCCGACGAGGTCGACGGCGCCGAGGTCACCATGCAGGGCAAGCTCGCCTTCAACCTGCAGGTCGACGCCCGCTCCGACGGCCGGGGCTTCCCCTATTACTGGCTGAAGTTCGGCGAACGCGCCGGCGCCTTCATCGAAGGCACCGATATTCACGCCCTGAAGCATAACAAGATTTCGGTAACGCCTTTGAAACTGGATCTGACCGATTATTCCGTGACGGACCGCGTGGCGCGGGCCTTGGGATACGGAGCACAAGTTTGACGGCAAGACTGGCGGAGAAGGAGGGCTTTGCGGCGCTCGTCCTCAGACTGCGTGCCGAAGGCATCTCTGATCTCGATCTGCTGACGGCGGTCGAGCAGACGCAGCGCACGCTGTTCGTGCCGCCGCAATTTTCAGACGACGCCTATTCGAGCCGGACGATACCGATCGAATGCGGCTCTTTCCTTGAAGGCGTCGATTTTGTCGTCCGCATCCTGCATCACCTGAAGCTCAAACCGGGGCAGCGCGTCCTGGAAGTCGGCACCGGCAGCGGCTTCACCGCCGCTGTCATGGGCCGTCTGGCCGAGCGTGTTCTGTCGATCGACCGCTATAAGACGCTGACGACGGCTGCACAGCGGCGCATGGAATCGCTCGGTCTGCGCAATGTTGTCATCCGCCACGCCGACGGCAGCGCCGGCATGCAGGGAGAGGGCACTTTCGACCGCATTCTGGTTACCGCCGCATTCAATGCCATGCCGCGCTTTTATACCGACCAACTCGTTTCCGGTGGTTCGATGATTGCGCCGCTGATGATTTCCGAGAATGAGTGTCGCATGGTGCGGCTGACGAAAACCGGCAGCCGTTTCGAACGCGAGGAACTGTTCGAAGCCCCTTATCTGCCGATTGTTCCGCGTCTTGCATCGCTGCTGTAGAGGCAGCGTCCGAAGTCCCGCGCACTTTTCGGGATCACCTTCCAGGCACTGCGATTTTTCACCCGTAAGCTATGGTTATCAACTTCTCAAAAATATCGCGCTGATTCCAGCCTCTTAACCGCGTGGTAACACTAACGCGTTTTAATAGACTCACAAATGGTTGCGTTCTCAGTGGGTCGAGTCAATGCGTTTCAGTCTTTCGCCGAAGTTCAGTAAGTCGGCCGGTAATCTCCTGATTGTTGGCCTGCTGGCGAGTACCGCAACAGGCTGCAGTTCCGATGTGACACGGTTCGGCGGCTTGTTTTCCTCCTCGGGGCGGGATCAGATTACCACCAGTTCCATTCCGCCCAGCGGTCAGCAAGGCGATCCGGTGCCGCGCGCCGATCTCGGCGGTTCCGCCGTTGCCAGTCAGTCCGGTTACGGCGGCGGCAATAATACGCTGAATCAGCCCTATCCAGCGCGTCAGAGTTACGAGCCGGTGCGCACGTCGAGCGCGCGCATGGCTTCCTCGCCGGTCTCGATACAGCGTTCCGATCTCGCCGCTCCGACGGCCGCGGCGCCGTCCCGCCAGCGGGAAAAGGAAGTCGCGCTTGCCCAGCCGTTCCCCGCTTCGGCGCAGCTTGATAAGCAGCGGCTCGTAGCGCCCGCTGCCCCGAAGCCGACGCCCGATTCTTTGACGACGGGCACGACGCCGAAGGTTTCCGGCTGGTCAGCGACCAACGCGCCTTCCGTCACGCTGCGCCCGGGTGAGAGCATTGCGACGTTGTCGCGGCGCTTTGGCGTTCCGGAAAAGGAAATCCTGCGCGTCAATAATCTGAAGATGGCTTCTGCCGCTAAGCCTGGCCAGGCAATCCTGATCCCGACTTTGAATGGCGGCAATGCCGTCAAGGCGGCTTCGCAGGCGGCCGATCTTTCCAAGCCCGGCAATATGCCGGACCCGGCCAAGGCGCCGGAACAGAAGGTCGCTGTTGTCCCCGGCGCCAATTCCGCCCGGGACAAGACCATGGCGAGCGCCGATCCCACCGGCAAGGTTCCGGTTGGCGCCGGCAAGGACCCGAAGACACCGGGCGGCAGCTATGTCGTCAAGCAGGGCGATTCGCTGGCGAAGATCGCAAAGGCGACAGGCACCAACATCGACGATCTCAAGGCCGCCAACAATCTTTCGGCGAATTCGCTGCGTGTCGGACAGGCCCTGAAGCTTCCGAATGGCAGTGCAGATACTGTCAAGACCGCATCGATCCCGGCTGAGAAGGTCGAGTCGAAGCCGGCTGATCCGGCGCCCGCCCAACAAACCGCCTCCGTTCAGCCCGCGCCTTACAAGGCGCCGGTCGCCACCCAGTCCGTTGACGATGTCGAGAAGAAGTCCGACGTTAGCTCCGACGCACCGGAATCGACCGGCATCGGCAAATATCGCTGGCCGGTCCGCGGTCAGGTGATTGCCGCCTACGGCGCCAACGTCAACGGCAACCGCAATGACGGCATCGATATCTCGGTACCGCAGGGCACGCCGATCAAAGCCGCGGAAAACGGCGTCGTTATTTATGCCGGTAACGGCCTGAAAGAGCTCGGCAATACAGTACTCGTCCGTCATGACGACGGCACCGTCACCGTCTACGGCAACGCCGACACGCTGAGCGTCACCCGTGGTCAGAAGATTCAACGCGGGCAGACCGTCGCCGTCTCCGGCATGAGCGGCGATGTCAAGCAGCCGCAGGTCCATTTCGAGGTCCGCAAGGACGCCTCGCCGGTCAATCCGATGACTTTCCTGGAATAGGTATAGCGTACCAGGGAGCACAAAAGCCCGGCCGCCAGCCGGGCTTTTGTCATTTTTAGATCTCGTCAATTCCGTTTCGGGAGAGGCGCCTACGCCCGGCCGATATGAACGCGCATACGTCCGGCCAGATCCTGGATATATTGCCAGGCCACGCGGCCGGAGCGCGCACCGCGTGTCGTTGCCCATTCCAGCGCCTCGGCATGCATCTTGTCACGGTCGAGACCGAGCTTGAAGTGATCGGCATAGCCGTCAATCATGCCGAGATAGTCTTCCTGGCTGCATTTGTGAAAGCCGAGCCAAAGACCGAAGCGGTCGGACAGCGAAACCTTTTCCTCGACGGCCTCCGATGGATTGATCGCCGTCGACTGTTCGTTTTCCATCATGTGACGCGGCAGAAGATGGCGCCGATTTGACGTTGCGTAAAAGAGCACATTGTCGGGCCGCCCTTCGACCCCGCCATCGAGTGCCGCCTTCAGTGACTTGTAGGCGGTGTCGTCGTGATCGAAGGAGAGGTCATCGCAGAAGACGATCACACGGTACGGCGTGTCCTTCAGCAGGTCGAGCAGGTTGGGCAGGCTCGCAATATCCTCGCGATGAACCTCGACCAGCTTCAGCGGCACGCCGCTCTCGCGCCTGACATCCTCATGCACGGCCTTGACAAGCGAGGATTTGCCCATGCCGCGCGCGCCCCAGAGAAGCACGTTGTTGGCCGCATAACCCTCGGCGAACCGCACCGTATTCTCATGCAGGATGTCGCGCACGTGGTCGACACCGCGGATGAGTTTCAGCGCCACCCGGTTCGGCTTCTTCACCGGCTGCAGATACTGACGCGACGGTGCCCAGACGAAACAGTCGGCCGCATTCCAATCGTTGACGGCAGGTGCTGGTCCGGCCAGCCGCTGCACGGCGTCAGCGAGCCTTTTCAGTTCGGCAAGCAGGGCGGTGTTGATTTCCTCGGTCATCATGGGCCTCCTGATTTCTCGCTGCGGCAAGCCGCTTTGATCTTTCGATGCCGCCTACCATGGCGTTTTGCCAGCGGAAAGGTTATGAGGCAGCGGAATTGGTACTGTTCCCGGCTGTTTCTGTTGCATTCATCCAAGCTGCAACTATAGTCCGGCAACCTGAAAAGCAGGCGGAGTTCCGCCATAGAAGCCTGAGGAGTTTAGCATGTTCATCACCCCGGCATTCGCCCAGACTGCGACCGATACCGCAACAGGATTCGGCGGTTCCGGTTTCGAAATGATCATCCTGTTCGTGCCGCTGATGGTCGTTTGGTATTTTCTGCTGATCCGGCCGCAGCGCGCGCAGGCCAAGAAGCGTGAGGAAACTCTGAAGGCGATCCGCCGTGGCGACCAGATCGTGACCGGCGGTGGTCTCGTCGGCAAGGTGACGAAGGTCGTCGACGATAAGGAAGTCGAGGTCGAGATTGCCGAAGGTGTTCGCGTGCGCATCGTCCGCAGCGGCATTTCTGACGTTCGCGTCAAGGGTGAGCCTGTCAAGGCCGACGCGGCGTAACAAGCGATAACGGCGGAACCGCCGGATCGGAAGATCGTCGAGAGAATGTTGCATTTTTCCCGCTTGAAAACACTTCTGATTTGGCTGGTTGCATTTGCGGCCGTCGTCGTTGCTGCGCCCAATCTCCTGAGCGAGGCGCAGCGCTCTTCTCTGCCGGGATGGTGGCAAAACGACCACGTGACACTCGGTCTTGACCTGCAGGGCGGTTCGCACATCGTTCTGAAGGTCGAGCGTTCCGATATCGTCAAAGATCGGTTGGAAGAGACGGTCGCGAATGTGCGCAAGGCGCTGAGAGTTGCCGGCATCCGCTATACCGGGCTCACCGGCAACGGCCAGACTGTCACTGTCCGGATTACCGATCCGGCAGAGACGAAAAAGGCGGTCGATCTTCTGAAGCCTCTGACATCAGGTGACGAACATGGCCTTGCGCTGCGGCAGGGCGAGGAAGGGCAGCTCTCACTGCAGATATCCGATGCCGGCATCACCGCCGACATTGCCTCGGCCCGCAGCCGATCGCTCGATATCGTCGGCCGCCGCATCGCTGGCTTCGGCTATAAAGACTTTCAGGTTCGCCCCGATGGTGACGACCGTATCGTCGTGCAGGTGCTGGGATCCGTCGATGCGGAGCGGCTGAAGAACATTCTGAACCAGCCGGCAAAGCTTTCCTTTCATCTGCTCGACGAAAGCATGTCGGGACAGGAGGCGCTGAACGGCCGCTGGCCGGCCAGCTCGCAGGTGCTCTATTCGCTCGACGATCCACCTGTTCCCTATCTCGTCGACCGCACGGCATTCGTCACCGGCAGCAACATGGTCGATATCGAGCCTGTCGTCGATCCGCAGACGCAGGATACCTCGATTGACTATCGACTCGATGCGGAGGGCACGCAGCGGCTGGCGCAGGCGACAGCGCAAAATAACGGCAAGCACCTTGCCATCGTCTTTGACGATCAGGTGATGGCAGCGCCGGTCATCGATGCGGCGATCACTGGCGGCGAGGGCCGGATTTCAGCGAATTTCTCCGAGAATGGCGTTCGCGACCTTGCGGTGATGCTGCGCGCCGGCGCCATGCCGGCGACGTTGACCAGCGTCGAGGAGCGCAGCGTCAGCCCAAGCTTCGGCGCCGATTCCATCTTCTCCGGCCTAGTTGCCGGTCTTGTCGCCGTCGTACTGGTCGCAGCGCTGATGATCGCGCTCTACCGTATTCTCGGTGCCATCGCCGTCGTCTCGCTCTTCTTCAATCTGATCTTCATCGTCGCGGCACTCAGCCTTGCCGGCGCCACGCTGACTTTGCCTGGTATTGCCGGCATCGTGCTTATCGTCGGCATGGCGGTCGATTCCAACGTGCTGATCTATGAGCGCATCCGCGAAGAGGAAAGAACCAGCTCCTCCTTTGCACAGGCCGTCGGCCGCGGCTTCTCGCGCGCCTTCGCAACGATCGTCGACGCGAATGTCACGATCTTTATCGCCGCAATCATCCTTCTGTTTCTCGGCAGCGAGTCCATTCGCGGTTTCGCGGTGACGCTCGCGGTCGGCATTCTGACGACAGTCATCACGGCTTTCACGGTGACACGCTCGATCGTTGCCGCCTGGCTGAAAGCGCGCCATCCCAGGCATCTGCCGAAGAGCGTTCTCGCGCAGCTTTTCGAGCACGCCAATGTGCGTTTCATGGGGATCCGCCGTTACGTCTTCACGGCCTCGGCAGTGATCTCGCTGATCGCCATGGCGGCCTTTGCCACCGTTGGCCTGCAGCTCGGCATCGATTTCACGGGCGGCTCTCTCATCGAGGTGACGGCCAAACAGGGCAATGCCGACATCGCTGATCTTAAATCACGCCTTGACGATCTCAATATTGGCGAGGTCAGCGTCGAGCGTACGGGTGGGCCGTCGAATGCGCGCATCCGCATCGCCTCCCAAGGGGGCGGCGAGAACGCCGAGCAATCAGCGGCGACGCTGGTGCGCGGCGAACTCGAGGCAGACTATGATTTCCGCCGCGTCGAGGTCGTCGGCCCCGCCATTTCGGGCGAACTGACGACGATGGCGACGCTCGGTGTCGCAGCCGCACTCGCGGCGATCCTGATCTACATCTGGATCCGCTTCGAATGGCAGTTCGCCGTCGGCGCCATTATTGCCACGCTGCACGACGTCATCATTATGCTCGGTCTCTTCGTGCTGACCGGCATCGAGTTCAACCTGACGAGCATCGCCGCCGTGCTGACCATCGTCGGTTACTCCCTGAACGACACGGTCGTCGTCTATGACCGGATGCGCGAGAATCTCGTACGATACAGGAAGATGCCGCTGCCGATCCTGATCGATGCCTCGATCAACCAGACATTGTCGCGCACTGTCCTGACGGCGGCGACGACACTGCTTGCGCTGCTCGCGCTCTATCTGTTCGGCGGCGACGTCATTCGTTCCTTTTCCTTTGCGATGCTCTTCGGAGTCGCGCTCGGCACTTTCTCTTCGATCTATATCGCGGCTCCCGTGTTGATCGTCTTCCGGCTGCGGCCGGAGGTTCCCGACGGCGAAGAGAGCAACAAGACGGATGCTGGTGTAAAATCCGGCACGGTGGTTTGAAAACATGGCAAAAGGCATAGAAATCCGCGCGGCGCATTTTCCTGGCCGGGCTCCGATCGACACCTACGGCAATGGCGGTTTCCGTTTTGCCGATATGTCGCATCGCGGCTCGATCCTTTGCCTGCCCTCCGGCATTTACGGCTGGGACATGGACGTATCGAAGCCGCTGACGCCTGAAAACTTCCGCCGTGTGCTTGATGAGGCCGCCGATATCGAGGTTCTGCTCGTCGGCACTGGAGCCGAGCTTCACCGTCTGCCCGACGAATTGAAACAGGTGCTGAAGGCGCGCGGCATTTCTTCCGATCCGATGAGCACGGGTGCCGCGGTCCGCACCTTCAACATCATGCTGTCGGAGCAGCGCGCCGTCGCAGCGGCATTGATTGCGGTCTGACGATGGCTGATGCGAAACTAGCGACGAACCAGGACATCTGCCTGGCGATGCTGCGCGACAACGATCGCGACCGTTATCTCGCCTGTCTCCTGTCGCCGCAGGAGAAGCGCGGCGCGCTGGCGGCCCTTTACGCGTTCAATGCGGAGCTTGCCCGCATCCGGGATCTGGTGCACGAGCCGCTGCCTGGCGAAGTGCGCATGCAATACTGGCGCGACCTGCTGGAAGGCAGCGCGCATGGCTCGACGGCAGCCAATCCCGTCGCCGCGGCACTTCTGACGGCGATCGAAACCCATCGCCTGCCGCGCAAGACGCTGGTCGACATGATCGACGCCCGCACTTTCGACCTTTATGACGATCCGATGGAGACGCGGGTCTCGCTCGAAGGTTATGCCGGCGAAACGGCCTCCGCGCTAATCCAGCTCGCAAGCCTCGTGCTTTCGCCGGAGGAGGCACCGCGATCGGCAGATGCCGCCGGCCATGCCGGCGTCGCACAGGCGATTGCCGGGCTGTTGCTGCTGATGCCGCTGCATCGCCGCCGCGGCCAGCTCTATATTCCGCTGCAGATCCTTTCCGCCACCGGGCTCGACCGCGACGCCTTCCTCGCCGGCGAAGACCGATTGCGCATCTCCGCCGCCATCGAGGCCTTCGCCGGGCTGGGCCTTGAGCATCTGGCAAAGGCGAGAGGGGCAGGATCGATTGCGTCAGCCGTGTTCCCTGCTTTCCTTCCCGCGACTTTGGCCGAACCGGTGCTCCTCAAGGCGCAGAGGCAGGGTTCTCTCCTGTTCGACCGGCCGCTGCAGCCGCCGCAATGGCGCCGCCAGCTCAGAATGGCGCTGTCAGCGGGCCGTCGGAAAATCTGATATCGTTCAAATTCGCGCAAGTCTCGCGCGCTATAACGCCTTCACCACTATGCTTTGAACGGAGACTCGGCGTGGGCATTATCGTCTGGTGCGTCCTTTTCGCCATCGTCATCTTCTTTGCTTTCGCAGCCACACGCATGGCTGCGCAAAACAAGGAAGACAGTTTGCACGACACGGGTCTGGCCATCATCGAGTTCGGCCGCGCCTTTCCCAACGAGGCGATCCGCCAGCTGCAGGCGACGGAAAACGGGCAGGCGATTTTCGTGCGCCTGCACGACAACAAGGCCGGCCTCATGCGCAACATGGCACGCCATTTCTCCTGCCATCTGATTGAGCCCGGCCGTGTGCGTGCCGTGAGCACGGAGACGGGCAGGGGGTTGGCGATCGAATTTTTCGATGCCCCCAGCCACAACGGCAAATTCGAGTTCGCCTCGCCGAGGGAGGCTTCCGAAGTGGCGCTCTGGCTGCTCGGCAATTACATCGCCGAGCCAGATAAGGATCTGCCATCCGACAGTATTTCCGCGGCCAACAAGCAGTAGAACAGCTGCTTAGGCACTTTCGGCAAAGGTCGGCGTCTGGCCGAGCCAGGCGGCGCAGTCGGCAAGCGCGCGACGTGCGATCAACTGCCGTTTCATGATCGTTTTGTCCTTGCCGCGAAAGCGCTTGACGCCCTCGGGCTTGACGATCGAGCCCGGCTCGAGTTCGGGAAACAGCCCGAAATTGATATTCATCGGCTGGAACGATCGCTTGCCCGGCTCCTCGTCGGTGACGATATGCCCGCCGGTGATATGACCGAGCAGCGAACCAAGTGCCGTCGTCGCTGGCGGTAGCGAGATTGCCTCACCCTTGCGTTCGGCGGCGGCGAAACGCCCGGCCATCAGCCCGACGCTGGCGCTTTCCACATACCCCTCGCAGCCGGTGATCTGGCCGGCAAAACGCAGGCCCGGTCGTGATTTCAGCGTCAGCGACGGATCGAGCAGGGTGGGGGAATTGATGTAGGTATTGCGGTGCAAGCCGCCGAGCCGGGCAAATTCCGCATTTTGAAGACCCGGAATCATCCGGAAGATTTCCGCCTGCGCGCCGTATTTCAGCTTCGTCTGAAAGCCGACCATGTTGTAGAGAGTGCCGAGCGCATTGTCCTGCCGCAGCTGCACGACGGCATAGGCCTTGACGGTCGGATTATGCGCGTTCGTCAAACCCATCGGCTTCATCGGCCCGTGGCGCAGTGTCTCGCGGCCGCGTTCGGCCATGACCTCGATCGGCAGGCAGCCGTCGAAATAGGGGGTGCCTTCCCATTCCTTGAAACCGACCGTGTCGCCTGTGATCAACGCGTCGACGAAGGCATTGTATTGCGCTTCGTCCATCGGGCAGTTGATGTAATCCTTGCCGGTGCCGCCGGGGCCGATCTTGTCGTAGCGCGACTGATACCAGCAGATATCCATGTCGATGCTGTCGCGGTAGACGATCGGCGCAATGGCGTCGAAGAAAGCAAGCGAATCCTCACCGGTCTCCGCCTGTATCGCGGCTGCGAGCGACGGCGCCGTCAGCGGTCCGGTGGCGACGATGGCTAGATCCCACTCACGCGGCGGCAGGCCGGTGATCTCTTCGCGCACGACGGTGATGAGCGGATGGTCGTGGATTGCCTTGGTGACTGCCTCGGAGAAGCCGTAGCGATCGACGGCGAGCGCGCCGCCGGCCGGTACCTGGTGGCGGTCGGCCGCGGCCATGATCAGCGACCCCGCCATGCGCATTTCCGCATGGATGACGCCGACGGCATTGCTGGTCGCATCGTCGGAACGGAAGGAATTGGAGCAGACGAGTTCGGCAAGACCGTCGGTCTTGTGCGCATCCGTGCCGCGCACGCCGCGCATCTCATGCAGAATGACGGGTACGCCCACACTGGCGATCTGCCACGCGGCTTCCGAACCGGCAAGCCCGCCGCCGACGACGTGGATAGGGGAGTAGGAGGAGATCGTGTTCATTCCGGGCTGATATCATGTCGGCAGGTGCGATCCAACACCCGGAATCAAAAACGGCGCCCATAATGGCGCCGTCTTGAAACATCGTGACCGTTGCGAGACCCGCGATTAACGGAAAGAGCGGGATGCGATGTTGCGGATGTCGTAGCGGCTGACACCGATATCAGACAGGGTCTGGTTCGACAGGCTGCCGAGTTCGTTGATTGTACGACGATAGCTGAGCCAGCTTTTTGCGATACGGATCGGGTTCATTGTCTTCTTCCTCGAACAAATATCCGCGGGACGGCGGGATCGCCTGTCTCTCTGCGGTTGATGTTTATATAGGCGATATCGGTCGCATTGTGCAGTGCAAATAAGAGGCGTCTGCCATGCAATTGTGCACGATGATGCTCGCAATTTGAGCGGTGAATATTTTTTAAGCGGACGAAAGAACGGGGAAGTTCGCAACCGGAGCGGAAGTGCATTGTTTGCAAAAGAAAACGCCCGCTGCGGTGCAGCGGGCGTTTCAATCATTTGCGATCTGCTTGGAGGAAGCAGTGATCGCCTTGAATTAGCGAGAAGAAGCTTCGCGAGCGACGCGATGGATGTCGGAACGGTCAATGCCGAGGTCATGCAATTCGCGGTTGGTCATGCGACCGAGTTCCGTGACGGTCTGACGATACTTGCGCCAGTTGTTGAAAGAGCGAGTGATGTTCATGTTAAGCCCCTTTCCTAGGGTTTGATCTGCCAGCGGCCACCGATCGGCGCTGACCTCTATTTGATGGCCGGAATATATGTTGCGTCGCGAAGAACGAAAACAGCCAAGTTTTCAAGTCACCCATGCGAACCGTGCAATGCTTTACATAATCTTACCGCATTCTGGTCAACGAATAGGCAAAATAATTGCTGGAGAATTCCGCCTTTTCTCCCGCTCACTCGCCTTTCGATGAAACAAAGCCGCCCCCGCTGACGATCAGTCCGTTGGCGTTTCGCGCTGAATCGACAGGCTGTTCATTCGTCTCAATGCCAATGGCAAAACGATGGATCGCGATGGGGTCCCGCAGCTTCACGCAACGGGGACTTCGACATCTCGCTTTGGTGGCAGCGCCGCAGCTCGGATGCCGTTAAGTGCTTGAATTGTATACGATGCAATCGAAAAAAACGCCCGCCGGGGGAGGATCCGGCGAGCGCATTATATTGACTGGCAACTGGGAGGAGGAGTGTTGCCAGTCTATCACAGCGCGCTTGGGAGGAGGAGTGCGCGGCTGCGAATCTCATCACGAACAAAACGTCCGTGGGCATCCGGAAAACCGGGCCGGGGCGCCATCCCCGTGCTTCGATAGAGCGGTAAATAGTATGACTAATTGATATTTTGCAGTGCAATAAATACATAATGGGTATGCGTAAACCGCATGTCTGTCCTTCATATGCTCATATTAGCAGTTGCGACGTTAGCGCCCGGTTAACATCTGACCCAAATTAGACCACTGAGGAATTTGCATATTTGTCGCCGCGACGGGCGTTTGCGAAGCCGCTTGCTGCGGCTATAACGATGGAAGCCGTAGCGCCGGAGCGAGCGACACGGAAATGAGGGGTGGAGGTATGTATCGCGGCAGATTGGAGCGGGATCTCTCGCTCTGGGTGGGCAAGGGTCTGATTGGACAGGAAACGGCGGCCAAGCTTCTCACCGAATATGACAGCCGTCCGGCAAGTTTCAGGCTGGGTCGAGTGCTGATGGCGCTGGCGGCGGTGCTGCTTGCTGCTGCCGTCCTGCTGGTCGTCGCGTCCAACTGGGACGCCATTCCGCGGCTGGTGCGGGTCGGCGCCATTCTCGCGCTGATCTGGGCTGTGCACATTGCCGCTGCCTCCATGTTTGCCCGGGGTGCGACAACGGCAGCAAGCGGGCTGTTGGTCATCGGCGCGATGAGCTTCGGTGGCGCGATTTCGCTGGTCGGGCAGATGTATCATCTCTCCGGCGACGAGCAGACCGTGATGTATCTCTGGTTCGCGATTGCGACGGTCTCGGCGATCTTGTTTCGTTCGGGCGCGGTCGTCGTCGTCGCGGGCTTTCTCTCCTGGGCGTCCTTCGCCGTCTATCTCGAGAACAACGACACGCATTGGATCGGATTTGATCCCTGGATGGCGCCGGTCATGGCGGTGATCACAGTCGCGCTGGTGCGTTACACCGGTGCCGAGCGCGCCCGTCACCTCGCCTATCTGCTGTTGATCGGCTGGCTCGCCTGGCTCTATACTCTTTATGAGGAGATCGCGGTGGCGCTCGCCTTCGCGATCGGCGGCATGGCGGTGTTCGCGCTGACAGCCTTGCCGCACCCCCGTATCGCTTCCCTCGTCAGGAGTGCCGGCGCTGCGCCGGCTTTCTACAGCTTACTCATCGCCGTCATTGGCTTGCTGCTGCTGCATATCGAGATCGAGCAAGGCTGGCGGCTGGTGGTGCTCGGGGTGGCGACGCTCGCCGCTGCCGTGCTGGCGATCGCTCTGCAGGGCAGGGATAACGGCGCGGTGCGTTATCTCGCCTATACGACCTTTGCCGCGGAGATGCTCTATCTCGCCTCCGTCACCGTCGGCTCGATCCTCGGCACGTCGAGCCTCTTCCTGTTCTCAGGTCTCGTGGTGGCGCTCGTCGCCTGGATCGTCATCCGTCTCGAGCGGCGCTTTTCACGGGAGGCACGCGTATGAGCTCGTTGATGGCTAGGCTGCGATCCGGCAAGGGATATCTCTTTTCGGCGATCATCGTCGCCGGCTTGCAGACCGTGATCCTCGGCACGATCATCCAGAGCCGTGCATCGATCCTCGGCAGCGGCGCTGAGGTCCTGCTGAAAACCGCCCCGGTCGACCCACGGGATTTCCTGCGCGGCGATTATGTCGTGTTGAATTACGACATATCCAGGGTGCCAGTGCAGACGGTCTCCGGCGGTATTCCCGCCAATCCCGGCGAACGCATGCTGTGGGTCCGGTTGAAGAAGCAGGCGGACGGTTTCTGGACGGTGAGCGAATCGTCTTTCCAGGCGCTGCCGCCGCAGCCGGAGACGGTGATCCTGCGCAGTAAGCCTTTCTATAGCGGCGGGATGGCTGCGGGCGACAGCATCCGGGTCGAATACGGCATCGAGCGCTATTATGTTCCGGAAGGTCAGGGCAAGCCGATCGAGGAGGCCCGCAACGATGGCAATGTCGCCATAGCGGTGAGGGTCTCGCCGGATGGAAGCGCGCAGATTCGCAGCCTGCTCGTCGACGGCAAGCCGGTCTACGACGAACCGCTTTACTGATCTCCGAAGCCTTCGGGGCAGGGCGGCTTTGGGCCTTGAATGGCCTGTCATTGGACGTTCATTTTTCCTTTGCCTCGACCAAATCGGGTGATATAGAGACGCCGCGCTTCGGAAGGCCTCATGCGCAGGCATAGGCATGCGGTTCTGTGAACGCGGGTATGGTGAAATTGGTAGACACGCCAGATTTAGGTTCTGTCCCTATCATCAAGTCACCCGCGAATACTTCTCCCCTTAAATAGTAAGTAAGCCCCGGGAAACTGGGGCTTTCTTTCATCTAAAATATATTCACTGGTGGTTACTTATTAATTCACCAGTGGAAGCATGTCACATCTTTGTGTCATGGCGTGGGAAAATACCACCCACTTAAGGAGCCGCACCGGCCCCTCGGCAGCCATGCCACAGCGATTACCCCCCACTTAAGCAAAGCCCCTAGAACCGGCCCCTTAGAGGAGACCGGAAGGGAGCCTTTGGCCCACGCAAAGACGAGGACCACAGAATGACCTTCGATAACTCCATCCTTGAAACTCCACTCTTTGAACGTCAGCTTGAACTGGAACAGGAGATGAGAACCTCCGGTATCCAGAGGTTCAGAACGAACGTCGAGAAGGCCTCCATGAAGGGGGCTATGAGCGACACGATCGCTGTCAATCGTCTCGTCGTCGAAGCTCACGAGAAGGTGGTCGCAGCCATCGACGCATTTCTGGTCGAGGCCAAGAGCGGCGCGGCCGGTCGTCGCCACACGGCGTTAGCGTTCATCGATAAGCTCGATGTCGACACGGTCGCCAACATCACGGCTCGCGTCATCCTCGATGAGGTGACCCGCAAGTCGAACCTCACCAAGACCTCGCTCGCCATCGGCTCGATGCTGGAGAACGAGTTCAACTCCCGCAGGTTCGAAGAGGAGATGCCGAAGGCGCACAAGAAGTTCCTGAAGAAGGCGCAGAAGGAGAGCCTCGACCGGCGCAAGTGGTCGCATCTCCTGTACCCCGCACGGCTGCTCGGCGTTGAGCTGGAGGAGTGGAGCGAGAAGGATCGCATCCTCGTCGGTCTGAAGCTGGTCGACTTGTTCATCCAGGCAACCGGCCTGATCGAGAAGCAGGTGGTTCAGTCGGCCCGCTTCGGCACCCTCGAACTCCTCGTCGCGAACGACGCAACGCTGAAGTGGATGGAGACCGAGAACAGCAGGCTCGAACACCTGTTTCCGATCTACATGCCCACCATCGTCCCGCCGAAGCCTTGGACCTCGCCCTTCGACGGCGGCTATTACACGGCCTTCCGTCGCCTGAAGCTGGTCAAGACCCATAACCAGCAGTACCTCGAAGAGCTGGCCAACCGCGACCTGTCAGAGGTCTATGAGGCGATCAACGCCTTGCAGGACACCGCCTGGGCGATCAACACCCAGGTTCTGGACGTGGTCCGCACCCTCTATGAGGCTGGTGCCGGCGTTGCTGGCCTGCCTCAGGCTGACAAGTTGCCGATGCCCGCGCGTCCTCATTGGCTGCCCGAGGGCGGCGAGAAGCTGAAGACCGAGGACATGACCGAGGAGCAGCTCGAAGAGTTCAAGGCGTGGAAGGCTGAGACGCACCGGACGCACGTCGAGAACGCTGCGGTCTCTGGTCGTCGGGCCAGCTTCCTGCGCACCCTGGGTGTCGCTGAGAAGTTCAAGGGGGAGGAGGCCTTCTACTACCCCCACACCCTCGACTGGCGTGGCCGAGCCTATCCGCTCCCGCTGTATCTGACCCCTCAGGGCAACGATCTGCAGCGTGGCTTGCTCACCTTCTCGAACGCTGTTCCGATCCACGATCAGGAAGCGGCCGAGTGGCTGGCGATCCACGGTGCCGGCTGCTGGGGCTACGATAAGGTCGACATGGAGGAGCGTGTGCAGTGGGTGTTGCGGAACGAGGAGCAGATCATCGCCTCGGCTGAGAACCCCTATGACAACCGCTTCTGGATGGACGCGGACAAGGGCGAGAAGAAGTGGCAGTTCCTTGCGTTCTGCTTCGAGTGGGCTGGCCTCAAGCGCGAAGGCTATGGCTATATGTCCTGCCTTCCGATCCAGATGGACGGCACCTGCAACGGCCTTCAGAACTTCTCCGCAATGCTCCTCGACGAGGTCGGTGGCGCTGCGGTCAACCTCATCCCTGCCGATGAGCCGCAGGACATCTATCAGCGGGTCTGCGATATCGTCTGCGAACAGCTCGCTCGCGATCTCAACAGCACCGATCTGGTCGTCCTCAAGGGCAAGACTGACAGCGGAGAGGAGTACGAGAAGGTGGTCTGCACGGTCGCTGAGATGGCTGCCGGATGGCTCCCGAAGATGGGCCGAAAGGTCACCAAGCGGCCGGTCATGACGCTGGCCTATGGGGCACGTCGCTTCGGCTTCGTGTCTCAGGTCGACGAGGACACCATCAAGGACTGGCGGGCTGGCTCTCCCGAGAGCTACCCCTTCGTCAGCCGGGGCGATGACGGAAAGCCCACCGACTATGGCTACAAGGCAGCCCAGTATATGGGCGGTCTGATCTGGGACTCGGTCGGTGAGGTCGTGGTCAAAGCTCGCGAGGCCATGGACTGGCTTCAGGCTGCCTCTCAGGTTGCCTCGAAGGAGGGACTTCCAATCAACTGGTCAACGCCCGTAGGCTTCCTCGTGCAGCAGGCCTACCGTGTGCCGAACACGAAGCGAGTGGACACGACGTTCAACTCGCAGCGCATTCGCCTCACGTATCAGCACGGGGTAGGGAAGATCGACAGTCGCCGGCAGGCGTCTGGTATCAGCCCGAACTGGGTCCACTCGCTCGACGCCTCGCACCTGATGAAGACCATTGGGCGAAGCAAGCGCGAAGGGATCAACTCCTTCTCGATGATCCACGACAGTTACGGCACCCACGCGGGCAATGCCTGGGCTCTCGCACGGTACCTTAGGGAGGAGTTTGTCCAGATGTACTCACAGGTGGATGTATTGGCTCGCTTTAAGGAGGAACTGGAGGCCCAGACTGGGGAGAAGCTCCCCGACCTGCCGGCCAAGGGCAACCTCGATCTCAATCAGGTTCTTGAGAGCCCGTTTTTCTTTGCCTGAATGCATGCACGGGTGAATTTAATATCGACCAAGGTGATCCCTCTGAGGGGGATTACCACCCACTTAAGCAAACCCACGGCGCGGCCTCAGAACACGGGGCTTCAGCCGATTACCCCCCTTAAGCAAATAGCTCAAACAGCAGGTCTCATCACATGAACAACTCCGACGCCCACAAGGCTCAGAGCGCGCTCGGTCGCGCTATCGCTCTCTGGAATACCGGACGCGAAATCTCTTTCCAGCACGGCCAGGAGCTGCGCGAAGACGGCTACGACGTGGCTGCCCTCCGTCGCTTCCACTTCAAGCTCGCCATCTGAGGAGCAGCCAGCCTGATGATCAAGTTGACCCCCGCGATCTACGGCGCAGCCCCCAAGGAATTGGGCTGCATCGAGCTGGACACCAGCGAAATGATGTTCTGGCTTTACCTCCCCATCAAGGTGGCAGGCACACGCTCGGACAAGCTGCCCAAGCAGTTGCAGAAATATGATGAGCTGATCGACATTGTCTTCGACGATGTTCGAGAGAGCTTCGGCATGCAGCGCTGGCGCGAGAGCTTCGTCTATCTCTCCGTCAAAATCCTCCACGTAACCCCAGATGCCCCCGGCAATCGTCCTGGCTGGCACTCTGACGGCTTCCTGACGAACGACCTGAACTACATCTGGGCCGACCGTAATCCGACCGAGTTCCTGATCACGGAGGGGACACGTATCAGCGTCCCTGAGGATCACAAGGAGTCCATGACTGCCTTTGAGTTCTGGGCAAACAACATCTCGAACAAGGGCGACCGGCTTGAACACGCCAAGGTGAACCACCTCTATCGCCTCGATCAGACGAACATCCATCGGGTGTCGCTGAACGTCGAGAGCGGGAAGCGGGCGTTCATCAAGGTCTCGGTCTCCGACAAGCCTTACGTCCAGCTCGGCAACTCCATCAACCACGATCTGCCTGAACACCCGCTGCCTTCACTGGAGCGGCAGGCCGAGCGCAATTGCCCGCAAGGGAAGATGTGATGACCCACTCCCGCATCGGCAAGGTCACTTTCAAGTCCCCGCGTTCGGGGGCGTTCGGAAGAACCATCGTCCCGGCTCGTTCGGGCCGAGGCTATGTCCACCAATACTTCAAGCGCATATCGGAACTCGAATGGGTGCCCATCACCCTCCTCGAATACGTGCGCTCCACCCGCTGATCATCAGCCCTCGACATCTGAGAGAAAACAACATGTTCCACAAGTCCGTTACCGTCGTACCGTCTAGCCTCAATTGCCTGACACGCTCCGGCGCTGTCACGCTCGCCACGGTCAACACGAAGACCCACCTCAACCTGATCGTCAGCAAGCCTGATCTGACCCTTTCTCCTGCTGAAGCGCAGCAGCTCCGCGATCTGTTGATCGAAGCCTACCCTCTCGAAGCCCCCGCAACGACCAAGTTCAAGGCCGGCGACAAGGTCACCTACAAGGCCATCGTCGGCTACGGTGCGCGCGGCATGGACGGCCGGAAAGGCGTGGTCGAGTCAGCCCAGGCTGGCGGCTGGTTCATGGTCAAGTTCGTCGGTGGCCCGTTCGACAGTCTGATCAAGGTCCACGAGAACTTCCTCGAACTGCAGCCGGCAACTTCGACCCAGCATGTCGGAGGCTTCAGGATCGGTGACCGTGTTCGTCGTCTCCAGGGCAGCCGGAAGGGCGAGGTCTTCACCGTAACTGAATTCAACAGCAGCCTCACGGAGCTGAAGGTCGACGGCATGACAGGCTGGCGGATGCCGAAGTACTTCGAACCCGTCACTGAAGCCGTCCAGGCACCTGCAGTCCCCGTCACCGGTCGATTCATCGTCGCCGCCCTCGAAGGCACCACCTACGCCCCCGGCAGCAAGCCGAAGGTCCACCTCACGAACACGGCTGCCGAGGCCGAGGCACAGCGCTTGGCCAAGGAAATCGGCGGGACCTACCACGTCCTCAAGGCCACCTTCGAAGCCAGCCGCGAGAAGCCGGTGATCCCCCCGGTCAAGACGGCGAAGCTTTAACTACACCAATCCACCCGTGGATTTTTTCAGCCCCTTCGCCAGCCGGTGAGGGGGCTTTTCCTTTTTCTCCAGCAGGACTTTCCATATGGCAGACAAGAAGAAGAACCCGTCGCTCAACTCCCCTCGCGGTCCCCTGAAGTTCCCGAAGATCGACAAGGTCGACTACGGCACGAAGGAATACCCGAAGCCGAACGGCGAGTACTCCACAAAGCTGGTGCTCGAAGCTGACGCACCGGCAACCAAGGCCTTCATCGCCGCCCTGATGCCGCACTATCAGGCCGCAATGGAAGAGGCCGCAGCGAAGTTCAAGGAACTCAAGGTCGAGACCCGCAAGAAGCTCGGCAAGGTCACCGAGAACGACCTGTTCACGACCCTCTACGATCAGGAAACCGAGCAGCCGACCGGCTACATCGAATTCAAGTTCGCGATGGCTGCGAGCGGCGAGCGCAAGGATAAGACGAAGTGGGCCGCAAAGCCTGCGATCTTCGACGCTAAGGGCAAGCCGATGGTCAAGGTCCCGGAAATCTGGTCAGGCACCGAGGCCAAGGTCTCGTTCGAATGCCAGCCGTACTTCATCCCAGGCACTGGCGCGGCCGGCCTCAAGCTGAAGCTGAAGGCTGTTCAGATCATCGACCTCGTCTCCGGTGGTCAGCGCTCCGCATCGAGCTACGGCTTCGGTGCCGAGGACGGCTACGAATACGAAGAGCCGGCGACCGAGGAGAACGAGAGCGGCTTCGGTGATGAGAGCGGCGAGGACACCTCGTCGAAGACCATCGACGACGACATCCCGTTCTAAGGATCACATGACCTACCGCACATCCGCAGCAGGACTGCGCGCGGTGGGCATTCGAGAGGGCTTCCGCTCCGGTCTTGAGGACAAGGTGGGCGATCAGCTTCGGGCGCAGGGCATCAACCCGCGCTACGAGGAGGTCGTCATCCCTTACGTCAAGCCCGAGCGGAAGGCCAAGTACACCCCAGACTTTCAGCTCCCGAACGGTATCTTCATCGAAACCAAGGGGCGCTTCGTAACCGAGGACCGGCAGAAGCATCTGCTGGTCAAGACGCAGCACCCCGAGCTGGACATCCGGTTCGTCTTCTCGAACCCCAAAGCCCGCATCTCCAAGACATCACAAACAACCTACGCCGATTGGTGCCTGAAGCACGGCTTCAAGTTCGCGGCGAAGGTCATCCCCCAGGAATGGATCGATGAGTAGCATGTTCACACCTCGCAAGGTGACCTCCTACCTCGTCGTGCATTGCTCGGCCACGCAGCCCAAGATGGACATCGGCGCGAAGGAAATCCGCCAGTGGCATCGCGAGAAGGGCTGGATCGATATCGGCTACCACTTCGTCATCCGCCGCGATGGCACGGTGGAACTCGGCCGGCCCGAGAATGTGGTCGGCGCTCACGTCGAAAACCACAACTCCAATTCAATCGGCATCTGCCTCGTTGGCGGTGTCGATGCAAACATGAAGGCGCAGAACAACTTCACGCCGGCCCAGTTCGCCACGCTCGCGATCAAGCTCCGTGAGCTGCGCGGCAAGTACCCTGGGGTCACCGTTCAGGGACACCGGGATTTCCCAGGTGTGAAGAAGGACTGCCCGTCGTTCGATGTCCGCAAATGGATCAACGAGACCGGCGTTTTCGAGACCTCGCATGTGCCGGCTGAACCGGACGCCCGAGCAGTAGAGATCACCAGCGCCACCCCCACGATTTTCAGTCTGGCGAAGAAGTACGGAACGACCGTCGAGGCAATCCTCAAGGTCAACCCGCACGTCGACCCAGCAAAGCTGAAGGTCGGTCAGGTCATCCGCCTCCCGGGCTGATTACCACCCACTTAAGCTGACCTCCAACTGGCCCTCACGGTTCCCTCCGTGGGGGTCTTTTCGTTTTTACGACCTCAACTCCCGAGAGATCACCATGACGCAATACGCTGTTGGCACACATGTTCGCCACACGAAATTCCCGCAATACGGCATTGGCCGCGTCCGCTTCTGCCACACAAACGGCACCTCAATGGCTGTCGAGTTCGAGAACCCCACGATGCTCGGCCATGATTGCGCCGGCCATGGTAAGCCGAACCACTGCCGCTGGTCCAAGGCCAATAGCCTTGAACTGATCAACCCCTTCAAGGCCGGCGACACGGTACTCGTTTGCGCGTTCGAAGACCGCAGCCAGCCTGATTTCTTCTACGAACATGGCTTCGCGGGGCGGCAGGGTGTTGTTGATTACGCCCACAAAGACGCGACGGTCACTGTTACGGTGTCGGGCTTCAACTACAACCAGTATGTACCCGCCGCTGACCTCACGCTGGTCAAGGTCGACCCCGTCGAGGCAGTCAAGAAGGCAACCCCGAAGGTCAGGACCATCGTCTTCCAGTCGGGCAGCCAGTGCGACCGTCTGGTCAAGTACCTGATTGCAGGCAACTCCATCACCCCACTCGTGGCCCGTCAGTTGTTCGGCGTCGAGCGCCTCGCAGCTCGCATCCTCGAAATCAAGAAGGCCGGCCACAAGGTCACCTCGACGATCAAGACCGATGTCAACGGCAAGGTCTACGCCGAGTACGCCCTTCGCAAGGCTGGGAGGGTCTACGCATGACCCAGAAGCTCCTCGGCTATCTCGCTTGGGACTACGCAACGAACACGCCGAAGAGCGGCACCCGCCGCTTCAAGGTCTGGACCACTGCGAAGGAAGCCTCCCGCTCCATCCCTGATGGCTCGAACCGCTACGGTGTGAAGCCAATCTATGTGGAGGTTGAGGAATGAAGGACTTCATCGACCAAGAACTCGCAGTAGGTGATCGTGTTGTGCATGGCGTGGGCGGTCGCGGTGGCGGTCTCTCCGGCCCCTACAAGGTCGTCGGCTTCACCGAGCAGATGGTGAAGATCGACTACAAGAGAGCGTGGCGTAAGGAAGACTACTCGCTGGTCGCTCCGCATTGCCTCGTGAAGGTGGCACCATGAGCAGGGCGATGCACGAGTTCCTCAGCGGCTTCTTCGCGATGGCCGTCGTCCTCAGCCTATTTCTGTTCATGATCGTCACGGCCATCCTCGCCTTCAAGGCGCTCGGCCCGCTGGTCGGGGCCGTGGTCGTGATCTTCTGGGCCTCTGTCATCAGCGGCCTGAGGGACGCCCTGAAGTAACCCATGTCAGAAAGCTCCTTCGTTCGTAAGGAGCCATGCCCGCAGTGCGGCTCAAGGGACAACCTTGGCCGCTACTCGGACGGCCACGGCCACTGCTTCGGCTGTGACTACTACGAGCCGGGAGATGGCTCCGCACCCCAAACATCAAGGAAAGCAAAGATGTCGCGAGAACTCATCTCGGGCGGGGAATACCGTGCCCTTTCAAAGCGCGGCATCACCGAAGAAACCTGCCGCAAGTTCGGCTACCAGATCGGTCACTTCAAAGACCAACTTGTCCACATCGCCCCTTACTATGACGATGAGGGAAACCTCACGGCCCAGAAGGTGCGCTTTGCGGACAAGACCTTCACGGTCACCGGCAACATGAAGCCGGCGCTGCTCTTCGGGCAGAACCTCTGGAGTGGCGGTGGTCGTAAGGTCGTCATCACCGAAGGCGAGATCGACGCGATGTCGGTCAGCCAGGTGCAGGGCAATAAGTGGCCTGTCGTGTCCATTCAGAATGGCGCTCAGTCCGCGAAGAAGGCCCTGTCCAATGCCCTCGAATGGCTCACCACCTTCGAGGAAGTGGTCCTCATGTTCGACATGGACGAGCCGGGGCGAGAAGCCGCAGCCGCGTGTGCTGCTCTCTTTCCTCCAGGCAAGTGCAAGATCGCCCGACTACCGGACAAAGACCCCAACGCCTTGCTCATGGCAGGGAAGGGGGACGAGATCATCACTGCCGTCTGGCAAGCCCAGACCTACCGCCCCGACGGGGTCGTGGTTTTCAAGGACATCAAGGAGGCCGCTCGTCGGCCTATCGAGATGGGCCTCCGGTGGTTCTCTGATCGCCTGACGAAGCTCACCTACGGCCGACGCTGGGGTGAGGTTTATGCCTTCGGCGCTGGCACCGGAATCGGGAAGACCGACTTCCTCACCCAGCAGATCACCTTCGATGTCACCGAGCTGGGACAGAAGGTCGGCGTGTTCTTCCTCGAACAGATGCCTACCGAGACGGCGAAGAGATTGGCTGGGAAGTTCTCCGGTCGACGGTTCCATATCCCAGACGATGGGTGGACCGAGGCCGAGCTGGACGAAGCGCTCGATAAGCTCGATCAGGACATGCTGTTCTTTTACGACAGCTTCGGGGCGACCGAGTGGTCCGTCATCCGCGAGACCATCCGCTACCTCGTTCACAGTGAGGACGTGAAGGTCTTCTACATCGACCACCTCACGGCCCTTGCGGCTGCCGAGGACGACGAGCGCAAAGCCCTCGAACAGATCATGGCCGAGATGGCTGCCCTAGCTAAGGAGCTGGGCATCATCATCCACCTCGTTTCGCACCTTTCCACGCCGGAAGGGAAGCCCCACGAAGAAGGTGGTCGCGTCATGATCAGGCACTTCAAAGGCAGCCGAGCCATTGGCTTCTGGTGCCACTACATGTTCGGCCTCGAACGTGATCAGCAGCATGACGATGAGCGTCTCCGTTCGGTGACAACCTTCCGTGTGCTGAAGGATCGCTACACCGGCCAAGCCACGGGCGAGATCATCTATCTCGGCTATGAGCGCGAGAGCGGCAGGCTCTACGAAACCAGTATCGAGTTCGGGGATGAAACGTCACCGGCGAGTGACGACACCCCCTTTTAATCGAAAGCATCCACGAGTGGATAGTTACTCCAGCGAGAGAACATCATGGACTTCAATTGGCATTGGCCAGACGGGTCGGTAATCGACGCGCCTGCGCCTTCCACATACATCTTCGACTGCGAGACTGACGGGCTTCTGGACACCCTGACAAGGGTCCACTCGTTGGTCATGCGTGACCCGCATAGTGGCTTCACGATCTCCGCGACCCCGAACGAATACGGTTCCGATGATCCCACAATCATCACGGACTGGACCGTCGAGGAAGCGTTACATGCCCTGATGAACGCCGATGTCATCATCGGCCACAACATCATCAAGTTCGACATCCCGGCATTGCAGAAGGTGTTCCCGTGGTTCGAGCCGAAAGGCTTGATCATCGACACCTTGGTCTGCTCCCGCTTGCTCTGGTCCGACATTGCTGACCACGATCTCAAGCAGGTTCGAAAGGGCTACCCAGGCAAGCTGGTCGGCTCCCACTCCCTGAAAGCCTGGGGCTACCGCCTCGGTGTGCTGAAGGGGGAGTTCGGGGAAACCTCCGACTGGCAGTTCTGGTCCCCTGAAATGCAGACTTACTGCGAGCAGGACGTTGAAGTCACTGCGAAGCTATACGCCCGCATCCAGAAGAAAGACCCCGCCAAGAAGTCCCTGTGGATCGAGCACGAGTTCTGCAAGATCATCGCCATGCAGGAGCGCCATGGCTTCGCCTTCAACGAGGCCGAAGCGATCAAGCTCTATCACCAGCTCGTTCAGCGACGAATGGAGATTGCAAGGGACCTTCAGGTTGCGTTCCCTCCGGTCGAGAAGACCGAGGTGTTCATCCCCAAGGTGAACAATAAGCAGCGTGGCTATGTGAGGGGCGAGCCATTCACGAAGAAGTGGATGGTCGAGTTCAACCCGTCCTCCCGGCAGATGATCGCAGATCGCCTGCAGGCCATGGGCTGGGTGCCCCAGGAGTTCACTCCTTCCGGCCAGCCGAAGATCGACGAAACGATCCTCCAGGCCCTGCCTTATCCGCAGGCCAAGGTATTGGCTGAACACTTCCTCGTCGAAAAGCGCATCGGTCAGTTGGCCGAAGGCGATCAGGCGTGGCTTAAGCTCGTCAGGAAAGGGCGCATTCATGGCTCCGTCAACACCAACGGTGCGGTCACTGGTCGCTGCACTCACAGCGGCCCGAACGTGGCTCAAGTGCCCAAAGTGGGCAGCCCTTATGGTGCTGAGTGCCGAGCGTTGTTCAGCACTACGTCCCGCTGGGTTCTTGTGGGTGCCGACCTATCTGGCCTTGAGCTGCGATGCCTCGCCCACTTCATGGCCCTCTTCGATGATGGCGAGTTCGGCCGCATCCTCATTGAGGCTGACGCCCACTGGACTAACGTCCAAGCGCTCGACCTGACGCAGGAGGCGAGGGACGACCATAAGCCGCTCCACATCCTTTACCGCAATGGCTCGAAGACCTTCATCTACGCCTTCCTCTACGGGGCAGGCGACGAGAAGATCGGGTCGGTCGTCTATGACATCATGGTCGAGGCGCGGAAGAAGGGCCTGCCTTACCGGCACCTTGCAGACAAATACTTCAAGGGAAGCGAGGAGCCCGATAAGGAGCAGCTCAAGGCGGCTGGCAAGAAGCTGAAGAAGTCGTTCCTCCAGCGCACCCCGGCGCTGCGCCGCCTCCGCGAGGTGGTGGAACTGAAGGTGCTCGGCTTCGTCCGCAAGGAGCGGCCCCTCATCGTCAACCCGGTCTATGCCGGCAATTGGCGGCAGGACAGCGCCAAGCAGTGGTGGTTCAAGGATGGCCCTGGTGGCGTCCTCGTCGGCCTCGACGGACGTAAGCTCCACATCAGATCGTCCCATGCGGCCCTCAACACGCTCCTGCAATCTGCGGGCGCGCTGATCTCGAAGGTCGCGATGATCTTCGCTTACCGTGAACTATCCACGCGTGGGTACATATTCGGTAAGGACTACGGCTTCGTCGCCCACATCCACGACGAAATCCAGACCGAATGCCGGCCTGAGATCGCGGACGAAGTGGGCCAGATCGTCGTCCAAGCGATGCGTGACGCGGGGGCGTTCTTCGCCTTCTCGTGCCCCATCGACGGGGAATTCAAGATCGGAAACAACTGGAAGGAAACACACTGAGCCATGCTCGAAATCCTCAAGCAGGCCTTGGAGAACCCCTTCAAGACCAAATCGAACTTCGCCCGTGAGAACGCCGATCTGATTGCCATGGCAGCCAGCGACGGTTTCATCACGACCCGCATGGCTGCCGGCCTGTACTCCCGCAAGTGGATGATCACGCCGGTCGGCCTCTCCCACTATTACGCACTGTCGGGGATGAGCCATGACTGAGCGCACCGCTAAAATCCTATCGGTGATCATCCTCGTGGCAATCGTCGTCGACATCGCGAGGCTGGTCTCCTGATGTTCGACCGCACGTTCGTCGGTGGGCGCACGACCCACCACCATCACATGACCATCAACCAACAGCCGAACGATGCTGCCGATGCGGCCCGCCTCTATGGCGAGCTGCAAGACAAAGCCGGGGATTCCATCAAGGAGATCATTGGGCACCAAGTCGCGGACACCAAGGTCGAGTTCGTAACGCTCGATACCTGCCGCGATGTCCTGCACTTCAAGGACCACGTCCGAATGGTCTTCAAGATCAACGGCAAGACCTTCGAGACGAGGGTCGAGATCGATGAGTTCAACCGCGACGAACCTCGCGAGCGTGTGGCTTATCGCGCAGTTGCCGAGGGCATCACCAACACCCTGATGGATCGGTCGATCCTTCAAATCTATCAAACCTTTGCGAGGAGACGCTGATGTCAACCAAACGCTGGGTCACCTTCGGTCGCACCGAAAGCGGTGACGATCTGGTCCCGATCATCTGGGACGAACGCCCGCCGCACCATGTCGTCAATGACGCATATGCGGAACTCTACCCGGACGAATACCGCTTCGTCGGTCACGTCAACTGGACGGCAGCCGAAGCAGAGGAGGGTGTCATCCTCCATGACTAGAACCCTCCTCATCGACGCGGACGTGGTCGCCTACGTGGCTGCCTCGTCCCTTGAGGTGGCGACTGACTGGGGCGACGGCTACTGGACTTGGCACGTCGACGAGTTCGAGGTGCAGAAGAAGGTCAAGCAGATCATCGACGACACGATGGAAGACCTGAAGGGCGATGCCTGCAAGCTCTGCCTGACCGACAGCCTCGGAAACTTCCGCAAGTCCGTCCTGGCCACCTACAAGGGCAACCGCTCGAACATCAAGAAGCCCTTGGTTCTGATGAAGACCAAGGAGTGGATGATCGAAGAGCTTGGCGCTTACTTCCGCCCAGGCCTCGAAGGTGACGACTGCATGGGCATTCTCGCCACCATGAAGGGCACCGACGAGCGCATCATCGTGTCCATCGATAAGGACATGAAGACGATCCCCGGCAAGTCCTGCCGCAACATCGACGGCAAGACCAAGATCGTCGAATACTCCGAGCAGGAGGCCGACTACTGGCACCTCTACCAGACCCTCATGGGTGACACCACGGACGGCTATTCAGGCTGCCCTGGCATTGGCCCGAAGAAGGCTGAGGCGATCCTCGGCCCGATTGAAGACTTCGATCTGGCAGAGGGCTGGGCGAGCGTGGTTGCCGCCTTCGAGAAAGCCAAGCTCACCGAAACCGATGCACTGACGCAGGCCCGCGTGGCTCGCATCCTCCGTGCGTCCGACTACGACTTCAAGAAGAAGGAGCCTATCCTGTGGCAACCACGGTAGACGGCAAAATCCTCCGCTGTACGGGCTGCGGCTCGACAATGAATGAGGACGAGTTGCGGGAAAAGCGTAAGACAAACCCGAAGCTCATCGCATGTTGTCCCGAACGCAGCATGAAATGGCAGCCCAAAGGAAAGCTGATCGCCCTCTACAGCGATGCAGCCGGTAGTGGGAAGTCTGAGGTCGCCAAAGTCCTCATCCAGCACGGCTTCGCAAACGAGAAGTTCGCCGGCCCGCTGAAGAACATGGCCCGTGGTCTCCTCGGCTCCATGGGCTTCGAGGACACGACGGTCGAGCGGATGATCGAAGGTGACCTGAAGGAGGCAGTCATCCCCGGCTTCAAGACGGTGACCCCACGTCAGATCATGCAGACCCTGGGCACTGATTGGGGCCGCGAGGCCATCGATCAAGACCTCTGGACCAAGGTGGCAGCCGCCAAGATCGAGGGCCTGAGAGACAAGGGAATCGATGTTGTCGTCGACGATCTCCGCTTCCCCAATGAATACGACCTGATCACTTCCCTCGGCGGGACGCTGGTAAAAGTCGTTCGGCCTGACCCTTCGAGGGAGGCCGGTGGTGCATATGAGGGCCGTCTTAAGGACCACCTCTTCCACCACGTCATCCACAACACTGGAACACTTCGCGACCTCTACACGAAGACACTCGTCGTCGCGCAGTCCATTTAACCTCTTTAATTCACTGGTGAATTCATGATCAAGAAGTTCTTCGCTGGTCTCCAGCTTCTCGCAGTCGCTCTCCTCTCGGTGATGCTCGTCTCTGTCTCCCTGGCCGAGGCCGCTTCCTTCGGCGGTTTCCGTGGTGGCAGCTCCTTCCGCTCGTCCTCGTTCAGCTCCTCGCGGTCGTTCTCGCGCCCGTCGACTTCCTTCAGCCGCCCCAGCACCAGCTACAGCCTGCCCTCAACGAGCTACTCGCGACCGGCCTACAGCTACAGCCGTCCGTCCTCAAATTCCTACTCCTCGACCACGATCAACCAGTCGAGCGGTGGCGGCTTCTTCTCCAGTATGCTCGGCTCGATTGCTGGCTACGGCATCGCCTCCTGGCTGTTCGGCGATGACGAGAAGCCGGCTGAGCAAGCTCCCACCCAGGCACCCGCCCAGGCCGCACCTGCAGCACCGGCCGCACCCGTTCCGACGACTACTGTGCAGGAAGCTCCGAAGGCACAGTGAGCAGCTTGCAGGACCACACGAACGAAAACTTACCAAGCGACCTGAAGGTCTCCCGCAAGGGGGGCCAGCTCGTCCTGCAGACCAGAACCGCGACGATCTACCTCGATTTCAGCCGGCGCGCTGAGCTGGTCGAGGCGATCAAATCCTTGGGGTGAAAGACCACCCCGAGGGCTTTTTCAATTACCCCCCACTTAAGGATAACTCGATGGCCGCTGACGAAGATCGCTTCCCTCATATCCCCAAAGACCTCGTCGAGGCTCTCGATAAGAGGTTCCCTGAGAGGACCCCCTCATTAAAAACCTCCTTAGATGAGATCAGATGGAGTGGGGGTGAGAGAGCTGTCGTGAGGTTCCTCCTCGAACAATATCGCCGTCAGAATGAGACGGTGATCAACGAACAGGTTCTCCGATAAATGTGCCCACCGAAAGTCAAGCAGCAGAAGGTCGAGGCTGTAGCCCAGACCCCGCCGCCCGCTCAGCCTGCGGCCACCGTCAATCAGGCTGGCCCGAAGACGCCCGACGAACTCTCCCCCGAGCAGGCAGCCATTAAGGCCAAGCGCAAGGGCAGATCTGGTCTCCGCATCCCGCTCGACGCGGGCACTGGTGGGGGCGCAACCGGGATCAACGTTCCACAGGCATAAGGTTCCCCGATGACCGGACAAACAGCTTCCGGTCGTTATCAGCAGCTCAGCGCAGCCAGGTCTGTCGTCCTCGAAAGGGCACGGGCGTCTGCCAAGCTGACCATCCCATCGCTTCTCCCTCCCTCAGGTCACTCTGAGTCCTCGGCTCTTCCGACCCCTTTCCAGGGCATCGGCGCACGGGGCGTGAACAATTTGGCCTCCAAGCTCCTGCTGGCCCTTCTCCCTCCGAACTCCCCCTTCTTCCGTCTGATGATCGACGACTTCACGCTCGAACAGTTGACGCAGCGGCAGGGGATGAGAGCCGAGGTCGAGAAGGGCCTGAACAAGATCGAGCGGTCGTTGATGACGGAGATCGAGACCACGGCAATCCGTGTGTCCGCCTTCGAAGCGCTGAAGCAGCTCCTCGTTGCTGGTAACGTCCTAATCTACCTCCCGAACGAGGGAGGCATGCGGGTCTTCCGTCTCGACCGCTATGTGGTCAAGCGTGACCCGATGGGCAATGTGATCGAGATCATAACCCGCGAAGACATTTCCCCTGACATGGTCCCTGAGGCCATGAAGGCACACGTCAAATCCAAGTCGAAGTCGAACGAGAAGACCGTCGAGCTGTACACCCACATCGTCCGAACGGCCGACCGATGGGTCATCAGGCAGGAGATCAAGGGCATGACCGTGCCCCGTTCGCGTGGCTCTTATCCGCTCGATAAGTGCCCGTGGATTGCCCTGCGGTTCACCAAGATTGACTGCGAGGACTACGGTCGCGGCTACGTCGAAGAATATTACGGCGACCTCCTGTCCCTCGAAACTCTCCAGCAGGCCATCGTGGAGGGCTCGGCTGCGGCTGCCAAGGTGCTGTTCCTCGTGAACCCGAATGGCACGACCCGCATGACCGACATTGCCAAGGCCCCGTCTGGCGCTGTCCGCTCGGGCAATGCCGAAGACGTAAGCGTCCTGCAGTTGGAAAAGTACGCCGACTTTCAGATCGCCTTCAAGACGATTGAGACCATCCAGCAGCGCCTGTCGTTCGCCTTCCTCCTGAATACCGCAATCCAGCGGGCAGGGGAGCGCGTAACGGCCGAAGAGATTCGGTACATGGCCGGCGAGCTGGAAGATGCCCTTGGTGGCGTCTACTCGATCCTGTCGCAGGAGTTCCAACTCCCGCTCGTCCGCGTTCTGATGTTCCGCATGGAGCGGACCAAGAAGATACCTCCGCTGCCCAAGGGTGTAGTCAGGCCGACCATCACGACCGGCCTCGAAGCGCTCGGTCGCGGCCATGACATGAACAAGCTTCAGGTCTTCGCCAGCGCAGCAGTGCAGGCCGCTCAGCTACCGCCTGAGATCAATAAGACCGACTTCCTAACCCGCATCGGGACCTCCCTTGGCATCGACATGGCCGGCCTCGTCCAGACCCAAGAGCAGCTCGCCCAGGCTCAGCAGACAGCGATGATGCAGCAGCTCATCGAGAAGCTCGGCCCGAAGGGGATGGACATCCTCCGAGATCAACTCAAACCAGAGGTGCAGAATGGCGCGCAAGCCCAAGCCCAATCAGCCTCCTCAGGGTGACGAGAGCGCGGTAACCAAAGTTGCCCCTCTGACCTCTGAGGTGCCTTCCGGTCGTGCCGGTCCCAAGCGGACTGTCCACGATGGCGGCATCGTCTCCCTCGACTTCTAAGGACTACCTCATGACCTCATTCGGTGACGCCTTCAAGGCTGCCCGCAAAGCTGGCAAGACCACCTTCAAGTTTGGGGGCAAGTCTTACCACACCAAGACGAAAGACGAGATGGCCAAGACCAAGAAGGCCGTCCCGACACCAACACCTCGCCCCGAGGCGATGAAGACTGATGCTCAGGCTGCCGTCGACAGCGCTCCGAAGGCTGCCCCGAAGGTAGCCGATAAGCCTGCCCCGAAGCAGGATTACCCGCGTCCCGCGAAGGCCGTGGGGATCGCCAGCGCCAATTCGGTGATCGGCCAAGCTGCGGCTGCCCGTGAGAACGCCCCGGCTCTCAAAATCCCGTCCCGTGCAAATGCCAACGCGAACACCGTGCAGAAGCCCCAGGCTCCCGCTCGGGGTACTTCGACGCCGGCCGAGAAGCAGGGACCGAAGCCCGAAGAGCAGCAGTGGTTCGCCCGCAAGGGGTCCGCGATCTCGCTCGGCATTGCCCGCCGCCGCAACGCTCCAGTCTCGAAATAAGCAGGAACCATGGAAAACGAAGTGAACGAACAGGACCAGATCGTGGTCCCCGGCTCTGACGAGCATAACGCTCTGATGGTCGAGAAATTCCAGAACCAGTCCGGTTCCAACGAGAAGCCTGCCGAAACGCCCGCTGAACGTCCCTCCTGGCTCCCCGAGAAGTTCCAGACGCCGGAAGCCCTGGCTGAAGCCTATGCTGAACTGGAACGCAAGCAGTCCACGCCGGCACCGAAGGGTGACGAAGCTCCCCTCGATCAGGCCCGTGAAGCGGTCACCGCAGTCGGCCTCGACTTCGACGCCTTCGGCGCTGAGTTCGCTGAGAAGGGCGCGCTGTCCGATGAGAGCTACGCCAAGCTGGCCGAGAAGGGCCTCTCCAAGGAACTTGTCGACGACTTCATCGCCGGCCAGGAAGCGAAGACCCAGCTCCACCGTGCCGAGGTCCTCCTCGCAGTCGGTGGCGAAGACGCTTATGCGCAGATGACCGAATGGGCAGCCTTGAACCTCACGCCGGCCGAGATCGCTGCCTACAACGATCAGGTCGACAGCGGCAACACCACCGCAGCTAAGATGGCTGTTCAGGGGCTGAAGGCTCGCTTCGTGGCTGCCAATGGCGACGACCCTGAACTGCTCAATGGCGATACCAACGGCAGCTCCTCGGAGGTGTACCGGTCGACCGCAGAACTCACCGCAGCAATGCGTGACCCGCGCTACAAGAAGGACCCAGCCTACCGAGCTGATGTCCAGCGCATCCTCTCCAAGTCCTCTCTGTTCTAAGGAACGCCAATGACCGCACTCGCCTCTATCGTGGCGCTGGTTTGGGCTCACCTCGACGACATTTTCGCAGTGCTCTTCGCGCTGCAGGCCGTCCTCGTTTTGATCTCCAAGCTGACGCCGACCCCGAAGGATGACGCCATCGCTGCGAAAATCCTGTCGGTCCTCGAAAGCATCGCCTCCGTCCTCTCCGTCAAGCGGAAGGACTTCCCGGCAGCTCCGACCGGCCCGGGCCTCTACTAATATCTGCTTGCCCCTTCGGGGGCAGGCATGCCGCTGGTCAGTCCTGGGGCGGTGAAAATGAGACGAGAATGTCTACCAGGACTAAGATCGGGTGCCGGAATGGTTACGGCTCGGACTGCAAATCCGAAGCATGTCGGTTCGATCCCGACCCCGATCTCCAATCATCCTACCCTGTGAAAGAAGTTCGACAGTGCTGCGTGCCTCATACGCGGCTGTCCAAGGTAATCCCAAGAACACCACTCTGCAAACTTAGCCCCGATGCGTCGGGACAACTTTGTCGTGTCGAGTGAAGACGTTCTCGGAAGCCTGATCAACTTCCAACTCTTCACAGGAAATACTTAAATGGCAAACGCCAACGTTACCCGCATCGGTCAGATCAACGGCTCTGGTGATGTGGATGCACTGTTCCTCATGCAGTTCGCAGGCGAAGTCCTCACTGCTTTCGAGGAAACCAACGTCGCCCTCGAACACACGATGACGCGCACGATCAATTCCGGCAAGTCGGCTCAGTTCCCGGCGACTGGTAAGGTCGGTGGCGAATACCATGTTCCCGGCACTGAGATCACCGGTCTGAACCTGAAGGCTGCCGAGACGGTCATCACCATCGACGACCTCCTGATCTCGCACGGCTTCATCGCCAACATCGACGAGGCCAAGACCCACTACGATCTGCGCTCGATCTACTCGACCGAGATGGGCCGCTTCCTGGCCAAGACGATGGACAAGCACCTGCTTCAGGTCGGCGTCCTCGCTGCCCGTGCCACGAACGTGGTCGACGGTGAACCGGGTGGTTCGGTCATCCTGACGGGTGAAGCCGGTCTGCCGGCCACGCCGAACTTCAACACCAACGGCGACCACCTCGCAGCCGCGCTGTTCATCGCAGCCCAGAAGCTCGACGAGAAGGACGTGCCGGAAGAAGAGCGTGTCGCCTTCGTCCGCCCCGCCCAGTATTACAACCTCGTCAAGGCCACCAACAACCTGAACAAGGATTGGGGCGGCATGGGTTCCTACGCTGAGGGCTCGATCCTCAAGGTCGCCGGCATCCAGATCGTCAAGACGAACCACCTGCCGAACGCGGACCTCTCGGCCGCTACCGGCGTTGAAGCTGGTTCGGGCCTGAAGTATCGCGGCAACTTCGCGAACACCTCCGCACTTGTCATGCACAAGTCGGCGGTCGGTACCGTCAAGCTGCTCGATATGGGCATGGAGTCGGCCTACGACATCCGCCGTCAGGGTCACCTGATGGTCGCCAAGTACGCGGTCGGTCACGGCATCCTGCGCCCGCAGGCCGCTGTCGAAATCCGCAACGCTGCGGCCTAATCAATCCACCAGTGAATTCAGGGGAGGCTCCTTCGGGGGTCTCCCCTTTTTTTCGTGAAGGACATTCACATGGCTTACGAAAGCAAGCGTGACCCTTACCCGAGCTTCAGCGGACGAACGCTGATCAGCTCACCGACCAAGTGCTACAAAGTCGGGACCGGGGACATCGGCGCAAAGGAGCTGCCGATCTATTCCAAGGCACTCGCAATCTACGTCCCTGATGGCGCGACTGCGACCATTTCTATGGTCTATCTGAATGACGATGATGGAGCTGCGGTCACCCGCACTTTCACCGCAGGTAACCACTATATCGCAGCCCGCATTCGGCGCATTACGGCAGTCTCGAACGCCAGCGTCGAAATCCACATCGAGACGGAATAGGAGGCCCCATGCCAATCATCGGCGTGACGGTCTCTCCTCGATTTGGGAGGGCTCCTCGTCGGGCGCTCGGGCACCCTGCGTGGGTACCGGACGCCAACCGTTATATGCCCGCAGCCACCGGAACACGCTGGCCTACAGGCAACACGGCAAACCCTTGGACATATCCGGCCGGCCTGAACTACCAGTGCTCCAAGCTGTTCTTCGGGTCCCCCGACTATCCGACCAATGACTTCCTGATCCCATTCGTTGGCTTTGCGCTCACCGAAGGTGGTAACGCACCGCAGGAAACCCAAGGTCCAACCACAGACACGCTCCTCGACGAGGCGTTCTTCATCCACCCCAATGGCACCGAATACCCGATCCTCTTTGGGGGACTGGCGGCAGCCACCATCACGGCAAACACAGGTATCGTCTACGGGCAGGTAACCCTCCCGACAGCCCTCCCAGCTTGGTCCATCTTCGGTATCCGCACGGTCTACCATGGCAACGTAGGTGAGAACCGGTTGGGCGCCTACCGAATCCAGCGACACCGTGGTGAGAAATATTGGGGCGCGGGTGACCTCGCTTCCATTCGTGCCCTTGCGGCAGCTAATGGCCCCTCGACGCCAGCCCTTGACCCAGACACTTGGTACAACACCGTTGGCAATGCCACCAACTCCCAGACGCAAGCCTATGGTCCAGCCTTGGTGCTGGCTAAGGGATGGGATGGCAGGCCGGTTCCTCTCATGCTCGCGGACTCACTTGCGGAGCGGCAGGAGATCGCTGCGTCGGCAGACGAGCGGCGAAATATGTGTTCCGGCGTGCAAATTTGACCCCCTTGGCGGGGTAATCGGCGTCCAATTTTGACCCCCCTCAGATTTCATCTGACCATCCGGCTTTTAGCGGCGGATGGAGCGGGAGTTGAAGCGAGTGGATACGATTGCGCGTGTTCGACGGGCCTTCCATGTGCAGGGCTGGTCCGTGAAGAAGATCGTCCGGGAACTTCATGTGTCGCGCAACACGGTTCGCAAGATACTGCGTTCCGACGAGACGGATTTTACCTATGAACGAGAACGGCAACCGTTGCCAAGGATCGGAGCCTGGAAGGCGGAGATTGAGCGGTTTCTGACAGCCAATGAGGGCAAGCCGTCGCGCGAGCGGCTGACGTTGATCCGGATTTACGAGGAGGTTCGGGCACTCGGCTACGATGGCAGTTATGACGCGATCCGGCGATACGCCAAGACCTGGGCGAAGAACCGGGGAGCAGTGACGGCGGAAGCCTATGTGCCTCTCTATTACGCTCCAGGTGAGGCTTACCAGTTCGACTGGAGCCACGAGATCATTCTGGTCAACGGCGTGACGACGACCGTCAAGGTCGCCCATGTCCGGCTCTGCCACAGCCGGATGATGTTTGTCCGGGCCTACATGCGCGAGAGCCAGGAGATGGTGTTCGACGCGCATGACAAGGCCTTCGCCTTCTTCCGTGGCACCTGCACGCGCGGCATCTACGACAACATGAAGACGGCGGTCGAAGCGGTGTTCGTTGGAAAGGAGCGACAATACAATCGCCGCTTCCTGCAGATGTGCAGCCACTATCTGGTCCATCCCGTTGCCTGCACGCCTGCATCCGGATGGGAGAAGGGACAGGTCGAGAACCAGGTTGGTCTCGTGCGCGAACGCTTCTTCACCCCACGCCTTCGCGTCAAAAGCCTGGAAGAGCTGAACGTCTGGCTGCTCGATAAATGCATCGCCTACGCCAAGGCACATCGCCATCCCGAGCAGACGGAGCGGATGATCTGGCAGGTGTTCGAGGAGGAGCGCGGCAGCCTGGTGCATTACGTTGGACCGTTCGACGGTTTCCACTGCGTCCCGGCCTCCGTGTCGAAGACCTGCACCGTCCGCTTCGACAACAACAAATACTCCGTCCTCTCAACGGCGGTCGGCCGCCCTGTCGAGGTTCACGCCTATGCCGAGAAGATCGTCATCAGGCAGGACGGGGTGAACGTCGGTGAGCATCAGCGCTGCTTTGGTCGTGGCGAGACGATCTACGATCCTTGGCATTATGTACCTGTTCTAGCTCGCAAACCTGGCGCTTTGCGCAACGGGGCGCCTTTCCGCGAATGGGTTTTGCCCGCAGCGATGGAGAAAGTGCGCAGGCGGCTGAAGAGCGTCTATGACGGTGATCGGCAAATGGTCACCATCCTCGGCTGCGTTCCGGCGGACGGTCTGGCGGCTGTCGATGCTGCCTGCCAGGAGGCTTTGGATCAGGGCGTCTGCTCGGCCTCGGTGATCATCAATATTCTGGCCCGCAGCCGTGATCCGGCTCCGGCCGCAGCTCTGCAAACCCCGGATGCGCTGCGTCTGACCCATGAACCGGTCGCCGACTGCGCACGCTATGACAGCCTCAGGAGGGCAAGTTGATGGAACGCACGCAGGTTCTCGAACTCATGAGCACGCTGAAGCTCTATGGAATGCGTAGCGCTTACGACGAGGTCATGGGTAACGGCATCAAGCGGCAGCACGAACCGCCCCGCATCGTCGGCGATCTATTGCAGTCGGAGATCGCCGAAAAGCAGGCACGCTCCATTCGCTACCAGCTCAGCATCGCCAAGCTGCCGCTTGCCAAAGACATCGACGACTTCGACTTCGCTGATACGCCCGTCAATGAATCCCTGGTGCGGGAATTGGCCACCGGCACCTTCGTCGCCGATCAACGCAACGTCGTCCTCGTCGGCGGCACCGGAACCGGGAAGAGCCATCTCGCCATCGCGATTGCCCGTGCACTGATCCGCAACGGAACACGCGGGCGCTTCTTCAACGTCGTCGATCTGGTCAATCGGTTGGAAACGGAAACGCGCAGCGGCAAGCAAGGTCGGACGGCCGACTACCTCAACCGTCTCGACTTCATCATCCTCGACGAACTCGGCTATCTGCCATTTGCCCAGGCAGGCGGTCAGCTCCTGTTCCATCTGATCAGCAGGCTCTACGAACACACGTCGATCATCGTCACCACGAACCTGGCGTTCGGCGAATGGCCGACGGTGTTCGGCGACGCCAAAATGACGACAGCACTTCTGGATCGTCTGACCCATCATTGCGAGATTGTCGAAACCGGAAACGAGTCCTGGCGCTTCAAGAACCGCTCTCAAAGCTAAAGCCGAAGACGATCATCACCCGCACTTGGCCTACCCTCTGCAACCCCGGCCAGCGCCGGGCAGGCCAAGTGCTGATCTACACCACCAAGGGGGTCAAAATTGGATGCCGATAAGGGGTGAATTTTGGACGCCGATTGACAGCGAAATATGGGCATTTGGAGACGGTGGCTCGACCAGAGAGACCCTGTATGGGGAAGCCTAATCCCGGTCGTCATGGGTGTCCCAGGTGCTCACTCTGAGTACGAGTTGGCAACCAACGCTACGAAGCGCTGGGTTATGATCGACTACATCCGCGACAACTTCAACGGTGGTAAACCGATCTGGACCTTCGTCCTCGACCAGTCTGGCCGTAACGATACCACTACGACCTTGAGCTTATGGCAGAGCCGTAAGTTCGGCTTGCCTAGCCGCGTCAAGACCCGATACGGCGCAGGCACCCACATCGTCGGTATGACCCTCATGCCGACCTTCTCGTCGAGTGACGCTGGGCGCAGCGTAGCAGGCTACTCAGTGACCACCCAGTGGGACCCCGTGTCTGGAACCCTCGCGAGTGTGAACAGCTCGATCAAGTCGTCCACTTGGTACAACAAGGTAATCGACCTGCTGCCCGCCTTCATGTCGGACGGTGATCCCAGGAAGGGTCCAGCCGCTGAACTGTTTCCACTTGGCAACGTGATTGGCCACCCAGGCAATCAAGACGGCACGACAAACTGGGACACTATACGGCTACCTTCGTCGGTACCGTTGGGCTCCCGCGTCATGTTCGAATACCAGCCAGGGCTATGGACCAGCCGAACGCTTTCTGGGCGGACGGATAGGGGTGACGGCACGGCTGACTACAAGGTCGTGGAGGTCTTACCGACGAACGTCCAGGACAACGCAACACTCCTCGGTCATGGCATGGCCCCTGACTTCATCCATCCGGCCCTCCACGGTGTCCTGAGGACGGTCAGTCGCATCCCGCAGTCGGAGAAGTCCAAGTTCTATCCGGCTGCCTAAACCAGCCACCACACACTTCATCAGGCCCGCCATCGCGCGGGCTTTTTCTTTTTCAGGATCATCATGCCCGTCCTCGTCCCAACTCCCACCACGGAGCTTGAGGCGATCAACCTCATGCTGTCCGTCATCGGTGAAAGCCCAGTCAACACGGCTGAGGATACCGGTGTCGTCGACGCGGTGATCGCCCGTCAAATCCTCTTCCAGTCCAGCCGAGATGTTCAGCTTGTGGGCTGGCACTGGAACACCGAAATCGACTACCCGATTGCCGCCAGCTTCCCCGAAGGTGAGCTTCAGCTTCCCCCGAACACCCTCAAGGTTGACACCACGGGAGCCGACGAGGGCGTCGATCTAGTCCAGCGAGGCAATCGCCTCTACGACCGCAAGAACCACACCTTCACGGTCGGCCGGACGGTCTACGTCGAGATCGTCCTTTTCCTCCCATTTGACCAGCTCCCTGAGGCTGCCCGCTCCTATATCGTGATGCGCGCTGCTCGTCAGTTTCAGGAGCGCATGGTCGGCTCGGAGACCATCTGGCAGTTCAACTCCAGGGACGAGCTGAAGTCGTGGTCGAACCTCCTGTCAGCCGAAGCTGAGACCCTCGATCTGAACGTGTTCAGGGACAACCCGTCCGTACAGCGCGTGACCAATCGACTGCCCCCAGGAGACCTCGTCTAATGGCTGGGGCGCTTATCTCAACAACCATCCCGAACCTGATCAACGGCGTCTCCCAGCAGCCCTATGCGCTCCGTCTGGCGAGTCAGTGCGAGTTGCAGGAGAATGCCCATAGCTCGGTCGTCGAGGGGCTGCGAAAGCGCCCTGGCACCACGCATAAGGCCAAGATCACCAACGCTCCTGCAGGCGAGCTGTTCACGCACACCATCAACCGCGACCGAACGGAGCAGTATGAGGTGATCGTCGGCAATCAGGCACTGAAGGTCTACGACCTGAAGACGGGCACGGAGAAGACCGTGGCCTTCCCCAACGGGACCGCGTATCTCACCGCGACTGACCCTCGGTCTGCCTTCAAGGCGGTGACGATTGCTGACTACACGTTCCTCATCAACCGCACCATAACGGTCGAGCAGGACACCACGTTATCGACTTCTCGGCAGCCTGAGGCAATCGTGTGGATCAAGCAGGGGTCCTATGGCACCCGATATGCGATCAACCTGAATGGCAACACGGCCGAGGTGAACACGCCTGACGGTTCGGTGTCCTCGCACATCACCCAGGTCCAGACGGACACCATTGCCGCCAATCTGATCACGGCCATTAACTCCCAGGCCCCAGGCTTCACGTTCTCCCGTAATGGCTCCAGCATCTGGATCAGGAAGAACGACGGCGGGGACTTTACGATCAACGTCACGGACAGCCAGGGCGACCAAGCGACGAAGCTCGTCAAGCGCTCCGTCCAGCGTTTTTCCGATCTGCCGGCCAAGGGCTTCGACGGTTTCGGTGTCGAGATCGCGGGGGACCAGTCGTCCTCATTCGATAACTATTACGTCAAGTTCCAGACCAGCAGCGGCACCGAGTCGGGCGTCTGGGTTGAGAGCGTGAAAGGCGGACAAGCGATCCGCCTGAAGGCTTCGACCATGGCCCATGCGCTGGTACGCGAGGCCAACGGAACGTTCACCTTCAAGCAGGTGACCTGGGAAGACCGGAAGGTCGGAGACCTTGAAAGCAGCCCAATGCCCTCCTTTGTGGGCAAGAAGCTGAACGACATCTTCTTCCACCGCAACCGTCTTGGCTTTGTCGCGGACGAGAATGTCTGCTTCTCGCGGGCCAGCGATTTCTTCAACTTCTTCCGCTCGTCGGCCACTCAGGTTCTCGACACCGACCCCATCGACGCTGCCGTGTCGCACATCAAGGTCTCCATCCTGCAGCATGCAATCCCGTTCAATGAAACGCTGCTGCTCTTCTCGGAGCAGACCCAGTTTCAGCTCGGTGCTGTCGATCTGCTCACACCTGAGACCATCACGATCAACCAGACGACCGAGTTCGAATGCTCCCTAAAGGCGCGGCCGGTCGGCTCGGGCCGGAACATCTACTTCACCTTCAACCGAGGGGAGTTCTCAGGACTTCGGGAGTATTACGTCGACGGCGATACCAAGACGAATGACGCGAACGATGTGACCTCGCACGTCCCGGCCTATGTGCCGAAGGACATTTCGAAGATGGCAGCGTCCTCCTCCGAGGACACCATCGCCATGCTGTCGGAGACTGAGCGCAATACGATCTACGTCTATAAATACTACTGGAACGATCAGGAGAAACTCCAGTCGGCGTGGTATAAGTGGACGTTCCCCGAGACCGACACGATCCTCTCGGTCGAGTTCGTCGAGAGCAATCTCTACCTCGTCATCCGCCGAGCAGACGGCGTGTTCATCGAGAGTATGTCGGTAAATCCTGGGACCACGGACACGGGCTTTGAGTTCGGCCTCCACCTCGACCGAAAGGTGACCGAGGCGAGTTGCACGGTCAGCTACAACGCGGCCACGAACAAGACCACGATCACGCCACCGTATGCCTTGGAAGCTGCATTGCTGCCCGCAAATGGGCAGTACACGATCATCGCCCGTGACGGTGACCCGATCAAGAAGACAGGGCAGGTGATCCCATACACCCTCAGCGGTAATGCGCTAGTGGTGGCAGGCCAGCTCACCAACTTCTTCGTGGGCCGGAACTACGTTATGCGCTATCGCTTCTCGACATTCGTCATCAAGGAGGAGGCGGTCGGCGGTGGCCAGATGACGGTAGGCGAGGGGCGTATCCAGCTCCGCAAGGCCAACCTGACCTATGACCTCAGTGGCTACTTCCGCGTCGAGGTGACGCCTCTCAGGAGGGACACCTACTCCTACATCTTCTCGGGCCGCGTTATCGGCTCGGCCAAGAATGTGGTGGGTGAGGTGGCGGTCGACAGGGGGCGCTTTGCGTTCCCGATCATGTCGAAGAATGACGCGGTCACAATCGACCTTATCAACGATACCTTCCTCCCATGCGCTTTCCTGAGCGCCGAGTGGGAGGCCCTTTATGTCATCCGTTCAAAGAGGCTGTGATGCTGGAAACACGTCGCTCGCTTCCTGAGGACGTGACCTATCTAGCCCCGAGACTTCGTGAAGCTGACCTGAGGGAACTGCAAGCTGCTGGCTCTGCTGGCGCTGAACAGTCCCTTCAGGACGGCCTCAGGCTCTCGAAGGACTGCATCACGATCATCAATGAGGACGACAAGCCGGTTGCCATGTTTGGCGTCTGCCCGTCCTCCGAGATCGATGTGGGATATGTCTGGCTCCTCGGTAGCGACGAGATCAAACAGAACAAGACACGGTTTCTTCGCCACTCCAAGCGGTGGTTGGAGACCCTTCACCAAGATTTTCCGGTCCTCACCAACTTCGTCGATCAGCGCAATACGGTCCACCTTCTGTGGCTCCGCTGGCTAGGCTTCAAGTTCCTGAGGACTGTCAACGCAATGGGGCCGGGAAACCTGCCCTTCTACGAATTTGTGAGGATAAGCAATGTGTGACCCCGTCTCGATGATCGGGTTAGCCATCGGCGCAGCTCAGCAAGTCGTCAGCTTTCAGGCGCAATCTCAGGCCGCGAACGAGCAGAACCGGCTCTATGCTGAGAACGCCAAGCGGGCCAATCAGACTGCCCGCGACCAGATGTTCCAGACCCAGCAGCGCATGCTGCAGGAGCAAGAGAAGGCCGGCGCTGAGAAGGCTGACAATCTCCGCGATGCACGTGAGGCTAAGGCAACCGCAACAGTGGCAGCCGGCGAGGGCGGTGTGGCAGGCCTCTCGGTCGATGCCCTGCTGGCCGAGTTTGATGGCCGCGCGGCGACCGCGAACGACCGCATCGACCAGAACACCGATTGGACCCTGGCCCAGCTCAACAATGAAATGAAGGGCATTCGCTCGAACGCCGAGGACCGCATCAACTCGGTCCAGCGAGCCGCCAAGCCGTCCTTCTTCGATGCTGGTCTCAGGATCGCAGGTGCCGGTCTCGATTCCTACAACGACTATAAAGCCCGTCAGAGGACGGCAGGGAGAACCTAATGGCACGTCTGCCGGGGCTGAGGCCCATCAACGAAGAGAGCCGCCGCTCCGGTGGTGGCCAGAACCGAGGTCGCGTCCATACCCCCTCTGCTGATAACATCAGGGTGCCGGGACTGTCCCCATCGGCTTCCCCAGTCGACACCTTCGCTCGTCCCGAGCAGGCACCGATCGGATCGAACGGCTGGGAGAGCTTGGCGAAGTCGCTTGCCTCCATCCAGCCGAGCATCAGCAACTTCCTGAACACCCAGGCCGCTGAGCGCCAAGACGATGATGTGACCGCAGTCCGCCAAGCGTTCCTGCAGAAGTCCCCCGAGGATGTCCGCAAGGCCATCAGAGAGGGCTCCGTTCCCGGCCTCACGAGCCTCGCCGGCAGGGAGCTGGCAGGGGAACGACTGGCCTATGACAGGTCGCTGCAGATCATGTCGGCCTACCAAACTGATTTCGACCGGGAGACCGGCGATATTGACGGCTTCATCCGCGACCAGATCAAGGATGACTTGACAGAGTTCGGCGGGGACAAGGTCCTCATGAGCGCCTACACGAAGCAGATCGGGAACCTCACCGAGAAGCTCCGAACCCAGTCGGTCGACGACCACTCTACCTTCGAGATGGAGCGTCGGCAGGGCGATCTGTTCGAGAAGTGGTCCTCCAAGTCCACCTTCAATCGCGCTGAGGGTATGGCTCCGGCTGAGGTTGCGGCCGGCATGTTCGGGGAGTTCACGAAGAACCAAGAACTGCTGCGCGTCCCGTTCCAGAAGCAGCAGGAGATGATGCTCCAGCTTGCCGATCAGGCAGCTACGCGGGGCGATTACGACCTTGCCAAGTCGATTCTTCAGCACGAGCGCACCGATGGTCCCTATAAGGGCAGTCTCATGACGGACGCCAAGGTGGGCGATACGGCCTCGAAGCTGTTCGCTCGCATTGACGCTGACCAGACGAAGGAGCGGATGGCGGCTGACGAGGAGAACCTTTATAGCCAGGGCGTGGCAGCCGCTGAGGCAGGCTCGATCCAGTCCATCGGTGATGCCCAGGTCCGCGATAAGAGCGGTGATCTGAAGACTATCACGGCCGACTCCCAGAAGAAGGAGGTCGCCAATCGACTGATTACGAAGGCGGCTGAGGAGGCAGCTTACCGGGAGAAAGACCCCGAGAAGCGGCCGGCCCTCGCTCGTCGGCTGGAGAAGGAGAAGTTCGTCGGCTCCGGTCTGGAGCATCCAGTCTGGTTCAAAGCAATGAACGCTGCCCCCGGCCAGATCAACCTGAACGCGGCCACGGGTGAAATACCGCCGTCAGCAAAGGACGCCTTCGACACCTACCTCGATCTCTATAAGGACAGCCCTCAGTACCTCGCCAAGAACCTGAATAAGGACGCCTTGGAGTTCTTCGAGGCTGCCCGCATAGCCGAGGAAGTTGGGAACGCAGGGACGCCCGATGGTGCCCTGAGGCTGGCCCACATGGTCACGCAAGACCCGAACCAAATGGATGAAGCCCTGAAGCTGAAGTACGAGAGCATCGACAATGCGGTCAACTCCGCGGTGTCGAACTCGACTGGCTGGGTGGACTGGGCGTTTGGTAAGCAGGCCGCTGGAAACCAGAACTTCGTCAGGACCGAGATCGTCCGCCTCGCGAAGCAGTACGCACTGCTCGGGAAGGACAACGACGAGGCCATCGAACAGGCCCGTCAGACCTTCGAGAAGAACCACATCAATGTGGCCGGCTCCTACATCAAGAACGATAAGCGCTTGCCCGCTGACTTCGAGCCACTCGTCAACCAGTACCTCACCGAGTTCGTCGAGAAGCACAAAGAGCTGAACTACGACATCGACGATCTGACCATCTCCCAGGGCAACGGCACTGGCGCGTACTTCATCGTGCGCAAGTCCGACCGCATGCCGGCGTCCGTCGACGCGGACGATTGGAACTTCTCATTCAAGCAACTGGACGAACTGCGGAAGCGCAACCGCGATCAGAAGATCGACGAGGTGACGAAGAAGCAGAACGAACGCTAAGGAACCCTCATGGCCGACATCAGGTCTATCATCACCGATGCTGCAGCCCGCTATGGCGTCGACCCCGAATACGCCCTCAAGACGGCCCAGATCGAAAGCGGTCTCAACCCTCACGCTCAGAACAAAGGCTCCTCCGCAGGGGGCCTTTTTCAGTTCATCGACAGCACCTGGGGGAAGTACGGAAAGGGCGCGTCGAAGTACGATGCCTACGCCTCTGCAGACGCCTTCATGCGCTTCACGGTGGACAATCAGAACTACCTCAAGAAGAAGCTCGGCCGTGACCTGTCGAACGGCGAACTTTACCTCGCTCATCAGCAGGGGGCGGGCGGTGCGTTGAACCTCCTGGCCAACCCGAACGCCATGGCAGTCGACCTTATCGGCCGTGCTGCAGTGATCGGGAACGCCGGCCAGACGGGTATGACAGCCTCTGAGTTCGCCAGCCTCTGGACCAAGAAGATGGACGGTACCACGGTCGGCAATGGCCCCTCAGGCATCGTTTTGCCGGGATCAATGGGAAACTCTCAGAACCCTGGTGACTACTCGGTCCACGATCAGGGCCGCATCAGCGCTTCCGATGTCGTGCCCACGATGAACCTGACGCGCGCCGAAGAGGTCCAGCAGGAGAAGGATCGCGTTGCTGCTCAGCCGTCCTACGGCGAGGCAATCAAGACCGCTGTGAAGAACGAGTGGTCGGTACTGACACCCTTTCGCGCGCTGGGCCACTACGATCCTGAACCGGACTACAAGCTCACCAAGGAGAAACTCGAAGCCTTCGGCCGAAGCATTCCCGACGATTACCTCGACGAGTTCGAGGACGCGGTTTCTGATGAGCATGCTGAGGCCATCCGCAACAGGCTCCTGACGCAGCTCGAAGACAACCAGAAGATCGCCTCTCTGGGCACTGCCGGCACGATCATCTCCATGGGAGCTGCCTTGACTGACCCCGGCGCTATCGCTGCAACGGCAGCTATCGGGGCGGTGACGGGCGGCTTCGGCGTACCGGCTGCGGTCGCTGCTCGCCTCGGCCGAGTTGGCTTGGTAGGGCTCGCTGCCGCTGAGGGCGTGGCCGGCAACCTCGCCACTGACATCCCCCTCGCGGCTGTCGACCCGACCCGTGATGTGTCCTTCGACGATCTCAAATATAGCATCGGTACGGGCCTCGTGATGGGCGGTACGATGGGAGCCTTTCGTCGAAACCCGATGCTCAACGAGGAGGCCAAGCAGGTCGCCCGTATCGGGGAGCAGATGCGCAACGATGCCCTGACCCCCGCCAATCCCGGTTCGGTCGGTGCTGCTGCAGCCATGGGTGACAACTTCACCCGCTCCGACACCAGCAACCTGATCGACGACTTCAAGCGCCTCGATCCCAAGGGCAAGTTCCTGAACTGGCGGGTCGACAGCGTGGGTCAGCTCATGGCCTCAAAGAACCCGATGGCCCAAGCCGTGGCTCGATACCTCGGTGAAGATGGCGTTAGGGCCGCAAAGGGAAGCGGAGTGGTGACCGAGATCGCCGCCACCGAGCGCATGCAGCGCCGGCTTCGAGTGGCCCAGATCAACTGGTACCGGGGCTATGGCGATGCGTGGAAGAAGTTCCGCAAGGCCAATGGCATCAGTGCCTTCAACAGCAAGGATGCCGAGCTAAGGTTCAAGGAGCAGATCGCTGACTACATCCGCGAGGAGAGCCCCGCCGTGCGCGCTCAGTTCCCCGCTGAGGTGAAGCAGGCAGCGGGCGCATTCCAGTCGGAGATGAAGTCCTTCTGGCAGGAAGCTCAGAAGCTGGGCATCACGAGGTCGGAGCACGGGGTGGAGAACTACTTCCCCCGCTATGCGCACCTCGCCAAGGCCACCAAGCTGATCAAAGAGGTCGGCTACAGCATGGACCGCAAGGGTGGCCTCACGGACCTCTTCGCAGGGGCCATCCTGAAGAAGCAGCCGGGGCTGGAGCCGCAGATCGCCAAGCGCATGGGCTACGCCGTCCTCGACCGCTTCCAGAAGCTCAGCTCTGGGGAGGAGATGTTCGGTAGCGGCCACCTAGGCTTCGACCTCGACGACCTCGAAGTGGAGCTGAAGAACTACCTCTCGGACGATGAGATCGCCAACGTTAAGGCGTGGGCATCACGTAATGAGAAGAAGGCCGATGAGGCCTCTGGACCGGCCCGTATGAAGGCCCGCATCATGCTCGATGAGAACCATCTGGGCGAGGTCTGGGACAAGCACGGCGCTCGCCGGCAAGTCAGCATCTCTGACTTCTACGTCAAGGACCCCCACACAGCCTTCCAGCTCTACGCTCGCAACATGAGCGGCCAGCTCGCTATGGCCCGCATGCAGGTGCGAGACCCTGAGACTGGCGCGCTGCTGATAGACGGGATCAAGAATGGGAATGACTGGACGAAGCTGAAGAACCAGATCAAGTCCGTGGGCGAGGCGACAGGCGCAGACAACAAGCTCGACGAGAAGAACCTCGACTTCCTCTACTCGGCCATCACCGGCACCCCGTTACAGGGGATCGACAGGGGCTCTGACGGGGCCACCTTCCTGCGCATGCTGAGGGATTTCAACTTCCTCCGTCTCATGGGTCAGGTCGGCTTCTCGCAGGTTCCTGAGTTCGGTCGTGTGGTCGCCCAGGCGGGCATCAAGACCACGTTCCAGGCTGTCCCGTCATTCCGTCACCTTCTCGACATGGCTCGCTCGGGCAAGATGACTGACGAGGTGGCCGAAGAGCTGGACGCTCTGGGTGCCTTCGGCAGCGACTACGAGCGTACCGCTCACTACCTCGATACCGATGAGCTGGGCGTTCCAGTGACCAGCGGGACAGACTCGGCGATGCAACGCGTGGCCGGCGCGGTGAACCCCAAGCTCCACGCCATGAACCGCTTCGTCTCGATGGGCTCTGGCATGGCCCCGATCAACCGCGTGTTCCAGAAGTGGTCGGCCCGTGCGGCTGCCGTCAAGTTCACCAAGATGGCGATGTTCGGGGACAAGATCGATGCCGAGCGTCTCCGCGCCCTCGGGCTGGATAAGGATGCTGCCGAGAAGATCTTCGAAGCGATCAGGACGAACGCCACCTTTAAGGGCGGTGTGAAGTCCCCCTCGAAGCTCCGCAGCCTGGGCATCAAGAACTGGGATGGCAACACGCTCGCGGCGTTCGAGGATGCGATGTTTCGGCTGAACCGGACGATGATCCTTGAGAACGATCCCGGCCAGATGCACCGATGGATGGCTCACCCGATGGGCCAGATGATGATGCAGTTCCGCACATTTGCTATGGCTGCCCACACGAAGGCTCTCCTGCAGGGCCTGAACATGCGCGATATGCCGGCCATCAACGGCGCTTTGGCGTCCAGCTTCCTCGGCGCTGCAGTTTACGCAGGCCAAACGCACCTCAACCTGCTCGGCAGGCAGGACCGCGAGAAGCAACTGAAGGAGCGCCTCTCGTGGGATAAGCTTGGCCTTGCGGGGTTCGCTCGATCTTCCGAAAGCGCTCTGGTCCCGATGTTCGCTGATATCGGCTGGCAGTTCTTCGACGATGAGCCGATCTTCGACACCCGCTCGTCGGGCTTGAAGACGACCGTGCAGGGCGCTCTTGGTAACCCGACAGGCGACCTCGTCTCGACAGGCATTGCCGGCATTGCTGGGGTCACGTCGGCCCTGGCCGGCGACGACTACTCACAGACCGACTGGCAGAACCTGACCCGCGTCCTGCCGTTCTCCCGCATGATGGGCGCGATCCAGTTCCTCAACTGGGCCGGCTCTGGCTTGCCTCGACGCGAGCTTCGGGACTGAACCACCTCACAACGGCCCTCGGGGAAACTCGGGGGCCTTTTCCATTTCAACAGTGAGACACTCATGGCTCTTGCTTATGCTCAATCCCTCGGGGACGGGGTTACGACCATCTTCACGGTCCCCTTTCCCTACATCTCCAAGACCCACGTTCAGGTGAAGGTCGACGGGGTTGCGGTTGCCTACACCTGGCTGTCGCCTACCTCAGTCCAAATCACGCCGGCACCGGGCGTCGACAAGATCGTTGATCGCCGCCGTGTGACCCCTCGCGACACCCTTCTGGTGGACTTTGTCGACGGCTCCACTCTGGTCGAAAGCGACCTCGATCTGTCGGCGCTGCAGGTGTTCTACCTTGCGCAGGAATCCTTCGACCTGGGTGAGGCTTCCCTCGGCGTGACCGAAGATGGTTCCTTCTCGGCGCTCGGCCGGCGCATCTCGAATGTCCTAACGCCGACTCAGGCTAACGATGTCGCCACCAAGCAGTTCGTCGAAGACGGCGTGACCTCGGGCGTGAACATCGCCACCCAGAAGGCTGCTGAGGCATCGGCCTACGCCGTCGCTGCGGCTACCTCTGAGACAGACGCTGCGGCCTCTGCGTCCTCGGCCAGCGCGTCAAAGACGGTGGCCACGACTAAGGCCAGCGAAGCTGCCACCAGCGCCACCAATGCTGCAGGCTCTGCAACCACCGCTGCCACCAGGGCCACCGAGGCTGCTGCTAGCGCCGCAGAAGCTCTAGGTTACCGCAACACCGCTTCCACCAAGGCCGCTGAAGCTGCGGCTAGTGCGGCTGCCGCTGCCACCTTCGACCCGTCGACCTTCTACACCAAGACGGAGATCAATACCTCCCTCGCGGGGAAGTTTGACAAGGTCGGCGGTACGGCAACCGGCGACATCAACATCATGAAGAGTAGTCCGGTCCTTTCGCTTCAGAATACCGATGCTGGTGCCAACAAGTGGGCCGTCCTCAGCTATTCTGACGGCAAACTATATTTCCAGAAGCAGACCGGCACTATTGTCAACGCCCTGGTCGTAGGAGCTGACGGCTCGATCACGACTGGGCAATTCGGCGATCTCGATTCCCGGATTGAAGCCCGCGCGACCGCCTGGGCGAACGACCGCGTATCTAAGCTAGCGTTCCGTAAGGTCAGTTCCAGTTCCTTCACGATACCGGACAACGGCCTGATGATGTGCCCAGCGGGTGCCGTGTTTACCGGGATGAACATGCAGGGCACTTCGAACAACCCCGCCATGCACTACCACTACCTGCAATCCTATGACCCCGTCCGTGGCTGGGTCACGTTCAGCGGATCATAATCATGGAAATTGTAAACTTCGGCCTCTTCAAGCCCCTGAACGACACGGGCATCATCTTCTACCAGAACGAACATCAGCAGGACTGGTACGATCTCCGCAAGGGTCTCACGAACTGGAACGAGAAGGGCGACTTTGTCGACGCGGTCTATGGAGCCTGGGTTCTCGTCCAGCCCGAGGATGGAAGCTCGACTGACGGTGTCGTGACCAATGTGGAATACGATCCCTCGCGCTTGGTCCCCCACAACAAGATCGTAGTCGGCGTCGATGCTGCACCTTCTGAGATCGCTTCGGGGATGCTCTTCCAGGCCGGCGCTTTCCTCCCAGCCCCTCCGGTAATCGAGCCGATGCCGAACCTCTCGCCCCGTCAGCTTTGGCTGGCCGCGCTGGAGATCAACACGACCAAGGCCCAAGTCATGGCCCAGATCGGCACGATCACGGACGCCAAGCTCCGCGCCACGCTTGAGATCGAGCTGACCGAACCGCCCCTCCAGGGCTACGTCCGGAATAGCTTTGCGGTCGAGCGGCTGCGCGAGATGATGGGCATTCCGGTCGATCAGTTCGACGCCCTCTGGCTCTGGGCAGGAACCCTGTAATGGAACACATGAACACCGAGGCCCTGCTGTTGATCGGCAGGGTCGAGGGCAAGGTGGACACGCTCATCAGCCTGTCGTCGGCGCAGTCGCAGCGCATCGACCAGCTAGAGGGGCGGATGTCGGCGGGGGAGGTGGACATCGCCTCCCTCAAGGCCAAGGCATCTACCAACCAGTCCTTCATCACCAACATCACTGCAATCCTCGCCCTGATCGTCGCCGCGATCTCGGCCTATCTGAGCTACAAGTAATGGACCTCAAGGAAATCCTTTCGCTGCTCCATGCGGAAATGGCCCAGAAGCTCCTCGACAAGGTCAGGAGCGGAGAGGTCACGGCAGCCGAGCTGAACGTGGCCCGCCAGTTCCTCAAGGACAACAACATCGACTCAGTGCCGAAGGAAGGCAGCCCGCTGAAGAACCTCGCGGATGATCTGCCCTTCACAGGCGACGACGACCGCCCCTCCTACAATTAAACCCTCACAGCCCCCTGCGGCTCGACTCAGGGCGCGCAACAGCGGCCTCTAGGCTACTACCCTAGCCGGGAGCGCTGGTGCGCGTCTGTGAGCTGCTGTGGTCTGTTTAATCCACTGGTGGATATATGACAGCCAACGGCCTGAAGTCAGGCACCCATCTCAGCCCCGCCATCGACCCGCTGAAGAAGGACTTTCGAAACTTCCTCTTCGTGGTGTGGAAGCACCTTAACCTTCCGGTCCCGACCGCAGTTCAATACGACATCGCCGGCTACCTTCAGCACGGCCCCAAGCGTTGCGTGATCGAAGCCTTCCGAGGCGTGGGCAAGTCCTACGTCACCTCGGCCTTCGTGGTCTGGCTCCTGTACTGCAACCCCCAGCTCAACATCCTCGTGGTCTCAGCCTCGAAGGACCGCTCCGACCAATTCTCCAGCTTCACCAAGAGGCTGATAGCTGAGATGCCAATCTTGGCCCACCTCCGCGCCCAGGCAGGGCAGCGCGACTCGATGGTGGCCTTCGATGTCGGCCCAGCCCGCAACTCTCACTCCCCCTCCGTCAAGTCCGTTGGCATCACCGGCCAGCTCGCCGGCTCCCGTGCTGACATCATCATCGCGGACGACGTTGAGGTTCCCAACAACTCCATGACTCAGCTCCAGCGCGACCAGCTCTCGGAGCGCGTGAAGGAGTTCGACGCTATTCTGAAACCCCTGCCGACCAGCCGCATCATTTACCTCGGCACCCCGCAGACGGAGATGAGTCTCTACAATCGGCTGCCCGAACGCGGCTACGAAATCCGCATCTGGCCGGCCCGCGTCCCGAATGATCCCGAGCGCTACCTCGGTCGCCTCTCGAAGTTCGTGATGGACATGATCGAGGCTGGCGCTCAGCCGCGTGAGCCAGTCGATCCCCAGCGCTTCCAAGAGCAGGACTTGATCGAGCGTGAGGCTTCCTACGCCCGCTCTGGCTTCGCCCTGCAGTTCATGCTCGACACCTCGCTCAGCGACCAAGACAAATACCCGCTGAAGCTCTCCGACTTGATCGTCTCCTCGCTCGATCCTCGCATGGCCCCCGCCAAGCTGGTCTGGTGCAACGACCCTGACAAGGTGATCTCTGATCTCCCGGCAGTCGGCCTTCAGGGTGACCGTCTGCATCGCCCGATGTGGGTGGCCAATGAGATGGCTGAATACACAGGCTCTGTCATGGCCATCGACCCCTCGGGCAACGGCGGCGACGAGACGGCCTATGCCATCGTGAAGATACTCCACGGCAACCTCTTCTTGGTGGCTTCAGGGGGCTTCAAGGAAGGCTATTCGGAGGCGACCCTCCAGGCGCTCGCCATGCTCGGCGCGACCCACAACGTCAACCGCGTGATCGTCGAAGGCAACTTCGGTGACGGCATGTTCACCCAGCTCCTCAAGCCGGTGTTCGCTCGCGTCCATCCAGTGACCATTGAGGAGGTGAAGCACTCGACACAGAAGGAGCGCCGCATTTGCGATGTTCTGGAACCCGTCATGAACCAGCACCGCCTTGTGGTGGATGCCCAGGTCATCAAGCGTGACCACGAGGCCGAGCCTCACAGGCAGCTCTTCTACCAGCTCACCCGCATCACCCGCGACCGTGGCGCTCTCGTGAAAGACGACCGCCTCGATGCCCTGGCTATCGCCGTGGGCTACTGGGTCGAGCACATGTCCAGAGACACGAACAAGGCTGCCGACGAACACAAGACGGCGCTGCTCGAACAGGAGCTGAGGAGCTTCGCTGAGCACGTCTTCGGCATGCAGGGTGAAGACAGCCTTAGGTGGATCAGTATCGGTTGAGAGACAACCCTTAATTACCACCCACTTAAGGAGAACCCCGAGAGGGGAAGACCGGAATAAAGGGTGAGGAGAGGGGACTGATGAAAAAGAGTCCTCTCTCCGAATGATCTTTATGATGGATGGAGGTGGAAGAACCCCCATCCACCAACTCCCTATCCCCAGAGGAAACCTTAAGGGGAACCTATAAGGGATTGCCCGCGACTCATCGGTTGTGTATCTCCGAGGTTCACTACTGGGGGACCACATGACGAGACTGCTCAAGACCATTGCCCTGATCTCACTCGGGGCTGTTTCCGGCTGCGTGACAATGGACAGCGCCAAGCCTGCTATGGAGGCCATGAAGGGGCAACCCATCAGCGCGGCTATCGCCAAGCTCGGCTACCCTGATAGCGAGATGAGCATCGCCGGCAAGAAGGTCTATACGTGGAATAACCACGACAGCGGCTCCTACACCGTGCCCACATACAATACCGCCACGACCTATGTGAACGGCCAGCCGATCTACTCGAACATCCAAGGCTCGCGGACGACCAGCTACGACTACCAGTGCAAGCTGAAGGTCATAGCCAGCCAGACCGACGAGATCGAAAACTTCGAATGGGATGGCGACATCGGCGGCTGCGAGGCATTCGCCATGCGGCTGCAGAAGAAGAGCTGACATGCTGGAGTGGTGGGGAAAGAGTGATCGCTGGATGATCGCCCTGGTGCTCGTCATCGGGGTGCTGTGTGCTGCTCTGAAGCTCGCCACGGGTTGACGCCGCGCGCCCACCTGATTCCCTCGCTACCGCTCGGTCATCAGGTGTCAAGTCCTATGGGCTCACTGAGAGTTACCTTTAGGGGTACTCAAAATGTTTGCTGCAAAAATCTGAGAGGTCAAATCAGATAAGAGGCTCGGGCAGTTCCCCCCGTGGCCCCTCGATCTGCGCCCTCATCGACCCTTCCGGCTGCCCTTCTGACACATCGTCATGACACATGCAGGTTAAACCATTGAAATCATTGATGTGTAGAGCAGATGAACGATCTGCATTCCGTCACATGCCCAGCGCTTGCGATCCCTTGGACGGCTGATCGACGAATGTTCTCACGTTCGTTTCTTCTGGGGTGATAATGTGTTTTCGGGGCATCGCGAATGATCTCACGCGGGGTGCGCATCATTCCCCTTCAACAGGTATGTTACGAACGAAGCGCAGACGCCCAGCATGAATAGTGCATCCCGCTCGGTCACATTCGCATCGCCCTGATCAAACAGCGAGTGCCGCACGCCTTGCTCGTTACTAGTGTAGGCATAGAGCTTCTCAAGGGCTATTCGAAAAGCTTCATGCATAGGCTCGGCCTTATTGAGCGCCTTTAAAGCACCCGCAAAACTTCCTGTTTGACCGGTCTTCTTGAAAGCCACAGCTTCCACGGCATGAATACTTTCCCTGACTGAACCCGCGTAATCACCTGCCGTTAATGCCGTGGAAGCTTTAGATATATGCGAGCGTACGCCTTCCATGCCTGAGGAGTTTGCCAACTTCACCGCCCTAACTATCGCCTCGCCTTCTTCCGGGGAAGCAACAGGAACGATGTTCCAATCCTCTAGCCGATATGCAGCGCGCTCGGACTTCATTATATTGCCGATCCATTGAGCCACTTCGGGGTTTCTAAGCGCCCTTACGAACCACTCAACGAAGCCGAAAACATCCGAGAAAGATGCCTCTGGCGCGAATTTCCTCTTCCACAGTTTGATGATTTTGTCCGTTTGGTTGTCCCATTCATCGATAAGGATATTTTCCCTTTCGATCATGTACCGCTTAGCCACGCGGCGGATTGGATCATCAAGATAAGTACTGTTGCCGTACATCTTGCTTTTTTGGATTTGGGTGTGGATTAAATCCCATAGACGGGCTTTGAGTACTGGGCTCACTTCATCCAATTTGAGTTGAGAAGGCAGAGGATCGATTCCCATTGCTTGCTCAAAGGTAATTGAACTTCGGTAGTTGTTGCTCATGTCCCGGTCCGATTGAGTCGCGTCAATTACATGAGCATGACACAACCAATGATCCTAGTGATCGGGCAAAAACAAACTCTGACTCAAAATCAACAACTTAGCTGGGGTCGATGAGTTTTTCACAATCTGCCACTTTACAATCAACTCACCAGTGAATATATCTAGCTCACCAAATCGGGGCGGCACTGGTCGGCCTGAGGCGGAGGTGAGGGGCAGACAGGCCGCTCGGTTCTTTGACAATCGAATAGGTACGGGGCTGATGCTGCCCTGCTGATGAGGCCAAGCCATGGCCGAAACCATCCACCAGTGAATTGCTCAAGCTTATCATTGAGGGCAACGCCTAGCTGCCTTGAATGGTGCGCTTGCTGGCCATGATGAATGGCCCACGAAAGCCCGCACTCGGAAGCCGCGACGACACAGCGGCACCGCAGGGGGATTAGCCATGCTCACATGGTCAATCACTCTTCGTTGGAAAAAGAAAAAGACCACGGTCTGGATCACCGTGGCCCTTTATCTAACCCTCTAGCGAAGGGGCTCTATGGTCGAAAGGCCATAGGGCTCCTGCATCCTACTCAAACCCTCAAGCGACCGCAAGGCGGCTATACAGGGCACATCAAGGGCTTGGTGCGTCTCGATATATCCACCTGTGAATTAAAGGAGATGCGGCATGTTCAAAGGAACACTAATTCGGTCTGGCAACAATGCGAAGACGGTCAAGGGAGATGGCGAATATGAAACCGCCATTATGTACCTTGCGCCCTTCACTCTGGCAGGCTCGAACGTCTGCCCGATGGCGGAACAAGCGGGCTGTGTCAAAGGCTGCTTGAACACGGCAGGTAGGGGCGCTTTCAACAACGTCCAGAAGGCGCGCATAGCGAAGACGAAGCGTTACCTCAGTGACCGCAAGGCTTTCATGGCCGAATTGGTCAACGATCTGCAGCGCTTCGTTGCCTACTGCGACCGCAAGGGCGTGAAGCCTGCAGTCCGCTTGAACGGCACATCTGACATTCAATGGGAGGTGGCCCATCCTGCGCAGATCGTTGACTTCCGTGGTCGCGTTTATCGGTTCGGATCGATCTTTGAGGCTTTCCCAGAGATCAAATTTTACGACTACACGAAGGTTTACAAGCGGGCCTACCGCGATCTGCCGGTAAATTACACACTGGTCTTGAGCTACAGCGCTGCCAATGCGGCCTACGCTGAGGCTGTCACCAAGGCTGCCAGGGAAACCGGCGCGAACCTCGTTGTAGTCTATCGCAGCAAGGAAATCCGTGACGCTGTCGTTCAGTCAGGCCCCGATTACTACATCTCGTCTCGCCCGGTGATTGATGGTGACCAGACCGATCTCCGCTTCACAGACCCTAAAGGGGTGATTGTCGGGCTCTACGCTAAGGGGGCTGCCAAGGGCGACCGCTCGGGCTTCGTCGTCGGCTGAATAATCCACCAGTGAATTAAATGCCGAAACTGGCTGCCATGCGCGGCCGGTCGCGGGGCTTGGCATGCCCCCGCCTGACGATGGCTGCCGATTGAAGGGAATGCAGATGGCCCGAAAGCCGAGGAAGTATTACACGCTTGTCGCCCTTGTGGATGGCCGCTGGGGCGTTCAGTTCGGAGCATATGAGCGCGGCGACGTGGTGGCAGAACGCGCTGCCTATATTGAGAATGGTGAAGCCAAGGCCAAAGAGCTGAAGATCATCACCACGGGCGACAAGGTCGAAGAAATTAACGCGGCAGTCGCCAAGCTGAACGGGGAGGGCTGATCATGGCCCGCTACCTGCCCACCATCGACATTTGGGAGGTCCCCGAGGATGGCCGCGCATCGCTCCAGATCGGGCAATGGGTGAAGGCCGGTCCTGATGGCCCGAAAGGGCGCTTCTACGGGCAAGGCGCATCCACCGTTGTTGCCTTCCTGCCGAACGCTCGCGGTCGCTATCGGTCCTACATGGCCACCATACGCGACTATGGGCGCACTGTGAGGGCGCGCTGATGGCCGCTACCTACCACGTTCGCAAGGTTGCCAAGGGTCGCTGGGCGGTGACCTCAGTCATTCCTGGCTGGATCACACCAATCGGCACCTTCAGCAAGCGTTCGGCCGCAATCACCACAGCCCGTCTCCTGGCCGGCTGGCGGTCGGCTGTCGTCGTCCACTGATGCGCAACTAGTTGTATTTCTCCCGCGCCGGTTTACCACCTGATGAGGCCCTAAGGCCGAAACCTAGAGAACTGTCCAGTACGGTTCTCGACGGTCGTGGTTATCCACAGCAATCCACCGCTTTTGAACCTAAGGCTCCTTAGGTTCAACAAGGCGGACTGCTCTCCTGGTAAGTGCCTAATTTGACTTCGCTTTGGGCCATGAACGCCCGCGTATCATCACCATGTATCGGTGAAGCAGAGTTTTAGATTTTGCATGGCTGATATGCTCCTGATGCAGTGCTGGATAGGATATTTTTCCTATATCATTAACGAAAGTTAATGTGAAATCAGGCACATGCGCGACTCAGGGGGTAGATGAAACGACAACTATCTGCCTGTACCTATTCACCAGTGGCATTTTTGCTGCTTGTGGTGCGTATCAGGGCAGAGGTATATCCGCTTCCGTCCTGAAACGAGAACAGGACGCGAACGGCAAGTGAGGGGTTAATTAGTGCGCCTATTCAAAAAAACTAAGCGATTTGAAGTGTATATCGAGATCGAACGCTCTCGTATTCTGGATCGCTTTTTTAGCTACCGCTGCGACGACGGGAACCACGAGCTTTGGCTCGGTCGATGCTATATCACGCTGTTTATTGCACAAACCTAACCACGGGTGTATGGGTTCCATCGTACCGCCCCGGGCTGGGGCCAATAAGAGGGACACTCCACATGCCCAAGGCACTGTTTTCGCGCATGAGCGCGGTCATGAATGAGGTGCGCCAGCTCCAAGACGAGAAGGCGCTCATGTCGGTGCAGACCTTCGAGGTTTTCCTCGTGATCGCATCGAAGGAGGGCATAGCGTCCTCCGAAATCAGAAAGATAACGGGCATCCCGCAGCCGTCTGTAAGCCGTGCTTTGGGTGATCTCGGAGAGAAGGCCGTCCGCCGCGATGCGGAGGGCCTCAAGCTGATCAAGACCGAGCGCGATCCCAGCGATCTGCGCAATGTAGTCTGCTTCCTGACCCCGAAAGGGAAACTATTGGCTGCCCGAATAGCGCAGCTAATGGGCATCGACGACACCAAGGTAGACGGGTCGTTTGTAAGTGGTGCCCAGTGAGGGACTCGAACCCCCACACCTCTCGGCGCTTGGACCTAAACCAAGTGCGTCTACCAATTCCGCCAACTGGGCAACGAAAGGAGAATTGAATTGCCAGTTAAACCACGCGGCACTTCATGGCAAGCCGCAGTTTCGCACAAAGGTGTGCGGTATCGCAAAGACTTTCCGACCAAGTTAGAGGCCGAAATCTGGGAAGCCCAGACGAAGGCCGATCTGCTGGCCGGGAAGAAGGTGGAAACAGCCCCCAAGGCTGAGCCCATCATGACCCTTCAAGACCTCTTCGATCTGGTCGCTGAGACCCGATGGAAGGGCACCAAGGGCGAGAAGACGGCGCTGATCAATGGTCAGCACGTGGTCAACATCCTCGGTCCTCAGAGGGACGTGAAAACCCTCTGCTACGAGGACGGACTGACCATCAAGCGGACGGTCGCCGGCTGGCATCGGTCAGACGCCACGATCAACCGCAAGCTGGCTGCCTTCTCCACCATGGCGAAGGAAGCGCACAAGCTGGGCAAGCTCGACAAGCTCTTCGAAATCTGCCTGATCAAGGAACGCAAGACCCGCGTCAGGTGGTATGATGAGGACGAAATCGACGCCCAGTTGGCATGGTGCGAAGAGATGGCCGAGGATGAGCTGAGGGACTACATTGTCGTCTCTCTGGACACTGGCTTCCGGCAGGGTGAGGTATTGAAAATCACCAAGCGGGACGCCGAACTGGAAGACCTCTGGACCTACGATACGAAGGCCGGAACGAACCGGGATGTGCCGCTCACAGCCAGAGTGAAGGAAATCCTCCACCGCAGGGCCAAGCCACTCAACGACCCCGATGCGAAGCTCTTCAAGGAGAAACCGGCATGGTACCGGGATCGCTGGAAGAAGATGCAGTCTGACCTCGGGATGACTGACGACCACAACTACGTGCCGCACGTGCTGCGTCACACGTTCGCAACCAACCTGCTGCTGCACACGGACATCCGCACAGCACAGGAGCTGCTCGGTCACAAGCGCATCGAAACCACCCAGCGATATGCTCACACGTCAGCGGAGCGCAAGCGCCTTGCAATCCAGAAGCTGGCAGAGTATCAGGGGGCCGAAATCGGGGCGTGACACATGACACAATGTGCCATTTTCCCGTGACACAGCAGTAAGTAAAGGAAATGCACGTACTCTCAAGTCCCTGAAAAGCTTGAGCTTCCGGAGTAAGTAAAACGGGTGAATCAGATTTAGGTTCTGGTGCCGCAAGGCGTGGGAGTTCAAGTCTCTCTACCCGCACCAGGCTGTTTGCAGGGGGAGACTAAGAATTTAGTCCCCTGATACCCGGAAGCGAGTGCCGTTCCCCCTTGGGCGGAATGATGCAGGAATTGGGAAAAGCCACGCGCGGCACGCTGCCGGCGTCGTGCTCATAGAAACGAACGGCGTCTGGGCACGGCCGCCACGACATGAAGGTAGGAAGACATGCAGGTTATCGAAACGCTCGCTGAAGGGCTGAAGCGCGAAATCAAGGTCGTTATCCCGGCCAAGGACATGGAAGACAAGATGAATGAGCGTCTTGCCGATGTGAAGGACAAGGTCCGCATCAACGGCTTCCGTCCGGGCAAGGTCCCCGCTGCTCACCTGAAGAAGGTTTACGGCAAGTCGATCATGGCCGATCTCGTCAACGAGATCGTCCGCGAGCAGCCCGCCGCTATCCTGTCCAGCCGCGGCGAGAAGTCGGCCACGCAGCCGGAAATCGCCATGACTGAGGACAAGGACGAGGCCGACAAGATCCTCACCGCCCAGCAGGATTTCGAATTCACGCTGTCCTACGAAGTGCTGCCGCCGATTGAGCTTAAGTCCGTCAAGGGCATCAAGGTTACGCGCGAAGTCATCGATATCTCGGATGAGGAAGTCAACGAGCAGGTCCTGAAGGTCGCCGAAAGCGCCCGCTCCTACGAGAGCAAGACCGGCAAGGCCGCAAACGGCGACCGCGTCACCATGGATTATGTCGGCAAGGTCGACGGCGAAGCCTTCGAGGGCGGCACTGACCAGGGCGCCGAACTGGTGATCGGCTCCGGCCGTTTCATTCCGGGCTTCGAAGACCAGCTCGTCGGCGTCAAGGCCGGTGAAGAAAAGACCATCACCGTCACCTTCCCGGCCGACTATCCGGCCAAGAACCTCGCCGGCAAGGAAGCGACCTTCGACATCACGGTCAAGGATGTCGCAGCTCCGGGCGCTGTCGAAATCAACGACGAGCTCGCCTCCAAGCTCGGCATCGAATCTGCCGATCGCCTGAAGGAGATCGTCCGTGGCCAGATCGAATCGCAGTACGGCTCGCTGACCCGCCAGAAGCTGAAGCGCCAGATCCTCGATCAGCTCGACGAGATGTACAAGTTCGAGACTCCGGCTTCGCTGGTCGATGCCGAGTACAACGGCATCTGGAGCCAGGTGAACAACGACCTTGCCCAGTCGGGCAAGACCTTCGAGGACGAAGACACGACCGAAGAGAAGGCGCGTGAGGAATACAAGACGCTTGCCGAGCGTCGCGTCCGCCTCGGCCTCGTTCTCTCCGAGATCGGCGAAAAGGCCGGCGTCGAAGTCACCGAAGACGAGATGCAGCGCGCGATCTACGATCAGCTGCGCCAATATCCCGGTCAGGAAAAGCAGATCCTCGAATTCTTCCGCAGCCAGCCGGGCGCCGCCGCTTCGATCCGCGCCCCGATCTTCGAAGAGAAGGTCATCGATCACCTGCTGACCGAAATCGACGTCACCGACAAGAAGGTGACGAAGGAAGAACTGCTCGCCGAGGAAGAAGGCGAGACGAAGGCCGACACCAAGAAGGCCGCGCCGAAGAAGAAGGCTGCCGCCAAGGCCGAAGCTGCCGACGCCGGTGAAGGCGAAGAAGCCGCGCCGAAGAAGAAGGCTGCACCGAAGAAGAAGGCGGCTGACGAAAGCGCCGAATAATCGCTTTTCGGTTCTGAAACTTGGAAAGGCCCCGCCATCGTGCGGGGCTTTTTCTTTTCGGGTCATCCGGACGGGGTACTCGACGCCCTCTCCGGCATAATGACCGCAAAGAATGACATGAAGACGCTGGTAGAGGAAATCTATTCTGTGCGTGGTCGTGGCGACATCGAGGGTACGCTTGCGCTGCTCGGCGAGGGTTGTACCTTTCGCATGGTCGGCAATGCACGGCTGGCGCCTTTGACGATCGAATCGAGCGGGCATGACTTTCGCCAAACGATAACGCAGCTTATCACGGCATGGGATCTATCCAAGGTCAGGACGACCGGCATCTATGTGGATGAGGACGAGCAGATGGTCTTTGCCCATCGTGAAGGCGAGGTCAGACACATCCCGTCGGGCATAACCTTCTCTACGGAATTCGTCGACAATATCCATTTCCAGGATGGCAAACCGGTCAAGATCGTCGAATTCGTCGACACGCTACAAGTGGCCGAGACGAGCCGGATGATCCAAATTGCATAGAGCGTGGCGCGTCTCTGGGAGGTCGCGACGCGCTTTAGCCGAATCAAAGTCGGAGCCTCCAAGCTTCGCCTTGATGTCGCCTGTGATCTCCGGCCGGCGGGGAGTCGGCCGCTATTGCAAGAATTTCCGCTCAATGCCCCGTCAGTTGCGCGACTTTCCTGACATGGCTGACGGCTGCGGCGCCGCCTGATGTCTGGGTGAAGAGGTGGAGCGTTTCTTCTTCGTCATCGGCGACGGGCGTCAGAGCCCGATCCATATAGGTCTTCGACTTGGCATCCCGTGAAATCAGGAAGGCCGAAATCGTCAGTCCGATAATCGTGCCGGCGAGCGAGGCATGTTTGCGGAAGGTGTCCCAGGCAAAACGCGGCCAAAAGACGAGCGGATGTTCGCGCGGGAGTTCCGGACGCCGCTCCGACGGCGTCTTCAGGCGCAAGAGGCCGCTCTGCAGCGGATGCACATTTTCCAGCGGCACCGTGGTTGCAAAGGAGACGAGAACCTTGACGAGCCTTGCGAGCGGCACACCGGTCGCCACGGCGCGGCGCAGCAGCGTCTTCATATGATGGGGCGAATAATAGAGCGACCAGGCCTCATGGTAGATGTCTTCCCATTCCTGCTTGCTCATCTTGGGATGGGAAGTGCAGACATGCTCGACATCGTAGATGTTGAGATCATCATTCATCTCGACGCCCTTCTTCCACAGAACTTGATGGTCCTCGGAGCCGGGAAGCGGGGTCAGGATGAAGAACTCGATGACATCGAGCGGCAGCTCTTCCTGGATGATGGCGATGTCGCGGCGGATCGATTCCGGCGTGTCGGCGGGGAAGCCCAGGATATAGCCGGCGAGCGTCATGATGCCCTGCGCCTTCCAGGCGAGCAGCATCTTGCGATATTCGGTGATCTTGTTCTGGTTTTTCTTTGCGGCAGTCAGATTATCCGGATTGACGTTTTCGAGGCCGATGAAGACACGGGTGACGCCGGCGCGCTTGGATTTTTCAATGAAATTGGGGATCTTGTGGCAGAGCGTATCGACCTGGATCATCAGGCCGAGCGGAATGCCATCCCGCTCCTTGAGCTCGATCAGCCGGTCGAAGATCGCTTCCCAATCCTTGTTTCGGGCGAAATTATCGTCGGTGATGAAGAACTTGTGGATGCCCTGCGCCCAGTTCATCCGCACGAGCTTTTCGACGTCGTCGGCCGAGCGGAAACGCGATTTTCGGCCCTGCACGTTGATGATGGTGCAGAAGGAGCACTGGTAGGGACAGCCGCGTCCGGCATCGAAGCTGGTGCTGAGGCCGAGCGTGCGCTGGATATTGTCCTTCGGCAGGAAAGGAACCGGCGTGCCGCCGATGCCTGGAAGGTCGTTCATGAAATTATAGAGGGGCTTCAGCTCGCCGGCGGCGGCATCGCGCAGCACCATGTCGAGCCGCCCCTCGCCCTCGCCGGCGAACATCGAGATGCCCATATCGCGGCAGGCATCGAGCCCAACCGCTGTGCCGTCAAGCATCGACAGGCAGCCGGACACATGAAAGCCGCCCATTGAGACCGGCAGGCCGGCATTGCGGAAGGGCCGGGCAATGTCGAGGGCGCGCGGATATTGGTTGGACTGGACGCCGACCAGCGCGACCATGCCGAAATTGCCGTGGCGCTTGAACTGGGCGAGCAGCCCGGCAAAATCGATCCGTGTATTGGTTTCATCGATCACGGTAATGTCGATCGCGGTATCCGACCCGAGCACCTTGCGCTCGGCGCATTCGGCAGCGATGCCGTAGAGCGCCGCGAGCGAATTGGAAGGGATCATCGCCCGCCACCAGCGGATGACGTAGCCGTCATCGTCATAATGCGACGGCTTGATCAAGATGAGCTGAAAACGTCTGCGCGCGGTTTCCGAAGCATGGGACAAGAGTATCTATCCTTCTCTAGAAACGTCTACCCGGAGGCAAAAGGGAGTTGAAGGCACAAATCAGGCACGGCGTGTCGATGTGATTGATCAGGGTTCAAACTAGGGCGTAAAAACAGGAAACTGCGCGCAGAAGTTTCGCGCAGCGCATCTCTCAATATACTACGCGATATCGAGCAGCAATGCGCGGTGGTCGGAGACCTCGGGTGCCTCGACCACCTCGAACCTGGCAACCTCCACGTCAGGCGTAACCAGCATGTAGTCCGCGAAGCGGCCCTGCTTCAGATAGTAGGAGGTTCGCGTGTCGACAAGGCCGTTTCCGGTGACGAGATCGGAAAGGCCCGACCGGGCAAGGATGCGAAAGGTCGCGCTGTCGGGCAGCACATTGAAGTCACCGCAGACCACGAGCCCTTCGTCGCCGGGCCAGATCCGCCCGATGAGGTCGGCCAATGCCAGCGCCTGCTGTTCGCGCTGCGCCGTATCGCCCTTGCCGGCGGGATCGCGCAGGCCATGCATATGGGCGATGGTCACCGCGCGGCCGTGCGCATGGCTGAAGAGGCGAATGCAATGGGCGTTGCGCGGTCTGGGATGTTCACCCCAGCCATCGGCGGAAAAACTGCCATGCACGAAGTCCTGCGACTGGGCGATGATGGAATGTGATTTGCGGACGAAGGTCGCCAACCCGAATTCCGCGACAATGGCGGCGTCGCCATTGAAAAGCTCACCTCGCGATGTCGGGCAGAAGAAGGCGTCGTGGCCGGGCAGGGCGGCGCTGATTTCCTGAAACAGATTGACACGTTGCGGCAGTTCCAGCCCCGCATCCCGGTATATCGACCATCCGCCATCCGCATTCGGCGCCCGCAGCACCTCCTGCAGGGACAGCACATCAGGGTCAGCCTGCTTGACATAGGCGATCAGGGCCTCGTGCAGTCGGCCGCCCCATGCATTCAGCGAAATGATGCGCAAGCTCTCGGCTCCATCTTAGCTGGCGGAATCAGATGGGCGCTGCCGTCGGGCCTTCAGAGTTCCGACTTGATGTCACCCATCCGGTTCCAGGCGTCGAGGCCGGCGATCTTGTAGGCTTCGGCGAGCGTCGGATAGTTGAAGGTGTTTTCGACGAAATATTCGACCGTGCCTTTCAGATTGAGCACCGCCTGACCGATGTGCACCAGCTCGGTGGCGCCCTCGCCGACGATATGCACGCCGAGCAGTCGGCGGGTCTTCAGCGAGAAGATCAGCTTCAGAAGCCCGGTATCGAGGCCCATGATATGGCCGCGCGAGGTTTCGCGGAAGCGGGCAATGCCGCATTCATAGGCGATGCCGCGCTCCTTCATTTCCTCTTCGGTCAAACCGCAGGTCGAGATCTCCGGCACCGCATAGATGCCGTATGGGAAATATTTCTGCGGCTCCTTGGCGACCGCGCCGATTGCCACACGCGCGGCGATGCGGCCTTGTTCCATCGAGGTCGAGGCAAGGCTCGGAAAGCCGACCACGTCGCCGGCGGCGTAGACGTTGGCAACCGATGTCTGGAAGGTCTCGGGATTGACCTTCAGGCGGCCACGGCTGTCAGCCTCCAGTCCGATGGCCGGAAGGTTCAGCGCGTCGGTCGCTCCCATGCGTCCGGCGGCAAAGAGCACCATGTCGGTCACAAGATGACGGCCGTTGTCGAGCATCAGCTGGACCTTGCCGCTATCCAGCCGTTCGACCTTCTCGGCCTTCGTGCCCAGCAGCAGCTTCATATTGCGGTCACGCAGCTGATAGGTGAAATCCTCGACGATTTCCTTGTCGATGAAGTCGAGCATTGTCGACTTCGGATCGATCACCGTCACGGCAGTATCAAGCGCCGAGAAGATCGTCGCATATTCGATGCCAATAACGCCGGCGCCGATGACGACCATGGTCCGCGGCAGCTCTTCGATATCAAGCAGTTCGTCGCTGTCGAGCACTGTCTTGCCATCGAATGGCATGTAGTCCGGGCGGAAAGGCTTCGTGCCAACGGCAAGCAGAATGCTGGCGCCGCTCACCGTCAGCGCTTCGCCGTCATCCTTGATGACCTGCAAGGTGGTGGAATCGATAAAACTTGCCTTGCCGCGCATATGGTGGACACGGTTGCGGGCGAACTGATGCTCGAGCACTTCCACTTCATGGTTGAGGGTAATCAGCAGGCGGCGACGCAGGTCTTCCGCACTGATCTCCTGTTTGACGCGGTAGGATCGCCCATAGAAGCCGCGCTCGCGCCAGCCGGAGAGATTGAGCGCGGTCTCGCGCAGCGTCTTCGAAGGGATGGTGCCGGTATGGACGGACACGCCGCCGACGCGCTTGCCCTGTTCGATGACAAGCACTTTCTTGCCGAGTTTCGCAGCCTGGATCGCGCCGCGGCGCCCTGCGGGACCGCTACCCACCACAACGAGATCGTACTGAAACATCCTCTAGCCTCGGATTGGAAATGGAATCATTTGCGACAAAAATGTCGCTCTTCTATCGGTAGCCGGTCAATGTTACAGATTGTTTTACGGCTGCCGTTTCAGGCGGACCTGTGCTTTTCAGATCAGCTTCAGCCCTTTCAAGCTCACATGGCCGTCCTTGCCGATGATGATGTGGTCGTGGACAGTGATATCAAGTGTCTTCGCCGCGTCGATGATCACCTTCGTCATATCGATGTCAGCGCGCGACGGTTGTTCATACGCGAGTGATGTAGTCCGTGGAAATAGCGCTCACCCCGGTGACCCCGAGCAGCGCCATGTTGCTATGCAGTTCCGTCTTCAGGATATCCGCCGCCCTGAGCACGCCCGGTAGCCCCGCGACGGCTGCAGCATAAAGGAACGGCCTGCCCACGAACACGAAACAGGCGCCAAGCGCGAGGGCCTTTATGATATCCGTTCCACGCCGGATGCCGCCGTCGATCATGACGGCAATGCTGTCTCCGACACGTGCAGCAACCTCCGGGAGGACCTGAAGGGGAGATGCGGTGCCGTCGAGCTGGCGGCCGCCGTGATTGGAGATGATCACGCCATCCGCTCCGGTATCTGCAGCCCGTGCCGCGTCTTCAGGATGCATGATCCCCTTGACCACGAGCTTGCCGGACCACCGCTTGCGTATCCGCTCCAAGTGGCTCCAATTGAGATGGTCACGCTTGCCGAAATCGCGCGTGACGTTCGAGGAGATGATCGGCGCGCCTCTTGTGGCATAGGAATTCTCAAAATGCGGAATGCCGTGCCGGACGATCGTGCGCAGGAATGTGCCGGTTGTCCAGCGGGGATGCGAGACGCCCTGCCATGCCAAGCGGAGCCCGGGACGCAAAGGTGTCGAAAAGCCCGCCCTTACATTATTTTCCCGATTGGGCAGCGTGGCGGTATCCACGGTCAGCAGAAGGGTGGTGAGGCCGGCCGCGGCGACCCGATCGATGAGAGCGTCGATGCGGTCGGGTTCGCCGGGGAGATAGGCCTGAAACCATGCTTGTGGCGAAACCGCCGCGATCTCTTCAAGGGGGATGAGTGACGAACCGCTTATAATCATCGGGATTCCCGATTGGTCCGCTCCTTGCGCGAGCACAATGTCCCCCCGGTAGGCCATCAGCGCGCTGATCCCCATCGGCGCAATGCCGAACGGTGCGGCATAGGTTTTGCCGAAGAGGCTCGTCTCAGTGCCGCGCCCCGAGACGTCCCGAAGTACACGAGGCCGAAAGGCATAGGCCTTGAAGGCCTCTGCGTTATGCCGCAGCGACGCATTGGTCTCGGTCGCGCCGGCGATATAACCGAACAGGGGCTTCGGCAGATGCCGCCGTGCCCTCATTTCAAAGTCATCGAGGCAGAGCGCATCGCGGCAGAGCCGGGTCGATCGATCAGTGTTACCGCTGGAGATCGTCATGAAGCTTTATCATCTCGGCATTTGCGGGCGGGTATTATTCAGAGTGGCGGCGCAGGATTGCATAGAATCCGCGCCGGCGACCGCTGTCAACTGAACCTTTCCGCAGTCTTCGCTTGCCTCAGATGCTTGCCTGCGACCTCCGCGTCGAACGGCAGATTGAGCGTCAGCAGCTGCCGCCGGGAAGAAGCAGCAGAGCGCCGCTGATCGGACCGCCGGTCCAGCGCGCGCTCGGCCGCGACCTTTCCGTGCAGGAATGTCGCTAATTATCCGTCAATAGAGTAAACCGACGTCTGTCGCTCCGCTCGCGCGCCAACTGCCCCGCCGCTGCGCAGAGATCGGGCGCATAGAGCTGGCAAGTTTTTCGCTTTTCGATTCCCCTATCAATCAGATCCAGAAGTCGTGCAGGTGCGATGTCGGGCGGCGCGGCAATGCGACCGGTGACGACGTGTTTTTCCATTTTCTCATGATCGGCGTGATCGATGTCGGGGTTGCGCCAGCAATTTGCGCACATGATCCTAAAGTTTTCGGTGTGTGAATAGATAATGGCGTCCTCGTCCAATTCCCCGCTTAGATCGATCAGTTGCCCTGCTGTCTCTTGCGTGCCCGCGAAAGCAAAAAACTGGTAGTTCCGGCGCACAAGCGTTGCCAGATGCGGGAAGACCGGGACCTCTTGTTCACCGTAGGTATGATACGTAATCGGAGCGCCGTCCATGAGGACGACATCGCCATAGTCGACGCCGAGACTGCCGAACAGTACGCTGCGAATAATGCCATGACATGGACTTAAACGCTCGATCCATACGGTCTCCTCCTCCCCTGGATCATCTGAGTCCGCCGTCCGCTCAGCAAGAGGCCGCTGGGCAAGTCTCACCTTGCAGGCCGCATACCCGCCTTCCGGTAACCCGAACCGCCCAAGCTCGATCTTCTGACCCATCCGCTTCCACACGTCCAAAGCGGTCTCGGCGTCCCCTGCGCCCGTGGCGCAGATTCCAAGGTTCCACTCGGTGCTGTCGATAACCTCCCGCTGCAAGCTTGCAGCAGCCAGGCCCGCCGCTACGCCTTCTGCGAATCTGCCCCGCGTCTTGTAGAAAAGGCCCAAATTGTATTGATGCGCGCTGTTCCGTGGATCGATTTCCGTCAGTTTCCGGAGACTGTTCTCGGCGATTGCATCCGTCTGGCGTGCCATCATTCGCGCCGACGTGGCGAGCCCGCGCAGTATCTGCTCCTGTTCAGGCCGCCCGTCATGAAGCTTGGCTAAGCGGTCCAGCGTCGCGACCATCGACTTAAATATCGGGTGTTCCGGCGGTGGCGCGTTCAGATCATCGATGTCGCGGACGGATTCCAGGCATAGTCCGATCGCCGAAAGGATATCGATATTGTCTTCATGGGCATCTGCGATCTCGGAAAGAACGTCTGTTGCGTCTTCTCTTGTGAGGCTTTGTTGGTCAACTATCCATAACAATGCCATCGCGGCCTCAGTCTGGTGACGCTGGGCTTTTCGAAATGGTTGGATCTTCTGCCATGCCGCCGACGTGCGGCCCGCCTGTCCTTCTGCAACGACGTCACGCGCTATCGCGTCGATCTCATCGGAAGTGAGAACCGCATTGGGACCATTCGACATGTCGTCTCCGTGGAGGGCTTCGGGGTGGGCGATGGTTACGTGGTCACGTCTCAAGGCGGCGGGATCACATCAACTTCAGCCCCTTCAGGCTGACATGGCCGTCCTTGCCGATGATGATGTGGTCGTGGACGGTGATGTCGAGCGCTTTGGCTGCCTCGACGATCACCTTCGTCATGTCGATATCGGCGCGCGAGGGCGTCGGATCGCCGGAGGGGTGGTTGTGCACGAGGATGATCGCCGTCGCCGAAAGCTCAAGCGCGCGTTTGACCACCTCGCGCGGATAGACCGGCGTATGGTCGACCGTACCGCGGCCCTGCACCTCATCAGCGATCAGCACGTTGCGCTTGTCGAGGAAGAGAATGCGGAATTGTTCTCGTGTTTCATGCGCCATGGCGGCATGGCAGTACTGAATGACCGAGGACCAGGAGGAGAGAACCTGCTTGCTTCTGATCTCGCTCTTCAGGGTCCGGTGAGCGACGGTGGCGATCAGTTTCAGGTCGAGGGCGACATTCTCGCCGACGCCCTTCACCTCCGTCAGTAGCGCCGCCGGCGCGCCAAAGACGCCGGCGAGAGAGCCGAATCGTTCGATGAGCCCCTTGGCGATCGGCTTGGTGTCGCGTCGCGGGATCAGCCGGAAGAGCAAGAGTTCGAGAATCTCGTAATCGGCAAGCGCCGTATCGCCCAGCTCGCGGAAGCGGTCACGCAGCCGCTCGCGATGGCCGTGATAATGTTCCGGCCCGGAGAGCGAGGCGGGTAGGGCGGTCCGGGCGTTCGGCGCGGCTGGTTTTTGCGACCGGCCGCCGAAGAACGAGCGTTCGTCGGCAACAGGCTCTTCAGTCTCGAAAGGCAGCTTGTCGTCGGAAGATGTCGCAACAGGCCGCTTCGCCATCAGATCGTCACCTGGCAAGCGGCGGCAGTCCGGGCCGGTCGAGGCCACCCGGTGACAGCGTGAAGATTTCGCAGCCCTCGGCGGTGACGCCGACCGTGTGTTCATACTGCGCCGAAAGCGAGCGGTCGCGGGTCACGGCCGTCCAGCCGTCGGCGAGCACCTTTACATGCGGCCGGCCGAGATTGATCATCGGCTCGATGGTGAAGATCATGCCTTCGCGCAGCTCCGGCCCTTCATTGGCGCGGCCATAATGCAGGATGTTCGGCGAGTCATGGAACAGCCGGCCGACGCCGTGGCCGCAGAAGTCGCGCACCACCGAACAGCGCTCGGCTTCCGCATAGGTCTGGATCGCCTCGCCGATCGCGCCGGTGCGGGCGCCGGGCCTGACGGCCGATATGCCGCGCATCAGGGATTCATAGGTGACTTCAAGCAGCCGCTCGGCTGCCCGCTTGATCGTGCCGACCGGATACATGCGGCTCGAATCGCCATGCCAGCCGTCGAGCACGAAGGTAACGTCGATATTGACGATATCGCCTTCGCGCAGCGGCTTGTCGTTAGGAATGCCGTGGCAGACGACGTGGTTGATCGAGGTGCAGGTGGATTTGGTGTAGCCGCGATAATTCAGCGTCGCAGGAAAGGCGCCGTGATCCATGCCGAAATCGAATACAAATCGGTCGATCTCGTCGGTAAGCAGGCCGGGCCTGACGATATCGGCGAGTGCATCGAGGCAGCGCGCGGTCAGCTGGCACGCCCTGCGCATCCCTTCGAATGCCTGCGCATCGTAAAGCCGGATGGCGCCCGTATTCTTCGGTGGCGCGGAGGAGGCTTCGATATAATTCACCATTGCGGGGCCTTAGCGGAGATTGTTAGATTTGTTCATAATGCAGCTATGCCGGGTTCGTCCATCGCGATCAACCGTCGGGACGAGATTTCTGGAAGGTTTCGATCCGCCTTCAGCAGCCATTCGGCGCCGAATTCTGAGTGCCGCAGGAAATATCCACAATCTTCCCAAGGGGATAGGATTGATCGAATAGGGTCTCCCCGCTACTCACCGATTGGTGACAGTGGGGAAGGGTCGGTCGTGCTGAATGAAGCTGAAAATCTTGCTAATTCGCCCGGGGTCCGCGCGGAGCCGGAACGGCGCGTGCGCGATCGCGGCGCCACCGAGCGCGCCATCCTTGCCGCCGCCAAGGGCCTGCTGGCGGAGGAGGGCTTCCAGAATTTCGGCATCAATGCGGTCGCCCGCCGCGCCGGCTGCGACAAGCAGCTGATCTACCGCTACTATGGCGGACTTGACGGTCTGGTCGAGGCGATCGGCGCGGATCTCGGCACGTGGGTGAGGGATCGCATTCCGGAAGATGCCGGCGGCATGTTCATGCTCACCTATGGCGATCTGATGGAGCGGCTGGCGCTTCTCCTGCTCGACGCCTTGAGAAATGATCCGCTAATGCGCCGCATCCTCGCCTGGGAAGTATCGGAAAATACCGAGCAGGTGAGGCGGCTGTCCGAGGCCCATTCGAAGGCTCTCGCCCTTTGGCTGGATCGCATGCGCGGTTCGCTGGCGCCGCCGAAGGGCGTGGATGCGGCAGCCGTCAATGCCGTCGTGATCGCGGCGATCCAGCACCTCGTGCTTTCCGGCGCAGCCGGCGGCCAGTGTGCAGGCCTGTCGCTGAAGACGTCGAAGGACTGGGAGAAGGCCGCGACGGCATTGAAGCGTCTCGTGCGCGGCGTCTACGGTTGACACCCATTCATCCACAGGGAGGCGGCGCGGCGTTAACCTTAACGAATGGTTTACGTTGCGTGGGGCTAGTTAACCGGACAGTGTGGCGGGGAGCAGAGATGATACGAGTGAGAACCTGCGAGTTGACGCCCATGGGAAGCAAGATCGCCAAAGCCGCAATTCTGGTGACGGCAATGATGTTCTTCGCAATCCTGGCGCTCGATATCGCAATTCCCGCGCTGGTGCTTTGCATCATGGCGTTGTCGACGTGGTTGGTTTCCCTCGATCTGCCCATCGCCCGCAAGCAGGGAGGAGAAGCCGCATGAAGTGGTTTCTAGTCTTCTGGGCCGGTCCTATCGTCTTTCTGGGCGCATGGTACTGGCTCTCCTATTACGACATGAATTTCGGCATCTTCATGCTGACACGGCAGGTCCATGACCTGACTTTCGCGATTTATGGCGAAGCCCTCGGCATTCCGCCGGAAACCATTCCGCCGCTCGTTGCTCGCGCCATTGCGGTGGACAGTCTCATCGTCTTCGCCATCCTCGGCTTCAGAAAGCGGAAGTTGATCGCTGCCTGGTGGAAGGCGCGTCAGGCGCTGGATTCGTCTCCCGCAGACCTTGCGAGCGAGGACAGCCTGTCGAGGGCCCCCTGAAGGATGAAGCTTGCCGCGGCCGAATCGATCCGTTCGGCCCGCTTGGCGCGTGAGACGTCCATTTCGATGAGCGTCCGTTCGGCCGCGACCGTCGAAAGCCGTTCGTCCCAATAGACGAAGGGCAGCACCGTTTTCTGCTCCATGTTGCGCACGAAGGCGCGCGTCGCCTGCACGCGCGGCCCCGCCGATCCGTCCATATTCATCGGCAGGCCGATGATAAAGCCGGCAACCTTTTCCGCCGCCGCGAAGTCCAGCAGCACCTGCGCATCGACCGTGAACTTGACGCGGCGGATCACCGGACGTGGCGTGGCGAAACGCCGGCCGAGATCGGACATCGAAAGGCCGATCGTTTTGGTGCCGAGGTCGAGACCGGCGATCGCCTGCCCGGGAGCAAGGATTTCAGCCATTTCCTCGATCGTCAGCACCGTCATTGCCGTTTCATCCCGTCAAGAGAAATTGAAGCCGCCGCCGCTTTCCTTTGCCGGGGCATGAGATATGTCCTTACCATCGAAATCAGATTTTGCATCACGTAAGGAGAGATTTCATGAAGATCACCTGGCTTGGCCATTCCGCCTTCCGCATCGAGACATCAAAGGCGAAGATCCTGCTCGATCCCTTCCTCAGCCATAACGCCTCCTTTTCCGGCCAGGACATCAAGGATGTGTCTGCAGGCATCACCCATATCCTGCTGACCCATGGCCATGGCGACCATGTCGGCGACACCGTGGCGCTTGCCAAGGAAACGGGTGCGGTCGTGCTCGCCAATGCCGATCTTGCCGCCTGGCTGGGCTCCAAGGGCGTCGACAGGATCGAGCTGGGCAATACCGGCGGCACGGTCACGTTCGGCGGCTTCTCCGCGACCTTCACCAATGCGCTGCATTCCTCGGCCCAGATCACCGAGGACGGCGTCTCGCATGCGCTCGGCAACGCCAATGGTCTGATGCTGCACTTCGACGACGAAGCCTCGATCTTCGCCATGGGCGACACCGACATCTTCTCCGACATGGCGCTGATCAACGAGTTACACCAGCCCGATATCGGCTTCGTGCCGATCGGCGACCGCTTCACCATGGGCGGCGCGGTGGCGGCACTCGCCTGCCAGCGCTATTTCAGCTTCAAGACCGCAATCCCCTGCCATTACGGTACATTCCCGATCATCGACCAGACGGCCGATAAATTCGTTGCCGGCATGGAGGGATCGAAGACTGAGGCGAGGGCGCTGAAGCCTGCCGAGAGCCTGTCGATCTGACGAAACCCCGTTGCACCGGGCGGACATGGCCTTTATAGCGGGTGGGAAAAATCCCATCCGGAGAATGCCATGTCCGTCGATCTTGCCACCGTGAAGCGCGTCGCCAAACTTGCCCGTATTGCCGTCTCCGAAGATGAGGCAAATCGCATGGTCGGCGAGTTGAACGGCATCCTCGGCTTCGTCGAGCAGCTCTCCGAAGTCAATGTCGATGGCGTCGAGGCGATGACGTCGGTGACGCCGATGGCGATGAAAAAGCGGGCCGACGAGGTGACCGACGGCAACAAGGCCTCCGATATCGTCGCCAATGCGCCGGTCACCGACCATAATTTTTTCCTGGTGCCGAAAGTCGTCGAATAAGGCGTCGAAAGCCTCTTTCCGACCCTGTTGCCATTTTCAAGACCTGAAGCGAAAACACGATGAGCGAACTCACCAGCCTGACCATTGCCGAAGCCCGCGAGAAGCTGCGCGCCAAGGAAATCACCGCGCTCGAACTGACCGAAGCCTATATCGCGGCAATCGACGCGGCCAACGACCGGCTGAACGCCTATGTCAAGGTGACGCCGGATCTCGCCCGCCTCATGGCCAGGAAGTCCGACGAGCGGATTGCAGCCGGCACGGCGGGCGAGCTCGAAGGCATTCCGCTCGGCATCAAGGATCTGTTTGCAACCGTCGGCGTCCACACCCAGGCCTGTAGCCATATCCTTGATCGTTTCGAGCCGCGTTATGAATCGACCGTCACTCAGAACCTCTGGGACGATGGCGCCGTCATGCTCGGCAAGCTGAACATGGACGAGTTCGCCATGGGCTCGTCCAACGAGACGTCCTATTACGGTCCGGTGATCAATCCCTGGCGTGCGTCGGGCTCCAACCAGCAACTCGTTCCCGGCGGCTCCTCCGGCGGCTCGGCCGCTGCAGTTGCCGCCCATCTTTGCGCCGGCGCCACCGCGACCGATACCGGCGGCTCAATCCGCCAGCCGGCCGCCTTCACCGGCACCGTCGGCATCAAGCCGACCTATGGCCGCTGCTCGCGCTGGGGCACCGTCGCCTTTGCCTCCTCGCTCGACCAGGCAGGTCCGATCGCCCGTGATGTGCGCGATGCCGCTATCCTGCTGAAGTCGATGGCAAGCGTCGACGCCAAGGACACCACGTCTGTTGATCTGCCGGTGCCCGATTATGAGGCCGTCCTCGGCCAGTCGCTGAAGGGCATGAAGATCGGCATTCCGAATGAATACCGCGTCGACGGCATGCCTGAGGAGATTGAGACCCTCTGGCGCCAGGGCATTGCCTGGCTGAAAGATGCCGGCGCCGAAATCGTCGATATCTCCCTGCCGCACACCAAATACGCACTTCCGGCCTATTACATCGTCGCGCCTGCCGAGGCGTCCTCGAACCTCGCGCGATACGATGGCGTGCGCTACGGCCTGCGCGTCGACGGCAAGGATATTGTCGATATGTACGAGAAGACGCGCGCCGCCGGCTTCGGCCAGGAAGTCAAGCGCCGCATCATGATCGGCACCTACGTGCTGTCGGCCGGCTACTACGACGCCTATTACATCCGCGCCCAGAAGGTCCGCACGCTGATCAAGCGCGATTTCGAACTGGCGTTCGATGCCGGCGTCGACGCCATCCTCACCCCGGCAACGCCGTCCTCCGCCTTCGGCGTCGCCGACGAAAACCTCGCGGCCGATCCGGTGAAGATGTACCTGAACGACATCTTCACGGTGACGGTCAACATGGCGGGCCTGCCCGGCATTGCCGTGCCTGCCGGCCTCGACCATAAGGGCCTGCCGCTCGGCCTGCAGCTGATCGGCAAGGCCTTCGACGAGGAAACCCTTTTCAAGACCGCCTACGTCATCGAACAGGCCGCCGGTAAATTTACGCCGGCCAAGTGGTGGTAACGGGTCTCACGATCCGAAAGATGACGTCCGCCGACCGCGAAACGGTCGGCGCCGTCGGCTTCGCCGCATGGGCCGCAGCCGATGCCTTCGACGAGAGTTATCGCGACCCCGCTGTGATTGCTAAAATCAGGCAAGAGTTCACTGTTTTTCCGCGAGAGACAAAAGGTGAGATCTTCGTGGCCGCGCTCGACGCGGAGATCGTCGGCTGGGGCGCACGTGAAGGCGAGCCCAACTATGTGTCCGATCTCTGGGTGCATCCCGATCATCAGGGCAAGGGGTTGGGCGGGGCTCTGTTGTTGCATCTGTGCGAGCTGATGACGGCCGAAGGACTGACGACCGCCCGGATCGACACGCATGCCAGGAACATAGGCGCGATCCGGCTTTACAAACGCTGCGGTTTCACCATCATCTGGCACGGCATCGAATTCTCCAGGAGCATGGGCGTCCCGCTCGAAAAGGTGCACCTGGAGAAGCAGCTAGGCTGAGCAATGACCGAAACTGAGAGGGCTTCATGGCAGGCAATGATCTTATGCGCCTGATCGAGGCAATCGATCGCCTTGCCGCCGGCGGCTTCGCCATGGGCGCCGATTGGCAGGCGGTTCACGATATCTGTCAGCGCCACGAAGGCGAACAGCCGTTCGACTGGGGCCACGCCCTCTGCCATCGCATCGAGGGCGACAACTGGAATGCCGACTACTGGTATCGCCGCGCCGGCAAGATGCGCGGCTCGGGCGCACTGCCCGACGAATGGTCGGCGATGCGGGCGGAACTATCTGCAAAGGCTTGAGCTCTTACTCTGATGGCACCGGTTTAAGGCGCAACCAAGCCGCGGTAGGCTCTTGCGTCAAAGAATGCGCGGCAGGCGGCAGCCTTCAATCTGCTAGAGCACGCTTCGATTTTTCAGAATCGCAGATTCGCAAATCAGCTGAAATATGATTCTCTGTCCTACCGGAAAAGGACGGCCTAAGGATGACGCACCCATATTCTGAGGATCTTCGCGAACGGGCGATGGCGCGCCTGAACACCGGAGAAACGATACGATCGATCGCAGCAGCACTTGCGATTGCTCCCTCCTGTGTTTCGAAGTGGAAGAAGCGCCTTGCGGAGACCGGCGCTCTGACGCCCGGCCGCGTCGGCGGTCGCAAGCAGCGGACTTTGTCCGGCGAACGGGCCGACTGGCTGCGCCAGCGCTGTCGATCCGGCCCGTTCACGACGCGAGGCCTTGTGGCGGAACTGGCCGAACGCGGTATCAAGACCGAGCGACGCGCCGTTTGGGTGTTCGTCCGGGCCGAGGGCCTGAGTTTCAAAAAAAACGGTTACTGCCGGCCGAGCAGACGCGGATGGATATCGCCAGGAAACGGTTGCGTTGGAAGACCCATCAACGGCGGATCGAAGCGCAGCGGCTGGTCTTTCTCGATGAGACCTGGATCAAGACCAACATGGCGCCCCTCAGGGGGTGGGCACCGCGTGGTCAACGCCTATGTGCCGCGGTTCCGCATGGGCACTGGAAAACCCTGACATTCATTGCCGCCTTGCGCTGCGACCGCATCGACGCCCCTTGGGTCATCGATGGGCCGATCAACGGCGAACTCTTTACCCTCTATATCCAGAGGATCCTCGTGCCCACGCTCGCCAAGGGCGACATCGTCATCCTCGACAATCTCGGCAGCCATAAGGGCCAAGCTGTCCGTCGTGCCATCCGGGCCGCAGGCGCGCACCTCTTCTTCCTGCCGCCTTACAGCCCGGACCTCAATCCCATCGAGCAAGTCTTTGCCAAGCTTAAGCACCTAATTAGGAGAGAACAGCCTCGCACAGTCGAAGCGACATGGCGCAAGGCTGGTGAAATGCTCGACTGCTTCTCGCCAGCAGAATGCGCAAACTACCTCACAAACTCAGGATATGCTTCCGTATGAAAGCAGCAGGCTCTAAATATCGACTTTAAATTGTGGAAGCCTACGGTGTTTACAAAAGGCTGGATGCGAAGCGACCAACGAGATCGTCCGGATTGATTGGGCGAGATGGTGAAGCCGCCGTCCGCGCTAAAGTTGACATTGGGTTGAAGGAGAAAATTACTGTAAATGGAAGGATTCAATTTCCTGATGGGATCACGCGATCAACTCTGTCGGACGTGAAAAAAGTTGGAAAGCTGAGTCTCACCCAGCAGTTGAGAGATTACATCGACATATTTCGGGGTTTGCGCTTTGACCTATTCAACCGACCAGCGACACTGAGACCAGGCCTCTCCCAAAGGGAGTCTAGTAAGATTTAGGAGAATGAAATGGGCGATATTTGGGCCATTCGCGACGCTCGCCGGCTTGAAGAGGAGCAAACTATTGTCAATGACCTGCGGGAGGCAGGCGCGAACGTCACGTCTGTTTGGGACCTAGTTAACAGCAGGAGTGGATATCCAACCCTGGTGCCGATCTTGATGAAGCATTTGCAATTGCCTTATTCCGATCGAACACGAAGTGGGATTGCCAGAGCTCTAGCGGTTCCCGCGGCCAGTGAATATTGGGATTTCCTTGTTCAGCAATACATCAACGCAAAAGAGGGCAAAGGCCCCGTTTTCCCCGGTGAGGAGACGGAATTCGTGCTGGGTTTTAAGGAGGCCTTAGCTTGTGCGCTTTCCGGATCAGTAACGGAAGACACGCTCCCCCAGCTTATTGAACTGGCAAAAGATCCCGCCCATGGAGAAAGCCGCCTCTTGCTGATCGGACCTTTAAGACGCTCGAAGGCTGCTATCAGCAAAGATGCGGTTGACGAGCTACGACATGACCCGCAACTCGCTAAGGAAATCAACTCCTGGCGTAGAAGTAATGACGGCGTCAGGTCCTGAACCACAGCCGTGACAAACTAGGCAGGAACAAGACCATCACCGGCCTGATAGAGGGCTTCGGCACGACGCTCTATCCCGACGCCAATGTCGAGGTCGACCGTTGACGCCGGGCAGAGTTGCTTACAAAACCATGTGTGATGGCTGTGCTCCAGTCGATGCGCGAAGCGCCGTTCTTCGTTCACTCTTATCTGAGAGCAAGATACCGTTCGACGAGATTGTGAAGTGATGGGAGCAGCGCCTGAATGTTTCTAAAAGAAATCACATCTGCGCTAGACGAAAAAATGGCGCAGATAGGCTTCATCAAAGTATCAAAATTCTTGTATTGCCATAGCAATGATGGCGAGGAAGAGAGTTTTGTCGAGTGGAATTTATTTGGGAGAACCGTCAACAATTTCGCATGTGACTTTGGACTGCGGAACATTGCCGCGTTTAGTTTTGCAGAAAAGTGCTTGAAACTCTACGGCGGGAGAAACAGTCGGATGGAAGGCCGATTTAATGAGCGGTGCCAATTGGGGCAATACTACTCATGGGGGAGAACGGTCATCGCTGCGGTTGAGTGACCATGGCGGGAATTTGAAGTTAGTGCTTGAGAAGGCTCAAGCCGACATTCACCGCTTGACCGAGAGCTGGGAGGGTTTTTGATCTCGAAGGACAAGCTTTGCGATCTTCTGATAAGTGACTACAAATGGATGCCGTGGGACTGGTGTAATGGCGCGGCAAGGGCTGCGGAATATGCCTACCTCGCTTCAAGCATCGGCGGCACAAGCGCAGGCGTAATACGTGCTGCTCTTAGGCCGTACGAGAATGTAAACATAAGATCCGGCCTAGATCGCTCTGTTGAAGTTCGCGAGTATTTGGATAACGTATTCCGGGACTTGGCGCGATATCAACGTGATAAATGGTGTCGCGAAGTCTAGTCTTGAATATACTGGCACCCCGCAAGCGGAGCTGATGGAACAAGATAGATATTCGGGGTGACTTTGCCCCGTTCGAATTCCAATTCAAAGCTGAGCCCTGAGCGCCCCGGTTTGATGCGCGACCAGGGTTGGTTGCCCGACCTATCTATTGTCCAGCTGCGACCTGACCAGTCTCAGCCCTCGCTCGGTAATCCGGTAAGGCTGCCCGCGTGAAGACTTGATCGCCTTCAGCCGCTTCAGCCTGCGGAAGAGACCGAGGTCGACGCCGGGATAGAGCCAGCCGTCGCGGGTGAAACAACTGACGTTTTCGATCTTTCTGTAGTCGTCGCGGGTAATTTCGATGCGGCCGCCTTGGGCCATGAGATGCAGGATGCGCTGCTCCGTGCGGGAAATGTCCATGTTGTGAGATCCGGTATCGCGCCGTAGGGGCGCACAAAAACGATCTGGCGCTCATTCGAACGTCAGGGCTTCGTTTTTTCGGGCCCATGCGCGCAAGAAAACTTGCGGGCAGGGCCTTTACCGGGTCTCAGACTGGCTCAACATAAAATATCTATTATTCAGCCCGGAAAAAGCGGTCAAGAGCATCTTGTCGGTGAAAACCGGTCGAAAACGCTGGTTTCGGTTGATCATCCCTTTGCAGCTACTGGTAAATTCCGCGACTCAGTGCTCTAGTTAGAGGGGTAACGCGGAGGTGTCGTTGATCCACATTCGCAATGCCCGCGACGGGGAAGCGGAGCTATTGAGCGAGATCGGGCTCAGGGCCTGGCAAAAGGCGATGGCGTCGATTGGCGAATCGGATGCGATGATCGACGCGGCGCGCAACGCCTTTCGCAACTTCGTGGAGAACGACTGGCTGACAATCACCGTCATCGAGCAGAACGGCCAGGTCGCAGGCTGGGCTGCACGCGAGGGATTGGACGAAACCATCTCGGATTTCTGGATCGATCCCGTCTTCACCCGGCAGGGACTCGGCTCAGCCCTTCTCGAACGCATCGAGAAGGATATCGCCGGCCGAGGCTTCGAGACGGCGGCGGTGCAGACCCATTCCAGCAATAGCGAGGCAATCGGCTTTTTTCGGAAGCACGGTTACGGTATCCACTGGCTGTCGGTCGCCTATAATCCGAAGCTTGACCGCGACTTGCCCTCTGTCGGGCTGACGAAGCCGCTGGTTTCGGAAAGCCAAGGCGGATATGGGCAGGAATTCTGAAGTTTAAAAATCCAGATGAAGGCGAGGGGCCCATAGCGGCGCGAAGGCCAGGATCATGGCCAAGGCGCCGTGGAGGATCAGGATCGCCGCCAGGATCGACCGGAACGGCTCCTTCCTCGTCTTGTGGCGCAGGATCTGCTGTGCCGCCACCGCGCCGAGGCTGCCGCCGATCAGCGCAAGAGTCAGAAGCGAGCGCTCGCTGATGCGCCACCCGCCATTGCGCGCCGGCTGCTTGTCGAGGAAATAGATCGAAAATGCGATGAGGTTCAGCGCCAGAAACAGTGCGGCCGTTTTGGTGATGTCGGTCATCGTCATGCGGCTACATTGCCATCCCTCGGTTAACCCGCGGCAAATGTCGCCGACCTCCGTCAAACCGCAGTGCGCGATGGGGAAAGCCTTGCACCGGAATGCCATTTCCTTTACCTCACCAATGGAAAAGAACAGCCTGCAAAGAGCATCAGATGACCCTTGTCGACGTCCGCACGCCCGATCCGAAACGTTTCATCCCCGGCGCCACCGGCGACTGGGAAGTCATCGTCGGCATGGAAGTCCATGCCCAGGTGCTGTCCAAATCGAAGCTCTTCTCCGGCGCCTCGACGGAATTCGGCAAGCCGCAGAATTCGAACGTATCGCTGGTCGATGCCGCCATGCCCGGCATGCTGCCCGTCATCAACGAGGAATGCGTCAAACAGGCGGTGCGCACCGGTCTCGGCCTCAAGGCTGAGATCAACAAGCGTTCGCTCTTCGACCGCAAGAACTATTTCTATCCTGACCTGCCGCAGGGCTATCAGATATCGCAGTACAAGGATCCGATCGTCGGCGAGGGCAAGATCGTCATTTCGCTCGGGCCGGATCGCCAGGGCCAGTTCGAGGATATCGAGATCGGCATCGAACGCCTGCACCTGGAGCAGGATGCCGGCAAGTCGATGCACGACCAGCACGCGACCATGTCCTATGTCGATCTGAACCGTTCCGGCGTGGCGCTGATGGAGATCGTCTCCAAGCCCGACATGCGCTCGTCCGACGAAGCCAAGGCCTATATGACCAAGTTGCGTTCGATCGTCCGTTATCTCGGCACTTGCGACGGCAACATGGACGAGGGCTCGATGCGCGCCGACGTCAACGTCTCCGTGCGCCGTCCGGGCGAGGCTTTCGGCACGCGCTGCGAAATCAAGAACGTCAATTCCATCCGTTTCATCGGCCAGGCCATCGAATATGAAGCGCGCCGCCAGATCGGTATTCTGGAAGACGGTGGCACAATCGATCAGGAGACGCGCCTCTTCGACCCGAACAAGGGCGAGACGCGCTCGATGCGCTCCAAGGAAGACGCGCATGATTATCGCTACTTCCCCGATCCGGATCTGCTGCCGCTCGAATTCGACGATGCCTTCATCAAGGCGCTCGAAGCCGATCTGCCGGAGCTGCCCGACGACAAGAAGGAGCGCTTCGTGCGTGAACTCGGCCTGTCGGTCTACGACGCTTCGGTGCTGGTTTCCGAAAAGGCGATCGCCGATTATTTCGAGGCCGTGGCCGCCGGCCGCGACGGCAAGACGGCGGCAAACTGGGTGATCAACGACCTGCTTGGCGCGCTCAACCGTACCGGCAAGGACATCGAACAGACGCCGGTCTCGCCGGCCCAGCTCGGCGCCATCATCGACCTCATCAAATCAGGGACCATCTCGGGCAAGATCGCCAAGGACCTTTTCGAGATCGTGCTGACCGAAGGCGGCGATCCCGCCGAGATCGTTGAATCGCGCGGCATGAAGCAGGTGACGGATACCGGCGCCATCGAAAAGGCCGTGGACGAGATCATCGCCGCCAATCCCGAACAGGTCGAAAAGGTCAAGGCGAAGCCGACCATGGCGGCATGGTTCGTCGGCCAGGTGATGAAGGCGACCGGCGGCAAGGCCAATCCGCAGGCGGTCCAGGCGCTCGTCAAGGCGAAGCTCGGAATCGAGGAATAAGCGGTGTATTTCGTCCGCACCGCCGGCGAGCGCGACCTCGAGAAGGTGCGCGCTCTTCTGGTGGAGAGCTTTCACGCCACCTATGACGAGCTCCACGGCACAACAAAGGTGGACGATCTGATCGCCCATCTCTTTACGCCGGCAGCGCTCAAGGCGCGGCTGGTGCGCAGGGATGCCGAGTTCCTCGTCGCCGATAATGGCCGCAACATCGGCGGCGTGGGTTATGCAGCCATGTCGCAGGCGCTGACGAAGACGGTCATGCTGCATCTCCTCTACGTCAGCCCGTCGCTGAAGCGCCAGGGCATCGGCCGCGATATCTTCGCCGAGCTCGAATCCTGCTTTCCGGATGCCGAGATCATGCGTCTGGAAGTCGAGCCGCAGAATGCGGCGGCGATCGCCTTCTACCAGGCGCATGGTTTCACCGAAGCCGGCCGCAACGAGAACAGCGCGCCCGGACAATCCGGCATTCCCTCGCTGATTTTCGAAAAACCGCTCGAAGGGCATTGAGACCGTGGCGGTCGAATTGTCCGATACTCTCATTCGCGAAGCGCGCAGGGACGATCTGTCGGCGCTTGTGGCGCTGTTTGCTGCCGATGCTCTCGGCGGTCACGGCGATACGACGGATGCCGAGGCTTTTGCTGATTATGCCAGGGCCTTCGCGGTCATCGACGCTTCGCCCGACCAGACGCTTTATGTCGCAGAGCGCGGCCGCGAAATCGTCGGTACGTTCCAGACGATGCTCACGACCTCGCTGACGGGCCGCGGTTCTTCGACGATGATCATCGAGGCGGTGCAGACGCGGGCTGACATGCGCGGGCAGGGCATCGGTGCCGGAATGATCGAATTCGCCGTTGCCGAGGCAAAAAGCCGCGGCGTGCGGCTGGTGCAGCTGACCTCGAACGCCATACGCAAGGATGCCCATCGTTTCTATGAAAGGCTTGGCTTCAAGCCACCGCATATCGGCTTCAAGATGGCCTTGAAATGACCCCTGCCTCTCGTGGAATCGCTGGACAATTCGGCTTGGCGACGGCATAAGCGGGGAGCTAAATTCTGGTTTGGCCCGCACTGGCGGGCACAAGGAAAAGACATGCGGAATCTTCTGGTTCAAATCTTCACCTGGTGGAACAGTCAGACGATAGGCACGCGTTTTGCGACGTGGCGTTTTGGCAAGCGCGTCGGCGAGGATGAATTCGGCAACGTCTATTATGAAGGCGGCATCTCTTCCTATGGCCTGCCGAAGCGCTGGGTGATCTACAAGGGTTATGCCGAAGCCTCCGCCATTCCGCCGGGCTGGCATGGTTGGATGCATCATCGCACCGATGTTCCGCCGTCCAAGGAAAACTATGTCGCCAAGGAATGGCAGAAGGCGCATCGTCCGAACCTCACCGGTTCGCCGCAGGCTTACCGTCCGCCGGGCTCGCTCGCGGTTCCCGGCGAGCGGCCGCGCGTCACCGGCGATTACGACGCCTGGACGCCCGGCAACTGAGACGGCTCGACCGGGCGATCGCAAGCCCGGCTTTTGGCCACAATTGACCTTTACCCGCAGGTTGGCCGCGCTGGATCGCGGCCGTGAACCGAAAATGTCTGGAGACGGGTGCATATGAAGCTCTTCACGCGGAACATGGTCCTGCGTGGCGCCGGATCGCTGCTGGCGCTCTCGGCTCTGCTTCCACCGAGTGCGGCACATGCCGCGCGCATCGACAATCCGGTTGCCGTGTTCTCCGGCCTCGACAAGATCACCGGCCGCATCACGACGTTCGATGTCTATGTCAATGAGACGGTACAGTTCGGCGCGCTACAGGTGACGCCGAAAGCCTGCTATTCGCGCGACCAGGCTGAAGCGCAGAAGATCGACGGTTTCGTCGAGGTCGACGAAATTACCCTTGACCGCAAGATTCGCCGCATCTTCACCGGCTGGATGTTCGCCGACAGTCCCGGCCTCAACGCCGTAGAGCACCCGATCTATGACGTCTGGCTGAAGGACTGCAAGACAAGCTCGGACGTTCCGGCTCCCGACAGCGCCAAGGCGCAGGCGCGCTAATCGATGGTTAAATCCGAACGCTAGGGCCGAACGGCATGCGGTCGGATACGTGAAAACCGCCCGGATGGTCCTGAGCACGAGGACGTCGATCGACTTTAGAAACTAAGGTGTGGCGATTCCATCGCTGCGGCGAGCAGCACGGCATACTCGGCCTTCGGCACGTCGATCGCTCCGAACGTTTTCAGATGTTCGGTGGTGAATTGCGTGTCGAGCAGCGTGAAACCCTTTTCCCTCAGCCGGTCGACCAGGTGTACAAGGCAGATTTTCGAGGCGTCCGTCCGGCGTGAAAACATGCTTTCGCCGAAAAAGGCCGAACCCAACGAGACACCGTAGAGGCCGCCGACCAGTTGATCGCCTTCCCAGGCTTCAACCGTATGGGCATGACCAATTTCGAACAGCGTGGAATAAAGCGACCGGATCGTCTGGTTGATCCAGGTGCTCGGGCGCCCCGATGTTTCCTCCGCGCAAGCCGCGATCACCTGGTCGAAATCGTGATCGAAGCGGATTTCGAAGGGTTTCCTGCGCACACGTTTGGCGAGGCTTTTGGATATGTGGAAATCACCAAGCGGCAGAACGCCGCGCAATTCCGGTTCGACCCAGAAGATCTCCGGGTCGTCGGCAGACTCGGCCATCGGAAAGAGGCCGATGGAATAGGCGCGCAGGAGGATGTCAGGGGTTATGCCTGGTGACTTCCTGCGCGATCCTGCCATTCCTGTCCTATGCCGCTGGCGTGTTGGCGAGGTAATGTTCCAGCCAGTGGATATCGTAGTCGCCGTTGGCGATATCCTGGTTGGAGACGAGATCCTGGAACAACGGCAGCGTCGTCTTGATGCCGTCGACGACGAATTCGTCGAGCGCGCGGCGCAGGCGCATCATGCATTCGACGCGCGTGCGGCCGTGCACGATCAGCTTGCCGATGAGGCTGTCGTAATAGGGCGGGATCTTGTAACCTTGGTAGGCGCCGGAGTCGATGCGCACGCCAAGGCCGCCCGGCGCATGGAAATGCGTGATCGTGCCAGGGGAGGGCACGAAGGTGCGCGCATCCTCGGCATTGATCCGGCATTCGATGGCATGGCCGGAGAAATGCACCTCGTCCTGCGTCACAGACAGGCCGCCGCCGGAGGCGACGCGGATCTGCTCATGCACCAGGTCGATGCCGGTGATCGCTTCCGTGATCGGATGCTCCACCTGCAAACGGGTATTCATTTCGATGAAATAGAATTCGCCGTTCTCGTAGAGGAATTCGATCGTGCCGGCGCCGCGATATTTCAGCTTCTTCATGGCATCGGCGCAGATCTGGCCGATCTTCATGCGCTGCTCGACATTGAGCGCAGGCGAATTCGCTTCTTCCCAGACCTTCTGGTGGCGGCGCTGCAGCGAGCAGTCGCGTTCGCCGAGATGAATGGCATTGCCTTCACCGTCACCGAAGACCTGGATTTCGATGTGGCGTGGCTTGCCGAGGTATTTTTCCATGTAAACGGCATCGTTGCCGAAGGCCGCTGCCGCCTCCGTGCGCGCCGTCGACCAGGCCTCGATGAGATCGGCCTCGCTCTTGGCAACCTTCATGCCGCGCCCACCGCCGCCGGCCGTTGCCTTGATCAGCACGGGATAGCCGATTTCGGCGGCCGTCCGCAGCGCATCCTCTTCTGTCTTTACTTCGCCGTCCGAGCCGGGAACGACGGGAATGCCGAGTTCCAGCGCCGTCGTCTTGGCGGTGATCTTGTCGCCCATGATACGGATGTGATCCGCCGTCGGCCCGATGAAGGTGATGCCGTGCGCTTCCAGGATATCGGCAAACTTGGCGTTCTCCGACAGAAAGCCGTAACCCGGGTGCACGGCATCGGCGCCGGTGATCTCGCAGGCGGCGACAATCTGATGGATGTTGAGGTAGCTCTCGCGCGAGGAGGGCGGACCGATGCACACGCTTTCGTCGGCAAGGCGCACGTGCATGGCATCGGCGTCGGCGGTAGAATGCACCACGACGCAGGCAATGCCGAGCTCCTTGCAGGCCCGAAGCACGCGAAGGGCGATTTCCCCGCGATTGGCGATGAGAATTTTCGAAATCATGGGCTTGGGCCTATTCGATGACGACGAGAGCTTGGCCGTATTCGACGGGATGTCCGTCGTCGACGAGGATCTCGGTCACCTTGCCCGACTTCGGCGAAGGAATCTGGTTCATCGTCTTCATCGCTTCGATGATGATGAGCGTCTGGCCTTCCTTGACGGTGGCGCCGATTTCGATGAAGGGACGTGCGCCCGGAGCCGGCGCCATATAGACGGTGCCGACCATCGGCGCATTGACGACATTCGCCGGGTTGCGGCCGGGGGCTGCGGCAGGCGCGGCAGCGGCGGCTGCCGGAGCGGCGGCTGCTGCCGGAGCGGCGGCAAAGGCCGGTGCAGCGATCGGTGCCTGGACGTATTGCGGCGTGCCGCCGCGCGAAACGCGGATGCGCAAGTCGTCCTGCTCGACCTCGATCTCCGTCAGATCCGTCTCGTTGAGGATGTTGGCGAGATCGCGGATCAGTGCCTGATCGATACCCGATTTCTTTTCAGCCATGGTGTTGCCCTGTCTTCTTCTTATGCCGTGATGTTCTTCAGCGCTTGCAGCGCCAGGATGTAACTATGAGGCCCGAAGCCGCAGATCACGCCCTTGCATGCCGGTGCGATCATCGACTCGCGGCGGAATTCTTCCCGCGTATGGACGTTGGATATGTGGAGCTCGATGACGGGAATCGAAATAGCGCGGATCGCGTCGTGCAGCGCAACTGACGTATGCGTGTAGGCGCCTGCATTGATGGCGACGCCGGCGGCTTTTTCGTCGGCCTCGTGGATCCAGTCCACAAGCGTGCCTTCGTGGTTGCTCTGACGGAAATCGATATCAAAGCCGAGTTCGCGCCCGGCTGCCTTGCAGTCTGCCTCGATGTCCTTGAGCGTCTTGCCGCCATAAATGCCGGGCTCTCGTTTGCCCAGCATGTTCAGGTTTGGGCCGTTCAGGACAAAAATCGTTTGCGTCATCGAATGTTCCGTAAATGCACGACGGCAACCTATAGACTCCGCGAGGGCTGAATGAAAGCCCTTACGGGTTGGCCGGCAGGAATCGCGCCACATTTGTCCACATGGCTGAAACGCTTCGATTTTGGCGATTTGATGAGCGGCCGGTCGGCTGTCCGCTTCCTCAGCAGGCGGTCTTGCCGCAGCTGCGCATGTTCTTGACCTTGGCTTCGAGATCGTCAAGCCCGACTGCGCCCGGGACCAGCTCGTTGCCGATTACGTAAGAGGGCGTGCCGCTGATGCCGAGGCTGGAGGCAAGCTGATAGGTCGCCTGAACGATCCCGTCATTCGGGCTCTTAGCCATCTCGGCGCGAATCTTGTCCTCGCTGACGCCGAGAGAGCCTGCGACGGCAATCGCACTGTCTTCCGAGGCGCGGCCTTCGCTGCTGAGAAGGGCGACATGAAAGTCGCCATATTTCGCAGGCGCCAGCCTGCGGAAGGCGTCGGCCACTTTGTGGGCGGCAACCGAATCCGGCCCGAGGATCGGGAATTCCTTGAGCACGAAGCGAACGTTCGCGTCCTTCTTCAACATCGCCTGCATGTCGGGAAGCGCGTGACGGCAGTAGGTGCAATTATAATCGAAGAATTCGACGACCGTCACATCGCCCTTGGGATTGCCGAGCGCGACGTCATCCTTCGAATTGAAGATATTCGCGGTGTTCTCCTCAATCGCCATATTGGCTTTCACCAGCCGCGCGGCTTCCTGCTTCTTCTGCAGCGCCTCCTGGACATCAAGCATGATCTCCGGGTTCTCGATCAGATATTGCTTGATGAATTCGCCGAACTCCTTCTTCTGCTGATCGTCGAGCGCTGCCGCCGGAAAGGGAAGAGCGATCGATGCGGCAAGCGCCAGTGCGGTGAAGCTTTTCGGGAAGAAGGCCATGATATCCTCGTCATCGGCGATGTGGTCTTGGTCGAGAAACCGTCGCCGGGTTATGGACTTGAACGCGTCGCGTCAAGTTACGGTCCGTCGAGTTCTGCTCAAACAGGAATTTTCATCCCTGCGCTGCCCTCGCGGGATTGTGATGAGCCGATTAATGCGGCAATTGTCAGGCCAACAGCCAAGAAGCCGAGCGAGAAGCGATCTTGTTTAACATATCGAAACGCAGCGAAGTCGAGCCTTTTCATGCCATGGACGTGTTGGCGGAGGCGACGAAGCGGCGGGCAGCCGGCCATCCCGTTATCTCGATGGCGGTCGGCCAACCTTCGCATCCCGCGCCTCGAGCTGCCCTCGAAGCGGCAAGCGCCGCTCTCGTCGAAGGCCGGATCGGTTATACGGATGCGCTGGGGACGGCGCGGCTGAAATCCGCACTTGCTTGGCACTACAGGGACCGTCACGGCCTGCAGATCGATCCCAAGCGCATCGCCATAACCACAGGCTCCTCGGCAGGGTTCAATCTCGCCTTTCTGTCGCTTTTCGATGCCGGCGATGCCGTGGCGATCGCGAGACCGGGTTATCCCGCTTATCGCAACATTCTCGGCGCGCTGGGGCTGAAGGTTCTCGAAGTGCCGGTGACGGCCGAGACCCACTTTACCCTGACACCCGAGAGCCTCGAGGCGGCACAGCAGCAAAGCGGCGTCAGGCTCAAAGGCGTACTGCTTGCAAGCCCCGCAAATCCGACCGGCACCGTGACCGGCCGTGACGGGTTGAAGGCGCTTGCGGACTACTGCGCGGCCCAATCCATCGCCTTCATCTCCGATGAGATCTATCATGGGCTGATTTTCGCCGGCGAGGAGGCGAGCGCGCTCGAGCTGACCGACGAGGCGATCGTCATCAACTCCTTCTCCAAATATTACTGCATGACCGGCTGGCGAATCGGTTGGATGGTGCTGCCGGAGCGCCTGGTGCGGCCGATCGAGCGCGTGGCGCAGAGCCTCTATATCTCGCCGCCCGAGCTCTCCCAGATCGCAGCGGTGGCCGCACTTGGCGCAAGCGAAGAGCTTGATCATGTCAAGGCGAGCTATGCCGCAAACCGAGCGCTGCTGCTCGACCGCCTGCCCAGGATCGGCCTTGCGCCCGCTTCGCCGATGGACGGTGCCTTCTACGCCTATATCGATGTCTCGCGCTTCACCAATGACAGCATGGGTTTTGCCAAACGCATGCTTGCAGAAATCAACGTCGCGGGGACGCCGGGGCTGGATTTCGATCCGCTGGAGGGACATCGAACCTTGCGTCTCTCCTATGCGGGTTCGCAAGGAGAGATCGCTCAGGCGGTGGAGCGGATAGCAGTCTGGCTGAAGTAGGGCTGCGGGGGGGCAAGCGGCTGCTTGCCCACGTGCTCTAAATCAGCTGCGCGACGAAAACAGCGAAGCGAGCGTCGAAGCCGGCTTGTTGTTCAGCCGCGGAACCACCACGAGCTGCTTGATCTCGCCCCGTTTGTAGGCGGCCAGGAAGCGCTTGTAGTCCTTGAAGGAAACGCAGCCATTGGAATCGCCGTTCTTGCCGAGCATATAGGTGTGGGCAAGCAGGCCGACGCGGTCATAGATGGCATCCGAGCCTTCCACCGGTGTCAAGCGCAGCGCTTCGACTCCGTGAAACAGAGCCTCGCGCATCGTGAGGACATAGGTATGCGGCGGCGTCGGTCCGCGCATCTTCTTGTCGACGTAGCGCGGGTTGTCGCGCATCTTGCCGAGACCTGAATGAGCCTCCAGCCGTTCGCCATTCGGCAAGTAGACGGTGCTGTTTTCGATATCATAGATCGCGACACCTGCCCGCAGTTTCGGTGAAAAGACCGGCTTGTCGTAGCGCGGCACGGCATCGTCCTCATCGTCCTCTATCGGCGAGTTTGGCTGGGCATAGGCAAGGGCAGGCCCGGCAGAACGCTGCGCACCCTTGGCCGTCGGTGCCGGTTTGCCGATGAGTCCGTCCGGACGCGCCATCGGTAACGGCACGGAACCTGTATCGGGTGACAGGACGAGATCGAAGGGTTGATCCTCTGCCGCTGCGACCTGCACCGGAGCGGAATCTGTTGCAGGAACCGAGGCGGTCCTGACGGGAGAGGCGACTGGCTCGATCGGGGCGGGTGCGATCTGCCGGGGGTCAGCATCGGCAAGCGCGAGCATCGCCTGGAGTTGGGCCGCTGCGACGGCCTCCTTCGACGGAACGATGATGCGGTTGCCGTCGTCTTCTTCAATCTCTGCCGAGGCGAGTTCGACCGGCGGCGGCGCGATCGCATCATCCTTGCGGAACTTGGCGCTGTCGGAAATCGCGGCGACGACCGGTTGCTCGGCAGTCACGGTCAGCGGATTGTTCTTCGCCAGAGCCGCCAATGCCGTTGCGGCGGCGGCGGTCTTTTCGGCGTGAGACTGGATGAGGCTTGCCGTCAGCGGCATCTTCGGCTTCGCGTTGAAGGCAGTCAGCCGGTCACCCTTGCCGACATGGATCAACCTTTCAAGGCGAGTTGACGATGCCACCTTCGGGGTGGCGCCGATCTGTGCCAGGCTACCTGCTGGAGAGAAGGGCGCGGCGACCGAATGCATCGTTGCCAAGGTCGCGATCAGCCATGTTGAGGTTAAAAGCCCGGCGCCGACGACACCGTAAAGAAAACCGCGAGATCTGTGCGAACGCAAAGCAGATCCGCCAAGAGGGGCGACGTTATCCAACGTCCCTACCGCAAACGCCATACTACACTCGTCTTTCAAACTCGCTACGCAGGCCGGCGGCACTGACTGACTAAAACTTCGCCGGGGCCGGTAAGGGTGCAAAGGGGCCGAATTTAGGCCGCTTGCGACTTCCGACTGTTTTGAGAGGATGACGAATTATGGTTTCTAATTTGTTTACGCGATATCGCTGTTTCTTGGGATGTCTCAAAAAGAGATGCCTGCGGCCGTCTCAGGTGCGTTCCATCACGTAACTTCCCGGTGCTTCTTCGATCGCGTTCAGCGCATCGCCGCCGGGTTTGCGCGCCGCAACGCGTCTGCCGTCCTGCGACTCGATCCAGGCCTGCCAATGCGGCCACCACGACCCCGGCGTCTCGGTGGCCCGCTCGAGCCAGGTCTCATACTCGCCCTTGGCCGGGCCGCCCGTCCAGAACTGGTATTTCTTCTTGTCGGGCGGGTTGACGACGCCGGCGATATGTCCCGAGCCGGTGACGACGAATTCCACCTTGCCGCCGAAGAACTGGCTGCCGAGGAAGACCGATTTTGCAGGCGCGATGTGGTCCTCGCGCGTGGCGAGATTATAGATCGGGATCTTCACATCTTTCAGCGATACGCGCTTGCCGTCGAGGATCATCTCGTTCTGCGTCAACGCATTGCGGAGATAGCAGTTTCGCAGGTAGAAAGCGTGGTTTGCCGCCGCCATGCGCGTCGAATCGGCGTTCCAGAACAAGAGATCGAAGGGCAGGGGCTCCTGACCCTTGAGATAGCTGTTGACGAAATAAGGCCAGATCAGCTCGGAGGCGCGCAGCATGTTGAAGGCCATCGACATCTTCGTGCCGTCGAGATAGCCGGCCGCCTTCATATGCTCTTCGAGCGCGGCAAGCTGCTCCTCGTCGACGAAGACTTTGAGGTCGCCGGCATGGGTGAAGTCGACCTGAGTGGTGAAGAGAGTCGCGGTCTTTATGCGCCGGTTCTTCTCCTTAGCGTGCAGCGCCAGTGTCGCGGCCAGCAGCGTGCCGCCGACGCAGTAGCCGACGGCATTGACGTCCTTCTCGCCGGTCGCCTTCTCGATCGTCTCGAGCGCGAAATCGATGCCTTCCCGGGCATAGGCGCCCCAGTCCTTCTCGGCGTGACGCGCATCCGGGTTGACCCAGGATATGACGAAGACGGTCTGGCCCTGGTCTACGCACCATTTGATGAAGGATTTCTGAGGGTTGAGGTCGAGAATATAGAACTTGTTGATCCAGGGCGGGCAGATCAGCAGTGGCCGCTTCAGCACGGTTTCGGTCGAGGCTTCGTACTGGATGATCTGGCAGATATCGTTCTGGGCGATGACTTTGCCCGGTGTCAGCGCCATGTCACGGCCGACAGCGAATTTCGTCATGTCGGTCTGTCGAAGGCGAAGCTCGCCATTTCCGGCAGCGATGTCCTCGGCGAGCATCTTCATGCCGCGCACCAGGTTTTCGCCGTTGGTTGCGATGGTCTCGCGGTAAAGCTGCGGGTTGGTAGCGATGAAGTTGCTCGGCGAAAGTGCCGCCGTGATCTGCTTCACGTAAAATTCGGCCTTGTGCTTGGTGTGTTCGTCGAGGCCGTCGGTCTCCGACACCAGCTTGTCCACCCAATCGCTCGTGACGAGATAGACCTGGCGGAGGAAATCGAAGAACGGATTTTTCTGCCAATCCTCGTCGGAAAAGCGCTTGTCCTTGCGGGTGTCGGGCTCGGGCGGCAGGGGCTCGCCCTGCATCCCACGCGTGCCCTGCAAGCGCTGCATCGAGCGCATCCAGATGCCGAAGAACGAGGACATCAGCTGGGTCTGCGCCTCGAAGGTGCGGCGGGGATCGGAAATCCAATATTCGCTGACCTTCGAAAGCGTCTTGACCATGTCGGTTATCGGATCGATGGAGCTTTCGGTGATCTCGCCGCGTTCGCGCGGCGCAAGCCAAGCCGAGGCGGCCTGGCCGAGATTTTCGAGCGCCCGGGCGAAATTCATCGCCATGGTCTCGGGATCCTTCAGCAGATAGGGTTCGAGATCGGTTGCGTCGAAACCGGTCTTGTCGCCATTCTTCTGGCCGCCACTCTCCTGCTTGCTGTCGGTCACCATTTCCTCCGGCGGCAGCACTCTTTTTATCCGTTTGTTGTACATCGTGACCGAACGAGAAAACAAGTTCCACCCGCATCGGCTCGTGCTATTGCTTTGTGGCTGCGACAAATTTAACAGTCGAGGCAATCAGAACTGGATTTTGAGGCATGATCGAGAACCGCATCCGGCGCATCGCAACCTTCAACCGCACCGCATTGATCTGCGCCGCGGCGGCGATGACCCTTGCCGGATGCAATCTGACGGCGGAGGAAAAAGCCGCAGCTGCCGCCAAGCGAGCGGCGCCGACCGCCGTCGTCATGCCGGCAACCAAGGGCGAGGCTGTCGAAGGCGGTCTGACAAAATCACCGGACGGCTATCCGAATTTCGGTGCGCCGCTAACGGCGGCCAACGTCCAGATGAGCGATGAGCAGGCGGCCGAACTGCAGCATCAGTTGACCGCGCTTGCCGGCCGGCGCAAGGCCGGCACGATCTCGGAAGCCGAATATCAGGCCAAGGTCGCCGAAATGCGCCGCCTCGCCGCCGAGCATGGTCCGCAGACGCTCTCCGAAATATCCAAATAAGCCTTGCCTTTCAGGCAATTTGGACGCAAAGCCTTCCGGATGGATCGGAAGATGCGATTTTCCCGATAATGCGTGGTTGTGCGGCCTTTCCGTCAAAGATTTGCCGCTTGGCTTGGGTCTGATGAATACGGCGCTGCGATTGTGAAGTTCGTGTCGCAGCCGCCGGGAGACGGAACGAACTTCGACCGCGGCCCGAAATGCCGCCTTTCCACGGGGAATGAAATGGAAGAGTTTCACAAAGTCCGGCGTTTGCCGCCTTATGTTTTCGAACAGGTCAACCGTTTGAAAGCAAGCGCGCGAGCGGGCGGCGCCGATATCATCGATCTCGGCATGGGAAACCCTGACCTTCCCACTCCCCAGGCGATCGTCGACAAGCTCTGCGAGGTCGTGCAGGATCCGCGCACCCACCGTTATTCCTCCTCCAAGGGCATACCGGGCCTGCGCCGCGCCCAGGCCGCCTATTATGCCCGCCGTTTCGGCGTCAAGCTCAACCCGGATACGCAGGTGGTCGCCACCCTCGGCTCCAAGGAAGGCTTCGCCAATATGGCGCAGGCGATCACCGCGCCCGGCGACGTGATCCTCTGCCCGAATCCAACCTATCCGATTCACGCCTTCGGCTTCCTGATGGCCGGCGGCGTGATCCGCTCGATGTCGGTGGAGCCGGACGAGACCTTCTTCCCGCCGCTTGAGCGCGCGCTTCGGCACTCAATCCCGAAGCCGCTGGCGCTGATCCTCAACTATCCCTCGAACCCGACGGCGTTCGTCGCGACGCTCGATTTCTACAAGGACGTCGTAGCCTTCGCCAAGAAGCATGACATCATCGTGCTCTCCGACCTTGCCTATTCGGAGATCTATTTCGACGGCGCTCCGCCGCCTTCGGTCCTCGAAGTGCCGGGCGCAATGGATGTGACGGTCGAGTTCACCTCGATGTCGAAGACCTTCTCCATGCCCGGCTGGCGCATGGGCTTTGCCGTCGGCAATGAGCGGCTGATCGCTGCGCTCACCCGCGTCAAGTCCTACCTCGACTACGGCGCCTTCACGCCGATCCAGGTGGCGGCGACGCATGCGCTGAATGGCGACGGCTCCGATATTGCCGAAGTGCGCAATGTCTACAAACGCCGCCGCGACGTCATGGTCGAAAGCTTCGGCAAGGCGGGCTTTGAAGTGCCGCCGCCGGCAGCCACCATGTTCGCCTGGGCGAAAATTCCGGAAAAGTTCCGTCATCTCGGTTCGCTGGAGTTTTCCAAGCTGCTGGTCGAGAAGGCCGACGTCGCCGTTGCTCCCGGCATCGGATTCGGCGAGATGGGCGACGACTATGTCCGTCTGGCGCTTGTCGAGAATGAACACCGCATCCGTCAGGCTGCGCGCAATATCAAAAAGTTCATGTCGACGGCAGACGAGACGATGCATAACGTCATCTCGCTGAACGCCCACCGTTAATTCCAACTCTTGGGCAGCCGCATTCGGCGGCTGCCGCCACACAGACATTTCGGGATCGATCCATGGCAGATGCCCTCAAAATCGGCATTGCGGGCTTAGGCACCGTTGGCGCCTCGCTTGTCCGCATCATTCAGCAAAAAAGCAACGAGCTTGCCGTCACCTGCGGACGTCCGATTACGATCACCGCGGTTTCCGCCCGCGGCAAAACGCGGGACCGGGGCGTCGATCTTTCTGCCGTCACCTGGTTCGATCGGCCTGAGGATCTGGCCGAAAAGGGTGATATCGACGTCTTCGTCGAACTGATGGGCGGTGCCGAGGGGGCTGCCAACGTCTCGGTGCGAGCCGCGCTGCAGCGCGGTCTCCATGTGGTGACAGCCAACAAGGCGCTGCTCGCCTATCACGGCGTCGAGTTTGCGACGATCGCGGAAGAGAAGGGCTCGCTGTTGAATTTCGAGGCGGCGGTCGCCGGCGGCATCCCCGTCATCAAGGCGCTACGCGAATCGCTGACGGGTAACGCCGTGTCGCGCATCTACGGCATCATGAACGGCACCTGCAACTACATCCTGACCAAGATGGAGAAGGAGGGGCTTTCCTTCGCCGAATGCCTCAAGGAAGCGCAGCGGCTAGGTTATGCCGAAGCCGATCCTGCCTTCGATATCGAGGGCAACGATACCGCCCACAAGCTCGCCATCCTGACGACGCTTGCCTTCGGCAATCGCATCGCAGCCGACGATATCTATCTCGAAGGCATCACCAATATCTCGATCGAGGACATCCACGCCGCGGCCGAACTCGGTTACCGCATCAAGCTGCTCGGCGTTGCCCAGCGCACCGAGACCGGCATCGAACAGCGTGTACACCCGACCATGGTCCCGATCGATTCTGTCATCGCCCAAGTCGACGGCGTTACCAATGCGGTGGCAATTGAGTCCGACGTCCTCGGCGAACTGCTGATGGTCGGCCCCGGCGCCGGCGGCAACGCGACAGCGTCGTCCGTGCTCGGCGATATCGCCGATATCGCCAAGAGCCAGCCGGGCGCTCAGCGCGTGCCTGTGCTCGGCCATCCCGCAAAAGCGCTGGAGCCTTACCGCAAGGCGCAGATGCAGAGCCACGAGGGCGGATATTTTATTCGCCTGACTGTGCTCGACCGCACCGGCGTCTTTGCAAGCGTCGCCACCCGCATGGCGGAAAACCACATCTCGCTCGAATCGATCGTTCAGCGCTCCACGCAGCACCTAGCGCCATCGCATCACCAGACGATCATTCTCGTCACCCATGCGACGATGGAGGAGTCCGTGCGCAGGGCGGTCGCTTCGATAAAGTCGGAAGGCTATCTCTTCGGCGAGCCGCAGGTAATCCGTATCGAACGGCCGAAAGAAGAAGCCTAGCGCGTCGGCCCGAAAATCGGATTCGATTTTCGGAATGCACGATGCGCAGCTTCAGAGTTTTAAAGCGTTTTCCGAAGTATGAGCCGCCCTGTCTCTGGCAGGGCGGATTTTTTGTTAATCCTTCAGTCTCCCTTGCCGAAGTCTATATTACCAAATGCCGAAATACTGATATAAATAAAACCACAGATGGTGAGTCGTCGGCGTGGAGCATTTCATGAGCAAGGACAGCCACGCCGGAAAAGAGCATGGCAGTCCGAGCAAGGTGTCGCCAGCCCGCCCTGCGATGTTTGCGGACATCCTCAAGCCGCTGCACAGTGACATTCGTGAAGTGAGCCATGACGAGGCTTTTGACGACGAACATACGGAAGGCCGCAACTGGGCCATTCTGCTGACGCTGTTTTCGGTCTTGTTGGTGCAGATCGGCGGCATCGCCGTGATCGTCTGGCTGATCTTCTGGTAAAAATCCGTGTCTGGAAATCCGTCACTATGTTATCTCCGCTGCTCCTGTAGAAAGAACAGATGAAGTCAGCGGAGTTTGGCATGGCAGATCTCGTCGATCCGGTACAGCGCGCGTTTCTCGGCGTGGAGAAATCCGCACTCGACAATCGCTGGGTTGCAAGACTCGACCAGGCCGGCCAGAACCGGGCGCTCGCCATGGCGCAGGTTCACGGGCTGCCGGATCTGATCGCCCGCGTTCTCGCAGGACGCGGCGTCCCCGTTGACGAAGCGGTCGAATTCCTCGACCCGACGATCCGCAGCCTGATGCCCGATCCCCACACGCTGACCGATTGCGAGAAGGCGGCAACCCGTCTCTTGCTTGCAATCGAGCGCGGCGAGAGCGTGGCGATTTTCGGCGACTACGACGTCGATGGCGCGGCTTCCTCGGCGCTGATGTTCCGCTTTCTAAGCCATTTCGGCGTCAAGGCGAACATCTACATTCCCGACCGCATCTTTGAAGGTTATGGCCCCAATCCGGCGGCGATCAACCAGCTGATCGACAATGGCGCCAGGCTGGTCGTCACCGTCGATTGCGGCTCCACCAGTCACGACGCGCTTGCGGCCGCTGCCGCGCGCAACATCGATGTCGTCGTCATCGATCACCACCAAGTGACACATGAGCTGCCGCCCTGCCATGCGCTCGTCAATCCGAACCGTGAAGACGATCTGTCGGGGCAGGGGCATCTTTGCGCAGCCGGCGTCGTCTTCATGGTGCTGGTCGCGACATTGCGGCTGTTGCGCGCGGCCGGCAACAAACGCATCCTGGCGCTCGACCTGCTGCAATGGCTTGACATCGTGGCGCTTGCGACGGTCTGCGATGTCGTGCCGCTGAAGGGGCTCAACCGCGCCTATGTAGTGAAGGGGCTGGTTGCTGCCCGGCACCAGAGCAATGCCGGGCTTGCCGCGCTCTTCCGCAAGGCGGGGCTCGCGGGCCCCGTGACCCCCTATCATTTCGGCTTTCTGATCGGCCCGCGCATCAATGCCGGTGGACGGATCGGCGATGCCGCGCTCGGAAGCCGCCTGCTGACGCTCGATGATGCCGGTGAGGCGGAAATGATCGCACAGCGCCTCGACGAGCTCAACCGTGAACGTCAGGCGATGGAGGCGATGATGCTGCAGGAGGCGGAAGCCGAGGCGCTGGCCGAATATGGCGACGGCGAGGGCGCCTCCGTCATCGTCACCGCCCATGAGAAGTGGCATCCGGGCATTGTTGGGTTGATCGCCGCGCGGCTGAAGGAGAAATTCAAGCGGCCCGCCTTCGCGATCGCTTTCGATCCCTCCGGCCGCGGCACCGGCTCAGGCCGCTCCATCAATGGTTTCGACATGGGCAGGATGGTGCGGGCTGCGGTCGAGGAGGGCATCCTCATCAAGGGTGGCGGCCATGCCATGGCGGCGGGGCTGACGGTCGAGCGCGCCGATCTCGGCAGGTTGAGGACCTTCTTTACTGAGAAGGCCGCAAGGACGGTGGCGAGCCTCGTCGCCAACGAGACATTGAAGATCGATGGCGCAATCGGCGCAAGCGGCGCCACGCTTGAACTCATTGACCGCCTGGAAGCCGCCGGTCCCTATGGCTCCGGCCACGCTCAGCCGCTCTTTGCCGTACCGGCGCATCGGGTGCGAGACGCGCGCCTCGTCGGCGAGAAACATGTGAAGGTGACGCTGGAGGCGATGGACGGGTCGCGACTCGATGGAATCGCCTTTCGCGCCGCCGATACCGGCCTCGGCAATCTTCTCATCAATTCACGCGGCGCGAGCCTCCATGTCGCAGGCTCGCTCGGCGCCGAACATTATCAAGGCGCACGCCGCGTCCAACTGCGCGTCTGCGACGCAGCGCCAGCGAAATAGAACGGTCACGAAAAAGAGTCTCGGATGAGAAAATTAAAGGAAGAAAGTGGCACGCCCTAGGGGAGTCGAACCCCTCTTCCCAGAATGAAAATCTGGTGTCCTAACCGATAGACGAAGGGCGCTTCCTTCGTGGTGGCGCCCTTATAGTCAGCACCTTTGAAAGCCGCAAGCGCCAAGGCGCGAAAAAATCACAGTTTTCGCCGATTTTTTTGAGCTGTGGAAAACCACGGCGCTACGGGCGGTGGATGGCTGGAATATCAAACCGATCGGTGGTTGGCGGCAATCATAATTTCGATGGTACGCCCTAGGGGAGTCGAACCCCTCTTTACAGAATGAGAATCTGTCGTCCTAACCGATAGACGAAGGGCGCAGGCCAGCCTCGATAAAATAGGCGTGCGCGCGAGCTTCTGCAAGCGGATGTGATGGCTTCTGTATGGAGAGAAAGTGGCACGCCCTAGGGGAGTCGAACCCCTCTTCCCAGAATGAAAATCTGGTGTCCTAACCGATAGACGAAGGGCGCTTCCTTCGTGGTGGCGCCCTTATAGTCAGCACCTTCGAAAGCCGCAAGCGGCAAATTCGATTTTTTTCAAAAAAATGACAGATATTCCAGTGGCAGTACTATTTAAAATTACCGCTGGCGAATCAAAGGCTTGTACAGCCTTCCAGAAGCAGGTGAAATTCAGCTGACGTGGGGTGAGGGAACTTCGCGTCGACGATGTCAGATCGCTCTTGCGGTGGTAAAGGGCGCCCGTTTGCCGCTGCAGCCCCAGTTCCAGTCCCGGGTCTTGCCGGTGTCGAGGTGGACCGAGTCGGTGTGGCAATAGGTGCCGACCCCGCCGCGATCCGGCAAGGATCTTATATACGCGGCGATATCCCACTTGGAGACGCCGTCGATCTGAATGTCCGCGGCCTCACAGCTCTTGTGCATCGATTCGTCAGCCCCACCGACCAGGCGGTTATGTTCTTCGTCGCGATAGCCTGACGTGATGATGACAGGCCGGCCGAAATGGTTTTCGACCGTCTTGATCACTTTCAGCAGGTCCGGTTTGAAGCAGCCGACCTCGACATTGTCGTTCTGGACGTGCAGCCCGTTCGGCGCAACACGCGTCATGCCGGGCAGGGCGGCTTTGTGCAGAAGGCCGGAAAGACTGCCGAGCAGGTTCTGCTTCGGTGCGCTGTAAAGCGCGTTTGTCGTCGAGGCGGGCATACCGCCCATCGCCAGCGAGGCTGTTTGTACCGGCGCAGGCTGCGTGCCGGAATTTTCGGACGATTGCTGCGGCAGCACCGGGGCGGCCGGTTGTGAGGGCATGATCGGCTGGCTGTAGACGCTGCTTTTTGTAGGGGCCACTCCTTCCGTGGGCGCATAGGCCTGCGGCTGAATGACGGTGGACGTGCTGTTGTTCTGTGGCGGCGGCTGGTGATCCGAAAAGATGCTCATCGCCTGCGCATTGATCCGTGTCGACTGCATGACGAGCCCGCCTATATTGGCAGGCGCCACCATTGCCGGATCGGCCGGCGGGACGGCGGCATTCGCATCGCCTGCCACGACCTGTGGCGCGGCCTCGACGCCGGAGACATTGACGAGGCGGGGGTCGGTATAGACTGAGCGCGGGGCAGATTTCACGGGCGCCGTTGCGCCAAGCTGTGGCGCTGCGGCCGCCGTCGCCGGAACAGCTGCGGCCGAATCGAGCGTCTTCTTGTTCGATACGCAGCCGGAAAGCGCCAGCATCGAGGTGGCGATCAGCAATGCGCCCGTAATGGGCATCCGCATCTCAAGGTCACGCAAGCAATCGGTCTCCGGTTGATGCGAAAACGGCGAGATATCGCCATCTTCCGCTTCGAGTCACCGGGAGATTGCCTGCGGGGCCGGATCGCGGCAAGCGTCAAGGCGCCGGCCGGACCCGAAATCGCAAAAGCCGCAAGCTTCGCAAAAGCCTTGCGGCCAAAACCATTACCAGGCGCCGGTATTGCCCATGGAAGCCCAGGGTTCGGCGGCCGGAAGCGGGCTTCCCTTCTGCAGGATTTCTATCGAAATGCCGTCGGGCGAGCGCACGAAGGCCATGTTGCCGTCGCGCGGCGGCCGGTTGATGGTAATCCCGTTATCCATCAGCTTTTGGCAGATCGCGTAAATATCATCCACCTCATAGGCGAGGTGGCCGAAATTGCGTCCTCCGCTATAATCCTCCGTATCCCAGTTGTAAGTGAGCTCGAGGCAGGGGGCCTTTTCGCTGCGCGCACGGTCGAGATCGTCGCGAGCGGCCAGGAAAACCAGGGTAAAGCGGCCCTTCTCGTTTTCGTGGCGGCGAATCTCCTCCAGTCCGAACAGCGTGGTATAGAAGGCAAGCGAAGCGTCCAGATCTTTGACGCGAACCATCGTATGAAGATAACGCATTCTATCTACTCCTTTATAGGGGCTGGCCTTTTTGGCGAGCCGAGGTCAGCTTCGGGCAAGTCATCTTTATAAAATGTGCAGCTGGGAATAACCGAAAACTAGGACTTGCGCTTATCCGTTACCAAGATGTTAATCTTGATTTCAAGAATCAGTTAACCGTAACAGTGTGACGCGTATTCGAGGGGCTGGCGATAATGGCTGATAGGATTTCATCGAACGCATACACCGATGTCGACGAGCTGTCGTCGGAAGCGGTCGATCTTGTTGAAATCACCGGTGTCGTCAAGTGGTTCGACGTCGCCAAGGGCTTCGGCTTCATCGTGCCTGATAACGGCATGCAGGATGTTCTCCTGCACGTGACTTGCCTGCGTCGCGACGGCTACCAGACGATCCTCGAGGGGACGCGCATCGTCGCTCTCGTCCAGCGCCGCGAGCGCGGCTACCAGGCTTTCAAGATCCTCTCGATGGATCAGTCGACCGCCATTCATCCTTCGCAGCTGCCGCCGGTGCGCACCCACGTGCAGGTTACCGCCACGAGCGGGCTCGAGCGGGCGCTTGTCAAGTGGTTCAACCGTACCAAGGGCTTCGGCTTCCTGACGCGCGGTGAGGGCACCGAAGACATTTTTGTGCACATGGAGACGCTGCGCCGCTTCGGGCTGACGGAGCTGCGCCCCGGCCAGGTGGTCCTCGTCCGCTTCGGCGATGGCGAAAAGGGCCTGATGGCCGCAGAGATCCATCCCGACGTTCCGAGCCCGGCAAGCCGGTCGCACTGACATGCGCGGCATCGTCCTGTTTCATGCGATCAGAAGCGCCGTCATGGCGCTTTTTTTCTTGGTCGCCCTGCCGGCTTTGGCTGAGGAGGAGATGCGGTTCGAAAGGGAGCCGCTGCTCATCCAGACAGCCGCCGGCAAGATGCTGCATTTTACCGTCGAGGTCGCCGCCACCGGTGATCAGCGCGCCCGCGGCCTGATGTTTCGCAAGTCGATGGCTGATGACGCCGGCATGATTTTCGATTTCGGGCAAACACGGCGCGTTGCCATGTGGATGGAGAACACCATCCTGCCGCTCGACATGCTCTTTGCCGACGACACCGGCACGATCCGCCACATCAAGGAAAACGCAAAACCCTATTCACGCGAGATCATCGATTCGATGAGCCCGGTGAAATACGTCGTCGAACTCAATGCCGGCATCGTCGGCAAATTCGGAATCAAGCCGGGCGACAGAATCGTGAGCGCCACGACGACGAAGGCGAAGTGACGGCGCACCAGCTCGCGAGGTGCGATGTGGCCGACAAGAAATCCAAGAAATCAGAATATTGAATGGTCGGAGTGGAGAGATTCGAACTCCCGACCCTCTGGTCCCAAACCAGATGCGCTACCAGACTGCGCTACACTCCGTGCCGTGATTGGCAGCGGGAATACACGGTTCACTTCGTCGTCGCAACCCATAAATCCAGCTGTGGCCGGAGATTTCTCACCAGGCCTGTGGACGCAAGAGGAAAATCCCGGTCGGCCTTCCTGTGAGGCGCAATTGGGCGTCAGGGCGATCAGCCTTAGCCGCGGGCGATCAGGCCGATATATTGGGCATAGCTGATAGCGACATAGAAGAAAGCGGTGATGCCAGCTCCTATCATAATGGCATTGAACTCTGTCGAACGTCTCATCATGCGTGCATCCACTGAAGCCGATTGAGCCGCAAACTAGTGCCCGCGGTCGGCTGCGGCAATCACCTTGTGATCACAACATGAGACAATTGGTAATATTGCGCAATCGCTTGGAATTCCTGCGGATTTAGGTGGAATGGCAGCGACATGAGGGATGAATGTGCTGAGGCGCCCGAGTTAACGATAAGCCTTGCTTCCCAACACATTGGCGCATAGTCGGGGTGGCTGTGGCAGCGGCGTCGCGATCCGCTTTTTTCTTGAAAAAACGGGGATTCGCGGATAAGCAAAATTCAACTCTTCGCGTTATCGCAAACGACGAAGCAAGGGCCCGGCAACGGGATTGAGACCATGAAAGGCGGGGCGCTCTGTCCCTGCATATTCGGAGATGCCGCAGTCATGTCTGCCAAGATCTATCGTCCTGCTAAGACCGCCATGCAGTCCGGCAAGGCCAAGACCCATCTCTGGGTGCTTGAATTCGATCAGGAGTCGCCGCGCAAGATCGATCCGATCATGGGCTACACCTCCTCGGGTGACATGCGCCAGCAGGTAAAACTCACCTTCGAAACGCAGGCGCTTGCCGAATCCTATGCCCAGCGCAACGGCATCGAATACCGCGTCATCGCGCCGAAGGATCCGGCCCGCCAGGTTGTGGCCTATCCGGATAATTTCCGCTATACCCGCACGCAGCCCTGGACGCATTGAGATTTCTCGTCCACATATGGCGCATTCGGTCGCGCCCTTTAACGTGACCGCCGGACGGCCCCTTAGCTCAGCTGGATAGAGCACCTGCCTTCTAAGCAGGTTGTCGCAGGTTCGATTCCTGCAGGGGTCGCCACCTGCTTTGGTTAAGGAGTTAGGTGTTCTCGTTCAGTTTCTCAAAAGATATTGCGAGCGGTCTGTTGCCGGCCTTCCGCGGACAGTGGTTGCAGCCGAGTCGCTTGCCGGGCGAGCGTTTTACTCAGTATACGCGCGCTCCCGGCTGCGCATTAGCTCAAGATCAACTGATTGATTGCACCGGCTCAGGTGTTCCATCGGAAAAAAGCCCCGCCGAAGCGGGGCAAGTCTTGACAAACACGGATCGCACAGGAGGAACACCCGTGCTTTCCTGCTGCTAAAACTGAAAAGGGATCTGCCAGGTTCCAGTACGGTGTTGGACAGAGGTGTCCCGCTGGTCGCAGTAGTTCTTACGCTGTTCCGCCCTAGGTCGGATAGACATTCAGGATGCCCAAATCAGTTGATCGCTGATTCATAGGACACCATGTTGAACACGGAGGTCTGCATGGCGCTTTTAAGCGGTATGAAGTGGAGCGATAGGCAGTGGGCGAAGATTGCCTCCTTGTTACCCGGCAAGGCTGGTAATCCGGGCCGGACTGGCTTGGACAACCGTTTCCTTTGTCAATGGCTGCCTGTGGTTGCTGCGTTCCGGCGGCCAATGGCGCGATCTGCCGGAGCGTTACGGCAAGTGGAAGACGGTGCATAGGAGCAGGTGTTCGAGACGCTGACGGGATCGCGACAACCGGTATCTGATGATCGACAGCACGATCGTTCGTGCCCATCAGCAGGCGGCCTCCGGAAAAGGGGGGCCAAGGATCAGGCGCTGGTGCGTTCCCGAGGTGGACTGACCACCAAGATCCATATGCCGACCGATGCGCTTGGCAGAACGTTACGTTTCATTGTAACTGCCGGTCAGGTCGGCGACATCACGCAAGCGCGGGATCTTCTCAAGGGCCAGAGCGGCGATGCCGTTCTGGCGGACAAGGCCTATGACAGCAATGACTTGCGAGAAACGAGGCCGACATGGGAGCCGAGGCGGTCATCCCATCTAACCGCTCGCGCAAGATCATCAACCCGCATGATGAAATAGCCTACATCACGGAACCGCATCGAGCGCTGCTTCAATCGAATGAAACACTTCCGTCGCTTCGCCACGCGATACAACCGCAGAGCCATTCACTTCGAAGGCTTCGGTCTAGCTCGTCGCCGCGATGATATGGCTTCGATGAATGTCGATTTGACCTAAAGCCGAGACTTCAATGCCGCTGTGGATCAAGATTAGGCGGGTTGAAAACCGCAGCGCGCGGATGGGATCGCCGCTCGAGCTACGCCCTCCCAGCTTACTCATCCACGCGCTGAAGGAGCCGAAGCTTGCGCGCCGCGTGGCGGGTTTTACTCCGCCGTCGACATTTCGCGATTGTTAGCACCATTGTTGCGGCGATCGGATGACCGCCGCAACGGTATGATTACAGGAGAAAATCGCCTGCACCCAGCTGGACGTGGCCCTGCAGCTGAATCTCGAAGTCATGAACACCGTCGCCGTTCAAATCGGCCTGGATAACGGTATGGTCGTCCTCGTAGTGCCACGCCAGCGCGCCAGCCTTCTTGTCGAACAAGGCATTCTCCTGCGCCTGGAAATGGAAGGCTGCATCGCCCTGCGCAGAGCCGTTCGCATCTATCGCCGAGAGGTCGATCTTATCCACGCCGTGCTGGAAGTCGCTGATGACGTCGCGATCCGAGCCGGACCCAGTTTCCGTCGCAGTTTTGAAGACAAATGTATCCGAGCTGGTGCCACCGGTCATGATGTCCTTTCCGGCACCGCCAATGATGACGTCCGCGCCGGCGCCGCCGTCAAGCTTGTCCGCGCCGGCCCCGCCATTGAGAACGTTGCCGCCGTTATTGCCGCCGGTCAGCACGTCGTCGTAGCTGGAGCCGGTCACGTTTTCGATGCTGACGAGCTTGTCACCGGTGGCGTGCCCGCCCGATGCGGTCCAAGTTGCCAAGCTGACATGGACCCCCGCGTCGGAACCCGCATAGCTGGCCGTGTCGTTGCCATTGCCGCCATCGAGCACGTCCGCGCCGGCGCCGCCCTTCAACACGTCATTGCCGGCGAGACCCTTGAAGGTTTCGTTGCCGCCGTTGGACTGACCGGTGTGTGGCATGATGTCGTTGCCATTGGTGCCGGTATATTCCTTCGTGGTGGTCGGCGAAGTCGGTTGCGTCGGCGAAGTCGGTGAGGTTGGCGACGTCGGCGCGGTCGGCGCGGTCGGCGCGGTCGGCGCGGTCGGCGACGTCGGCGCGGTCGGCGCTGTCGGCGCGGTCGGCGCTGTTGGCGAAGTTGGTGCTGTTGGCGAAGTCGGCGTGGTTGGCGTTCCCGATGTCGGGCTGGAGCCGGATTCATAGGCACCCATGTCGACAGTTCCAACGACGCGATGGTCGCCGTCCAGATCGACGGAGCTGACGCCGTACTTGCTGGTCCCGTGGTCGATCGCCGTCGAGCTGGAGCTGAGGTGGAAGTTGTCGCTCGATGCCCCTAAGAATTTAGGGTCAACGCCGAGCTGGTTGCCGTTCGCCGTGCTCGGCATCGCGTTGCCGCCGTCCGTCTTGACCGAGGCCTGGCCGGCCGTGCCGTTATAGGTGATGTTGTTGGCCCAGACGACATTGTTGTTGGTGCCGCCGCTTGACGTATTATCGATCGCAGTGTTGTTCTGGTTCACCGACGGGTCGGCTACGCCAATGTTATTGACCCAGGTGTTGTTGCTCGATGCCGAGTTGCTGAGCTCGCCCCGCCAAGTGCCGGAGTTCAGCGGGTCCTGATTGTTGTGGTATGCGGTGTTGTTCGACACAGTGACGGAGTCGCTCCAGGTAACCTGAATGCCTTTGCCGCCGTTCCCGTAGACGAGGTTGTTGTCGACCAGGGTCTTGAAAGTGTAGTTCGGATTACCGCTCGCCTGGGTGCTCTGGAAATCGTCGATGATGATGCCGTTGCCGTCGGTGTGCTCACCAGACTTTGTGACGTTGTCGTGCGAGATGTTGTTGCGCACGATGTTCCGGTATCCGTCCGTCGAGGTATCACCGGTGATGTTCCGGTTCTGGTAGATGGAGATGCCCGAGAACCAGCCTGTCGAAGCGTTATTGTAAGTCTCGTTGCCTTCGATGTGGACGAAGTCCGACTGGTTGAACTGGATGCCCGACTCCCCGCTGCCGTGGACCTTGTTGTTGAGGATCTGGACGTGGTGGACGTTGTTCGCTTCGATGCCGTCGCCTTTGGCGCCGCCGATGTCAAAGCCGTCGATTACCACGTGGTTGGCGTTGACACTGATCGCGTTCCACGAGCCCGCGGGCGGCCGGATCAGCGCCCCGCCGGGCACTTCCGAGCGGAGCGTGATGTCGCCTGCCGCCGAGCCGTCCTTATCGATGTTGATGCTCTCGTTGTATGTCCCCGGTTTCACCACGACCTCGTCGCCAGGCTTAAGGTCCGAAGCCATCGCCTCACTGATCGTGCGAAAAGGGGAGGTGGCACTGCCGTTACCGCCGCTGCTGCTCGAAGCTACGTAGTATGTTGTCATGGTTTTGTTCCTCAACTTCAGCGTTGTCTAATATTTTGTGGTTAATCATCTGTTGCGGCGGGGGTTATAGGACGACGTTTTGAAGGGCGCAACAGCTTAGAAACAGTAAGTACTTGAGAAACATAGCCATATTGCTGCCACAATATCCAGATCACTCCCAAGTTACATTTTGAAATATTTGCGGAAATCCGATTCGCCCAAATTGGGACAAACTATATATCTCGCACACCGCGAATTATTCTTTCTACAACCATGGCGACACCCACCCATTGAAAAGATTAGGAAAACCTGATGGACGTGACTGGAATCCTGCCGCCAAGGCGGGATCAACATTTTTTGTGAATTTTTCAATTTTTGGCAGCTTCGCCTTCACGATTGGGGCTAATTGAGATGGCCGTGTCAAGGCCAACACCCTCTCCGTGGTGCTCGATTCGATCATGAGTCGCTTTCAAGACTGATTAGATAATGGGCACACCGCTCCTCCGCCGACACATGCTGGCAGGTGAAATTCGCCTTCGAAGCGCAGGCTCTGGCGGAAGCCTATACTCAGCGCCACGGCATCGAATGCGTGCGATCGCGCCGAAAGACACTCCTCAGCTAGTGGCATATCCTGAACAATCCTGAACTCGAACCCTGCCGATTTAGAGAGCGTGGGCAGGGCGATTCATCCATACTTTGGGGTCTAATCGCCAGATTATAAGGGAAATTTGTTCGGACCCCTCATCTGGCATGGAGGCGGCTGATCCAATTTGGGCGCGGTTCCTTCGGCGGCACATCGAGCGCCATGGCGAATGTTCAGACGCTCTCGGCCTCGCGGTTGTTCTATAGGGAGAGAAATATTGCTCTTCTTCGTGGGCTGGTCTTTCCGATACCGGAGCCATGACGATTTCGGTTGGCTGACATGTGGTCACGCAGGCGGCAAGCAATTCCATGGAGATCATCTTTGATACATCGCGGACGCGAATAATATTATTCAAGACTGTCCAGTAATCGTCGCAACAGGTCTATTTCATGTAGTGTGACGCAGCCAAGACGAAGACATAAATTCTGGGGATGTCGCCGAAAAGTTGAAATGTAGCAGAATTATATATGTTTCAACCTGCGCCAAACTCTTCCTAGCCACAATAGGCGGGATGCTGCCGCCGAAAACGGCGTGTACCCTCCCTGTCAATTCTTGGGGGGCGAGTATGAGAACGATTTGTTTGAGCATCGGCGCCGCTGCATTTGCAATGAATGCCTACGCCGTTGATCTTCCTGCGGGGGCCAAAAAGGCTACAATGGACGAGTTCAAAGCTTTTGCAGACGGCAAGCCTGTGAAAGTAGAAATTCTCGATCTGGAAAAGCCTGTGTCCGCCGAACTCGTTGGGAGTTGGAAAAAGGACACCATTACCGGTAAAGCCGATGTCGGCGGCAAAACGATCGACGTGAAAACGAAACTCACTTTCAAGGGCGATAAGGCCTGTTCTGCCGGCAAAGGCGAAAAGCCAAGCTGCCACTTTATCTATATCGACGGCGACAAATTCTACGAAGTTCGAGATGACTTGAACGTGCACGCAGTTTCGACGGTCGATTGAGGTTCGCAGTCTATCCCGCAGCTCCCGACCTCCGCACTTATGGAGCTCGATCGATCCCGCTGCTCCCGTTGCCCTGAAAGCCGCGCTGCAGCTTTCATCATCCCTGTGGTAATTGCCGGACGGCAAGGGCCGGCCATCCGACAGCGGCCAAAGCTGATATGCGGTCGCCGTCGACAAGCCACGCCGATACAGCCGGGCCTGTGTTCCTGACTTTTGAAGTCCTATGGGAGACTAGAACCGTTCGGTTCTTCTCAGCGGTCCAGGAAGTGCTCGAAGTACACTTCTGGAATGGGGTAGGCGTAGACGCCTCGGTCGACGAAGCCGCGTCGATAGAGGCAATTTCTGAGCGCCGCGTTATAATCGAGGCTTCTCTGGTCCGGCGAGCCGCGTTGCCGCGAACCTGCTTCCGGCACGCACCGCTGGAGCGCCTTGTCATACCGGGCGAGGAGGACCGGGTCGGTATCGACCCGAATACCGCTGTAGGATTGATAGTTAGACGGAGATTCTGCGGCTGATATACAGCCGAAGCTAAGCACAAGACCAACAACTGCCATCAATCGCATTGGATTAAGCGCTCCCCAGATCGATTTTCGAAGTCATCTGCCGGAACGTTATTGATTTCAGCGCCTGTGGGCAAGGGGGTTGGAAGGTGCCGGGATGGCTGCCGCCACAGAATGGCGGCAGCTTTTGTCAGCAACCGAGATCAATCGAGGAGATCGGCCGGCACCTTGCCGCCATTTTCTGAAAGCCGCTTCATCAGCGCCTTGTGCAGCCACATGTTCATTTTCGCGGAATCGTTGGTATCGCCGGTATAACCGAGTTCGGCGGCGAGTTCCTTGCGCTCAGTCAAACTGGCATCCATCCCGACTGCCTTCATCAGGTCGACGATCGAATGGCGCCAATCGAGTTTCTGGCCGCTCTTCTTCACAGCCGCGTCGAGGATCGGAACAATATCGACTGTCGCTGTCGCCGGGGCCGAGGCCGGCTTAGTTTGCGCAGGAGAGGACGCAGGCGTCGGACTGGGGGCTGACGGGGGTGAGACGGGAGCCTGGGCTGGCACTGTCTTCGCTGCGCCGCTGGCGACAGGTTCGGCTGCTTTTGCTTCTCCAAAGATTGCATGTTTGATCTTGTCGAAAATGCCCATTCTTGAACCTCCGGCTTCGTAAAATAGGAACATGCTGAACATGGAGGCCGGCCGGGCATATCCAGACGAACGAAGATCTTTTTTGCTCCTGCACTAGAGCAGCGAGAAACCGGAGCAGGCGCTGCGAGGGCGATCGAGTTGGCCGGCCGCCGTGTCGACAGCTGCAACTAAGCAGCCACTTATGATTACTGCGTACTCCTTCGGAATTTAGATACAGCGGCTAAATTGGGGAGAAATTCTCGCTCATGCCTGTTTTTGGCACAGTAGCTTTCGTAACGCTTACTCAGTGATAACTACGCGCCGTCATTCTCGGCCGCCGCGCAGGTTCACGACGGGCTGGAATGAAACCTTGGCAAGTCCTTCTCGTTGGTTGGCATGGATGTCGGGGGTACTCGGCGTCCAATCGATCGAAGGCACGCGCGTTCCTCGATTTTCGCAGGTCGGACGAACCGTCCGGCATATGAAAACGGAGGAAGATGATGACTCAAATGCACAGTAGACTGCCAATTGCCCTGTTCGCATCCGCCTGCGCCGTTGTTGCCATGCCGGCAGACCATGCACACGCGACTGACATTGGCGTGTCGGTAAATGCAGGCAATCCCACCAGCGCCGACGTCGGAGCTTCGCTTGGCCGCGAAAACGGGGTTGATGCGACGGCCGACGCATCCACAGGCGGCTCGAACGGCGTTGACGCAAATGCGTCCGCCAGTGCTCGCGGCAGCGGTATCGATGCCAATGTCAATGCCATTGTCGGGGGCAGTGATCTCGCGCCTGGCGCTAATGCCAGGCTCGGCGGCGATCGCGGCGTCAATGCCGATATCAACGCCCGGACTGCCGGCTCCCGGGAGGTCGATGACAAGGCCACGGCTTCCATTGGCGGTAGTAGCGGAGCAGGCACGAAGCTTGCCCTTGGCGACGCGAACGACAGGGGCGGGATGACAGCTGCTCGTAACGGCACCCTCAGCGCATCGCAGGCTCGCACGATTGCGGCGTTTCGAGAGAGACCCGTGGACGAGCAACGCAAGATGCTTGTCCGTTGCGCCGATATCTCCGCCGCCGGCAGCGGCGATGCCGGTCTTGCCGGTCTGTGCAGTCTGTTGCAGGCGTCGGTCTCCCACTGAACGTGAAAGACCCGCCGGTGCGGAAGGCACGGCGGGTCTTTTCGCGAACTAAGCTTCTCGGACTTAGTGCAGGATCTGGCTGAGGAACAGTTTGGTGCGCTCGTGTTGCGGGTTGTCGAAGAACTCGGCCGGTGCGTTCTGCTCGACGATCTGGCCCTGATCCATGAAGATGACGCGGTTGGCGACCTGGCGGGCAAAGCCCATTTCGTGGGTGACGCAGAGCATGGTCATGCCTTCCTCCGCGAGACCCACCATCGTGTCGAGCACTTCCTTGATCATTTCGGGATCGAGTGCCGAAGTCGGCTCGTCGAACAGCATGATCTTCGGGTTCATGCAGAGCGACCGGGCGATCGCCACGCGCTGCTGCTGGCCGCCGGAAAGCTGACCCGGATATTTGTTGGCCTGTTCCGGGATCTTGACCCGCTTCAGGAAGTGCATGGCGATTTCTTCAGCTTGCTTCTTCGGCATCTTGCGCACCCAGATCGGCGCCAGCGTGCAGTTTTCGAGGATCGTCAGGTGGGGGAAGAGGTTGAAGTGCTGGAACACCATGCCGACCTCGCGGCGCACCTCGTCGATCTTCTTCAGATCGTTGGTGAGCTCGGTGCCGTCGACGATGATCTGGCCCTTCTGGTGCTCTTCGAGACGGTTGATGCAGCGGATCATCGTCGATTTGCCCGAACCGGACGGGCCGGCGATGACGATGCGTTCGCCGCGCATGACCTTCAGATTGATGTCGCGCAGCACGTGGAAATCGCCGTACCACTTGTTCATGTTGACGATTTCGATCGCCACTTCCGTTGCGGAAACGGTGAGCTTCTTAGCTGGAGCTTCAGCCATATTGTTTTCCCTCATTTTTATCGTTTGTGGCCGGTGTCGAGGTGACGTTCGATGAATGCTGAATAGCGCGACATGCCAAAGCAGAAAAGCCAAAAGGCGAAGCCGGCGAATATCAACCCCGTTAGCGGCGTTACTGCGGTCGCCCAGTTCGGATCGACGAAGTTGAGGCGAACGATGCCGAGCAGGTCGAACATGCTGATGATCGACACCAGCGAGGTGTCCTTGAACATGCCGATGAAGGTGTTGACGATGCCAGGGATCACCAGCTTGATTGCCTGCGGCATGATGACCAATCGCATCTTCTGCCAGTAGCCCAACCCTAGAGAATCCGCCCCCTCGAACTGGCCTTTGGGAATAGCCTGAAGGCCGCCACGAATGACTTCCGCCATATAGGCGGAAGCAAAGATCGATACGCCGATGATCGCGCGCAAGAGCTTGTCCACCGTCCAGCCGGCCGGCAGGAAAAGCGGCAGCATGACGCTCGCCATGAACAGGACCGTAATCAGCGGCACGCCGCGGACCACTTCGATGAAAACGACGCTGAACGTACGGATGACCGGCATCCGCGAGCGCCTTCCGAGCGCCAGGATGATGCCGAGCGGGAAGGAGACCGCGATGCCGACAAAAGAGAGCACCAGCGTCACCAGCAGCCCGCCCCAGAGTGGCGTCTCGACGATTTCCAGGCCAAATCCGCCGTAAAGCAGAAAGAAGGAAATGATCGGCAGCACGCCGAACAGCAGCAGGGCGTTGATCCCCTTGCGCGGCGCCGAAGGAATGAGCATCGGCACCAACAGGAGTACGAAAAGAATGCCGACGAGGGTCGGGCGCCAGCGCTCGTCGAGCGGATAACGCCCAAAGATGAACTGGTCGAATTTGGCGTTGACGAAGGCCCAGCATGCACCGCTCCAGCCATCCGGCTGAATGCCGCCCTGTACGGCAGTGGCGCAGAAGGTGCGGTCAGGGCCGCTCCAAACCGCCTGCACGAAGAGCCAGTCGAGCGCGTGCAGGAGGGCCCAAACGACAAAGACCAGCGCTAGGATGGTAAGGACGATGTCCTTCGGCGTCGCAAGGAGGTTGCGGCGAATCCAAGCGACAGGGCCTTTCTCTGCTGAGGGCGGCGGCTCCGGCGCCAGTATGGCGGTTCTGACAAAAGCGTTGCTCATCTTACCTCTCCACCAGCGCCATTTTGGCATTGAACCAGTTCATCAACAGCGAGGTCACGACACTGAGGCTGAGGTAAATGACCATCCAGATGAGGATCACCTCGACAGCCTGACCAGTCTGGTTCAGCGTTGTGCTGCCGACGGCGACGAGATCGGCAAAACCGATAGCGATGGCCAGAGACGAGTTCTTGGTCAGATTGAGGTACTGACTGCTCAGCGGCGGAATGATGATGCGGAAGGCCTGCGGAATGACGACCAGCCGGGTGATCGATGAGGGGTGAAGCCCGAGTGCGCCTGCAGCTTCCGTCTGTCCCTTCGGCACGCCGCGAATGCCTGCGCGCACGATCTCGGCTATGAAGGCAGCGGTGTAGAAGGAAAGTGCCAGGAAGAGCGACATGAACTCAGGCCCGACAACGGAACCCCCGGTGAGGTTGAACTTGCCTGCGATCGGATAATCGAAGGAAAGTGGCGCGCCTGCGACTAGGAAGGCGATAAGCGGCAGGCCGATCAGCAGGCCGATCGAAGCCCAGATCGTATGGAACTGCTGACCCGTCGCCGCCTGCCGGCGATGCGCCCATCGGGCCGTGGCGATGACGGCGATGATCGCGACGACGAAGGCGACGCCGACGAGCCAGAAAGTCTCGCCGAAAATCGGCTTGGGAAAGGAAAGGCCACGGTTGTTCAGATAGGCGCCGAGCGGCAGATGCAGTGACTCGCGCGCATTCGGCAGAACTGCCAGAACGCCCGAATACCAGAAGAAGATGACAAGCAGCGGCGGGATGTTGCGGAAGACCTCGACATAAACCGTGCACAGCTTGGCTATCAGCCAGTTCCTCGACAGGCGGCCGATGCCGATGATGAAGCCGATGATCGTGGCGGTGATGATGCCCGTAACGGCGATCAGGATCGTATTCAGAAGGCCGACGACCAGCGCGCGGCCATAGGTCGAATCGCTTGAATAGGCGATCAATGACTGACCGACCTCGAAGCCGGCGCGGCCGTTCAGAAAGCCGAAGCCGGACGCGATGTTGGCGCGCGCCAAATTGACGGCAGTGTTGTGCGCAACCCACCAGACGAAGACGACCAGCAGGACGATGGTGAGAACCTGGAAGAAGATACCCCGAGCTGTCGGGTCGTAGAGGGCGGACTGAAAACTCCAGCCGCTTCTGGATAGACGTGTTGATTCCAAAGCCTGATGCGTCATGCTTGGCCAATTCCCCATTATGCTCCTTTTCGGAGCTTTTTTATTGGAGGGGGAAAGGCGGTCGCCCGCCTTTCCGGCTTCATGCGTGATGCCGCTCAGCGAACCGGCGGAGCGTACTGAATGCCGCCCTTGCTCCACAGCGCGTTAAGGCCGCGCGCGATCTTGAGCGGGCTGCCCTGGCCGATGTTGCGCTCGAAGACTTCGCCGTAATTGCCGACGTTCTTGACGATGTTGTAAGCCCAGTCGTTGGTCAGGCCGAGATCGGTGCCGATCTTGGTATCCGCCTCGACGCCGAGGAAGCGCTTGATATCGGGATTCGGCGAGTTCTTCATCTCGTCGACATTGGCCTGAGTGATGCCGAATTCTTCGGCATTGATCATCGCATAGCCGACCCAGCTGACGATATCGAACCACTGGTCGTCACCCTGACGTACGGCCGGGGCGAGCGGTTCCTTGGAGATGATTTCCGGCAGAATCGTATGTTCGTCCGGATTCTTCAGCGTCAGGCGCAGCGAATAGAGGCCAGACTGGTCGGTTGTGTAGACGTCGCAACGGCCGGCATCATAGGCCGCATTGACCTCGTCCAGCTTTTCAAAGACTACCGGATTGTACTGGAGATTGTTGGCCTTGAAATAATCGGCGAGATTGAGCTCGGTGGTCGTGCCCGACTGAACGCAGACAGACGCGCCGGAAAGTTCCAGCGCCGACTTCACGTTGAGGCTCTTGCGGACCATGAAGCCCTGGCCGTCATAATAGTTGACGAAACGGAAGTTCAGGCCAAGCGCCGTATCGCGGTTGATCGACCAGGTCGTATTGCGGGCGAGGACATCGATTTCCCCGGACTGAAGCGCGGGGAAGCGATTGGCGGCGCTGAGGGGGGTGAATTTCACCTTGGTGGGATCGCCGAAGACGGCCGAAGCGACGGCTTTGCAGAAGTCGACGTCGAAGCCTGCCCAATTGCCGGAAGCGTCAGGCGCGGCAAAGCCAGCGAGCCCGGTGTTGACGCCGCACTGAATGAAACCCTTTGCCTTTACATCACCGAGAGTCGTGGCCGAAGCAGCCGAGGCGCCAAGAGCGAAAACTGCTGCGCCAATCGCGGCGGACAGAAGCTTATTCTTCATTTTTTTCCCAACCTTTTCCGTTGTATTATCTTTTCTTGTGGGCGTTCCGGCGGAAAACTCTGCCACCCCCATCGTCTCGACACCCTCCCGGCGCGAGTACCCTATCACAGTCGCAAATGTCACTATGGTCAAGTGTCGCCATGCATAATTGCGGCAAAATTCAGAATTTTGCCGCATTGCGCCGCATTCGAAGGCGGTTGGCTAGGAAATGAGCGCCCGCTTGCGGAAAAATAACGCTAATTTGAAAAACCGAGGCGACAGTTGTCCCCCTGGTCAAGGGGTTGACCGGATCGGGCGAGGCGTCCAAAAGTCTGGCTTTGCGCCCCTCGCCAAAGGCTATTTCCGACATGAAAGACAAAGACAGCTTGCTGCAGACCGCCGGCATCAATACCCGCCTGACCCATATCGGCAACGACCCCTTCGATTATCACGGCTTCGTCAATCCGCCGGTCGTGCATGCCTCGACGGTCCTGTTTCCGAACGCGGCGACGATGGACACGCGCTCGCAGAAATATACCTATGGTACGCGCGGCACACCGACGACGGATGCGCTCTGCGAGGCGATCGATGCGCTCGAAGGTTCGGCCGGCACGATCCTCGTCCCCTCGGGGCTGGCAGCCGTCACCATTCCGTTCCTCGGGTTTGTCGCCGCCTGCGATCACGCACTTGTCGTCGACTCGGTCTATGGCCCGACGCGCCATTTCTGCGATACGATGCTGAAGCGCCTCGGTGTCGAGGTGGAATATTACGATCCGGCGATCGGCGCCGGCATCGAGACGCTGTTCCGGCCGAACACCAGGCTCGTCCATACCGAGGCTCCCGGTTCCAATACCTTCGAAATGCAAGATATTCCGGCGATCGCGGCGGTCGCCCATCGCCGAGGCGCCGTCGTCATGATGGACAACACCTGGGCGACGCCGCTCTATTTCCGGCCGCTCGATCACGGCGTCGATATCTCCATCCATGCGGCGACGAAATATCCGTCCGGCCATTCCGATATCCTGCTCGGAACGGTATCGGCCAATGCCGAGCACTGGGAGCGGCTGAAGGAGGCGAACGGTGCCCTTGGCATCTGTGGCGCACCCGACGATGCCTATCAGATCCTGCGCGGATTGCGCAGCATGGGCCTGCGCCTCGAGCGGCATTATGAAAGCGCGCTTGATATTGCGAAATGGCTGGAGGGCAGAGAGGGCGTCGCCCGCGTGCTGCATCCAGCGCTGCCGAGTTTCCCCTCCCACCACATCTGGAAGCGCGATTTTAAGGGCGCCAGCGGCATCTTTTCCTTCGTGCTTGCCGCTGAGAGCCCCGAGAAATTCAAACCGAAGGCGCATGCCTTCCTCGACGCGCTGAGGATTTTCGGTCTCGGCTATTCCTGGGGCGGCTTTGAAAGCCTCGCGCTGCACGCGTATCTCAATGACCGCAAGGTCGCCAGGGCCCCGAAGGAAGGGCCGGTTATCCGCCTGCAGATCGGCCTTGAGGACGTGGCCGATCTCAAGGCCGACATTGAACGGGGTTTTGCGGCCGCAAGCGCCGTCTGACGAGGTGCCGGCAGGATGCTGCGGCCGTTTGTGGCGCCTTACAGTGTGTGCTGAGACCGATAGCCGTAGATCCAGTCGAGATCGGCAGCCAGGCTTTGCGGCGGCTTCAGGCCGAGCACCAGATCGCGGCCTACCCGGATCGGGCCCTTCGCATGATAGGCAAATTTGTTGAAGGCGCCGCGCTGGCGAAGCTTTGCAATGCGCGGCGCGCGATGCCTTTCAAAGAGCGTCAGCGCTTCCGCCACGGGACGATTGGCGAGAAACGCGGCAAGTTCGTAGGCGTCTTCGACCGCCATGGCCGCTCCCTGGGCGGCAAAGGGCATCATCGCATGCGCGGCGTCGCCGATCAGAACCGTCTTGCGGCCGTCCTGCCACGCGCCCGGCGTGGTTTCGAAGAGCGGCCAGAACGTCAGCTTCGGCTGTTTTTCCAGCAGCGACGTAATCGCGCTGTTCCAGCCGGAAAGCTGCGCCCGGAGCCGCGCGCGCTGCTCTGCGGTCGGCTCGTTTCGCCAGGCCTGCGGCGCGGCATTGCCGGCGGTGATCGCCACCATGTTGATGCTGGCGGTCTCCCTCAGCGGGTAGCAGACGAGATGCGCCGATCCGCCGAGGAAAGCCGAAACGCTTGTCCGGTCGAGGAAGCCTGGCGCCTGGTCTTCGGGAATGGTGAAGCGGTAGGCGATATTGCCGGAAAAACGCGGCGAGGAGCTGCCGGGAATGGATTGCCGGAGCTTCGACCAAACGCCGTCCGCGCCGATGACGACATCGGCAGCGCGCTCGACAGGCGGCGAATTCGATTCCACTCGCACACCAAGATGAAGCCGGCAGAGCGGATCGGCTTCGACCGCCGTGAGAAGCGCATTCTGCAATGTGGCGCGGTGCAGGACCCCGTAGGATGCGCCCCAGCGCTGTCGCGCGAATTTGCCGGCCGGCACGGCCGCGAGCTGGCGCAGCGAACCGCCTGACATCAGCCGGATCGCCTCCGGTTCGAGCCAGACTTTTGAAAGTCCCTCGATGACGCCGAGTTCTGCGAGGATGCGGGAGGCGTTCGGCGAAACCTGCAAGCCGGCGCCAACTGCGACGAGTTCATCCGCCTGCTCGAAAATCTCCGAGCTGATGCCCCAACGCGAAAGCGCAAGCGCAGCTGTCAGCCCGGCAATGCCGGCGCCGATGATGGCGGCATGTTCGACCGGCATTGTCAGTCCGATCCGGATTCTGGACGGTTTACGCCGCCTTCACGTGGAAAACGCAGCCGGCCGGATTGGTCTGGCTCGGCTTGAGAGATGCATTATAACGGTAAAGCGTCGAGCAATAGGAGCAGACCTTCTCGTTGTCGTCGCCCATGTCGATGAAGATATGCGGATGGTCGAAAGGAACCGAAGCGCCGGTGCACATGAATTCCTTGACGCCGACTTCGATGACGCGATGACCGCCGTCGTTCTGGAAATGGGGAATGTTGTGGCCGGCCATGTCGCTCTCCGAATGCTTTGAAAGTGCGCGAACCTTATAAGCCTTCGTCTCAAATGTGTAGAGCCAAAGCGCCGTGCCGGGCACAGTTTTTACCCACAATTTTGGCTTCCCGCCGAGAGGCGGCTCGACTATGGTCGCGCCAAAAGGAAGGCCCGATGAACCTGAATACACCCGCATTTTCAAGCTTCACTCATGATGGATTGAAGATCGCCTTTTTCGACGAGGGCGACCCCTCCGGCGTGCCTGTCCTGTTGATCCATGGCTTTGCTTCGACGGCAAGCGTCAACTGGGTGCATCCGGGCTGGCTGAAGACGCTGGGCGATGCGGGCTACCGGGTGATCGCCATCGACAATCGCGGCCATGGCGCAAGCGACAAGCCGCACGATGCCGAAGCCTATCGCCCCTGGGTCATGGCCGGGGATGCGATCGCCTTGCTCGATCATCTCGGCATCCCTGAGGCGAATCTCATGGGCTATTCGATGGGGGCGCGCATTTCTGTATTTGCAGCACTTGCCAATCCGCATCGCGTCCGCTCGCTGGTGCTCGGCGGCCTCGGCATCGGCATGACCGACGGGGTCGGCGACTGGGATCCGATCGCCGATGCGCTGCTGGCTCCGTCGCTGGAGGTCGTGACGCATGACCGCGGCCGCATGTTCCGCGCCTTCGCCGAACAGACGAAAAGCGACCGCACTGCGCTAGCCGCCTGCATCCGCGGCTCGCGCGACCTTGTCGCTCGCTCCGATATGGGCAAGCTCGACATGCCGACCCTGATCGGCGTCGGCACCAAGGACGATATCGCCGGCTCGCCGCAGGAGTTGGCTGCCCTGATGCCCGAGGCCGAAGCGCTCGATATTCCCGGCCGCGATCACATGCTCGCCGTCGGCGATAAGGTTTTCAAGCAGGCGGTGCTGGCCTTCTACGCAAGGGTTGCCGAGGGGTGACATCATCGTGATGCCGAAAAACCATGCTAAAAAACCATGGTGACGGCACCCGTTTATGTTATTGGCGTTTTCCACTATATATGGGCATTCCGAAACGGCATTCCGGCTGGCAACGAGGAGAGCGGCGATGGTCGCCAAAACAGATATCCGTGCTTTTGAGACTGGCCATCCGCTGAAGGTGATGGATCCCATCTGGGACAGCCTGCGCGAGGAAGCACGGATCGCGGCCGAAAAGGATCCGGTTCTCGCGGCCTTCCTCTATTCGACGGTGATCAATTATCATTCGCTTGAGGAATGCGTCATCCACCGCATCTGCGAACGTCTCGACCATCCGGATATGCAGGCGAACCTGCTGCGTCAGACCTTTGAGGAAATGCTGCTCGACTGGCCGGAGTGGAGCTCCATTCTTCGCGTCGACATCCAGGCCATCTACGACCGCGATCCCGCCTGCCTGCGCTTCATGGAGGCGGTGCTTTATTTCAAAGGTTTCCATGCGCTGCAGACGCATCGTCTCGCCCATTGGCTGTTGAATCGTGGCCGGCGTGATTTCGCGCTCTATCTGCAGAGCCGATCCTCCAGCGTCTTCCAGACCGACATCAATCCGGCTGCGCGTATTGGCAAGGGCATCTTCCTCGATCACGCCACCGGCCTCGTCGTCGGCGAGACGGCCGTCATCGGCGACAATGTCTCGATCCTGCACGGCGTGACGCTCGGCGGCACCGGCAAGGAGGGCGCTGATCGCCACCCGAAGATTGGCAGCGGCGTCATGATCGGCGCCGGTGCGAAGATCCTCGGCAATATCGAGATCGGCTATTGCTCGCGCGTCGCCGCCGGCTCTGTGGTGCTGAAGGCGGTGCCCCCCAAGAAGACGGTCGCAGGCGTGCCGGCCAAGGTTGTGGGCGAGGCCGGTTGTTCCGAGCCGTCGCGCAATATGGATCAGGTAATCGGCGCCGATATCTGAGTGTCGGCGCTGGAAAGACAGAATAAGCGACGGAACCTGAGCGGGGACAGTCATCGCCAAGCGGCGACACCGCCTTTACACCGCTGCTTTTCCTGTGCAAGAAGCGGCCAATCAAAGGCCGCTTACGGAGATGACAGAGTGAAGCCAGAAGAAATCAAGAAGCTCGACGCCTACTTCAAACGTACGCTCAACCCGCAGATCGTCGTCAAGGCGCGTCCGCGCAAGAATGATTCTGCGGAAGTCTATCTCGGCGAAGAATTTCTGGGCGTCGTCTATGTCGATGACGAGGACGGCGACCGCTCCTACAACTTTTCGATGGCGATCCTCGACGTCGATCTTTGATCGCGCATGAGAGCTTGAAGCGGACCGGGCGGCGACATCCGCCCGGTTTTTTTCGTTTTTTTGCTGCCGAATCAGATTTTTTTTAAAACGTCTGGTTGTGACAATATGACATATATTAGCAAAAACCGTTAAAGAGGTACGTTCACCGGCGCGCTCGCTTTGTCTTATTGCTGTAACGCAACCTTGAGATGTTTTGCGTCGCACAAGACTACTTGACTATTTGTGCGTTGCGGCTACCCTGCCGCCATCCAACAGCCCAACGGAGGACGGCCATGTTCAACTTTGACGAAGCCAACAAAAAGAGCAAGGAAGCCGTCGATACGGCGCTGAGAACCTATTCCGAGACGACCAGGGGCTTTCAGGCGATCGCCGCGGAGGCCGCTGAATATTCGAAAAAGTCCTTTCAGGATGCCGTAACGCATTTCGAAACCTTGGCAGGCGTCAGGAGCTTCGAGGCCGCTTTCGAACTGCAGACCGGCTACGTCAAATCGGCCTATGAGAGCTTCGTCTCCGAGACGACCAAGCTCGGCGAAATGTATGCCGATCTCGCCAAATCCGCCTACAAGCCCTATGAGGCGCCGATCGCTGCTGCTGCCGCTGGCGTAGTCAAGTCGCCGAAATCGCCGCAGCCGGCGACCCCCGCTGCCGCCTAAAGCAAGGTCAAAAGCGCAACCTGCGCTATATATTGAAAAATAAAGACTGGCTACGCACCTGTAGCCGGTCTTTTTTGTTTCCACTTTCATTGCTGCGTCGGACCGTCCGGGGACATTTTGGGTCTTTCCCGTGCATGCCGGCATTTCTTGATTGCAGTGTCTGACAGGGGGCTTAAAATCGGCCCATTATGAACTAAGTTAGTGTTTCAGATATTCGGCGGGAAAAGCACCCTCCCATGCTCCGCCGGATTGATCGAGGAATGAATGACAATGATCGCAAAGCCGATCCGGATGCAGAACGACAGCGAAAGGAACGGGGACAACGGAAATCGCGGAACCTCGGTCATCACGCGCACCAAGCCGAAGACCAAGAAGCCTAACCTCTATCGCGTGCTGCTTTTGAATGACGATTATACGCCCATGGAATTCGTCATTCATATTCTGGAGCGTTTTTTTCAGAAGGACCGTGAAAGTGCCACCCGCATCATGCTCCATGTCCACAATCACGGCGTCGGCGAGTGCGGAATATTCACATACGAGGTAGCGGAAACGAAGGTCAGCCAGGTGATGGACTTCGCCCGGCAGCACCAGCATCCGCTGCAATGCGTCATGGAAAAGAAGTGAGGATCTGAACGTGCCAACATTTTCGCCTAGTTTAGAGAAGGCGCTCCATCAGGCACTGACCTTTGCCAACGAGCGGCATCATGAATATGCGACGCTCGAGCATCTGCTGCTCGCCCTGATCGACGATGCCGATGCGGCCGCGGTTATGGGCGCCTGCAATGTCGATCTCGACGCGCTGCGCAAGACGCTCGTCGAATATGTCGATAACGAACTTTCCAATCTGATCACCGGTTACGACGAGGATTCCAAGCCGACCTCCGGTTTCCAGCGCGTCATCCAGCGTGCCGTCATCCACGTGCAGTCATCCGGCCGCGAAGAAGTGACCGGCGCAAACGTGCTCGTCGCGATCTTCGCCGAGCGTGAAAGCCATGCCGCCTATTTCCTGCAGGAGCAGGAGATGACCCGTTACGATGCCGTCAACTACATCTCCCACGGTATCGGCAAGCGGCCGGGCGCGTCGGAGACCCGTACTCCGCGCGGCGCCGAAGAGGAGGCCGAGAGCAAGCCGACGGCGCGCGGCGGCGAGGAAGAGGGCGGCCCCAAGAAGCAGCAGGATGCGCTCAAAGCCTATTGTGTCAATCTCAACGAGAAGGCCAAGGGCGGTAAGATCGACCCGCTGATCGGCCGTCATGCCGAGGTCAGCCGCACCATCCAGATCCTCTGCCGCCGTTCGAAGAATAATCCGCTCTATGTCGGTGATCCCGGCGTCGGCAAGACGGCGATCGCCGAAGGGCTGGCCAAGCGCATCGTCGAAGGCAAGGTGCCCGAGGCGCTCGCCGATGCGACGATCTTCTCGCTCGACATGGGCACGCTGCTTGCCGGCACGCGCTACCGCGGCGACTTCGAGGAACGGCTGAAGCAGGTCGTCAAGGAGCTGGAAGAATATCCGGGCGCCGTCCTCTTCATCGACGAAATCCATACGGTGATCGGTGCCGGCGCCACCTCGGGCGGGGCGATGGATGCATCGAACCTGCTGAAGCCGGCCCTGTCATCGGGCGCGATCCGCTGCATCGGTTCGACCACCTATAAGGAATACCGCCAGTTCTTCGAGAAGGACCGGGCGCTGGTCCGTCGTTTCCAGAAGATCGACGTCAGCGAACCGTCGATCAATGATGCGATCGAGATCATGAAGGGGCTGAAGCCCTATTTCGAAGAATATCATCATCTGCGTTATTCCAACGACGCCATCAAGTCGGCCGTCGAGCTGTCGGCCCGCTACATCTCCGACCGCAAGCTGCCGGACAAGGCGATCGATGTGATCGACGAAACGGGTGCGGCCCAGATGCTGCTGCCGCCGTCGAAGCGCCGCAAGCTGATCACCGAGAAGGAGATCGAGGCGACGATCGCCACGATGGCCCGCATTCCGCCGAAGACCGTCTCCAAGGACGACGAGGCCGTGCTTGCCAATCTCGAGCAGGAACTGCGTTCGGTGGTCTACGGACAGGACATCGCGATCGAAGCGCTTTCGACATCGATCAAGCTGGCGCGTGCCGGCCTTCGCGAGCCGAACAAGCCGATCGGCGCCTATGTCTTCTCCGGTCCGACCGGCGTCGGCAAGACCGAGGTGGCAAAGCAACTGGCAGCGTCGCTCGGCGTCGAGCTCCTGCGCTTCGACATGTCGGAATATATGGAGCGGCATACGGTCTCGCGTCTGCTCGGCGCACCTCCCGGCTATGTCGGCTTCGACCAGGGTGGCCTCTTGACCGATGGCGTCGACCAGCATCCGCATTGCGTGGTCCTGCTCGACGAAATCGAGAAGGCGCATCCGGATATCTACAATATCCTGCTGCAGGTCATGGACCATGGCACCCTGACCGACCACAACGGCAAGAAGATCGACTTCCGCAACGTCATCCTGATCATGACGACGAATGCGGGCGCCTCCGAAATGGCCAAGGCGGCAATCGGCTTCGGCTCGTCCAAGCGCACCGGCGAGGACGAGGAGGCGCTGACCCGTCTCTTCACGCCGGAGTTCCGCAACCGTCTCGACGCAATCATCCCGTTCGCGGCGCTGCCGACGGCGGTCATTCACAAGGTCGTTCAGAAGTTCATCATGCAGCTGGAGGCCCAGCTTTCCGAAAGGAACGTCACCTTCGACCTGCATGAGGATGCGATCGCCTGGCTTGCAGAGAAGGGTTACGACGAGAAGATGGGCGCCCGCCCGCTGGCCCGGGTAATCCAGGACACGATCAAGAAGCCGCTCGCCAACGAAATCCTCTTCGGCAAGCTGAAGAAGGGCGGCGTCGTCAACGTCACCGTCGGCCCGAAGGAAGACGGCAAGCCCGGTATCCTGCTGGAAGCCATTCCGGATACGGCGCCGATCAAGCCGAAGCCGGAGGCCGAGGTCGTCCATCCCGAAACCGACGACGAGGATGATGGCGAGCTGAAGACGAAGACGGCCCGCAAGACCCGCGCCAAGACGGTCCCGCAGGCCGAGCCTGAGGTCCGCGACGCCCCCAAGAAGGGAAGCACGGTTCCCAAGGTTCCGCGCAAGAAGTGAGAGTTCGTCACCGAATCGGAAAAGGCCGCGGTATCCGCGGCCTTTTTCTGTTTCCGTCGTTGCCAGGAATTCGCGTTATGCCAGGGCCGCCCGGATCTTTTCGGCATGGGCGGCAAGCACGGCGCCATCTTCCATCTTGCCCGAATGCGGCTTGAGCGCCACACCCTCATGGCGGGGGATGATGTGGAAATGCAGATGGAACACCGTTTGTCCGGCCGCCGGTTCGTTGAACTGGGCGATGAACACGCCATCGGCGTCGAAAACTTGCTGGACCGCCTGGGCGACCTTTTGAACGACGGTAATGGCATGGACGAGGGTGGCGGGATCGGCATCGAGGATATTGCGCGAAGGCGCCTTCGGAACGACGAGCACGTGGCCCGGCGCCTGCGGCATCACATCCATGAAGGCGACCGTATGCTGGTCCTCGTAGATTCGGTGCGAGGGAATTTCGCCGCGCAGGATCTTGGCGAAAATATTGTTGTCGTCATAGGCGCTGGTCATCGCGAAATCTCCTCACGTTCCATTTGATCGGGTAGCGCGCTCGCCGGGGCGGCGTCAATCCTCCAGCTGACGCTCACCCTTGCGGAAGGGGCTGTGCTCGCTCAGCAGCTCACTCATCTGCTCGACATCGGCGCGCTCGCGCGCGAGATAATCACCGATCGCGCGGCGCAGTCCGGCATGGGCGACATAATGAGCGGAGTGCGTCGTCACCGGCAGGTAGCCGCGAGCGAGCTTATGTTCGCCCTGCGCTCCGGCCTCGACCCGTTTCAACCCCTTCGCCAAGGCGAAGTCGATCGCCTGGTGATAGCAGACCTCGAAATGCAGGAAGGGGTGGTCCTCGATGCAGCCCCAGTGACGGCCGTAGAGCGTATCGCCGCCGATGAAATTGATTGCGCCGGCAATATAGCGTCCGTCGCGCTTGGCCATGACGAGCAGGATATCGTCGGCCATGCGCTCGCCGATCAGCGAGTAGAATTTGCGGGTGAGATAGGGCCGGCCCCATTTGCGGCCGCCGGTATCCATGTAAAATTTGAAGAACTGGTCCCAGATCCGCTCCGTCAGATCGCGGCCGGTCAGCCAGTCAATGCTGATGCCGGTTTCGAGCGCGGCGCGGCGCTCCTTGCGCAATGCCTTGCGTTTGCGCGAAGCGAGCGTTTCGAGGAAGTCGTCGTGATTGGCATAGCCGTCATTGATGAAATGAAACTGCTGGTCGGTGCGGTGCAGATAGCCGTCCATCTCGAAGACGCCGATCTCCTCGTCGGGCACGAAGGTAATATGCGCCGAGGAGATGTCGAGCCGGCGCACGACCTCCTTCAGGCTTTCGGCAATCGCGCTCTGGATCGGCAGACGCTGCAACCCTTCGGCGACGAGAAGACGCGGCCCGGTCGCGGGTGTAAATGGAATCGAGCACTGCAGCTTGGGGTAATAACGCCCGCCGGCCCGCTCGAAAGCGTCGGCCCAGCCGTGGTCGAAGACATATTCGCCCTGGCTGTGGTTTTTGAGATAGCCGGGCAGGGCGCCGATCAACTCGCCGCGATCGGTTTCGAGTAACAGGTGGTGGCCGAGCCAACCGGTTTCGGCTGTGGCCGAGCCGGACTCTTCCAGCGACGACAAAAAGGCGTGCGAAACGAAAGGATTGTAGGCAAGCGTGTTGCCACGCTTCGACGCCCCGGAAAGCCTGGACCAGCTCTCCGGGGAAATCGCGGTGAAGGAGCGTTCTACGCGAATGGACAGTTCATCGGTCATGCGGCGGATGCGAAGCCTGTGGGAGGAGGGTTTCGGCTCTGTTTCAGTCTGCGCATGATCTTGGCCAAAAAGCGAGCGTCAAACCGCACGCGGGTCGAAACCTTCGAAGGTCATCTGGTCTGCATTGGCGAAAGTGCGCCGGCGCGCCTCTTCGTCTCGCACCGTCCAGGTAATCACCGGAATGCCCTTTTCGCGTTCGCCCGTGATGAAGGCATTCGGCAGGTCGTCATAATAATAGGAGATGAAATCGAGACCGATCTGCATCGCCTTGGCATGGATCTCAAACTCCTCCGGCGTGTTGCCGTTGGCGGTCAGCCCGAGCGGGTAGGGCGAGCTAAGCGCCTTTAGATCGCGCAGCAGCCAATGGTCGAAGCTCATCAGCGCGACCTTGCCCTCATAGCCCTCAAGCACTTCGAGCACGGATTCAGCAAAGCCTTCGTCGTCGGCCTCACGGCCCTTCAGCTCCAGCACCAGGGGCACCTTGCCCTGGACAAGATCGAGGAGTTGGCTGAGCGTCGGCACCTTGTCTCCCGTGCCGCCGACGGCGATCAGCCCGAGTTCCCTGGAGGTGCGCTCGCGGACGTCGCCGTTCAGATTGCACAGACGCTGAAGATCCTCGTCATGAAAGATGATCGGTACGCCGTCGGAGGCGTAATGCAGGTCGCATTCGATCGCGAAGCCGGCTTCGACGGCGCGCGAGAAGGCCGAGAGCGTATTTTCCCAGACAAGCTTATTCAGGTCGTGATAGCCGCGATGGGCGACCGGCACGTCCTTGATCCAGTCCGCATTGGTCATTCCGCGATTTCCATGATAGCGTCGATCTCGACGGCGGCGTTGAGCGGGAGAGCGGCCATGCCGACGGCGGCGCGCGCATGTTTTCCGGCCTCGCCGAGCACACCGGCGATCAGGTTCGAAGCACCGTTGATGACGAGATGCTGCTCGATGAAGTCGGGCGCCGAGGCGACGAAACCGTTCAGCTTGATGACGCGCCGGATGCGGCCGAGGTCGCCGCCCAGCGCAGCTTTGGCCTGGGCGAGGATGTTGATGGCGCAGAGTTCGGCGGCGCGCTGGCCGCTCGCAACGTCGATGGTCTTGCCGAGATGGCCCGATGCGGCGACTTTGCCGCCCTCGAGCGGCAGCTGGCCGGAGATGTAGAGAAGATTGCCGCTGATGACATAGGGAACGTAATTTGCGGCGGGTGCTGCGGCTTCGGGCAGGGTTATCCCCATCTCGCTCAAGCGTCCAGCAATTTCATTGGACATTTTCGTCTCCGCTTTTGTTGTCAATGTTTCCAAAATTATGCATCAAGACTAGAATCTTTAATATGACAGCTTCGAGCCTCGATTTGGCCGAAAGAGTTCATATAACATCGCGGCCGAGTCCAATAGGAGTGAATGAATGTTCCGATCGAGTCTAGCCGCTCTGCTTCTCGCCGGCCTTTCCGCCCACGCATGGGCGGCTGCGCCTGCGGCAAGTGCTGCGATCGCGACCGGCCTCGTCGCCCATCGCGCGGTCTACGATTTGGAATTGAAGGATGCGTCCGACCGCTCCGGCATCGCCTCCATGTACGGGCGCATGGTCTATGAATTCGACGGCAACTATTGCCAGGGCTTCACCACAAATTTCCGCTTCGTGACGCAGATCGACACTGGCGACAGCGTGCGCGTCAGCGATCAGCAGACAAAGACCTTCGAGAACCTGAAGGACCGCAAGTTTACCTTCGACACCAAATCCTTCACCGACGACCAGCTCGACAAGGAGGTTAACGGCGCGGCCGAGAATCAGGCCAATGGCGTCAAAGTCGATCTCAAGCAGCCGGCGAGCCGCGAGCTGCAGCTTGGCGAAAGCCGCTTTCCGACAGAACACATGCTCGATGTGATCCAGAACGCCAAAGAGGGAAAACGCTTCTTCGAAGCCCGCGTTTTCGATGGTTCCGATGACGGCGACAAGTCGCTGGTGACGACAACGATCGTCGGCAAGCAGGAAACGCCTGCTGCCGAGGAGGCCGATGCCGGCAATGCCGGTGCCTTCTCGAAGTCGGCCTTCTGGCCGGTGACCATCGCCTATTTCAACGAGAATGCAAAATCGGATTCGCTGCCGGTCTATCGCATGTCGTTCAAGCTCTACGAGAACGGCATCACCCGGGACCTGACGATGGATTATGGCGATTTCGTTCTGACCGGGAAGCTAGCCAAGCTCGAGCTGCTCGATCACAAGGCTGAGGTCTGCAAGTAGGCCGCCGTTTCTCCACTGCCATAAAACTGTATCACGAAGTTCATTATTGTGTCGGCGACCAGCGATGACTGAATCGCCTTCTGTCGTCCTGCTCTTGTGATCGGAGCGATTGCAGCGGCCAGTCCATTGCGACGGGGCCTGCAGTTGCGCAATAGGCCTCCAGACCATTATGCGCCGCAAGCCTGGAAAGCCTCACTATGGCCGATACCGATCTCGCGACTGTACAGAATGCCGCCCTGCCGGTTGTCGCCGCCGATCCGGCGGAAGTTGCCCGCATTTCCGATAGCATCGATATCACCGATCGAGCCGGCATTTCGGTCTATGGCGACCGCGCCCAGCAGGCTGTCAGCGATTATGCCGACAGGATTCTGCGCGAGGTCCGCAACAAGGATCTCGGCGAGGTCGGTCGCCTGCTGACCGACATCATCCTCAAGTCGAAGAGCCTCGATCCGGCATCGCTGAAAGACAAGGGCTTTCTCAGCCGCATGTTCCTCTCCGCAAAAGCCCGGCTCGAACGTTTTAAGGAGAAGTTCGAGGACGTGGCTGGCCAGATCGACCGGATTGGCCTGGAGCTCGACCGTCACAAGGACACGCTGAGGCGCGACATCGCGCAGATCGTCGTCGATGAGAACGCCAACCGCCTGATCGAGGCGCTGATCAGCCCGCGGCTGCAGGAGTTCGCCTGGACGCGGCACGGCTTCCGCGGTCCGATGGGGACGGCGACCGGAAACGCCGACAGCGCAATCACCAGCCTGCTGCCCGCGGAGATCGACGCCGTCCTGCCGATGCCCGATGCCGGCGTCGTGCTGGCGCTGCTGCCGACACTCGCAAGCTGAGCGGCGGCATTTTCACGGAAGGGCAGTCGGCCGGAAATCCGGCATAATTCTTGTTTTTATGCCGAATGGAATGTTTCCCTTGCTTTTATGCCCGGCGGAATGTATGGGCACCGGCATTCCACACGTAAGGCATGGGATCGTCCGGGAGAAATCCGGGCTGTTCCGCCGGTGGCATCCTCGACGAGGGTGCTGTTCGTCTTGCGGAGGTTCAACCGGAAAAGGAGTAACAAGGCATGGCATTGCCTGATTTTTCTATGCGTCAGCTTCTTGAAGCAGGCGTCCACTTCGGCCACCAGACCCATCGGTGGAACCCGAAGATGAAGCCGTATATCTTCGGCGACCGCAACAACATTCACATCATCGATCTGGCTCAGACCGTTCCGATGCTGTCGCGCGCCCTTCAGGTTGTCAGCGACACCGTTGCCCGTGGCGGCCGCGTTCTCTTCGTCGGCACCAAGCGTCAGGCTTCCGAGATCATCGCCGACAGCGCCAAGCGCTCGGCCCAGTACTACGTCAACTCGCGCTGGCTCGGCGGCATGATGACGAACTGGAAGACGATCTCCAACTCGATCCAGCGCCTGCGCAAGCTCGATGAGATCCTCAACGGCGAAGCCCAGGGCTTCACCAAGAAGGAACGCCTGAACCTCGAGCGCGAACGCGAAAAGCTCGACAAGGCTCTCGGCGGTATCCGCGATATGGGCGGCACGCCCGACCTGATGTTCATCATCGACACCAACAAAGAAAAGATCGCGATCGACGAAGCCAAGCGCCTCGGCATCCCGGTCGTTGCCATCATTGATTCGAACTGCGATCCGGACCTGATCGACTATCCGATCCCGGGCAACGACGACGCATCGCGCGCCATCGCCCTGTACTGCGAGCTGATCTCTCGCGCTGCCATCGACGGCATTGCGCGCCAGCAGAGCTCTTCCGGCCGTGATCTTGGCGCATCCTCCGAAGTTCCGGTCGAGCCGGCTCTCGAGGAAGCAGCCGAAGGCTGATGAAGGCGGGCGGAGACAAAACTCCGTCGAAGCTTGCATAGACTGGGAAGGCCGCTCGCGACTCATCGAAGTTCGGCGGCCTTACCTGTTTCAAGGCGGAGGCGTCAGGCGTTCCGCCAATAAAGTTTCGTTATGGCGCGTCTTCATCACGCTGTCATACATACAGGTACATTTCGTGCCTCAATCCGGTGCCGCGCCGCTTTGCGGTCCACCGTTTGAACCGACAAGAGGAAGATAATGAGCGAGATTACGGCTGCAATGGTGAAGGAACTGCGCGAAAAGACCGGCGCAGGCATGATGGATTGCAAGAAGGCTCTTGCAGAAACCAATGGCGACATGGAAGCGGCGATCGACTGGCTGCGCGCCAAGGGCATCGCCAAGGCCGACAAAAAGTCCGGCCGCACCGCTGCTGAAGGCCTCGTTGGCGTTTCGAGCCAAGGCACGAAGGCCGTCGTCGTCGAAGTCAACTCCGAAACCGACTTCGTCGCCCGTAACGATGCCTTCCAGGATCTCGTCCGCGGCATCGCCAAGGTCGCCGTTTCGACGGATGGCACTGTCGACGCGGTGGCTGCCGCAACCTATCCGGCATCCGGCAAGTCCGTTTCCGACACGATCAAGGATGCGATCGCAACGATCGGCGAGAACATGAACCTGCGGCGTTCGATCGCTCTGTCCGTTGAGGACGGCATCGTCGCCACCTATATTCACAACGCGGTTTCCGACGGCCTCGGCAAGCTCGGCGTTCTCGTCGCGCTGAAGTCGACCGGTGACAAGGAAGCCCTGAACGCAATCGGCCGCCAGGTCGCCATGCACATTGCCGCGACCGCGCCGCTGGCGATCCGCCCGGAAGAAGTCGATGCCGCCGTCGCCGAGCGCGAGCGCAACGTTTTCATCGAGCAGTCGCGCGCGTCGGGCAAGCCCGACAACATCATCGAAAAGATGGTCGAAGGCCGCATGCGCAAGTTCTTCGAAGAAGTCGCTCTTCTCTCGCAGTCTTTCGTCATCAATCCGGATCTCACCGTCGCAGCCGCCATCAAGGAAGCTGAAAAGGCCGTCGGCGCGCCGATCGAAGTTGCCGGCATGGCCCGTCTTCTGCTCGGCGAAGGCGTCGAGAAGGAAGAGACCGATTTCGCAGCCGAAGTTGCGGCTGCCGTCAAGGGTTGATCTTTCAGCCATAATTGGGAAAACGCCAGGGCATCGCGTGACAACGCGGTGCCCTTCGTGTATCGGGCATTCACGGCAATTTACGAGGAGCCAAGATGTCTTTAGAGCCTGTCTATAAACGCGTTCTACTCAAGGCTTCCGGCGAAGCGCTCATGGGTGCCCAGGGTTTCGGGATCGATGTCACGGTGGCGGACCGGATTGCATCCGATATTGCCGAGGCAAGGCACATGGGCGTGGAAGTCGGCGTCGTCGTCGGTGGCGGCAATATCTTCCGGGGTGTCGCAGTCGCATCCAAAGGCGGCGACCGCGTGACCGGCGACCATATGGGCATGCTCGGCACCATCATCAACGCGCTGGCGCTGGCAACCTCGCTGCGCAAGCTGAACATCGATACGGTGGTGCTTTCGGCCATCTCCATGCCGGAGATCTGCGAGAGCTTCTCGCAGCGAGCGACCCTTTATCATCTGTCGATGGGACGCGTGGTGATCTTTGCCGGCGGCACCGGCAATCCCTTCTTCACCACCGATTCCGCCGCCGCACTGCGTGCTGCCGAAATGGGCGCTCAAGCGATCTTCAAGGGCACGCAGGTGGACGGCATCTACACCGCCGACCCAAAAAAATACCCCGATGCGACCCGCTTCGACCGCCTGACGCACCAGGAAGTGCTGGACAGGGGGCTTGCGGTGATGGACGTTGCTGCGGTGGCGCTCGCCAGGGAAAATTCCATTCCGATCATCGTCTTCTCGATCCACGAGAAGGGTGGTTTTGCTGAAATCTTGACGGGCGGTGGCCTCAAGACCATCGTCTCCGACAACTGATACAAGCCGCGCCGCGGTTTCGGCGCAGCCCTCGCTAGAACATGATCGAGCTTTAGGTCCGGTTGGCCTGAAATCTGAAACATGTTCTACATTAAAGAATTAGAGCATCAGATGTCCGAAAGCCGCTGACTTTTCGGCATCGCTCTAAACGGGAGCATCGACATGAGTGAAGGTATCGATATCAAGGAACTGAAGCGCCGGATGGATGGCGCGGTCTCCGCATTCAAGAGCGACATTGCATCGCTGCGCACCGGCCGTGCTTCGGCCAACATCCTCGATCCGGTAACGATCGAGGCCTATGGTTCGCGCGTGCCCTTGAACCAGGTGGCCAACATCACCGTGCCCGAGCCGCGCATGCTGACGGTTTCCGTCTGGGACAAGTCAATGGTCAGCGCGGTCGAACGCGGCATCCGCGAATCCAATCTCGGCCTTAACCCGATCGTCGACGGTCAGAGCCTGCGTATTCCGCTGCCGGAATTGAACGAGGAGCGCCGCAAGTCGCTCGTCAAGGTGGCGCACGACTATGCCGAAAAGAGCAAGGTCGCGATTCGCCATGTCCGCCGTGACGGCATGGACGGCCTCAAGAAAGCCGAAAAGGACGGTGTAATCGGCCAGGACGAGAGCCGTGCGCAATCCGAACGCGTACAGAAGATGACGGACGAGACGATTTCCGAAATCGACCGCTTGCTTGGCGAGAAGGAAAAGGAAATCATGCAGGTCTAGTGGACCTGTGCCTTTGCCTGGAAAGACCGGACGGGAAATGTCGGAATCTGTATTCGTGACTGTGCCAGAGCATGTTGCCATCATCATGGACGGCAATGGCCGTTGGGCCAAGCAGCGCGGCTTGCCGCGCTCGATGGGCCATCGCAAGGGCGTAGAGGCGGTACGCGAGACAGTCCGCGCCGCCGGCGCGGCCGGCATAAAATATCTCACCCTCTTCGCCTTCTCCTCGGAGAACTGGCGCCGGCCCGAAGCCGAGGTTTCCGATCTGCTCGGTCTGCTCAAGGCTTTCATTCGTCGCGACCTGGCCGAGCTTCATCGCCAGAATGTGCGCATCAAGGTTATCGGCGACCGCCACAGCCTGCGCAGCGACATTCTCAGCCTGCTGCTTGAGGCGGAGGAGACCACCAGGGACAACACGGCGCTGACGCTGGTCATCGCCTTCAATTACGGCTCCCGCGATGAAATTTCTCGCGCCGTCGTGAGTCTGGCGAGGGACGTCGAGTCCGGCCACCTGCGGGCACAGGACATCACTCCCGCACTGATCAACGGACGCCTCGACACGGCCGGCATCCCGGATCCGGATCTCATCATCCGCACCAGCGGCGAGGAACGGCTTTCCAACTTTCTGCTTTGGCAGGCCGCCTATTCCGAATTCATCTTCGTCCCGGAATATTGGCCCGATTTCAGCCCGGAGATTTTCCGCTCGGCGCTGGAAAAATTCGCCTCCCGTGACCGGCGCTTCGGCGGCCTGTCATCGCAGGCAGCCGCGGTCGGCACCTGATGCAGAGGGAATTGAAGCTCCGCATCGTTTCAGGATTGATTCTCGCGGTCAGCGTTCTTGTCGCCACCTGGTATGGCGGCGCTGCCTTTCGCACCCTGGCTGTGGTGATCGGCCTGCTGATCTACTATGAATGGTCTAAGATAACCGGCATTGCGCGTGATTGGGTCGCCAATGTGATCGGCTGGATCGGCGAAGCGGCGGTCGCCTTCCTCGTGCTTGTCGGAAATTTCGAATTCGCCGCCGGCATGCTGGCCGGCGTCACGGCCGTCGGCATCGCCCTGATCATCCTGCACGGCACGAGCCGGTGGCTCCCGGTCGGCCTCTTCTATGCCGGCGCCACCGGCCTGGCGCTCGCCGCAATCAGAAGCAACGACCAGCCCGGTCTTTACGCCATGCTTTTCGTCTTTGCCGTCGTCTGGGCGACCGATATCCTCGCCTATTTCGTCGGCAGGGCGCTCCGCGGACCGAAGCTTGCCCCGTCGATCTCGCCGGGAAAGACATGGTCTGGTGCAATCGGCGGCGCCGTTTCTGCGGTCGCAGCCGGCGTTCTTCTCTCCCATTTCCTCGTTCCGGGCGCCGAAGTCGCCGCCGCCGGCGTGGCGCTCGTCCTGTCGATCTGCAGCCAGTCGGGCGATCTTTTCGAATCCTTCATTAAGCGCAAATTCGGCGTCAAGGATTCAAGCCGTCTCATCCCGGGCCATGGCGGCGTCATGGACCGCGTCGACGGACTGATTTTCGCCTGTTTTGCGGCGTTCTTGCTTGCTGTATCATTTTCACAGATAAAGGGAGCTGGCATGACGTCGCTCGGAGCGGCATTGTTCGGCCTCTGATGACGCGGCACCCCGACGGAAGGAACCATGGACGTGATGACCGGCATATACGCATTTGTGATGGGGAACATCGTCACCTTCATCCTGGTGCTCTCGCTGCTCGTCTTCGTGCATGAGATGGGCCATTACCTTGTCGGGCGCTGGAGCGGCATTCGTATTCTTGCCTTTTCGGTCGGCTTTGGTCCCGAACTATTCGGCTTCACCGACCGCCATGGAACACGCTGGAAGATCTCCGTAATCCCGCTTGGTGGTTACGTCCGCTTCTTCGGCGACGAGGATGCGTCGAGCAAACCGGACAGCGACAAGCTTGCCGCCATGTCCGAAGAGGAGAGGGCGCGCTCCTTCGCCGGAGCCAAGCTGTGGAAACGTGCCGCGACCGTCGCAGCCGGTCCGATCGCCAATTTTCTGCTGGCGATCGCCATCTTTACTGTTCTCTTCACCGTCTATGGCCGCATGATCGCCGACCCGGTCGTTGCCGAGGTCAAGCCGGAGAGCTCGGCGGCCGCCGCCGGTATCCTTCCCGGCGACCTCCTGGTTGCCATCGATGGCGGCAAGGTCGAGACGTTTGAAGATGTGCGCCGCTATGTCGGCATGCGCCCCGGCCAAAGGATTGTCGTCACAGTCGAGCGCGGCGGCCAGAAGCTCGATGTGCCGATGGTGCCGCAGCGCGTCGACCAGACCGATCAGTTCGGCAACAAGATGGAAGTCGGTCAGATCGGCATCGCCACCGACAAGAACTCCGGCAATTTCCGGCTGCAGACCTACACGCCGCTCCAGGCGCTGCGTGAGGGCGTGATCGCCAGCGGGCAAATTGTCACGGACACCTTCAAATATATCGGCAACATCTTCAGCGGATCGATGCGGGCCGATCAGCTGGGCGGGCCGATCCGTGTGGCGCAGGCTACCGGCCAGATGGCGAAGCTTGGCGTAGGGGCAGTGTTGCAGCTTGCTGCGGTGCTGTCGGTTTCGATAGGATTGCTTAACCTGATGCCGGTTCCGGTACTTGATGGGGGCCACCTGATGTTCTATGCGGTGGAGGCGGTCAGAGGAAAACCGCTGGGTGCCAAGGCCCAGGAAATTGCATTTCGTATAGGCCTGGCAATGATATTGACATTGATGGTTTTCACGACCTGGAACGACATCACCCTGAGCTGAGGGTAAACGCGTAAGGCAAGGGAATTACTATTTATTTACGATGTTTCAAGGCTGTAGTGGCGAATGGGTCACGCTTGGAAATGAAGTAAACAGAAATTAACGCCCTCCCTTGCTTGTATGTCAAAAGCGGGTAAAACGACACACGTGACCGGAATCGGGTTCTCCCGGGGACGGGGACGAGGGAAAAAAGGTAATAGGTGAAATGAAGGCTGGTTCAAAGTTTTTGAACGCAGTATCGGCGGTTGCGCTGTCTGCTAGTGTTGTTGCTTCGGGCGCAGGTGCTTTGACGTTCGTTTCCGCTACGGCCGCCGAGGCCGCGGTCATCCAGCGCATCGATGTGCGTGGCGCAAGCCGCGTCGGCGCGGAAGCCGTCCGGTCGAACCTCACCATCACGCCCGGCAAGAGTTTCTCGAACACTGATATCGATAACTCAGTCAAACAGCTTTACGGCACGGGCTACTTCTCCGATGTGAAGATTTCGGTTTCCGGCAGCACGCTCGTCGTCAACGTCCAGGAAGCTCAGCTCGTCAATCAGGTCGTCTTCAACGGCAACCGCAAGATCAAGGACGACAAGCTCGCGACGATCGTCCAGACGCATGCTGCCGGTCCTTACAGCGACACGCAGATTCAGTCCGACATCCAGGCGATCAAGGATGCCTATGCCGCCACCGGCCGCAGCGAAGTCGAGGTTACGACGCAGGTGGTGCCGCTGGGCGAAGGCCGCGTCAACCTTGCTTTCGTCATCAACGAAGGTGACCGCACCAAGATCGATGCGATCAATTTCGTCGGCAACAACGCCTATAGCGCCGGCCGCCTTGCTGCCGTCATCCAGACCAAGCGTTCGAACTTCCTTTCGTTCCTGACCCGCAAGGACGTCTACAACGAAGACAAGCTCCACGCCGACGAAGAAGCGCTGCGCCAGTTCTATTACAATCGCGGCTATGCCGACATGCGCATCGTCTCTTCTGATGCCAGCTTTGACGAGGCAACCAACAAATACACGCTCACCTTCAACATCGAGGAAGGCCAGCGCTACAATTTTGGTCCGGTGACCGTGCAGTCGACCGTTGAAGGCGTCGGCTCGGATCAGCTGCTGCCGTTGGTGCGCACGAAAGAAGGCCACCTCTACAGCGCCAAGGAAGTTCAGAAGTCGATCGAAGCGATTTCCGATCAGGTGGCCTCCGCCGGTTATCCCTTTGCGCGCGTCACGCCGCGCGGTAACCGCGACCTCAACAACAATACGATCGGCGTCGAGTATCTCGTCGACCAGGGCGAGCGCGCCTACGTCGAGCGCATCGAGATCCGCGGCAACAGCCGTACGCGCGACTATGTCATCCGCCGCGAATTCGACATGAGCGAAGGCGACGCCTTCAATCAGCAGATGATCACCAAGGCCAAGCGTCGTCTGGAGGCGCTCGGTTACTTCTCTTCCGTCAATATCTCCACGCAGCCGGGCAGCTCCCCGGACCGTGTCGTGGTGGTGGTCGACGTGCAGGATCAGTCGACCGGTTCGTTCGGTGTCGGCGCGGGTTATGCCGCCGGCGGTGACGGTCTGCTGCTCGAAGCATCGATCGAAGAAAAGAACTTCCTTGGCCGCGGTCAGTACATCCGCATCTCGGCCGGTGGTGGCCAGGAAGGCTCGCGCGCCTACGGCGTCAGCTTCACCGAACCCTATTTCCTCGGCTACCGCCTGGCGGCGGGCTTCGACGTCAACCACAGCGAAACGTCGAGCAACGACAATTACGACTATGAGGAAACCAGCGTCGTTCTGCGCGTCACGGCGCCGATCACCGAAGATCTGGCGACGACCTTCCGCTATAACTACAAGCAAATGAAGTACGACGCTGACAACAGCGATCTTTCCGATCTGTCCGCTCCGTATCAGCACCTGGTTGAGGACAGCCCGTGGACACGTTCTTCCGTCTCGCAGACGCTGACCTACAACACCCTCGATGACACGGTTCTGCCGCGCGAAGGCATCTACGCTACGGCGACGCAGGAAATTGCCGGCCTCGGGGGCGACTCGCAGTTCTACAAGATCTATGGCAAGGCCCGTTACTACCACCTGCTCGCCGACGATGCCGATATCATCGGTTCGGTTTCGGCTTCGGCGGGTTATGTCGTCGGCTTCGGTGAGCACCTGAACGTCTTTGACCAGTTCACGCTGACAAATGGCGACATTCGCGGTTTCGAGAACAAGGGTATCGGCCCTCGCGTTGCCGGCAACAACGACGATCCGCTGGGCGGTACAACATACTTCACCGCATCGGCTGAAGCGACTTTCCCGATGCCGGGCTTCCCGCGCGACTTCAACCTGCGCGGCGCGGTCTTCGCCGACGCCGGAACCTTGTTTGGCAACGACGTCGACCTGAGGGGCGACGGCATTGAGGGCGAAGACGCCTCGCTGCGCGCTTCCGTCGGTGTCGGTGTCGTTTGGCAGTCTCCTTTCGGTGCATTGCGTCTGGATTACGCAATCCCGGTCCTCAAGGAAGACTTCGACAAGACGCAAAACTTCAAGTTTGGCATTAACAACCAATTCTGATATCGGCAGTCCGGAACTGTAAGACTCAATTCCGTTCTGGAGCATTGCCGATGGAGCAAAACGTTTTTTTTCTGCCCCATGAAGGTCTGAGGCTCGCTGAGCTGGCAGAGTTTCTTGGGGCGGAACTTGCCAATTCCGATCATGCCAATGTTATCGTCAGGTCCGTCGCCCCCATCAGCCGGGCGCGGGCGGGCGATGTCTGCTATATCCTGTCGCGCCGCAACCGCGAGGAGTTTGCGACATGCGAGGCCTCGGCGGTAATCTGCGACAAGGCGCTTGCCGATCTCGTTCCTCCGCATCTCCCGGTTATCTTCTCGTCCAATCCGCATGCTGCCTTCGCAATGGCGGGAGGCTTGTTCTATCCCGCAGCATTGCGTCCTGTCGCTCTTTCGGGTGAAAGCGAGATTGCGCCGAGCGCGGTGATCCATCCGAGCGCCAAACTTGAAAAGGGCGCGATCGTCGAACCGCTGGCCGTTATCGGTGCGCATGCCGAGATCGGGGCGGGAACGCGCATCGGCGCGAACAGCGTCATCGGTCCGAATGTCAAGATCGGGCGGGATTGTTCGATTGCGGCTGGAGCGAGCATTCTCTGTGCGCTGATCGGCAATGGCGTCATCATCCACAACGGTGTTCGGATCGGCCAGGACGGTTTTGGTTATGCACCGGGTCCGCGCGGCATGATCAAGATCGTTCAGATCGGCCGGGTGATCATCCAGGACAATGTCGAGATCGGCGCCAACACGACCATCGACCGCGGTGCCATGGACGACACGGTGATCGGCGAGGGAACCAAGATCGACAATCAGGTCCAGATCGGCCACAACGTCCAGATCGGCCGCCATTGCGCCATCGTTTCACAGGTCGGCATCGCCGGCAGCACGAAAATCGGCAATGGCGTGCAGATCGGCGGCCAAGCGGGAATCAAAGGACATGTGACGATCGGCGATGGCGTGCAGATCGCTGCCAAAAGCGGTATCATGACCGACCTTGCCGCGGGCGGACAATATGGCGGTGTACCTGCACGTCCGCTAAAAGACTATCTGAGAGAGGCAGCGCAACAGGTATCGAAATCCAAGTTGCGCGGGAGGAACCCTGGAGGCAAGCAAAATGACTGAGGAAGCCACGACGACGCTTTCTTCGGCTGACATTACCGAGATCATGAAGCTGCTGCCGCACCGCTATCCCTTTCTCATGGTCGACAAGATCATCGAGATCGACGGCGACAACACGGCGATCGGTATCAAGAACGTCACGGTGAACGAACCACATTTCACCGGCCATTTTCCTGAAGCGCCGATTATGCCCGGGGTTTTGCTGATCGAGGGCATGGCGCAGACGGCGGGTGCCATCTGCGCCAAGAAAGAAGGTCAGACCGGCAACCTCGTCTACTTCATGACCATCGAGAATGCGCGCTTCCGCAAGCCGGTCGTGCCCGGCGACCGCGTCGAATTCCATGTCAAGAAGAACAAGCAACGCGGCAATATCTGGAAATTCCATTGCGACGCCAAGGTTGACGGCGCACTTGTCGCCGAAGCTGACATCGGCGCGATGATCGTTCGTAAGGATCAGGCATGAGCAATATCGCCGAAAGCGCCCGTATTCATCCGATGGCTGTCGTCGAAGACGGGGCTACGATCGGTGAGGGCGTCAAAATCGGTCCTTTCTGCCATGTCGGGCCGCATGTCGTCCTGCATGCGAATGTCGAGCTCTTGGCGCATGCGATCGTCACCGGCCGCACCGTTATCGGCAAGGGCACACGCATCTTCCCAATGGCCGTCGTCGGCGGTGATCCGCAGAGCGTGCACCACGGCGGCGAGGAAACGACGCTGACGGTCGGTGCAAATTGCACAATCCGCGAAGGTGTCACGATGAACACCGGCACGGCCGATTTCGGCGGTGAGACGATCGTTGGTGACAACAACCTTTTCCTTGCCAATTCCCACGTCGCGCATGACTGCCGGGTCGGCAACCATGTGATCATGTCGAACAACGTCATGCTCGCCGGACATGTCGTTATCGAGGATCGCGTTATCCTGGGCGGCGGCTCGGCGGTTCACCAGTTCACCCGCGTCGGCCGCCACGCCTTCGTCGGCGGCCTGTCGGCGGTGAGTTACGATGTCATTCCCTATGGCATGCTGAACGGTAATCCCGGTCTGCTGGGCGGCCTCAACGTCGTCGGCATGACACGGGCCGGCATCGACCGCGCCGTCATCCACCGGGTGCGCCGGGCCTACAAGGCGATTTTCGAAGGAACGGGCTCCGTGCGCGAAAACGCCGCCGCGATCCGCGAGGAATATGCCGATTGCGAGCAGGTTGTGCAGATCCTCGACTTCATTGCAGCCGAGAGCGACCGCGCCCTGTCCTCCCCGACGCGGGGGCAGAAGGGCTAGTCCGTGGCTTTAACAGGCGACACCGCTGCGGGCCGGCTGGCGATCATTGCCGGCGGTGGCCTTCTGCCTTCCTATGTCGCCGAAGCCGCGCGCGCGGCAGGCGAAGATCCTGTAATCATCGCGCTGAAGGACGAGAGCGAGCCACGCTGGGAAGGCTATGATCACGCCGTTGTCGGCATCGGCGATTTCGCCGCCCTTGAGGGTCTCTTCACCCGATATGGCATCGGACGTGTTGTGATGTCGGGGAGCGTGCGCCGCCGGCCGGAATGGCGCGAGGTGCGCCCGACATTGCGCATTCTGATGAAGGTCCCGGCCGCCATTCGCACACTGCTCTCCGGCGGCGACGACACGGTTCTGCAGATGGTGATCCGGTTGATTGAGGGGAACGGCCGGCGCGTCGTCGGCGCCCACGAGATCGCCCCCGACCTGCTCGTTTCCGTTGGCCCGCTTGGCGCCGCCGCGCCCGGCAAGGAAGACCGGCACGATATCAGCCAGGCCGCCGATGCCGCCGAGACGCTTGGCCGGCTGGATGTCGGGCAGGGTGCAGTCAGCGTCGGCGGGCGCGTCGTCGCGCTGGAAGGACTTGAGGGCACAGATGAGATGCTGGACCGTGTCGCCGGCCTCAGGGCCGCCGGACGGATCTCGCCGCGCCGCCGCGGCGTGCTCGTCAAGCTCTGCAAGCCGCAACAGGATATTCGCGCCGACCTGCCGGCGATCGGCGTTGCGACAATCCTGAACGCTGCGAAAGCCGGCCTTGCCGGCATCGCAATCGAAGCCGGTCGCTCACTGGTGCTTGATCGGGCCGCGGTCATCAGCGCCGCCGACGAGGCTGGGTTGTTCGTCTGCGGCATCGATCGCGGTCTGCCGGCATGGGGGGTCGAATGAACGGGACGCCGCTGAAGATCGCCGTCATTGCCGGTGAAGTGTCGGGCGATCTGCTCGGGGCCGATCTCATCGCGGCGCTCAAGCGGATTTACAGCGGACCGGTGGAGCTTGTCGGCGTTGGCGGCGAGGGGCTGCAGGCGGAAGGTTTGAAATCCCTGTTCGATTTTTCCGAGCTGTCGATCATGGGCATCACCCAGGTGCTGAGCCGGCTGCCAAGGCTGTTTGCCCTGATCCGTCGCACCACGGCTGAGATCGTCGCTGCAAAGCCGGATATCCTTGTCATTATCGACAGTCCCGATTTCACCCATCGCGTCGCCAAGCGCGTGCGCACCGCGTTGCCCGATCTGCCTGTTGTCAATTATGTCTGTCCGAGCGTCTGGGCCTGGAAGGAATATCGCGCCACGCGCATGCTCGGCTATGTCGATCACGTGCTTGCCGTCCTGCCCTTTGAACCGGCAGCCATGCAGCGCCTCAATGGGCCGGCGACGACATATGTCGGGCATCGTCTGGTCGCCGACCCAGCGCTGCTGGAGACACGTCGCCTGCGCGTGGGAAGGCAGCCAGGCAACGGCCCGATCCTGCTCCTTCCCGGCTCGCGCTCCTCCGAGATCCAGAAGCTTCTGCCTTATTTCGAGGTCGCCACGAATGAAATCGTCGCCCGTAATGGGCCGACACGCTTCATTCTGCCGACCATAATGCACAGGCAAGCGCTCGTCCGCGAAATGACGGCGGGCTGGGCGGTAAAGCCGGAGATCGTCGTCGGCGCGCAAGCAAAATGGAAAGCCTTTGCCGAGGCCGATGCAGCCATGGCGGCGTCTGGAACCGTTATTCTCGAACTCGCACTTGCCGACGTTCCCGTCGTCTCCGCCTATAAGGTCGACTGGATCATGCGCATGCTGACATCGGGCATCAAGACCTGGACCGGCGCGCTGCCGAATCTGATCGCCGATTACCCGGTCGTGCCGGAATATCTGAACGATGTCGTCCGCGGCGCAAGCCTTGCACGCTGGATGGAAAGGCTGTCGGCCGATACCTATCAGTTGAAGGCCATGAAGGAAGGCTACGAGCTCATCTGGCAGCGCATGCAGACGGAAAAGCCGCCCGGCGAACAGGCCGCCGAAATCCTTCTCGACGTTTTGGAAAAGAAAAAACCCGGCCATTCCTGACCGGGTTTTTTTGAGCTCTGAAGCGATCAGCGCTTCGAAACCGGGATGTAGTCGCGCTTGGGTTCGCCGACATAGAGCTGGCGCGGACGGCCGATGCGCTGTTCTGGATCCTCGATCATCTCGTTCCACTGCGCGATCCAACCGACGGTGCGGGCAAGGGCGAAGAGCACTGTGAACATGGTGGTGGGGAAGCCCAGCGCCTTCAGCGTGATGCCGGAGTAGAAGTCGATGTTTGGATAGAGCTTCTTCTCGATGAAATATTCGTCGGTGAGCGCGATGCGCTCCAGCTCCATCGCCACTTCCAGCAACGGATCGTCCTTGATACCGAGTTCGCCGAGCACTTCATGCGTCGTCTTCTGCATGATCTTGGCGCGCGGATCGTAGTTCTTGTAGACGCGGTGGCCGAAGCCCATCAGGCGGAACGGATCGTTCTTGTCCTTGGCGCGGGCGATATATTCCGGAATGTGGTCGACCGTGCCGATTTCCGTCAGCATGTTGAGCGCTGCTTCGTTGGCGCCGCCGTGCGCGGGGCCCCATAGGCAGGCGATGCCGGCGGCGATGCAGGCGAACGGGTTGGCGCCCGATGAACCCGCGAGACGGACGGTCGAGGTCGAGGCGTTCTGTTCGTGATCGGCATGCAGGATGAAGATGCGGTCCATCGCGCGGGCAAGCACCGGATTGACCACATATTCCTCGCAGGGGACGGCAAAGCACATGCGCAGGAAGTTCGACGCATAGTCGAGATCGTTCTTCGGGTAAACGAAGGGCTGACCGATATGGTATTTATATGCCATGGCGGCAAGCGTCGGCATCTTGGCGATCATGCGCAGGCTGGCGACCATGCGCTGGTGCGGATCGGTGATGTCTGTGGAGTCGTGATAGAAGGCCGACAGTGCGCCGACGCAGCCGCACATGACGGCCATCGGATGTGCATCGCGGCGGAAGCCGGTGAAGAAGCGGCTCATCTGCTCATGCACCATCGTGTGGTGCGTGACGCGATAGTCGAAGTCCTTCTTCTGCGCGGCCGTCGGCAGTTCGCCGTAGAGCAGGAGGTAGCAGACTTCCAGGAAATCGCCGTGTTCGGCCAGCTGCTCGATCGGATAGCCGCGGTGCAGCAGCACGCCTTCGTCACCGTCGATATAGGTGATTTTCGATTCACAGGATGCGGTCGAGGTGAAGCCCGGATCGTATGTGAAGGAAGCGGTGTTCTTGTAGAGGGCACCGATGTCGATGACGCTCGGGCCGATCGTGCCGCTTTTAACGGCGAGGTCGACTGATTTGTCACCGATTTTTATTGTAGCGCTTTGATCCGTCATGCTGATCCTCCGAAATGTCGGTGGCGCCACAAAAGCGCCATAGGGGTTAAGCGTCCTTTCCGATAGCTATATGATCGCAACGCTAATGCCAAGTTACTGTGACGGCATTTTGTGCATTGCGGTATCACCTTTTAGGCACTGCAGCGATGAGCCGCACGCATAACGGAAGCTGATGATTCGACAGCCCTTTTGCCGCTTAAGATTTCCCCTCATATTTCAATCGATTATCCTTGCCGTATTTACTTGAAGGTTGCATTCTGGCGACTTCGGGGGGTGATCTTGGGCGGCGCATGCAGGAATTGACGACAGCCGAATTGCGGCCGGAAGCGGGCGTCGGCCTTGCCGATCCGCCGGATTTTCCTGCGCCTGCGGTGGTGACTCAATCGGTAAGGACGCAGTCGCAGACCCCCTTGCGTCATCGGCTACTGGCCGCCGCCTGGCAATCGCTGCCTGCCGGAGCCTGCATGCTGGGCGAAGAGGCCGATCATGGCCGAATGCTGCTGTTCTCGCCGGTCTTCCTCGGAGCCGGATCGGCCTTCTGGTTTCTTGCGGCATCGGATTTGCCCCTCGTTCCATCGCTGCTCTGCTTGCTGGTGTCGGCGGCCGCGGTTTTCCTCACCGGTCCCAGCCGGCCGGCCTTGCGCGCAAGTTTCATGGCGCTGGCACTTTTCGCGGGCGGCATGCTCTCGGCTCAGTTTGAGAGCTGGCGGGCTTCGACGGTGATCCTCGATTCATCCGTGACGACCGCGGTGACCGGCCGGGTCGAACGCCGGGAAGGCGACGGCCGCGGGCGCTGGCGCTACATTCTTGCCGTCACCGGCACCGAGGCTCCGGAGCTGAAACGGCCGCCGAGACGCATCACCGCGATCGTCCGGGGCGCCGATGCGCCTTTCGAGATCGGCGACATCATCACCGGCAAGGCACGGCTGACGCCGCCGGCGGGCCCCGCACTTCCCGCGCTCAACGACTTCTCCTTCGGTGCCTATTTCGACGGCATCGGCGCCAACGGTTTCTTCTATGGTGCGCCGGAGAAACTCGACTTGGAGGCAGGCCTGCAGGCGGCCAGCTGCACGTCGGAGGCTCTGCTCGAATGGCTCTACCGGCTGCGCAGCAGCATCGGCGACCGCATAAGATCGATCCTGCCCGGCGATACCGGCGCTTTTGCCGCTGCCCTGGTGACGGACGAACGGTGCGCCATATCGCACGCGACGACGGAGGCGCTGCGCCAGTCCGGCCTTGCCCATATCGTCGCGATCTCTGGCCTCAACATGGCGCTGTCGGCTGGCATCTTCTTCGTCGGCTTTCGGATGCTGCTCAGCCTCTTTCCCGGCGTCGCCCAAGCCTATCCGACAAAGAAGATCGCCGCTGCCGGCGCGCTCATCGCCGTCACCGCCTATTACCTGATCTCCGGTTTCGGGGTTTCGGCCGAGCGCGCCTTTATCATGATGGCCATCATGCTGATTGCCGTCTTCTTCGACCGGCCGTCGATCAGCCTGCGCAATGTCGTTCTCTCCGCGCTCATCATCATCGCCATTTCACCTTCGGAAGTATTGGGACCGAGCTTTCAGATGTCCTTTGCCGCCACATTGGCCTTGGTATCGGGCTATCAGTTGTGGAAGGACAGGCGTGTCCGCGAAAACGCTTTTCTGAAACTGCCGATCATGAGGCCGGTGGTTGCCGTCGCCGGTTTCTTCGGCGGCGTCTTCCTGACCTCGCTGATCGGCGGCTTTTCCACCGCATTGTTTTCGATTGAGCATTTTCATCGCCTGACGGCTTACGGCCTGCCGGCAAACCTTGCGACGATGCCGATTATCTCCTTCATCGTCATGCCGGCCGGATTGTTGGCGATGTTGCTCATGCTTTTCGGTTTGGACGCTCCGCTCTGGAAGGTCGTCGGATTCGGCCTCGATCTGGTGATTGCGGTTGCCAAGACGGTGTCCGGCTGGGGCGGTGATATCGGCATCGGCCGCTTGCCCGCCTGGTATTTCGCAGTGGCGGTGGCAGGCTTTCTGCTGCTGACGCTGCTGCGCACTCGGCTGCGCCACGTCGGCACCTCGATCATCGCCATCTCTACGCTCATCGTGCTGCTTCTGCCGGTTCCCCGGCCGCCGGATCTGCTGATTTCGGAGGATGGCAGTCTGGTTGCGGTCGTCGCGGCTGAGGCAATAGCTTCCAACCGTGAAAACCCGCCGGATTTCATATTCGACCAGTGGCAGAGAGCGCTGGTGCTGCCGACACATGATCCGCCGAAGATGCTGGATGGTCCGGCCATCCCGCCGGAAGGAGAAGGCCGCCGTGTCAGGCTTTCCCGCGATCAGCAGAACGAAGCGAGTGCGGCGATGCGGGCAGCCGCAGCAGGCGGTGAAGCAAACCGTTTTTCCTGCGTCAAGAAGGCTTGGTGCACATCAAGACTTGGCAATGGCCATATCGTCACCGTCATCGACAATGCCGCCTATCTCGGCCCGGCCTGCGATACGGCCGATATCGTCGTGACCTCGGTCCGTCTGCGTTTCAACAGCTGCCGTTCAGGTGGCACGCTTTTCACCGGCGAGACGCTGCGTAGGACCGGCTCGCTCGAATTGCGTTTCGCCGATGCCGGCCTGGAGGTCGCCACCGCATTCGATGCTTTGTCGCGACCATGGATGCGCCATCGCGCCTATGATTGGCGCAATGATCGTTTTACCGATTCCAGCCCATCCGGCGTCAGTGATAGCGACGGATGAGGCCGACGAGCTTGCCCTGCACCTTGACCCGGTCGGGCCCGAAGATGCGGGTCTCATAAGCCGGGTTGGCGGCCTCGAGCGCGATCGAGGCGCCCTTGCGGCGGAAACGCTTCAGCGTTGCTTCCTCGTCATCGACGAGGGCAACGACGATGTCGCCGGGACTGGCGGTACTGCCGTTGCGAATGATCACGGTGTCGCCGTCGAAGATGCCGGCGTCGATCATCGAATCGCCTTTGACCTCCAGCGCATAGTGCTCACCGGAGCCGAGCATATCTGAAGGAACGACGATATCGTGGGTGTTGTTCTGGATCGCCGAGATCGGAACGCCGGCGGCGATACGTCCCATGACCGGCACGGAGACGGAGTTGCCATTGTCGGCGACCGGCTTTGGCGCAGCGGGGGCGGCGACCGGCTGGGGCTTGCCGAGGCTGCCCTCGATGACGCTCGGCGAAAAACCGCGACGCTGAAGACTGGGGTTATAGGCCTCCGGAAGCTTGATCACCTCGAGCGCCCGGGCGCGGTTCGGTAGGCGGCGAATGAAGCCGCGTTCCTCAAGCGCCGTGATCAGGCGGTGAATGCCGGATTTCGAGGCGAGATCCAGGGCATCCTTCATTTCGTCGAAAGAGGGAGGAACGCCGGATTCCTTCATGCGCTCATGGATGAAAAGGAGAAGCTCCTGTTGTTTGCGCGTGAGCATCGACGTCAGACCCCGTGATTGAAACAAATCCAGAACGGACACTATATGTTCCATATGTGTTCCGCAAGTAGCTAAATTTCCGTAAAAGTTCACGTCAACTCGTGGAGATTTTTATTTTCATTTGCCGGATTGGCGCACATGTCTTGCATTGAGGGAGGTGCTGTCGCACATCTCTTGCCGGTTTCAGGAGGGATATTCATGAACGCGCATTCCGCCAGGTCGCACCCGCTGGATCATGTCGTGCTGCCCGTGGTCAATATCGATCTGGCGCGTGAGAGGCTTGGCAAGCTCGGTTTCACCGTCGCCGCCGATGCACGCCATCCCTTCGGAACGGAGAATGCCTGCGTCTTTTTCGCCGACAAGACCTATCTGGAGCCGCTTGGCGTGGCGAGTGTCGACGAGAGCGAGGCAGCGGCCCGCCAGGGCAACGTCTTCATCGCCCGCAATCGCGCCTTCCGTTTCCGCTGCGGCGAGGAGGGACTTTCTGCGCTGGCCTTCCTCAGCGAGGATGCCGACCTCGATCATAAGCGCTTCGTCAGCAACGGCGCGAGCGCCGGTGAGATGTTGCAGTTCAGCCGGCCGATGCGGATGCCGGACGGTTCGGAGAGCGTCGGCAGCTTTAAGCTGGCCTTTGCAGCTGATTTGCGCGCCCCCGATTTCTTTCTCTTTACTTGCCAGCGCATCAATTCGTTCCCTACAGATCGCGCCGCGCTGGAGACGCACGCCAATGGCGTGATCGGCATTGCCGAGATCGCACTTTGTGCACCGGACCCGGCGGCATTCGCCGCCTTCGTCGGGCTCGCGATTGGGCAGGCGGCGGTGGAGAAAACCGGTTTCGGCGTGAATATCGCGGCATCGAATGCAAAGATCAGCTTGATGACGCCGGAAGGGCTGGAGGCCTATTTCGAAACCGCTGTCTCATCAGCCGATCGCGGCCTGCGGGGGCGGGCAATCCTCTTCACCGTCATCGATCTTGCCGTGACAGAAGCGCATTTGGGTGCTAACGGGATCACATTCACACGCAAGAACAATCGCATTCTGGTGAAGCCCACGCCCGGGCAGGGTGCGCTCTTCGCCTTCGAGGAAACACGATGAGCACCGACACGAATTCCGAAGTCAGGATCGGCGAAGGCGAAGGCCAGGTGACTTTTTCCAATACTGGCCGCTTGTCGCTGATCGCCGGTCCATGCCAGATGGAGAGCCGGGATCACGCCTTCATGGTCGCCGGCACGCTGAAGGAGCTTTGCGGCAAGCTCGGCATTGGCCTCGTCTACAAGAGCTCCTTCGACAAGGCGAACCGTACCTCGCTCTCGGCTGAACGCGGCATCGGCCTGGAAAAGGGCATGGAGGTCTTTGCCGACCTCAAGAAGGAATTCGGCTTTCCCGTCATAACCGACGTCCATACGGCCGAGCAATGCGCCGAGGTGGCCAGGGTGGTCGATGTTCTGCAGATCCCGGCCTTCCTCTGCCGTCAGACCGACCTTCTGATCGCCGCCGCCAGAACCGGCCGCGCCGTCAATGTCAAGAAGGGCCAGTTCCTCGCCCCTTGGGATATGAAGAACGTTCTGAAGAAGCTCAACGCCAGCGGCAATCCGAATGTGCTCTTGTGCGAGCGCGGTGCCTCCTTCGGCTACAATACGCTGGTTTCCGACATGCGTTCGCTGCCGATCATGGCGGCGATGGGGGCTCCCGTCATTTTTGACGCCACCCATTCCGTGGCGCAGCCGGGCGGGCAGGGCGATTCCTCCGGCGGCCAGCGCGAGTTCGTGGAAACGCTGGCGCGCGCGGCAGTGGCGACGGGAATTGCCGGCGTCTTCGTCGAAACCCATCAGGATCCCGACAACGCACCGTCCGACGGGCCGAACATGGTCTATCTCAAGGACATGCCGCGACTGCTTGAGAAGTTGCTTGCCTTCGATGCGATCGCCAAGGCCTAACGTTCAACAGGCTGACATGATCGTGGTTTAGGCCACGATGCAATACCCCTTCGAAGGCGGGAAATTGCGCCATTGTAATTTGCACGCCTTCGATTATGACAGGCTTCGAACGACTTATCACCCACTGAGCAGGAAGAACCCATGACTGCAATCACCGATATCATCGCCCGCGAGATCCTCGATAGCCGTGGCAACCCCACCGTCGAAGTCGACGTCTATCTCGAAGACGGCAGCATGGGCCGCGCGGCCGTTCCCTCGGGCGCCTCGACGGGCGCACATGAGGCGGTCGAGCTGCGCGACGGCGGCAAGCGCTACCTCGGCAAGGGCGTCGAAAAGGCGGTCGAGGCCGCCAACAGCGAGATCTTCGACGCGATCGGCGGCATCGACGCCGAAAATCAGATCCAGATCGACAACATCATGATCGAGCTCGATGGCACGCCGAACAAGTCGCGCCTCGGCGCCAACGCCATCCTTGGCGTCTCGCTCGCCGTCGCCAAAGCTGCGGCCCAGGCATCCGGCCTGCCGCTTTACCGTTACGTCGGCGGCGCTTCCGCCAGCCTCCTGCCGGTGCCGATGATGAACATCATCAACGGCGGCGCTCATGCCGACAACCCGATCGACTTCCAGGAATTCATGATCCTGCCGGTCGGCGCCGATTCGATCGCCGACGCCGTGCGCATGGGTTCGGAAGTTTTCCATACGCTCCGCAAGGAGCTTGCCGCGCAGGGCCACAACACCAATGTCGGTGACGAAGGCGGCTTCGCTCCCGGCCTGAAGAGTGCGCCCGAAGCCCTCGACTTCATCATGAAGTCGATCGAGAAAGCCGGCTACAAGCCGGGCGACGACATGTGCCTCGGCCTCGACTGCGCCTCGACGGAATTCTTCAAGGACGGCAAGTATGTTCTGGAGGGCGAAGGCCGCACGCTCGAGTCGGGCGCCATGGCCGAATATCTGGCCGAGCTCGCCGGCAAATACCCGATCATCTCGATCGAAGACGGCATGGCCGAAGACGACTGGGAGGGCTGGAAGGCGCTGACCGATCTGATCGGCAAGAAGACTCAGCTCGTCGGCGACGATCTCTTCGTCACCAACTCGGCCCGCCTTCGCGACGGCATCCGCATGGGCGTCGCCAACTCGATCCTCGTCAAGGTCAACCAGATCGGCTCGCTGACGGAAACGCTTGATGCCGTTAACACGGCGCATAAGGCAGCCTATACCGCCGTCATGTCGCACCGCTCCGGAGAAACGGAAGATTCGACCATTGCCGATCTCGCCGTTGCCACCAACTGCGGCCAGATCAAGACCGGCTCACTGTCGCGTTCTGACCGTCTCGCCAAGTACAATCAGCTGATCCGCATCGAGGAGGGCCTAGGCCCCCAGGCCCAATATGCCGGCCGCTCGATCATCAAAGGCTAATCCGATCTGATTTGCAATGCTCGACCCGCGCCTCACCGGCGCGGGTTTTTTCTTGCCGGCGGTTACGGTCAATGAACGGTTAATCTCTGCGCGTTATGCTGAACGAATTGGTAATGCGTTCAAGAGCATGCGTGTATGTGGACAAAGCATCATAAGAAGAGAAAGCTCGGCCGCTTCGTCATCCCGGCTATGACGGTCGCCTTCCTTTCCTATTTCGGTTATCATTGCATCCATGGCGATTATGGCCTGCGGGCGACGGAGACGTTCGAGCGTCAGCGGGTCGCGCGCGAAAGAGAGCTTGCCGTCCTGAAGGCGAAGCGCGAACATCTGGAAAGCCAGGTGGCGCTGCTGAGTGACGGCTCGCTCGACAAGGACATGCTGGACGAAAAGGCGCGATATCAGCTGAATATGTCGCGTGCGGACGAGATCGTCATATTCAAACATTATTCCAATTAACCGGAATCGGGTTAATTGGAATTTCTGATTTATTTCCAATAACTTAGCGTCGAATACGAGCCATGCAATTATGGCATTGCTGTGGTCATATTTCTTCCCTATGGTACGCGCCACCGAGAAACGACAAACCCATAGGGAGGGTTGAATGGCGCCGCGAAAGACCGCGACCGTTTCCAGCCGCAAAACTGCAGCAAAACCAGCAGCCAAAGCATCGAATGGAGGCCCAGTAGCCGACTTCGATCGGGATGAGGAACTCAAGGCCTATCGCGAGATGCTACTGATCCGCCGCTTCGAGGAGAAGGCCGGTCAGCTTTACGGCATGGGCTTCATTGGCGGCTTTTGCCATCTCTATATCGGTCAGGAAGCTGTCGTCGTCGGCATGCAGATGGCGCAGAAGGAAGGCGATCAGGTCATCACCGCCTATCGCGACCACGGCCACATGCTGGCAACCGGCATGGAGGCGCGCGGGGTCATGGCGGAACTGACCGGGCGCCGTAGCGGCTATTCCCACGGGAAGGGCGGCTCAATGCACATGTTCTCGAAAGAGAAGCATTTCTACGGCGGTCACGGCATCGTCGGCGCCCAGGTTTCGCTCGGAACCGGCCTTGCCTTTGCAAACCACTACCGCGGCAACGGCAATGTCGCCATCGCCTATTTCGGCGACGGCGCTGCCAACCAGGGCCAGGTCTACGAGAGCTTCAACATGGCGGCTCTCTGGAAGCTGCCGATCGTCTATATCGTCGAAAATAACCGCTACGCCATGGGCACCTCGACCGCCCGTGCCACCGCTCAGTCGAATTACTCGCTACGCGGCTCCGGCTTCGGCATTCCCGGCATTCAGGTCGACGGCATGGACGTTCGCGCCGTCAAGGCGGCGGCCGACGAGGCGCTCGAACATTGCCGCTCCGGCAAGGGCCCGATCATTCTCGAAATGCTGACCTATCGTTATCGCGGCCACTCCATGTCCGATCCGGCGAAATATCGCACAAAGGAAGAAGTGCAGAAGATGCGCTCCGAACAGGATCCGATCGAGCAGGTAAAGGCACGCCTCATCGAAAAGGGCTGGGCTTCCGAAGACGATCTGAAGGCGATCGACAAGGATGTTCGCGACATCGTCGCCGACAGCGCCGACTTCGCACAGGCCGATCCGGAGCCGGATGCATCCGAGCTCTACACCGACATTCTGCTCTAATCGGGGAGGGAACCCATGCCTATCGATATCCTCATGCCCGCCCTCTCTCCGACGATGGAAGAAGGCACGCTGTCCAAATGGCTGAAGCAGGAAGGTGACAAGGTCACTTCTGGCGACGTCATCGCCGAAATCGAAACCGACAAGGCGACGATGGAAGTCGAAGCGGTCGACGAAGGCGTCATCGGCAAGCTGCTGGTCGACGCCGGCACCGAAGGCGTCAAGGTCAACACCAAGATCGCCGTGCTGCTGCAAGATGGCGAATCCGCTTCGGACATTTCAGCCGCCAAGCCGGCCGCCGCTCCGCAGGTGCCCCAGGAAGAGAAGCCGACCAACACCGGTTCTGCTTCCGCGCCGCTTCCGGCCGAGCCGAAGGCCGTCGTTCCGAACGACCCGGAAATCCCGGCCGGCACCGAAATGGTTTCGATGACCGTGCGCGAAGCACTGCGCGACGCCATGGCCGAAGAAATGCGCGCCAGCGACGACGTCTTCGTCATGGGTGAGGAAGTCGCCGAATATCAGGGCGCCTACAAGGTCACGCAGGGCCTGCTGCAGGAATTCGGCCCCCGCCGCGTCATCGATACGCCGATCACCGAGCACGGCTTTGCCGGCGTCGGCGTCGGTGCCGCCATGGCCGGTCTCCGCCCGATCGTTGAATTCATGACCTTCAATTTCGCCATGCAGGCGATCGACCATATCATCAACTCGGCCGCTAAGACGCTGTATATGTCCGGCGGCCAGATGGGCGCTCCGATCGTCTTCCGCGGCCCGAACGGTGCCGCCGCCCGCGTCGGCGCCCAGCACAGCCAGGACTATGCCGCCTGGTACAGCGCCATCCCCGGCCTGAAGGTCGTCATGCCGTACACGGCATCCGACGCAAAGGGTCTGCTGAAAGCGGCGATTCGCGATCCCAACCCGATCATTTTCCTCGAAAACGAAATTCTCTACGGCCAGCACTTCGACGTGCCGAAGCTCGATAATTTCGTCCTGCCGATCGGCAAGGCGCGGATCCATCGCCAGGGCAAGGACGTCACCGTCGTCTCCTTCGGCATCGGCATGACCTATGCGACGAAGGCGGCCGCCGAACTCGAACAGCTCGGCATCGACGTTGAGCTGATCGACCTTCGCACCATCCGCCCGATGGATCTGCCGACGGTTATCGAATCTGTGAAGAAAACCGGCCGCCTCGTCACCGTCGAGGAAGGTTATCCGCAATCCTCCGTCGGCACCGAAATCGCCACCCGCGTCATGCAGCAGGCCTTCGACTATCTCGATGCGCCGATCCTGACGATCGCAGGCAAGGACGTTCCGATGCCTTACGCCGCCAATCTCGAAAAGCTGGCGCTTCCGAACGTCGGCGAAGTCGTCGATGCGGTGAAGGCTGTCTGCTATAAATAAGGGGAGGGTATTTCGATGCCGATCAATATCACGATGCCCGCCCTCTCTCCGACCATGGAAGAAGGCAATCTTTCCAAGTGGCTGGTCAAGGAAGGCGACACGGTCAAGTCTGGCGATGTGATCGCCGAGATCGAGACCGACAAGGCGACGATGGAAGTCGAAGCCGTGGATGAAGGCAAGGTTGCCAAGCTGGTCGTCCCGGCCGGCACCGAAGGCGTCAAGGTCAATGCGCTGATCGCCGTTCTCGCCGCCGATGGCGAAGATGTTGCCGCTGCCGCAAGTGGTGCAGGTTCCGCCGTCCCGGCCAAGGCTGACGCCGCACCTGCGCCGAAGGCCGACGCTGCGCCGGCGAAGGCTGAGGCAGCTCCGGCCACGGCACCGGCGCCTGCCGCTGCACCCGCAGCCGGTTCATCAGGTGGCAACCGCACCTTCTCTTCGCCGCTCGCCCGCCGGCTGGCCAAGGAAGCTGGTATCGACTTGTCGGCCGTCGCCGGTTCCGGTCCGCATGGCCGCGTGATCAAGAGCGATATCGAAGCTGCCGTTGCCGGTGGTGGCGCCAAGGCTGCTGCCGCTCCCGCCGCTGCTGCTGCTCCTCAGGCTGCAGCCGCGCCGGCTCCGGCCGCCGCGCCGAAGGGTGCCTCGGAGGAAGCCGTGCTCAAGCTCTTCGAGCCGGGCTCCTACGAGCTTGTGCCGCATGACGGCATGCGCAAGACGATCGCCCGGCGGCTGGTCGAATCCAAGCAGACGATCCCGCATTTCTACGTCAGCGTCGATTGCGAGCTCGACGCTCTGATGGCGCTGCGCGCCCAGCTGAACGATGCGGCGCCGCGCAAGGACAACGCTCCGGCCTACAAGCTCTCGGTCAACGATATGGTCATCAAGGCCATGGCGCTGGCGCTGCGCGACGTTCCGGACGCCAACGTCTCCTGGACCGACAACAACATGGTCAAGCACAAGCACGCCGATGTCGGCGTCGCCGTGTCGATCCCCGGCGGCCTGATCACGCCGATCATCCGCAAGGCCGAGCAGAAGACCCTGTCTATCATCTCCAACGAGATGCGCGATCTCGGCAAGCGGGCCAAGGACCGCAAGCTGAAGCCCGAGGAATATCAGGGCGGCACCAGTTCGGTGTCGAACATGGGCATGATGGGCGTGAAGAACTTCGCCGCCGTCGTCAACCCGCCGCATGCGACGATCCTCGCGGTCGGCGCCGGCGAGCAGCGGGTGATAGTCAAGAACGGCGAAATGGCGATCGCCACCGTGATGTCGGTGACGCTCTCGACCGACCATCGCTGCGTCGACGGCGCGCTCGGCGCCGAGCTGCTCCAGGCCTTCAAGGGCTATATCGAAAACCCGATGGGCTTGCTTGTCTGATAGCGAAGCGGAGGCGGAAATGACCAAGACCGTTCTTTGCTATGGTGACTCGCTGACCTGGGGTCATGACCCTGAGACAATCGGCCGTCATGAGTACAAGAACCGTTGGCCGAGCGTGCTTCAGGCAGCGCTCGGCAGCGAGGCGCGTGTTATCGCCGAAGGGCTGAACGGTCGCACCACCGCTTTCGACGACCACCTCGCCGATTGCGACCGCAACGGTGCGCGCGTCCTGCCGACGATCCTGCAGACGCATGCGCCGCTCGACCTCGTCATCCTGCTGCTCGGCACCAACGACATGAAGCCTGTTGTGGCTGGCTCCGCCTTTGCCGCCTGCCAGGGCATCAGCCGGCTTGTGCGACTGATCCGCAATCACGCCTGGCCCTTTGAATTCGACGGGCCGGAGATCCTGATCGTAGCGCCGCCGGCGATCTGCGCGACCGGCAATGTGCCCTTCGCCGCATCCTTTCCCGGCGGCATCGAGGAATCGGCAAAGCTTGCAACGCTCTATCGCGACCTTGCGGACGAGCTTGGTTGTGGCTTTTTCGATGGCAATTCTGTCGCCAAGACCACGCCGATCGACGGCATTCACCTCGATGCGGAAAACACGCGGGCGCTCGGGCGCGGGCTGGAATCGATCGTGCGGATGATGCTGGGGATCTGAAAAACTGGTTCACCGGCAGTCTCGGCGCGCTTATCGCCATATGCGCGGCATCGGCCTCGGACGCAGGCTGCTGGACATCCGAAAGGCTGGTCGCCGCCAGTCAGGCTGGTCGCAGCAAGCGATAATGAGGCGGCTTTGTCGCTTATGTAAGAAACGGATTCTCGGAGGGCTGCCCGCGCTGATGCCGTGCCGCTCTTCGAAAACAGCAATAGGCACGCGTGGGTGCTCATGACCCGCAGCGCAGCATAGCAAAGGCAGGAAACACATGGCTGAATCCTACGACGTCATCATCATCGGCTCCGGTCCCGGCGGCTATGTCGCCGCCATTCGCGCGGCCCAGCTCGGGCTTAAGACGGCGATCGTCGAGCGCGAGCATATGGGCGGCATCTGCCTGAACTGGGGCTGCATACCGACGAAGGCGCTGTTGCGTTCGGCCGAGGTGCTCGATCACGCCAATCACTTCAAGGATTTCGGCCTCGTTCTTGAAGGCACGGTGAAGCCGGATGCCAAGGCCGTCGTCGGCCGCTCGCGCGCTGTTTCCGCCCGTCTCAACGCCGGCGTCGGTTTCCTGATGAAGAAGAACAAGATCGACATCATCTGGGGCGAAGGCAAGCTGACAAAGCCCGGCGAGATCGTCGTCGGCAAGTCGTCGAAACCGGTAGTCGAGCCGCAGCACCCGCTGCCGAAGAATGTCAAGGGCGAGGGCACCTATACCGCCAAGCACATCATCATCGCGACTGGCGCCCGTCCGCGCGCGCTGCCCGGCATCGAGCCCGACGGCAAGCTGATCTGGACCTATTTCGAGGCGCTGAAGCCGGATGCGCTGCCGAAGTCGCTGATCGTCATGGGCTCGGGTGCGATCGGCATCGAATTCGCAAGCTTCTATCGCTCCATGGGCGTCGACGTCACGGTGGTGGAAGTGATGCCGACCATCATGCCGGTCGAGGATGCCGAAATCACCGCCATCGCCCGCAAGCAGCTGGAAAAGCGCGGCCTCAAGATCTTCACCAGCGCCAAGGTGACCAAGGTCGAGAAGGTGGCAAACAGCATCACCGCCCATGTCGAGACTGCAGACGGTAAGGTCCAGCAGATCACCGCCGACCGGATGATTTCGGCTGTCGGCGTTCAGGGCAATATCGAAAACCTCGGCCTGGAGGCGCTCGGCATCAAGACCGACCGCGGCTGCGTCGTCGCCGACGGTTACGGCAAGACCAATGTCGCGGGCATCTATGCGATCGGTGATGTCGCCGGCCCGCCGATGCTGGCCCACAAGGCCGAGCATGAGGGCGTCGTCTGCGTCGAAAAAATCGCCGGCCTGCCGAATGTTCATCCCACCGACAAGGGCAAGGTGCCGGGCTGCACCTATTGCAATCCGCAGGTCGCCTCCGTCGGCCTTACGGAAGCCAAGGCCAAGGAGCTGGGCCGCGATGTCCGGGTCGGTCGCTTCTCCTTCGCGGCGAACGGCAAGGCGATCGCTCTCGGCGAAGACCAGGGCATGGTCAAGGTGATCTTCGACAAGAAGACCGGCGAACTGCTCGGCGCCCACATGGTTGGCGCCGAAGTCACCGAGCTCATCCAGGGCTTCGTCGTCGCGATGAACCTCGAAACGACCGAGGAAGAACTGATGCATACCATCTTCCCTCATCCGACCGTATCCGAGACGATGAAGGAAGCGGTGCTCGATGCTTACGGTCGTGTACTGAACGCTTGAGAATTTTTGGGCGCTGCCCCTTTTCCGGAGTGGAAAGCCACTCCGGTCGGGTGGAAAAGGCGAAAGGAAATCATCATGTCTATGGAGACGCAGGCGTTGCTGGTGTTTTTGCTGATCGGCCTGGTTGCGGGCTTCCTGGCAAGTCTCGTCGTCGGTGGCGGCGGTTTGATCAGATGCCTGCTGAGCGGCATCATCGGCGCCTTCGTCGGCGGCTATCTGTTCAGCGCGCTCGGCATTTCGCTGGGCATTGAAAATGCGCTGGTCGTGCAGATCATCCACGCCACCGTCGGCGCCATCATCGTGGTGCTGGTCGCCAGAGCGGTCGCTTAGCGCAGATTGAGGGCAGGACAGGCATGGAAAGCGTGGGCTGGATTTCGGCAATCATCATCGGCGGACTTGCGGGCTGGCTGGCCGGCAAGCTGATGGATGCACGATATGGAATTTTCCTGAACATCGTGCTCGGCATTGTCGGCTCGGTTGTCGCCACCGCCATCCTCGCCCAGTTTCACGTTCAACTGGCCGGTGGACGGCTCGGCTATTTCGTGACGGGTTTCCTAGGCGCCTGCCTGCTGATATTCGTTGCGCGACTGGTGCGGCGCTAAATTGCGACGCGTCGTAGGGACTGTGCCGCTTAGGGCGGCGGAAAGCTGAGACTGCAATGGTGACCATTCTCGACACGATCAATCCCGACGCCAAGCGCGTGCGCCATCCTGAGAAGGCGCATCGGCCGGATACGGATGTCATGCGCAAGCCGGATTGGATCCGCGTCAAGGCGCCGACTTCCAAGGGCTATGCCGAGACACGCGCCATCGTGAAGGAGCACAAGCTCGTCACCGTCTGCGAGGAGGCCGGCTGCCCGAATATCGGCGAGTGCTGGGACAAGAAGCACGCGACCTTCATGATCATGGGCGAGATCTGTACCCGCGCCTGCGCCTTTTGCAACGTCGCGACCGGCAAGCCGAATGCGCTCGATATGGCCGAACCTGAGAACGTCGCCAAGGCGGTCAAGGAGATGGGCCTCAGCCACGTCGTCATCACCTCGGTCGACCGCGACGATCTCGAGGACGGCGGTGCCGAGCACTTCGAAAAGGTGATTTGGGCGATCCGTGCCGCCTCGCCGGGAACGACGATCGAGATCCTGACGCCTGATTTCCTGAAGAAGCCGGGCGCCCTGGAGCGCGTGGTCGCCGCCAAACCCGACGTCTTCAACCACAATATGGAAACGGTGGCCGGCAACTATCTGACGGTTCGCCCCGGCGCCCGTTATTTCCATTCCATCCGCCTGCTGCAGCGGGTGAAGGAACTCGATCCCACCATGTTCACCAAATCGGGGATCATGGTCGGCCTCGGCGAGGAGCGGAACGAGGTGCTGCAGCTGATGGACGATCTGCGCACCGCCGATGTCGACTTCCTGACTATCGGCCAGTACCTGCAGCCGACCCGCAAGCACCACAAGGTCGAGAGCTTCGTCACACCCGACGAGTTCAAGTCCTACGAGACGGTCGCCTACAGCAAGGGCTTCCTGATGGTCGCCTCCAGCCCGCTGACCCGTTCGTCACACCATGCGGGGGATGATTTCGCCCGGCTGAAGGCGGCACGCGAGAAGAAGCTGCTGTTGGCAGCTGAGTAAGGTTTGGGTGCTGCCAAGCTCTCTTTTGTCTTGCTCGGGCCCGAGCATCTGCAACCGATCGATAGGGCAGCAGATCCTCGGCACAAGGCCGAGGATGACGTCGAGTAGGGGGCGAGGTTAGGCAATAAACTGACCTTAACGGTTTTTGCCAAGGTTTCTCTTTGGGCAGCCAATGAATTTTATATCCGGATTGAAATCGACGCTGGTCGAGGCCGACCGCATTCTGGTGATCGGCTGCCCCGGCAGCGGCAAGAGCACGCTGGCAAAGCGGCTCTCGCGAGCACTCGATCTTCACTACGTCTCAATGGACCGCGATTTTTACTGGCTGCCGGGCTGGAGAAAGAGGCCGCGCGACGAGATTGACCGTCTTATCGCCGATGCCGTGACAGAAGAGCGCTGGATCATGGATGGAACCGGCCTCAATTCCTTTCATCTTCGCCTGCCGCGTGCCGAGGCCGTTATTTGGCTTCGTCTGCCGAGATATGCATGCCTGTGGGGAGTGATATCGAGAGCGTTTCGCCATCTCGGACGAAATCGCCCCGAATTGCCGGCCGGCTGTCCCGAACGCATTTCGCTGGAGATGCTTGCCTATGTCTGGAATTTCGAACGGGATGCCGCCCCCTTGATCGAAGCAGGGCTTCGGGAGTATGGACTGGCCAAATCCACCGTCATCATAAGATCGCGCCACGCTGCTCGCCAGTTCGCCGCTCTTCGCGCTTAGGCGCATGACCGCCAACGGCAGCGGCGGACACGGAGTTATCTGATGGACCAGAGAGCAGAGCTGCCGCAGCGTCAGGAGATCGCCGACCTCAAGCAGGCGGCGGAGCATATCCGAAGAGCCCGACGCATTCTCGTGGTGGGCTGCTCGGGCGGCGGGAAATCAACTCTTTCGCTGAAGATCGCCAAGCGCTTCGGACTTCCGTATATTTCGCTCGACCGGGACGTTTTCTGGCTTCCCGGCTGGGTGGCGCGCGACAGGGCGGAGCAGCGAAGAATCATCGCCAGCCGGATCCTCGAAGAACGCTGGATCATGGACGGCACCAACCCGTCCTCACTGGACATCAGGCTGCCGCGGACCGATTTCGTTATCTGGGTCCGCATGCCGCGACTTCTCTGTATCTGGGGTGCGGTCAGCCGATGGGCGAAATGGATTGGCCGCACACGCCCGGAAATGGCACCGGGTTGCATCGAAAAGGTCGATTTAGAATTCCTGCGGTTCATCTGGACCTTCGAGGAGAAATTTGCGCCGCGTATTGCCGCCGGCCTCGCCGAATATGGCCCCGATGTGCCGGTTCTTCAGCTAAAATCCCGCAGCCGGATGGGCGAACTCCTTGATCTTCTGGACGCGCCCGCTTAAGTGCCGCCTATGCCGCAATTCGAAACGCACCGTTCCGTCCAACACACGCCCGACCAGATGTTCGATCTCGTTGCCGATGTCGAGCGTTATCCCGAATTCCTGCCGCTCTGCGAAGCGCTTTCCGTCAGGAGCCGCAAGGAGCGCGACGGCAAGATCCTGCTCGTGGCCGACATGACCGTTGGATACAAGGCAATCCGCGAGACCTTCACGACCCAGGTACTGTTGAACCGGGCCGAGCGCGTCATCGAGGTCAAATATATCGACGGCCCATTCAAATATCTGGAAAACCGGTGGCATTTCGCCGAAACTCCCGCCGGTGGCTGCACGATCAATTTTTTCATCGACTACGAGTTCAAGAGCCGCATTCTGGGCGCGCTGATGGGTTCGATGTTCGATCGCGCCTTTCGCATGTTCACCGAAGCCTTCGAAACAAGGGCGAACATAATCTACACCAAAGTGTGACGGCGATCGCAGCCGGCGTCAGTCGGGCAGCAGCGAATGCACCATCTCCAGAGCCGTCCGTACCGTTGCCAGCCGCACAGCGCTGCGGCCGATATCGCCAAACAGCATCTTTCGGTGGACGGATGCGCCGGTGCGCGACCTGGCGGCAAGATGCACGAGCCCAACCGGTTTTTCCGCCGACCCGCCACCGGGGCCTGCAATCCCGGTGACGGCGACGGCGATCGCGGCGCGCGAGCGGAAGAGGGCACCCTGCGCCATCTGCCGTGCTGTCTCATCGGAAACTGCCCCGAAGCCGAGCAGCGTTTGCTCCTGCACTCCGAGCAGCTCCATCTTCGCCGTGTTCGTATAGGTGACGAAGCCGCGGTCAACGACTGCGGATGAGCCCGATATTTCGGTCAGCGCCCCGGCGATCAGCCCGCCGGTGCAGGATTCGGCCGTCGAGATCATCAGCCCGGCAGCGGTGAAGTCGCGGATGACAGCCTCTGCCGCCGCATGGATATCCTTGGGAAAAAGGCTCATCGCTTCATTCCCCGATAGACGACGGTCGCCGTGGCGATCGCCGCAATACCTTCGCGCCGGCCGACGAAGCCGATCTTCTCGTTGGTCGTCGCCTTCACCGAGCATCGTTCGAGATCGATGCCGAGATATTCGGACAGTCTTGCCCGCATGGCGTCGCGATGCGGCCCCACCTTCGGCGCCTCGGCGATCAGCGAGACGTCGGCATTCATGATTGTGCCGCCGCGTTCGCGTACGATCCGAGCGGCATGCTCGATGAAGATCTTCGAAGCCGCTCCTTTCCATTGCGGATCGGATGGCGGGAAATGATCGCCGATATCGCCGGCGCCGCAGGTGGCAAGCAGCGCATCTGTCAGCGCATGCAGTGCGACGTCGGCATCGGAATGGCCCTTGAGCTTCTGATCATGCGGAATGAACACGCCGCAGAGGGTCACGCCGTCGCCCGCTTCGAGCTGGTGCACGTCATAGCCGTTGCCGGTGCGCACGTCGGGAAGCAGCGGGGCCGACAGCTTGTCGTCGGCCATGGCGATATCGCGCTTGACCGTCAGCTTGACGTTGTCGGGCGTGCCCTCGACGATGGTCACCGGAATGCCGGCCCATTCAGCGATCGAGGCGTCGTCGGTGAAATCGCTTCGCCCGCTCGCCGCCGCCTTCTCATGCGCGTCGAGGACCGCTGCGAAGGCGAAGGATTGCGGCGTCTGCGCTGCATAAAGGTGCTCGCGCGAGACCGTCGTCAGCACGGTGCCGGCGCCGTCGGTGCGTTTCAGCGTATCGGTGACCGGCATGGCCGGCAGCACTGCCTGTGCGCCGTCGCCAAGGCTTTCGGCAATGCGGTCGAGAAGCCCGTGGTCGAAGAAGGGTCGCACCGCATCGTGGATCAGCACATGGCCGACATTCTTGCCCTTGAGGTATCTCAGGCCAGCAAGCACGGACTGTTGCCTGGTCGCGCCGCCATGTACCGTTTCGATCGGCGTTGCCGAGACGATATGGCGAGACGCCTTGGCAAACAGCGCCGCGTCGTCGGGATGAATTACGACGACGATCTGTTTGGCAGCTTCCCATGTCATGAAGTTTTCAAGCGTATGGACGATAACCGGCTTGCCGCCGATCATGCGATATTGCTTGGGGCCTTCCGTGGAGGATCCGGCGCGCTCGCCACGGCCGGCGGCAACGATGACAATTCCAGCCGATATTGGTTGCTTGGACGGCATTTGCAGCATAAATCCCCTAAATTATGCGGAATTGACCGGAGTGCTCTAACCTCTTGCTGGAACCTTTTCCAGCATCTGCCCTGAAAAATATCGATTTCGATCCGAGCCCCCTTGGCAAAGGCAGTGATCTGTGGCTAAAAATAATGCAGTTCTATGGTGTGCCTGAAAGATAATCATTTGATTTGCAAGGATCTCGCAGCGCCTTTCCGAATCGGACCCGTGTCCGTGCGGAACCGCGTTGTGCTGGCGCCGATGTCCGGCGTCACGGACATGCCCTTCCGCGAGCTTGCCTGGCGCTTCGGCGCCGGCCTCGTGGTTACCGAGATGGTGGCGAGCCGCGAGCTGGTCAATGACACCGCCGAATCCTGGTCGCGCCTGAAGGCTGCCGGCTTCCGGCCGCATATGGTGCAACTCGCCGGGCGCGAAGCGCACTGGATGGCGGAAGCGGCGAAGATCGCGGCCGACCATGGCGCCGACATCATCGACATCAACATGGGCTGTCCGGCAAAGAAGGTGATCGGCGGTTATTCTGGCTCGGCGCTGATGCGCGATCCCGATCACGCGCTCAGCCTGATCGAGGCGACGGTCCAGGCCGTGGACATTCCGGTGACGCTGAAGATGCGCCTCGGCTGGGATGAGAATTCCATCAACGCGCCGGACATTGCCCGCGGGGCCGAGGCGGCCGGCATCCAGCTCGTGACCATCCACGGCCGCACCCGCATGCAATTTTATGAAGGTCGCGCCAATTGGAATGCGATCCGCGCCGTCCGCGAGGTGATCTCCGTTCCGCTGGTCGCCAATGGCGATGTCGAGACTGCTGATGACGCGCAGGAAATCCTGCGCCGCTCCGGCGCCGATGCCGTCATGATCGGCCGGGGCTGCCAGGGCAGGCCGTGGCATGCCGGCGTGCTCGCCGGAGCGGCAGAACCGCGAGGCGAAGAGATTGCCGATATCGCCGTCGAACATTACCGGATGATGCTCGATTTCTATGGTGAAGCGGTGGCGATCCGTCATGCCCGCAAGCATCTCGGCTGGTATCTTGAGCGGTTTGCTCCCGCGCTTGCCGGTTGCGAGAAGGCAGACATCATGACCTCGCGTGACCCGCGTGAGGTGGCCGCGCGCCTTTATGACGCATTGGCCGCGGGTGCGCTCGACAGTCGGGAGGCGGCATGACGAAGGATACGACATCTCCGCTCGACTACGCCGGCGGAACCGTTGCCATGGCCGTGCTGAACGCCATCCAGAACCCAGTGGTGATGGTCGATGAATCCGGTTTCGTCGCCTTCGCCAATTGGGAGGCGGAAGCATTCTTTGGCGCGAGCGCCTCGCATCTGGCGCGTTATCGGATTTCGACCTTCATTCCCTTCGGCAGTCCGCTGCTCGCCCTGATCGACCAGGTGCGTGAGCGCAAGGCGCCTGTCAACGAATACCGTGTCGACCTGAGTTCCCCGCGCCTCGGCCAGGACAAGCTCGTCGATCTCTATGTCGCTCCGGTGCTGAGCGAACCCGGCGCCGTCGTCATCGTCTTCCAGGAACGCTCGATGGCCGACAAGATCGATCGGCAGCTGACGCATCGCGCTGCCGCCCGTTCCGTGACCGGACTTGCCTCCATGCTGGCGCATGAGATCAAGAACCCGCTCTCCGGCATCCGGGGTGCTGCCCAGTTGCTCGAACAATCGGTGATCGACGACGACCGGGCGCTGACCCGGCTGATCTGCGACGAGACCGACCGCATCGTCTCGCTGGTCGACCGCATGGAGGTCTTTTCCGACGAACGCCCGGTCGACCGCATGCCGGTCAATATCCATTCCGTGCTCGATCACGTGAAGGCGGTCGCCAAGGCTGGCTTTGCGCGCAACATCCGCATCACCGAGAGTTACGACCCGTCGCTGCCGGCGGTCTATGCCAATCGCGACCAGCTCGTCCAGGTTTTCCTCAACCTGGTGAAAAACGCCGCGGAAGCGGTGGGTGATCGGCCGGATGGCGAGATCATGCTGACGACGGCCTATCGCCCCGGCATCCGTCTTTCGGTCGCCGGCACGCGTGAAAAGATCTCGCTGCCGCTGGAGTTCTGCGTCCACGACAACGGCCCCGGTGTGCCCGCCGATCTGTTGCCGCATCTGTTCGATCCCTTCATCACCACCAAGACGAATGGCAGCGGCCTCGGCCTGGCGCTGGTCGCCAAGATCATCGGCGATCACGGCGGCATCATCGAATGCGACAGCCAGAACAGCCGCACGACTTTCCGCGTTCTCATGCCGGCGTCGAAGGACGCCTCGCTCGAGGATGCCTCTTCAGTAAGCTCGACAGGACCTTCTCGATGACAGCCACGATCCTCGTTGCAGATGATGATGCCGCCATACGCACCGTGCTCAACCAGGCTTTGAGCCGCGCCGGTTATGACGTTCGCATCACCTCCAACGCCGCAACGCTGTGGCGCTGGATTTCGGCGGGCGAGGGCGATCTTGTCGTCACCGACGTGGTGATGCCCGACGAGAACGCATTCGACCTTTTGCCGCGTATCAAGAAGGCCCGTCCCGATCTGCCGGTCCTCGTCATGAGCGCCCAGAACACCTTCATGACCGCCATCAAGGCGTCCGAGAAGGGCGCCTATGATTATCTGCCGAAGCCCTTCGACCTGACAGAACTCATCGGCATTATCGGCCGGGCTCTGGCCGAGCCGAAGCGCAAGCCCGCCAAGCTCGAGGAGGACATGCAGGACGGCATGCCGCTGGTCGGCCGCTCGGCGGCGATGCAGGAAATCTATCGCGTGCTCGCTCGGCTGATGCAGACCGATCTGACGCTGATGATCACCGGCGAATCCGGCACCGGCAAGGAGCTTGTCGCCCGCGCCCTGCACGATTACGGCAAGCGCCGCAACGGCCCCTTCGTGGCGATCAACATGGCGGCGATCCCGCGCGACCTGATCGAATCGGAACTCTTCGGTCACGAGAAGGGCGCCTTCACCGGCGCCCAGACCCGCTCGACCGGCCGATTCGAGCAGGCCGAAGGCGGCACGCTCTTCCTCGATGAAATCGGCGACATGCCGATGGACGCCCAGACCCGGCTTCTGCGCGTGCTGCAGCAGGGTGAATATACCACCGTTGGCGGCCGCACGCCGATCCGCACCGATGTGCGCATCGTTGCCGCCACCAACAAGGACCTGAAGCAGGCGATCAACCAGGGCCTGTTCCGCGAGGATCTCTATTATCGCCTCAACGTCGTGCCGCTGCGCCTGCCGCCGCTGCGCGACCGCGCCGAGGACATTCCCGATCTCGTGCGCCATTTCATTCAGCAAGCGGAAAAGGAGGGCCTCGGCTCCAAACGCTTCGATCAGGAAGCGTTGGAACTGATGAAGGCATACGCCTGGCCGGGCAACGTCCGCGAGCTGGAAAATCTGATCCGCCGCCTGATGGCGCTCTATCCGCAGGATGTCATCACCCGCGAGATCATCGATGCCGAGCTGCGCTCTGACGTGCCCGACAGCCCGATCGACAAGGGGCCGATCCGCAATGGTTCGATGACGATCGCTCAGGCGGTCGAGGAGAACATGCGCACCTATTTCGCCAGCTTCGGCGACAACCTGCCGCCGCCCGGCCTCTATGACCGCGTGCTGACCGAAATGGAATATCCGCTGATTCTCGCCGCGCTCACGGCAACCCGCGGCAATCAGATCAAGGCGGCCGATCTTCTCGGGCTCAACCGCAACACCCTGCGCAAGAAAATCAGAGAACTCGGCGTCTCTGTCTACAGAAGCTCCCGCACCGCCTGAAGAAAAGGCGGTGGGCTCCTCGTCTGCCCACCGCCACTCCTCCCCAGTATCCGCCGCCACGGTCGGGAACAAAACTTAATCTATCCAAGCTCGGTCGCGATTTGTATCTGCACCGGCAAACAAAAGCGCAGTGTCATCCGGCGGTCACATAGTATTTGCGAGCTATTGTTTGCCATCATGCAATGTCATTGAAGTTGCTACGGTCATCGGCGCCGCGCCTGTGGATAAGCTGTGGATAACTGGTGGACGACACGGCTCGATCAGCGGGCGGCAGCATTCCATAATCCGCTCACATGTTGCCTATCCGTTCCGAATCTCGTCATCTGCCGCCGCTGCTGTTCGACTTCCGCCGCAACTGTCGTCGCCAGCATGCCATGGGCGCTCCGGCTGATGTCGTGGAGCGCCCTTTTCTTTGCGGCCGAAGCTGCGGCATCCGTGTTGGCGACCAATTTGGCGGCTGCGGCTCGTATATGCTTGCGGACGCCATAGATTATGCGGATCGGTCGCCGATCGATCGTGTGATGCCGGCCTCGGTTAACGGTCGGCCCATGTTCTAACCCGCGGGAGCTGCGTGATGGAATATCGTCGTTTGGGAAAATCGGGCTTGAAGGTGAGCGAGTTCTCCTTCGGCTCATGGGTCACTTTCGGCAAGCAGGTGAATGGCGGCGACGCCGTCGACCTCATGCGGCTTGCCTACGACAATGGGGTGAACTTCTTCGACAATGCCGAAGGCTATGAAAGCGGCAAGTCGGAGATCGTCATGGGCGAGGCGCTCAAGTCGCTTGGCTGGAGCCGGGACAGCTTTATCGTCTCGAGCAAGGTCTTCTGGGGAGGCGAGAAGCCGACGCAGCGCGGCCTGTCGCGCAAGCATGTGACCGATGCCTGCCATGCGGCACTCAAGCGGCTTCAGGTCGATTACCTCGACCTCTATTTCTGCCACCGCCCTGATATCGACACGCCGATCGAGGAAACGGTCCGGGCCATGCACGATCTCGTCGCCCAGGGCAAGGTGCTCTATTGGGGAACGTCGGAATGGTCCGCCCAGCAGTTGACCGAAGCCTACGCCGTTGCCCGGGACCTGCGCATCACGCCCCCCACCATGGAGCAGCCGCAATACAACATCTTCGAACGCCAGAAGGTCGAGGCCGATTATCTCCCGCTCTACGACCTGATCGGCCTCGGCACCACCATCTGGTCGCCGCTCGCCTCCGGCGTCCTCACCGGCAAATACAATAACGGCGTGCCGGCCGACAGCCGCATGAATCTGCCCGGCTATGAATGGCTGAAGGAGAAATGGTCGAGCGATGCCGGCCGCGCTCAGCTCCGACAGGTCGGCGAACTCGCAAAACTCGCCGACGAAATCGGCTTGTCGATCACCCATCTCGCGCTTTTGTGGTGCCTCGCCAATCCCCACGTTTCGACCGTTATTCTCGGGGCCTCGCGGGCCAGCCAGCTGCAGGACAATCTCGCGGCGCTTTCGCACAGGCACAAGCTCACGGCCGATGTGTTGGAGCGCATCGATGCGATTGCCGGAAACAAACCCGAGGGGCCGCGTCGCTTCTAGGTGAGTCGCCAAAACTGTGACGCTGCGGGTGCCTTGCCTTGACAACGTGACAAGCCGCGTTGCATTTTCGCCACAATGCGTTGCTTAAAGGTCACGCAAGGGTTTTGGACATTTCGCTCCCGATCAAGTCTTTCCGACGCTGGCTCTGCCGAGCCGGCGTTCTTTGGTTTCGATCGGGTAGCGGGACGGCGGGGTGCCGTCTGAAGAGAGGCCGAATGACGCAGGATGGGGTAGCGCCGGCGGCGGCGGGCGAGACGGTGACGACGGTGACCGATCGCCGCGCCCTTTTCGCCGTGCCTGGCCTCGTGCTCGCCGGCGGCGCGCTGCTCTGCGCCACGATCACACTCTTCATACTGCTCGGCCTGACGCCGATCGCGCCGACCTCTCATGTCGTGGTCACTTCGGTGATCGTCAATTCCTTCTTCGTCCTGACGCTGCTGGCGCTGATCGCCCGCGAGGTGGCAAGGCTGCTCAAGGCGCGCACACGGGGCCGGGCGGCCGCGCGCCTGCACATCCGCATCGTCGTGCTCTTCTCGATCGTCGCGATCACGCCCGCGATTCTCGTCGCCATCTTCGCCAGCATCACGCTCAATGCCGGCCTCGATCGCTGGTTTGCGCTGCGCACCCAGTCGATCGTCAGCTCGTCGCGCAATATCGGCCAGGCCTATATGATGGAGAACGCCAGCTACCTGCAGGGGCAGACGGTCTCCATGGCCAACGACCTGGAGCGCAACCGCGCTCTCTACAGTCTCGACAGGACGGGATTCGCCGAACTGATGACGCGCCAGGCAAGGGGCCGCGGCCTGCTCGGCGCCTTCCTCGTCGAAAGCGACGGTTCGGTGGTCGTCCAGGCTGATATCGCCACGGAAAAGCCTTTGCCAGCCATTCCGCAGGACGCGTTGCAAAAGGCGGCGGCCGGGCAGCCGACGCTGATTCCGCCCGGCGTCACCAACCTCGTCGGCGCCATCATCAAGCTCGATGCCATCCAGGGCACGTTTCTCTATACGGTGCGCGCGGTCGATCCCAAGGTCATGGGCGCCATGCGCATGATGGAGGAAAATGCCACCGAATATCGCTCGATGGAGGCCAACCGCTTCTCGCTGCAGATCGCCTTCGCCGTGCTCTATATCGGCTTCGCGCTGATCGTGCTGCTTGCGGCGATCTGGACGGCAATTGCCGTCGCCGACCGCATCGTCCGGCCGATCCGCCTGCTGATCACCGCGGCCGACAGCGTTGCATCGGGCAATATGGATATCGTCGTGCCGGTGCATGCCGTCGATGGCGACGTCGCCAATCTGTCGCGCACCTTCAACAAGATGATCTCGGAAATCCGTACCCAGCGCGACGAGATCCTCGAGGCCAAGGACGAGGTCGACGACCGCCGGCGCTTCATCGAAGCGGTTTTGTCCGGCGTTACCGCCGCCGTCATCGGCGTCGAACAGGATCGCCGCATCGCCATCGTCAACAGCTCGGCCGAAACGCTGATGGCGCTGTCGGCCGAAGAGATGCTCGGCAAGCAGCTGGCGGACATCGCGCCCGAGGTCGATCAGGTGCTGACCGAGGCGGCGGTGCGCCATCGCGGCGATTTCCGCAAGCAGATCGCCCTGGTGCGCGGCGGCACGGTTAGAACGCTGAGCGTGCAGGTCACCCGCGAGGAAGTGCGCGATATGAGCGAATCCTACGTGATCACGCTCGACGATATCACCGATCTCGTCATCGCCCAGCGCTCGACGGCCTGGGGCGACGTGGCGAGGCGCATCGCCCACGAGATCAAGAATCCGCTGACGCCTATCCAGCTGTCCGCCGAGCGCATCCAGCGCCGCTACGGCAAGCAGATCAACCAGGACGACCGCACCGTCTTCGATCAGTGCACCGATACGATCATCCGCCAGGTCGGCGATATCGGCCGTATGGTCGACGAATTCTCCGCTTTCGCCCGCATGCCGAAGCCGACCAAGGAGCCGAGCGACCTGCGCGAAATCCTGCGCGACGCGATCTTCCTGCGCGAGATGGGCAATCATCACGTCACCTTCCTGTCGGAGTTCGGCGATAAGCCGCTGGAGGGCCTGTTCGACAGTCGCATGCTCGGCCAGGCTTTCGGAAACCTCATCAAGAATGCCGTGGAATCGCTGGAAGCCGTTCCGAGCGAGGAGCGCGACGAGCGCAAGGTCCTCGTGCGCGCCGCGCTCGATGCGGCCCGCGACCGTTTCACCGTCGACGTCATCGACAATGGCCGCGGCCTGCCGGTGGAAAACCGTCACAGCATCCTGGAACCCTATATGACGATGCGCGAGAAGGGCACCGGGCTCGGCCTCGCCATCGTCAAGAAGATCATCGAGGAACATGGCGGGCAGCTCGAGCTGCACGATGCGCCCGCCGATTTTGACCGGGGAAGAGGGGCCATGATCCGCGTGCATCTGCCACGCCTGGAGCCAGCGCCCGCCGCTCCCGCAGCCAATGACAAGGAAAGCGCTTATGGCCTCTGATATTCTCGTCGTCGATGACGAGCACGATATTCGCGAGATCGTTTCCGGCATTCTCTCCGACGAGGGCCATGAGACACGCACGGCCCATGACAGCGACAGCGCACTGGCGGCGATATCAGATCGCGTGCCGCGGCTGATCTTCCTCGATATCTGGATGCAGGGCAGCAAGCTGGACGGCCTATCGCTGCTCGACGAGATAAAGACCCGTCATCCCGATCTCCCCGTCGTGATGATCTCAGGCCACGGCAACATCGAAACCGCGGTCTCGGCAATCAAGCGCGGTGCTTTCGATTTCATCGAAAAGCCCTTCAAGGCCGACCGGCTGATCCTGATCGCCGAACGCGCTCTGGAAAATTCGAAGCTCAAGCGCGAGGTTTCCGAGCTGAAGCGGCGCACCGGCGACGCCCTGGAGCTGATCGGCACCTCGGTCGCCGTCTCGCAGCTGCGCCAGACGATCGAGAAAGTGTCGCCGACCAACAGCCGCATCATGATCCTCGGCGCGTCCGGTTCCGGCAAGGAGCTGGTAGCGCGAATGATCCACAAAAAGTCGGCCCGCGCCAACGGCCCGTTTGTCGCGCTCAACGCCGCCAACATCACGCCCGATCGCATGGAAGTGGCGCTCTTCGGCACCGAGGGCACGCCCGGCCAGGCGCGCAAGATCGGCGCACTCGAGGAAGCCCATCGCGGCATCCTCTATCTCGACGAGGTCGGCGAGATGCCGCGCGAGACCCAGAACAAGATCCTGCGTGTGCTTGTCGATCAGCAGTTCGAGCGGGTCGGCGGATCCAAGCGCGTCAAGGTCGACGTCCGCATCATTTCCTCGACCGCCTATAATCTCGAAAGCCGCATTGCTGAAGGCTGGTTCCGCGAGGATCTCTATCATCGCCTGGCCGTCGTGCCGGTGCGCGTACCGCAGCTTGCCGAGCGGCGCGAGGACATTCCCTTCCTCGTCGATCAGCTGATGCGCCAGATTTCCGAGCAGGCCGGCATTCGTCCGCGCCGCATCGGCGACGATGCCATGGCGGTGCTGCAGGCGCATGACTGGCCGGGCAACATCCGCCAGTTGCGCAACAATATCGAGCGGCTGATGATCCTTGCCCGCACCGACGGCCCCGATACGCCGATCACCGCCGACATGCTGCCGACCGACCTCGGCGACATGCTGCCCAAGGTTTCGGCCAAGAACGATTATCACATCATGACGCTGCCGCTGCGCGAAGCCCGCGAGATGTTCGAGAAGGATTATCTGATCGCCCAGATCAACCGCTTCGGCGGCAATATCTCGCGCACCGCCGAGTTCGTCGGCATGGAGCGCTCCGCGCTGCACCGCAAGCTGAAATCGCTTGGTGTCTAGAGCACGATGCCGAAAAGTGTCAGCGGTTTTCGGGTAACATCATGCTCGACTATTTGATCTAGCAGGCGCGGCAGAGGCCGCGCCGTATCCCTCTATCGCTTCCCAGAAGATCAGTTTCCCATGCCGAGAATCGCTTATGTGAATGGCCGTTACGTCAAGCATTCCGATGCGAGCGTGCATATCGAGGACCGCGGCTATCAATTCGCCGACGGCGTCTATGAGGTCTGCGAGATCCGCCACGGCTATATCGTCGACCTTACCCGCCATCTGAACCGTCTCGACCGTTCGCTCGGGGAACTCAGCATCGCCTGGCCGATGAGCCGGGCGGCGCTGACGCAGGTTATTCGCGAGACGCTGCGCCGCAACCATGTCCGCAACGGGCTCTTCTACCTGCAGGTGACGCGCGGTGTCGCCCGCCGCGACCATGTCTTCCCGGCCGAGGGCACGCCGCCCTCGCTCGTCATCACCGCAAAGAGCACCGATCCGAAGATCATCGCCGCCAAGAATGCCAACGGCATCAAGGCGATCACTGTCACCGACAACCGCTGGGACCGCGTTGACATCAAATCCGTCGGCCTGCTGCCGAATGCCATGGCCCGCCAGCAGGCCAAGGAAGCCGGCGCTCAGGAGGCGATCTATGTCGACGGCGACGGCATGGTAAAAGAAGGGGCGGCGACCAATGTCTGGATGGTCGATTCGGATGGAACGCTGATAACTCGGCCGGCCGAACACGGCATCCTGCGGGGCATCACCCGCACCACTTTGATCGATGTCGCGGCCAAGCTCGGATTGCCGATCGCAGAGCGGAATTTCTCTGTTTCCGAAATGCTCGCGGCCCGCGAGGTCTTCCTCACTGCAGCCACAAGCATCTGTTTTCCGGTCGTTTCCGTCGATGGCCTGCCTATTGCCAACGGCCATCCGGGCAGTGTCTCGCAGAAAATCCGCGAAGCCTTTTTCGACGTTGCGGAAAAGATTGCGATTTGATACCAAGATTTGCTGGACTGGCGGAACGAGGGTGCTGCCGGTCTTGCATGGAGAGGTTGATTGATATTCTACCGGCCAACTCGGGTCGGCAATAAAGAAAGAAGCGGCGCGATGGCGGAACGTTCTCAGAATCTGCAGGACTTATTTCTCAATACTGTTCGCAAGCAAAAGATTTCCCTGACAATCTTTCTGATCAACGGCGTGAAACTCACCGGCGTTGTTACTTCCTTCGATAATTTCTGTGTTCTGCTTCGCCGTGACGGCCACTCGCAGCTCGTGTATAAACATGCGATCTCGACGATCATGCCCGGTCAGCCGATGCAGATGTTCGAGAGTGAAGAAGCCGCGTCCTAACAGGATCAGCCGTCATTTCGACACGCGATACCAAGAACGATTCGATCATCCCTGAGGCCGCCAAGCACAGGGACGATATGCGCGCGACCGTCGTCGTGCCGGTTCTGAAATCGCGCAACCGCGGCGGCCAGACCGAATCGGCCTCGACCCGCACCCCGGAAAGCCGGCTGGAAGAGGCGACGGGCCTTGCCCAAGCGATCGACCTCGACGTCGTCAACGGATCTATCGTTCCGGTCAACGATCCGAGACCGGCGACGCTGCTCGGCACCGGCAAGATCGAGGAGATCAAGGCGCTGCTGGATGAGCGCGATTCCGGTCTCGTCATCGTCGATCATCCGCTGACGCCGGTACAGCAGCGCAATCTTGAAAAGGAATGGAACGCCAAGGTTATCGACCGCACGGGCCTGATCCTCGAAATCTTCGGGCGCCGCGCCTCCACCAAGGAAGGCACGCTGCAGGTCGATCTGGCCCATCTGAATTACCAGAAGGGCCGGCTGGTCCGCAGCTGGACCCACCTCGAACGCCAGCGCGGCGGTGGCGGTTTCATGGGTGGCCCCGGCGAAACCCAGATCGAAGCCGACCGGCGGCTGCTGCAGGACCGCATCATCAAGCTCGAACGCGAGCTGGAGCAGGTCGTGCGCACCCGCCAGCTGCACAGGGCGAAGCGACGCAAGGTGCCGCATCCGATCGTGGCGCTCGTCGGTTACACCAATGCCGGCAAATCGACTCTCTTCAACCGCATTACCGGCGCGGGCGTGCTGGCCGAAGACATGCTCTTTGCCACGCTCGACCCGACGCTGCGCCGCATGAAGCTGCCGCATGGCCGCACCGTCATTCTGTCCGACACAGTCGGTTTCATCTCGGACCTGCCGACCCATCTCGTCGCCGCCTTCCGTGCCACCCTGGAAGAGGTGCTGGAAGCCGACCTCATCCTGCACGTCCGCGACATGTCCGATCCCGACAACCAGGCGCAGAGCTCCGATGTGATGCGCATTCTCGGCGACCTCGGCATTGACGAGGCCGAAGCGGAGAAGCGGCTGATCGAGGTGTGGAACAAGATCGACCGGCTGGAGCCTGAGGTTCACGACGCCATGGTGCAGAGGGCGGCCGGCGCCAGTAACGTCATCGCCGCTTCGGCCGTCAGCGGCGAGGGCGTCGACACGCTGATGGAAGAGATCAGCCGTAGGCTCTCCGGCGTGATGACCGAAACCACGATCCGCCTTCCCGTCGACAAGCTGGCGCTGCTGCCCTGGCTCTACGACCACGCGATCGTCGACGGCCGCGAGGACAATGAGGACGGCTCGATCACGCTCGATCTGCGCCTGTCCGAAACCGAGGCCGCGGAGCTCGAGCGACGCATCGGCAACGGCCCGAAGCCTGCTAAAGAGGATTGGGAGCGGTAAGGCGGGCTTTTTCCCTTTTCCCCAGCGGGGGTCCGAAGGACGGGTCGAGACCCGCGGCTCGACCCCAGGCGGTGGCCCGAAGGGTCGGATGAGGGGGCCGCACAGCAGAGCATCCATTGTTGCCCTTCGCTTGCGCTCAGTGCCTCGCTCCTATCGTCGCTCGCCCTCATCTGCCTGTCGGCATCTTCTCAGCGCTGTGGAGAAGGGACTCGTGGCAATGCCTCACCCACCCCCAGCCGTCACAGCCCGCTCGATCGCCTTGGCCGCCTGCCAGATTTCCTCCATCCGCTCAAGCGTCGCATCCTCAAGCGTTTCGCCTTCCGCTTCAAGAACCTGTTCTATATGATTGAAGCGACGACGGAATTTGGTGTTCGTACCGCGCAACGCCTGTTCCGGGTCAGTCTTGACATGCCGGCCGATATTGACGACCGCGAAGATAAGGTCGCCGAGTTCGTCGCTAACCTTGGCGCGGTCGCCGTCGCGAAGTGCCGCCCTTAATTCTCCGATCTCTTCCTCGATCTTGTCGAGGATCGGCTCGGGGGCCGACCAGTCGAAGCCGACTTTGGCGGCGCGTTCCTGCAGCTTCAGCGCCTCGGTCAGAGCCGGAAAACTGCGCTGCACCGAGCCAAGGAAGCCACCCTTGAAATCCTCGGTGATGCCGCGCCTGGCCCGGCGCTCGGCGCGCTCGCGTTTTTCGGCCTGTTTGATTTCGTCCCATTGGATCTTCACTGCATCAGGTGTATCGGCGGCCGAGCGGGCAAAGACGTGCGGGTGGCGGCGGATCATTTTGGTGGTGATGGCGTTGACCACGTCGCCGAAGGAAAATTCGCCGGCTTCCTCGGCCATGCGGGCGTGGAAGACCACCTGCAGCAACAGGTCGCCGAGTTCATCGCAAAGATCGTCCATATCGCCGCGCTCGATCGCGTCGGAGACCTCATAGGCTTCCTCGATCGTATAGGGCTTGATCGTTTCGAAGGTCTGCTCGATGTCCCAGGGGCAACCGGTCTCGGGATGGCGCAGCGCCGCCATGATATCGATCAGTCGCGAAATATCTTTCGAAGGTTCCATGTTGCCTCGGTTGGCGGCCTCAGTTCAGGGGAATGTCGTTGTCGCTCTTCGACGATTGATAGGTGGAAGACAGCGTGTCGTAGCGCGCCTTGATGCGGGCGGTCTGCGCCTTCAGCGCCGTTTTCCGAGAAACCTCCTCGGTCTCGACCAGATCGGCGATTGCAAAACTGTTCCAGAAGGCGTTCTGCCTGCGATAGCCGCCGGGTTCAAGCCCGAAGACTTCCTTCAGGATCTTGAGATCATGCGGAATGGCGAAGGCGTCGCGCGAGTCCTCGTGGCTGAAGAAATAGTAGAAATTGTCGAACCCCGCCCAGGTGATCGCCGACATGCACATGGTGCAGGGTTCGTGCGTCGACAGGAAGATCAGCTCCTTGGTCGCCGGCTTGTCGCCAAGCTCGTAGAAGCGCTTCAGCGTATGCACCTCACCATGCCAGAGCGGATTGTCGAGCTCGTTGTTGGTCTCGGCGACGACGAGCGATAGATCGGATTTGCGCAGGATTGCCGCGCCGAACACCTTGTTGCCCAAGGAGACGCCGCGCTCGGTCAGCGGCAGGATATCCTCCTCGATGACCGAAAGCAGGCGGGCGGCGATGGTCTTGTCAGCCATTGGTGTCTCCGGTTTTTCTTTCAGTCTATCGTCTTGGCGGCACGAGCGAAATGCGGCAAACGCCGCTGGACGTCGTTTGTCACAGGCTTTACACTGCAATGCAACAAAGAGAGTGGGAACAGGTGGTTGTCGTCAGCACGGTTGACTTTTCTCAAATCCCCGATGAGGCGAGCAAAAGAATACGCGCTTGCCGGGGCTTTCGGATTTCTGTTCCTTCAATCGCTTGTCGATCACGGGCATATTCTGGCAACTTCGAAGTGGATTGGTAATGTCTCCCAAGACTGAGCAGCTTTCGGTATTTCCAGCCTTCTTTCGCGTGGAAGGCCAGAAGACGGCTGTCTTCGGCAATGGCGACGAGGCTTTCGCCAAGGTGCGGCTGCTCTTGAACACGAGGGCAAGGATCGTCGCCTATACCGACCGGCCGCAAGCCGATTATCATGCTTTCCTGATCGCCAATCGCATCGAGACGGTGCGCGCCGGCTTTTCCGCCGGCCAGGTCGAGGGTGCGGCCCTGGTCTTTGCCGCCACCGGCGATGAGGCCCAAGATCGCCGCATCGTCGACGCCGCGCGTGCCGCGAAGATCCCGGCCAATGCCGTCGATCAGCCCGATTACTGCGATTTCTTCACGCCGGCGCTCGTCAATCGCGCTCCGGTCGCCGTTGCGATCGGAACTGAAGGGGCAGGGCCGGTGCTGGCGCAGATGATCCGCGCCCAGATCGACCAGCTTCTCTCTCCTTCGCTCGGGCGCCTGGCCGCGCTGGCGACGAGCTATCGCAAATCGGTCGAACAGATCGTTCCGCGTGGCGTCTCCCGCCGGGTGTTCTGGCGCCGGTTCTTCTCCGGCCCTGTTGCCGACGCAGTCACCAACGGCAACCTGCCGCAGGCCCGCCACGCTGCCGACCGGCTGCTGGGTTCAGTGGACAAGGTCGCCGGCCATGTATGGCTTGTCGGCGCCGGTCCGGGGGCTGAAGATCTGCTGACGCTGCGCGCCCAACGCGTGATGATGGAAGCCGATGTCATCGTCTACGATGCGCTCGTGCCGCAGACAATCGTCGATATGGGCCGCCGCGATGCCGAGCGGCTTTCCGTCGGGAAACGCAAGGGCTGCCATTCGAAGTCCCAGGAAGAGATCAACGAGCTTCTCGTCGAACTAGGCCGTCAGGGCAAGCGCGTCGTCCGCTTGAAATCGGGCGATCCGCTGGTCTATGGCCGGGCAGGGGAAGAAATGGCGGCGTTGCGCGCCGCCGGCGTCACCTATGAGGTCGTGCCCGGCATCACCTCGGCCTTCGCTGCCGCTGCCGATTTCGAGCTGCCGCTGACGCTCCGCGGCGTCGCCTCCTCGCTCGTCTTCACGACAGGCCATGATCTCACCGGCGACGTGCTGCCCGATTGGGCAAGCCTTGCCGTCTCGGGCGCGACGATCGCCGTTTACATGGGCCGCACGGTTGCCGCCTCGGTCGCCGAGCGGCTGATGCAGGCCGGCATTCCCGCGGAGACCACGGTTGCCGTCATCGAGAATGCCAGCCGCACCGAGCGCCGGCTGCTGCACGGCACCCTTGCCGATCTGCCCGATCTGCAGCACCGCGACGAGCTGACTGGCCCTGTGATGGTCATTATCGGCGATGCGGTCGCCGGCGCCAATTTCGAACTGTCCGAGCCGCTGATGCGCGAGAACGCCCGGCTTGAGGAACTTGCGAGGAGCTGAATATGGGTGACAAGGTCCTGACCGCCAACCGGCTGACGGACGGCATTGCCGTCTGGCTGGATGCCAACGGCAAATGGTCGACCTCGCTGCAGGAGGCGCTTGTCGCCCGTCACAACGAAGCCGTCGAAGCATTGGAAGCGATTGGCAAAAAGTCCTATGCCGATAATGAGGTCGTTGACGTGGCCGTCGTCGACGTTCAGGAAACCAATGGCATTCTGTGGCCGCTTCGCCTTCGCGAGCGCATCCGCGCGCAAGGGCCGACCATGGAATACGCACCGGGCTACGCTCCTGCCGATCCCGAATTCATTGCAGTCTGAGGAAGACGATGTACCGTTACGACGAATTTGATCATGCCTTTGTCAGCGAGCGCGTCGAGCAGTTCCGCGACCAGGTTCAGCGCCGCCTTTCCGGCGAGCTGGCCGAGGATGCGTTCAAGCCGCTGCGCCTGATGAACGGCGTCTATCTGCAGCTTCATGCCTATATGCTGCGCATCGCCATTCCCTACGGCACGCTGAGCGCGCGCCAGCTGCGCATGCTCGCCCATATCGCCCGCACCTATGACCGTGGCTATGGCCACTTCACCACGCGCCAGAACCTGCAGTTCAACTGGCCGAAGCTGTCGGACATTCCCGATGCGCTGGCCGATCTGGCAAGCGTCGAGATGCATGCTCTGCAGACCTCGGGCAACTGCATCAGAAACGTTACCGCCGACCACTTCGCCGGGGCTGCCGCCGACGAGATCGCAGATCCCAGGCCCTATGCGGAAATCCTGCGCCAGTGGTCGTCCGTTCATCCGGAATTCTCCTTCCTGCCGCGCAAGTTCAAGATCGCCGTGACCGGCGCCGAGCGCGACCGCGCCGCCATTCAGGTCCATGATATCGGCCTGCACCTGAAGAAGAACGACAAGGGCGAGATCGGCTTTGCCGTCTATGTTGGCGGTGGCCAGGGCCGCACGCCGATGATCGCCAAGCTGATCCGCGACTTCCTGCCCGAGGAAGACCTGCTCTCCTACACCACGGCGATCGTACGCGTTTACAATCTGCACGGAAGGCGCGACAACAAGTACAAGGCTCGCATCAAGATCCTCGTGCATGAGACCGGAACCGAGGAGCTGACGCGCCAGATTGAAGCCGAATTCGCCTCGCTGAAGGATACGGAGCTCAAGCTGCCGGAAAAGGATGTCGAGGCAATCGCCGCCTATTTCGCGCTGCCTGATCTGCCCGAGCGCGCCGAAGGCTGGGAAAACCTCGCCCGCTGGAAGAAGGCCGATCCGGCTTTCGCCCGCTGGGTGCAGCAGAATGTGCAGCCGCACAAGAACCCCGATTACGGCATGGTGACGATCTCGCTGAAGCCGATCGGCGGCATCCCGGGCGATGCCACCGACGCGCAGATGGATGCGGTCGCCGATCTTGCCGAGGAATATGCCTTCGACGAAATCCGCGTCAGCCATGAGCAGAACCTGATCCTGCCGCATGTGGCGCTGGCCGATCTCGAAGCCGTCTATCGCGGCCTCGTCGCCATCAAACTGGCCGAAGCCAATGCCGGCCTGATCACTGATATCATTGCCTGTCCGGGGCTGGATTACTGCGCGCTCGCCAATGCGCGCTCCATTCCGGTGGCGCAGGAAATCTCCCGCCGTTTCGGCAGTCCCGAGCGCCAGGCAGAGATCGGCGAGCTGAAAATCAAGATCTCCGGCTGCATCAATGCCTGCGGCCATCACCATGTCGGCCATATCGGCCTGCTCGGTGTCGAGAAGAAGGGCGCAGAACTCTACCAGATCACGCTTGGCGGTTCGGGCGACGAACATACCTCGATCGGCGAAATCATCGGCCGCGGCTTCGAGCCGGACCGGGTGACGGATGCGATCGAGACGATCGTCGACACCTATCTCGGCCTGCGGCTTGATCCGTCCGAAACCTTCCTCGCCGCCTATCGCCGCGTCGGGCCGCAGCCTTTCAAGGATGCGCTCTACGGCTCGGCCGCCGAAGCGGCATAAGGAGGGGATGATGACGAAGATCTGGAGAGAAACCGGTTTTGTCGACAACGATCCTTGGGTGATCGAAACCGATGAGGTGAAGGCAACAGGCGAGCAGAAGCCGCTGCTCGGCCTCGACGAGCTTATCGCCAGGGCCGACGAGAGCAACGATGTCGGCCTCGGCGTGCTGATCAAGCCGGCAGACGACGTGCGCCGGCTCGAGCCCTACCTCGACCGCCTTGCAATCGTGGCGGTCGCCTTTCCCGCCTTCAACGACGGCCGCGCCTTCAGCCATGCCTCGCTGCTGCGCCAGCGTCTGGGTTACGGCAACGAGCTGCGCGCCGTCGGCGACGTGCTGATCGATCAGGTGCCGCTGATGCTGCGTGTTGGCATCGACAGCTTTGCCGTCACCAACGCCACGGCGCTGAAGCGGCTCGCCGAAAATCGTCTGCCCGCCATTCCCCATCATTATCAGCCGGCGGTGCGTGACGCCGAAGCCGGCAAGGGCTATAGTTGGCGCCGTCAGGCGAAGCCGGCCGCATAAGCGACGGGTCCGCCGTTTTACGATGGCGGAATATAGCATGAAGACATTCGAAATCGCGGTGATCGGTGGCGGGCTCGCCGGCATGATCGCCGCCATTGCGCTTGGCCGCGGCGGCCGCAGCGTGGCTCTGGTGGCTCCTGTTGCGGCAAAGGAGGACCAGCGCACCACGGCGTTGATGGATCAGTCGATCCGCTTCCTCGATCGCCTGACGCTCTGGGAAAAACTGAGGTCGGCGGCAGCCCCGCTGACCAGCATGCGAATCATCGACGGCACCGACCGGCTGCTGCGCGCGCCAACGACCACCTTCCGCGCCGCCGAGGTCGGTCTTGATGCCTTCGGCTATAATTTCCCCAACAAGGTGCTGACCGATATCCTCGAAGCGGCCACGGCCGGCGAGGGCAATATCACCCGCTTCACCGATATGGCCGAGTCGATCGACATCTCCGCCGAGCGAGTGTCGCTCACGCTTGCCGGCGGCGAGGTGCTGACGGCCGATTTTGCCGTTGGCGCCGACGGCCGGGGCTCGAAGCTGCGCGAGGCGGCAGGTATCGGCGTGCGCAACTGGTCCTACCCGCAATCGGCGATGGTGCTGAACTTCGCCCATTCGCTGCCGCACCAAAATATCTCCAGTGAATTCCACACCAAACACGGCCCTTTCACCCAGGTGCCGCTGCCCGGTAGCCGCTCCAGCCTTGTCTGGGTGCAGGATCCCGCCGATGCGGCCGCCCGCATGGAGTTGCCGCTGGCCGAACTGGGCTCTCTCGTCGAGACCCAGATGCAGTCCATGCTGGGCAAGGTGAGCGTTGAGGAAGGTGTGCAGGTCTGGCCGCTCTCTGGCATGATGGCTCATCGTTTCGGCAAAGGGCGCATCGCGCTGATCGGCGAGGCCGCCCATGTTTTCCCGCCGATCGGGGCGCAGGGGCTGAACCTCAGCCTGCGCGATATCATGGCTCTCACCGATATCCTCTGCGACCGGGCGGAATTGCCGCTGCCGGCCGATGCCGGCGAAAGCTTCGACCGCCGTCGCCGCGCCGACATCATGACGCGCACGGCGAGCGTCGATCTGCTCAACCGCTCGCTGCTCTCGGATTTCCTCCCCGTTCAGATGCTGCGCGCTGCCGGCCTGCATATCCTCTCGGCCATTCCGCCGCTGCGCAACCTCCTGATGCGCGAGGGCATCGAGCCCGGCCGGGGCTTCCGCGATATTCCCGATAGCTTAAAGGAAAAGCTGAAGCGGAAGAAGGCCTGAGCGGATCGCGATCAGCCAGAGCGAAACGCTGGCCACCGAAAGCACTGTCGTGATCAGGATCGTCGCCGAGGCGCGTTCCTGCCAGACGCCATATTGCTGGCCGATGACGAAGACATTGGTCGCCGTCGGCAGGCAGGCGAGCAGCACGGCCGCTTGGATCCAGACCGGCTCGAAACCGCCGATAATAGTCAGCGCCAGGAAAACCGCGATCGGGTGCAGGATCAGCTTCGCCGGTACGATATAGGAGATTTCTGCCGGAATCCGCTTCAGCGGCCTCAGAGCCAGCGTCACGCCCATGGCGAAGAGGGCGCAGGGTGCGGCAGCCTGGGCGAGATAGTCGACAAGCCGCTGGAACGCCAGCGGTTGATCGATGTGGAAGGCGGCGACCGCAAAGCCTGCCGCCGTCGACAGGATGAAGGGATGCAGCGCCACCTTGCGGGCAATGTCGGCGGCAAGCCGGCCAGCCGAACGCTTGTCGTCGCCTGCGGCTGCCATCAGTGCCGGCGCCACGATGAAATGCAGCGCGTTCTCGAAGCAGATGATCAGCGCCACCGGCACTGCAGCGCCTTCGCCGAGCGCCAGCAGCGCCAGCCCCGGCCCCATATAACCGATATTGCCATAGGCGCCGGCAAAGGACTGGATGGTGCATTCATCAAGCGGATTGCCACGCACGAAACGGCCGATAACAAAGAGCAGGATGAAGACCGCATAGGTCGCGGCGATATCGGTGACGATGAAATCGATCCGCGTCAGTTCTTCGATCGGCGTGCGCGAGACGAGCTTGAAGAACAAAGCGGGCAGGGCGGCATAAATGATGAAGGTGTTCAGCCAGCCGAGCGCCTCGGCCGGCTGCTTCGTCGCCTTGGCGGCGGCATAACCGATCAGGATCAGGCCGAAGAACGGCAGCAGCAGGCTGATGATGTCGGCCAAGGAAAAGTCCGGTTGCGCGGGATGGTTGGCGGGGAAGAATCTCTTCTAGCCGATTTGCATCAGGATCGGAAAGGTCTGCTGGAACCAGATCGCCACATCGCTGACCCAGCCGAACAGGAAGGCGAGGCCGGTGAGGATGAGGAAGCCGCCCATCACCTTTTCCACCGTGCTGAGATGGCGGCGGAAGCGTGACAGGAAGCGCATGAAGGCGCCGGAAAAGCCGGCGGCGATCCAGAAGGGGATAGCAAGACCCAGCGAATAGATGGCAAGCAGCCCGGCGCCGGAGACGACCGTCTCGCGCGAGGCGGCGACGCCGAGGATGGCGCCGAGCACCGGACCGATGCAGGGCGTCCAGCCGAAGGCGAAGGCGAGGCCCATGACATAGGCGCCCGTCAGCGTCGCCGGCTTGCCGCCGCCCTGGAAGCGCGCCTCCCGGGCAAGCAGGCCGATTCGGAAGAGACCGAGGAAATTCAGCCCCATGACGATGATAACAAGCCCGCCGACCTTGGAGAGCAGGTCGAGATGCTGGCGAAGCGCCATGCCGATGCTCGACGCACCGGCGCCGAGCGCCACGAAGACGGTGGCAAAGCCGAGCGTGAAGAGCAGCGCCGAAAACAGCACGCCGCGCCTGATATCAGGCGAGACTGCCACCGCGCCGCCGCCGCGGAACTGTTCGACCGATATGCCGGCCATGTAACAGAGATAGGGAGGGACGAGGGGAAGCACGCAGGGCGAAAGAAAGGAAAGCGCCCCTGCCAACAACGCGCTCCACAGGGAAATATCGGCAATCGACACGCATTCTCTCCGGCTGCAATACGCGTCCCGTTCCTAGCGTCGCAGGCGCGGGATTGCCAATCACCTTTTTGCGTGGGCGAGAAATCTGCCTTTGCGCGCCAGAGAAATGTGCCCTACCTTTGCAAAAAGCCGAATTTTTCGGTTGACCGCAATGGGTCACCTGCCTATGTTCCGCCCACTTCCCGCCGGGGTGCCTCACCCGCGGAGAGGGAGAGCGTAGCTCAGCCGGTAGAGCAACTGACTTTTAATCAGTAGGTCTCGGGTTCGAACCCCGACGCTCTCACCAAAAAACTCCAAGAAAAATAAGCGGCTACGGCGGCCGGAAAAACTGTCGGTCCAAAGGTCGAAGGCACCGTTACAAATTGGAACGCTGCGACCGCCGCCGACATCGGTTTCAATGACGCCCGCATACTCCGGCTTGCCGCCCACGGGGCCGTCAGCGCGTTCATCGGCAAGGCCGGGAATATGCTCCGTGCCGAACTTCGCGCGTGTGGGGTCGCCCGGTAGGTTCCGCGCTGCTGCACCTTCAGTTGAAACGATCTTCGGCCCCGCGAAGTTTATTTGCATGACCAAAGAGGAATTCTGCGAACGGTTCTTTCAACGCATAAGGTTCCACTGCCGTTCGGGCCGCAGGCCGTTCGGGCTGGATCCCAAGACCTACTGCGACAAGATCGCTCCAATCTACTGGCGCGAGTTGGGGAATGAATTGAGCCCGGAGGAATGCGCCGATCAGGACGTTGCCTATTGGCCCTGACCAGCCGCTCAAATATGAAACGGGAGCCCCTCGGCCGCCGATCGACTTAGATCGAGGCCGCCGCCAAGCGCCGCCTCGCGGATGAAACTGACGCGGCCCAGGAGCGGGCGAGATAGCAACGGACGGACGGCGCAAAACCGTTCCAGACGCAATCGGTATTCCCTTGAAGATCAACTGATAATTGGGATAGCGGCGCTATCGATCTCTGTTTCGATGCGCGATCTGGGGTATCGCCGCATCGATATGAACTTCGGCAGCCAGTTGACCATGGGCGTCCCGAATCTCGATCGCCTGCGGGAGTTCTTTCTGATTGGATAGGATGGCCCTGCCAACGAGCTCTCTGAGAGCTTCACCGGCCTCTTCTCTTGCTGCTTCCAAGTCCAGGAATGTCTCACCGTCTGGATCAGTCACGACGTGATCAGCGTGTTGGATATAAAAATAGTAGGTCGGCAACGGCCTGCACTCCCCATCTCCAGCCGCTCCCGCGTCTGGCAATCACCTGCAAATTGGCGACTGAGAACGAGGCATTTTCCAGGCCTGGCTACACAGGTGGCATCCCCTGCAGTTGTCGCCAAACCAAGTTTTCACATGCAAGTTCCGCTGGGTGGAGCATATTAGCAATTTGAATTACAACCGTATCGATTTCCTCGCTCGTGCGTTTAGGAGGGCGAATGGCCTGAATCGGCAAAGGACGTATGCCAACGCAGTCACACGGAGGCGACGCTGTGACAAAAATTGCGCAAAAAGATACCAGGAACAAGTTGCTGCGAAGGCTTCCAGAGGAGGCCTTTGATCTTATCGCATCAGACCTGAAGCGTGTTGATCTTCCAGTCCGTCGCACGCTTGTTGAACCCAATCGACCAATTGAGCAAGTTTGTTTTATCGAGAGCGGCCTGGCTTCAATGGTAGCCGCGGCTTCGAACGGAATAGGCATCGAGGTAGGTCAGATTGGATACGAGGGGATGAGCGGATATCCGGTGGTGCTCGGCGTCGATCGGATGCCAAACCGCGCTTTCATGCAGATTTCAGGGGTAGGGCTGGAACTGCCCACCAGCCGCTTCCTGCCCCTCTTGCGCGACGAACCAACTCGTCTAATGTTTCTCCGCTATGTCCACACGCGGGAGCTGCAACTGGCTTACTCGGCTTTGGCGGCGGGCCGATACAACATGCACCAGCGTCTCGCGAGATGGCTGCTTATGTGCCATGACCGTCTTCTCGTGGACGATATGCCTGTTACTCACGAGTTTTTGGCGTTGATGCTTGGCGTCAGGCGGTCTGGTGTAACCGACCATCTGCATATCCTCGAGGGCATGCGCGCCATCAAGTCGACGCGAGGGAACGTCAAGATTTTGGACCGCCAGATTCTGCTCGATGTTGCAGATGGTTGTTACGGCGCTCCGGAAGCCGAGTATGAACGGCTTCTCGGATTTCCATCGCCAGACGATGCAAGGCCGGCAAGATTAAAGGGGGCGTGGAGTACGTGGTCCGGATCTACGATCGAACATCGATAAGCAGGCTCAACAAACTGTCCTCATCCTTCACGCCATGTTGATACGACTGGATAATCCGACAGGCGAGGTCCTGGCGCTGCGGATCCGAGGTGATCTGCTTCACCGATACGACGTGATCGAAGACCCGCTGGCAACGGGCCACTTCGGCGTGATTCAGCACGTTCTGCGCCTGTGCTATTGGCGATGGGATCATGACAGCCTCATTTGCCTGGCAAGCGAAGGGTAGGGCTGAATCGCGCCTGATCAAGCAGGATCGCAAACACGAAGTATTTCGTGGATTAATCACACCAATCGTTTCGTTGAGCGGGCTCCATGTCCGAGCGAATCCCTTCCGGAGCATCTTGGCTCCGATCTCTTCCCCACTCAGTCGATAGATGTTGACGAGCGGTCGGTGCGATGGCGTCCGGTCCACCGCGCCGCTGAAGACGACGCGCAATCCCTTTTAGCCAAAAGTTCTTTCAGCCTTCCCTTGGCAATCAACGCCAGCTTCCGTTCCTTGAGACACTTTGCGTGGCTCCCGATTTCCGGCGTGTCGATGCCGCTGACGAATGGAACGCCTTCCCCCAGCAATCGCATGTTTTGCCCATCGCGCTTGGCGTGTCGCCGTCGATGGCCGTCAGCGTGGCGCAGGCGCTGAGTTCAGCGAGGATCCAGCGTGACCCGACACAACATCAACTTACCCTACATCCCTATGCTAACGCGCATCGAACCGTACATAGCCTTTTGTTCCCGTCTTGATAGTTCTTTATTATGAGCCTTTCGGCCAGTTGAAATTTTTCGCAGTGCTCCTCTACCCTCTTGCATGCCTCCGGGACTGCACCTCCACCACTGGTAATACATAAAAAGGACGCCCCGATCGTCCTTTGAGCAATCTGCCAAAAGCGCATCGTCAGGACTAAGCTGTACGGGTTCGTGTTTGGAGCAGTGCCATGGTGCTGGTCGAATACTGCCTGCACAAGCTTGGAAGCTTTTTTTACAATACTTATTATCTGAATGGTAAGGCAATGGCGCTCAGCTTCGCCATTTCCATTGGCCTGGTTCTGACGGTTTTCGCGGTGGAACTCACCTATGTGGGGTTCGGCAATTCCGGGTTCCGTCGGGTTTTCTTCGAACGCAGCAAATCCACAATCACCGACATCGTCTATTTCGTCCTTCAGGCGACGGGAATGATTACACTATTCGCAGCGCTCGCATCTTTTGGTCTGTCCTATGCCATCACCCGCGCGGCTCAGGATGCCCCCCACCTGGACCTTGGCCGGAGGTTGCCAGGCTGGGCACATGTCCTCTTGTTCCTAGTGCTGACAGACTTCTTGAGCTATTGGCAGCATAGGTTGATGCACCGGCTGCCCGTGCTATGGCGGCTGCACGAATTTCACCACGCAGCGGAAGAGTTCAACGGGCTGACTTCGTCGCGGGAGCATCCGCTGGAGAAGGCCATAAACATGGCCATTATGGTCGTTCCGGCGCTGCTTATTGGCCTGCCAACGGCCGAGTTCGCCGTCGTGACCATCACCTTTAACGCCATTGGTCTGGTCAAGCACAGTGCCATTCCCTGGCATGGCTGGTTTGGCAAATACGTGATCCAGTCACCACGCGACCACTTCGTCCATCACTCCCGAGTGCGGGAACATCACGACAAGAATTTCGCCAATTATTTCCCGATCTGGGATCATTTGTTCGGCACCTATTACAAGGGCGATGCAGACGGTGCAAAGCTCGGTCTGGACCGCGACTACTTCAACCAAACCGATCCGTTCCGCGAAACCATCGCCACAGAAATCCGTTTCTTCCAACGCGTGTGGCAAGCTGCCAAGGCCAGGTGCGGCATGAGCCCCATAAGCGGAAAACCTGCCTCGCCGCAGGGGCTGTCGGGCTCGGAACAGCGCCGGTAGCGAAGCTGGCATCGCTCTGTTGTGATAAGCGGCAGCTTTCTGGAATCCACGAACTAACTCCGATTGACAGAAATGGGTCGATTCCAGCCGCCGCTTCCTCCAACAAAGCCGGGTTTAATGCGTTGATGCGGAGCCGATCGCAAAGCCGTTAGGGTGAGGGTGTGGTGCCGCCGGCGGTGAAGAGGCGATCCGTTTATCCGAGGAGATCGAGGCGGATGGCGAAACGCTTCTGCGCATCGCTTGAGAGCATGAACTTGAGTGCATCGCCTAGGTTCCAGTACGGTGTTGGATAAAGGGCATTCGATCACCGCTGAACGATCACTCGGGTCCCCGGCTGGATCATGTCGTAAAGCTCCTCCACATCCTCGCGGTACATCCGAAAGCATCCGCTTGATGCGTTGGTGCCGATGGAGGACGGATCGTTGGTGCCATGGATGCGCAGCAGTCCGTCGGCAAGGTAGATCGCCCGCGTTCCAAGCGGGTTTGCGGGCCCGGGCTTCACTACTGCCGGCAGCCTTGGATTCTTCTGGCGCATGCTGGCGGTTGGCCGCCATTCGGGATGCAGTCGTTTCGACACCACCCGCGTTGTCCCATACCATTGTTTGCCTTCGCGGCCGACGGCGATGGGGTAGGCAAACTGCTCACCCGCTGACGTCGTGTAGATTAGGGTGTGCTCACGCGTGGCGATGACGATGGTTCCTCTTCCAACGCGCGTCGATGGCTCCCGACGTTCTTGAAAGGGTTCCCGATAGCCAGGTTCTGGCTCGTACTCGGGAGGAGGAGGATAGGGGCTGTAAGGATCATCCAGGCCATAGCCGTCGTATTCATCGTATCCGTCATACGGCGCGTAAACTTGGGCTTGGGCATGCACCACTGTCAGGAACAGCGCCGCAGCAAGGAGAAGCATCAATCTCATTCTTCGCATCCGCCTGTTATACAATGATGATTGGGCCGAATTCTATGGCGGCACTGTGGCGGGGTGGATCTCCGTTTGGCGGTGATCTTTCGCCGCTCCCGTTCTCCTGACTTCGCTCATCGAGCCCACGAACCCCGACGCTCCCTCCCAAAGGAGGCTGCGATCGGTGATGTGTTTTTGCTGAGCGAGCCTTTGCAACGGTCAAGGACGGGCGTCGGCTTGCCACCCGCCAGAACAGATGCGCCCACATCTTCTTTTCGGCCAAATGAATCGCAGCCGCCGTCATCTTCCGGCGCAAATCAATGAGCCCTGGGCCTAAACCTTGCCCAGATGTTTCGGCCAGAATTCCTGGTGGACTTCAGCGGCTTCGTCTTCGAGGTTAGTCGGGCCAACCACCGTGACGGAACGCGCTCCGGTCTGCAACACCGCCCGGCTGGGTACATTCAACCCGATCCCGGCAATCTCGCCGAGCCGCGTTTCCGAGCACGCAAACACCATGCGGCCGATGCCCGACCAGTAGATCGCCCCGGAGCACATCGCACAGGGCTCAGTGCTTGTATAGAGCGTGCAGTCGGCGAGAAAAGCAGGGTCGTGGTGCCGCGCCGCCAGTTTAACCAGATTCATCTCGGCGTGGTTTGTCATATCGTGGCCGGTGAAGACACTGTTTTCGGTGCGCAGGATGACTTCGCCGTCCTTTACAAGGACGGAGCCAAACGGTTCATCGCCGTTTGCCATCGCGGATTTCGAGAGCGCAATCGCTTCTCGCAGAAACGGCTCGTGATTTTCCATGAGAACCCCCAAGGTTAGCGCGGGATGATCTTCCCTCGGATCGGAAGGATTTCCAAGCGCTGCAAATCAAAATCGAGATTGGTGATCTGCATCGCCTTCCGTGCAAATGCAGACGGGCCGCCCCAGACTTTCATTCTCGGAACCAAAAGCACCCGCATCGACTTTGACCCTGATCTATCTTGGAGGTCCCCCTGATGGACAGAACACCGAAAACGGCCATCCGCGGAATGATGTCGTATGTGCTCGCTCTTCTCGTCCTCGGCATCCTGGCGGGCGCCGTTTACACGCTCTATGGCCATCCCGCCGATCCGTCCGAGCGACCGGCGACCGAGACCATTCCGCAAAAGGCGACAGCTCCGCAGTGAGAGGCGTCACGACATCTTTTTGATCGGTCGTCCTCCGGAACGAATGGTGAAAGAAGGGCGCTCTGTCGGATCCGGCGCCTACCCGGTCCGGTCGTGTTTCAACGCCCGCGCTCCACCGCGAAACAGCGCGCAAGCGGCAACCAACAGGGCTTTGGAAGCAAGGCAGAAATTCTGTCGCAAGTCCTTCCCACCATTAGAGAGCTTATATTTATAGGGGGAACAACCTGCGACAGGGGAAATCGGCACCCGATCCGGGATCACGAAATCGGGGAAGGTCAACGCGCCGGGTCGGCCCGCTATGGCGGATTTTGCGCTCGGAAGTGTGAACAGAGGAGTTCACGGATGAAAGAACATGCGGTCGTGATATCGGGAGGAGGGCCGACGGGGCTGATGCTGGCGGGTGAACTGGCCCTGGCGGGTGTCGATGTCGCCGTCGTCGAGCGGCGCGAGAACCAGGAGATCGTCGGTTCGCGTGCCGGCGGTCTGAGTTCGCGCACGCTCGAGGTTCTCGACCAGCGCGGCATCATCGATCGGTTCCTGGCGGAAGGCCAGATCGCCCAGGTCACTGGCTTTGCGGTCACGCGGCTCGATATCAGCGATTTCCCGACGCGGCACAATTATGGGCTGGCGCTGCGGCAGAAGCATATCGAGCGCATCCTCGCCGGCTGGGTCGGCGAGTTGCCGGTGACGATCTATCGCGGCCGCGAACTGACTGATTTCGAGCAGGACGACACCGGCGTCACCCTCGAACTCTCCGATGGTACGTCACTGCGGGCGGGCTATCTCGTCGGCTGCGATGGCGGCCGCAGCCTGGTTCGCAAGCTGGCGGGCATTGCCTTTCCGGGATGGGACGCGACGACCAGCAATATTCTCGCCGAGGCCGAGATGGAGGAGGAGCCGCCGCTCGGCGTCCATCGCACGGCGCTCGGCATGCATGCCTTCGGCCGCGAGGAATATGAAATCCGCGACGGCAAGGTGGTCTTCGCCAGCGAAGGTCCGATCAATGTCATGGTTACGGAAAAGACTGCCGGGGGCACAGGCGAGCCGACGCTTGACGATCTCAAGCAAGCGCTGATCGCCGCCTGCGGAACCGATTATGGGATCCACGGCCTGAAGTGGATATCAAGGTTCACCGATATGTCGCGCCAGGCGGAGGTCTACCGCAAGGGCAGGGCGCTGCTGGCGGGTGACGCCGCGCATGTGCATTCGCCGGTCGGCGGGCAGGGCCTCAATACCGGTGTGCAGGATGCCGTCAATCTCGGCTGGAAGCTTGCCCAGGTGGTGAAGGGCATATCGCCCGAAGCCCTGCTCGACACCTATCACGCGGAGCGCCATCCGGTCGCCGCCCGCGTGCTGCGCACGACGATGGCCCAGGTCGCGCTGCAACGGACCGATGATCGCACCGAGGCTCTCAGAGAGGTCGTGCTGGAACTGCTTGGGCTGGAGGAGGCGCGCAAGAAGATCGCTGCCGAAATGTCCGGACTTGGCATCCGATACGACTTCGGCGAGGGGCATCCGCTGCTCGGCCGCCGAATGCCTGATCTCGATCTGGTCACGCCGGACGGCCCCTTTCGTCTCTTCACCCTGTTGAGAGAGGCGAGGCCGGTGCTGTTGAACCTCGCCTCGCGCGGCAGCCTCGACACCGGGCCATGGTCAGGCCGCGTGCCTCTGGTCGAGGCCAGCTATGATGGGCTGTGGGAGCTGCCGGCGCTGGGGGCGGTTGCGGCGCCGACTGCGGTGCTGATCCGGCCTGACGGATACGTCGCATGGGTAGGCGAGGGATCCGGGAATGGCCTCGACGCAGCGATGAGCACCTGGTTCGGGCCGCCTCGCTAATAGGGGAACAGCCGCAGCGCTAAGCGGCCAGCGAAATCGGCGCGCCGTCTGGCATTGGCTCCGGCATCGGTTTGCCGCGGCGCTCCCAGGTGCGGCGGCTGATGCCGAAGGCCTCCCAAGGGCGGGCTGCACTGAGGGAATTGCCGAGATATTCGGCCCTGGAAACGGCGCCGGCGGCCCGCCGCTGCTCTTCCTTTCGGCTTCGTTCGCGTTGGCGCCGCTTTTCCTTCTGCAGTTTTGCTCTTTTCGCCTTCGGCACGTCGAAGGCGCCGATGGTGCGAATGTCGAGCGCGCTGCGTTCGGCGTAGCTGAGATGCAAGGCGTGACCGAGCGCATCGGCGGTCAGGGCAGCAAAGCGCACTCTCGTCCGCTCGTAGATGATTTCCTCGATTGCGGCTTTCCCGGCCCAGGGCAGCCATCGCGCCGCCCAGCCGAGAACCACCTCGACAAACCCTTCCTTGAATTCGACAAAGGCGAGGCCGGCGATTACCTCGGCATAGATCAAGGCGTCATCCGCCTCCGGCACAATCTCGCCATGTCGATGCCTGATCAATTTTTCGATCTCGCGCGTCCGCCCACGGAAATGGTTCCAGCGGCCGCCTCGCATGCGCCGCTGCACGGCCTTGTAGCCCAATAGACAGTCGCCGATCGTGATCGCGGTTATATCCCGCGTAAGACCCTCCGCAAGACCGGCCTCGTCGACCCGACCTGCCGATCGAGCCCCTTCATCCGCGCCGATGAGACGATCCATCGTTTCTCCTTTGCGACCAGGCCCGAGAGGCCGAAACGAGTGACTGTAGCGGAAGCGGGGGCGGTGAAGCTCGCTTTTTGTGCGCGAGATCCACCGATTTTCGCGGGTGGTGGCGCAACTGCAAAACGGACGATCCCGTCCGGTTTTCGGGCGGCGGCGCCGGATCCGGGCGATGGGGGACGAGCTCATCCGGCCGGTCGATTTCTATTGAGAATGGCCCGTGTTATCATCCCTGGACTGACGTCATCAGCCGTATTGTCAGCACAGAGACTTGTTCGATGAGCGAAATGGACGTGCTTTTTGCCAGCCTGCGACAGGCGGCTGACCCTGAGACGGTCGAGTGCATCGAAAATGTCGTCAAGCACGGCGCCGATCGCGATCTCAATCGCATCAATGCGCTCGCCTTTGCCGATAAGCATCATCTCGATGCAGAAAAAACCATCGCCGCCTTTCTGCATGCAGCCCGGATCGGCGCATTCGAGATGACCTGGAACGTGCTTTGCCCGGGATGCGGCGGCGTGCTGGACAGCGGCGCAACCCTCAAGGGGGTCAACCAGGAAACCTATCATTGTGCACTCTGCGCCGCCGGATACGAACCGACCCTCGACGAAATGGTCGAGGTCACCTTCACGGTCAGCCCGCGCGTGCGCAGGATTGCCGCCCACGAGCCCGACCGGCTGCCGCCGCTCGAATATTACCGGCAGATTTTCTTCAGCTCCGGCGTCGACCTGCCGGAGGATCTGGAAGCGAAGTTCGACCGCATTCTGCTGGAGATGATCGAGCTGGCGCCGGGCGAGAAAGCCTTCGTTTCGCTGCAGCTGCCGGCGCAATTTGTCATCATCTTCGATGCGGTGACCCATTCGGCGCAGTTCATCGATGTGCAGGGCGAGCCGACCGACGAGCGCCAGAATCTTTCCATGGTCATCAGCCGCGGGCATGCGCTGAATGAAACGGTGACGCTGCGCCCCGGCTTGCTGCGGCTCACCCTCGAGAACCACACCGATCGCCGGGTGGTGCCGAATGTCTGTATTGCCGGCGATGAGCTGCACGAACTCCTCGGCCGCAGGCGGGCGTTCCTGACGGCCAAGCGGCTGCTGACGAACCAGAGCTTTCGCGACATCTACCGGACCGATACGCTCGACGTCGACCAGCGCCTGAAGATTACCAGCCTGACCTTCCTCTTCACCGATCTCAGGGGCTCGACCGCGCTTTACGAACGTGTCGGCGATCTGGCCGCTTTCGATCTGGTGCGGGCGCATTTTCGCGTCCTTCACGAGATCGTCGCCACCGAGGCCGGAGCGGTCGTCAAGACGATCGGCGATGCCGTGATGGCGACCTTTCCGAGCCCGGACCGGGCGGTTGCGGCGGCGCTGAGGATGCGCGAGGCGATGCGCCGGCTGAATACCGAACACGGCAGCGAAGACCTGCTGCTGAAGATCGGCATCCACGAGGGACCATGCCTCGCCGTCAACCTGAACGACAGGCAGGACTACTTCGGCCAGACGGTCAATATCGCCTCCCGCGTCCAGGGCCTTGCCGACCCGAACGTGATCATGACGACCGAGGCGATCGTCGAAGATGCCACTGTGTCGGAGATCCTGCGCGACAGCGGCGTCACATCGGCCTCACGAATGGCCGAGCTTCAGGGCATCGGCAGGGAGGTCAGGATCTTCGCCCTGTCGTGAGCCGCATCCGCTGATCCCGCCTATTATCTCTGCTACCCAGCAGACGGTAGAACTCGCCCACATTCGAGGTGATCGCAGAAGCGATCCGCCAATCCTGATGCCTATGCAGGAGAAGAAACGCCAGAGCCGCCGCCCCGGCGTTTCGATTCAAGCCACCAGCCCCTTGGTCAGTTCCAGCGCCTGGCGTTCGAATAGCCGGCGATAGATGCCGCCATTGAGCCGGATCAGCGCCTGGTGGTCGCCCTCTTCGACGATCTTGCCCTTGTCGAACACCAGCAGCCGGTCCAGCGCCCGCACGGTGGACAGCCGATGGGCGATGACAAGCGTCGTGCGGCCGTCCATCAGGCGTTCCATGGCTTGCTGGATCTGCACTTCGCTTTCGCTGTCGAGGCTCGACGTCGCCTCGTCGAGGATCAGGATCGGGGCATCGGCCAGGAAGGCGCGGGCGATGGCGACACGCTGCCGTTCGCCGCCCGACAGCTTGACGCCGCGTTCGCCGACCATCGTCTCATAGCCCTTGGGCAGGTCCATGATGAAGCCGTGGGCATTGGCCTGTTTCGCCGCCTGCTCGATCTCGCGCCGCGAGGCGTTCGGCCTGGAATAGGCGATATTCTCCGCCAGCGTGCGGTGGAACAGGATCGGCTCCTGCTGCACGATGGCGATCTGGCCGCGCAGGCTCGATTGTGTGACCGCGGCGATATCCTGCCCGTCGATGCGAATGGCGCCCGAGTTCACGTCATAGAGGCGCTGGATGAGCTTGACGAAAGTCGTCTTGCCCGAGCCCGAATGCCCGACCAGGCCGACGCGCTCACCAGATTTGATGGTGACCGAAAAATCGCGGTAAAGCGGGTCGGGGTGCGCCCCATACTGGAAAGTGACCCGATCGAAGACGATCTCGCCCGCGCCGATCGCAATCGAGTTGGCGTTCGGCCTGTCCTCGATGCCGAGCGGCATCCTGTCGAGCAGCACCAGCTCCTCCATGTCGTTGACGGCACGCTGCAGGTTGCGGATGTCCTGGCCGACATTGCGCAGATAACCTTGTAGGACGAAGAACATCGCCAGCACGAAGGTGATGTCGCCGGCGCTCGCCAGCCCCTGCCGCCACATGATCAGGCCCGTCCCCAGAATGCCGGCCTGCATGGATACCATCATGATGCCCTGGATCGTGCCGCTCAAGGTGCCGCGCTTCCATGTCCGTCGCGTGCGGCTGTCCCATTTGCCCAGCACGTGGCGCAAGCGGGCTTCTTCGCGGTTTTCAGCCCCGAAGGCCTTGACCACCGAATTGCAGCTGATGGCATCCGCAAGCGCGCCGCCGAGCTTGGTGTCCCAGGCATTGGCAAGCCTCGCCGCCGGCGACACGAAGCCCATGGAAAGCGCTACAGTCACGCCGATATAGACAAGCGACCCTGCAGCCACGATCAGGCCCATGACCGGCCAGTAGCTGCCGAGCACCATACTGGCGCCGACCAGCATTACGATAGACGGCAGCAGCGCGACCAGCAGCACGTCGTTGAGCAAGTCGAGCGCCCACATCCCGCGAGTGATCTTACGCACCGTCGAACCCGCAAAGCTGTTGGCGTGCCAGTCGGTCGAGAAACGCTGCACCTTGTGGAAACCGTCATTGGCCACATCGGCCATGATGCGCAGCGTCAGCCGGATGATGCCGTTGAAAATGAACCAGCGCAGCACGACACTGGTGAGGCCGAGCACCACGACGACGAAGGCGCTGAGCGCACCGTCGGCGGCGTGACCGCCGGCAATGGTATCGACGATCTGGCCCGAAAACACCGGCACCATGACCTCGGCAAGCGTGCTGGCCGCAACCAACACAATGATAACGCCCACCAGAACAGCACGGTGGCGCCAATGATGAAAAACAAAGCCGAGCACGTGACGATAGGCGTCGGCGCGGAAATCGAGCTTCTTGCGAGTCATTTTAACCAGCCCGGCCGGTATCGGAAACCGGTCCTCAAAATCGAGAGTTAAAAGGCAGCCACGCGGAAGACGAAGTGATCCCGTCAGATCAATCGGGCTGTGAAGGGAGAAAAAACCGCTTATCGCGCGCGCTAGGGGCGAGCCGCGAATGGATATGACCTAGCGTCGGGACATACCGCACGGGAAGGCTTCGATGATTGCTGATGTCATTCAACGCCTCCCTTATGTTCGATCTGAAGCGGTAGCGTTTTGTAGCGAAGCAATTCGCCCTTGCCAAGAGGGAATTTACAACCCTACGGAAAGTGATGCGAAAACGACACAATTCGAAGACTGGGAAAATTCGTGCGCGCTGAGGGTCGCGAGCCGGATCACGTCGAGGCGCAACGCCCGATCGTCAAGATGTCGCCCTCCTGATGCGCCAAACCCCTGAACGGCGAACCGGTCTTTCAATAGCTGCACGAGCGAGCATTGCTGGGCCTGAAGCCGCCCGCGCAGGCCGGGTTCCTCGAAGTATCCCGCTGATACTGAAAATCCTCCCGGTCCTGCCTCGATGGCGAGGTGTTACAGGAAGACATGAGCGTGGACAAACCGATCATCGCGCCGGTTGCGACCATTGTGAGGAATCGGGTCATCTAAGCTTCTCCTGAGGTTTGTCTCGGCAATCTATCATGCCGATACAACCAGATGCGAGGACCGGCGAGAGTGATCACGCTGATCTGATAGGAAATGGCTTCGATCATCGAGCGATCGTCCCTCGTGATCCTGCAATCCCGATAATCTGCTCGAGCTATTCTGCGATTATGGAAGGAAGTTCATAGTGTTCTCTAGCGAACTAATCGCGATTTCGCCTTGAACAAATCGGTGATTTTCAGTAATATTGTTCCATAAAAAAGTAATATAAATGGGAGGTTACTATGTCGGAAGCTCGGTTCGAGCCGGTTTTTCTTCATCGTCAGCATTTCGTCGCCGAGATCAAAAGTCTTGACGAAATCTTCGATTTTCTGGATGAGTGGCCGCAGGACAAGCGAGGTCTGGCATATGACACTCTGCTGAAGGCGTGCAGGGATACCGCCAAGGGGGCATTTCCTCTCAGCGCCGCGCGCGAGAATTTCCGCCGTTTTCTGAAGATGTCGGGCATGCTCGACAGCGGCCCCAAATTCGAGGGGATGGGCGATCGAAACGTCGGCAATGCTTGAAGAGCCACGTCTGTTCGCGACGATCTGAGCTGGCGTGCTGCCACGTCATAAGCGGCGCGTCCCGAATCTCCGGTCATAACCGACCGCGGCGCCGCGGAATGCCGCAACAGTCTCAGCGGATTTCACCGGCTCTATGCGCGTCGCCCCCGTCGCGACGCGCTTTAGCCAAGGCTGGCACCCGCCCAATCGCAGCGGAAGACCAGCACGGGCTTCGAAAATCCCTTGATGCGCCGGCGCGTCGCGTGGGCAAAGAGGTCGCCGGCGCCAAATTCCCGGAATATATTCTCCGACACGAGGATCTGGTCACTGGCTGCGGCCGCGCAGAGGCGGGCTGCGAGCTGCACGGTGGAGCCGAAGAGGTCGTTGCTGTCCTCGACCGGCTCGCCGCAATCGAGCCCGATGCGAACATGGATCGGCTCGGCCTTGCTGCCGTTGTAATGCTGGAATTCCTGCTGGATCGCCATGGCGCATTCGACGGCTGCGGTCGTCTCCGCGAAGGCGGCCATGATGCCGTCGCCGGTGTGCTTCACTTCGCGGCCGGAATTTTTGCCGAGGCACCGGCGCACGATCGCGTCATGCGCCCTGACCAGCTCCGTCCCCATGCGGTCGCCGAGGCGCGCCGTCATCTCGGTCGAGCCGACAATATCGGTAAACAGGATCGCCCGGTGGCCAGGATCCATCCGCGGCGCGGATTGGCCCGGCGCCGGATCGGGGTCATTGATGCGACCGAGAAAGGCCTCGACAGCCGACAGAGCCACCTCGACGACCTCATTGGCGACGAAACCGTGCGCTTCGCGATGTACGCAGTGGACGGTTTCGACATCGGGCGCATCCACCAGACAGAAGGCCGTACCGCGCCGCTCGTCGAACCAATAAGTCAGAAACTTGACGCCGTATCGATCCTGAATGTCGATATCCATGCGATGCGCCTGGGCAACCTCGGCGGCTGACGTTCCTTCGAGGTAGTGCCGGTCCATGAAGATAGGCATCGCGCGTCCTCCCAGATCCGCCGCGTGCGAGAGATGGCATTGTACGATCTGGATTCATTCCCGTCCACCTTCGGGACAATCAATGCCTGATCGTTGCCAGGCGTTGCTTCCGAGAAGGCAACGCGTTGCTGCACGCCCGATAGAATATGCATGGATATTGGTGATTTTAATGAGTGGGTGTAATGAGTTCAGTCTGATATTTACCATAATCGGTCGTTTAATGCTGATAGCGAGAGTTCCGGAACCCCTCGAGAAGCTTCAGACGTTTCCCGTTTCAAGCGTCGCCTGCCGGATCCCGCCGGGAGAGACGTGTCTTTCACGGTCATGGTGCCAAGGATCGAAGGCCGCTGCCAACGGCATGCTAATTGCAAAGTATCGGTTAGCTCGCCGAAATGAGGAAAAGCTGTAGCAAAGTGAGACAGACGGCAAATTTTCGACCGGTAGGCCTGGCCTCCATGGGGCTCGGCCATTATGCCGTTATCAACTCAGTGTGGGATGCCGCGCGAACGCTGCTCCGTGACTGGCCGGTGGATGACGGCGAAGAATATTTCGAAGCGGTCAAGGCCTGCCTGGATGCGATTACCGGCGATCTCTCGCCGGATCATGTGCGCGCCGTCTTCATCAGGGCCGCGCAGGAGGCGGGCATCGCCGTCATAGAAGCCGCCGACTGACCAGCGGCCGCATTCTGACCAGCGGCGCATCCTAGTTCCTGTTTCAAAGACACACTCGTGGTCGCGCTTGACTTTTTCAGCTAAAAGTCTAAATTAGAACAAAACAGGAACATTGGAGATGGTCATGACACATACGGAACAGGTGATCGCCAACGCCCTTGCCCTCGTCGAAGCCTCTCGCGCCGCCCGCGAGCGGGATCAGCAGCGCCGCGCCGCCTGGCAGAAAAAGGTGGAACTCAGCCGTCCGCTGCCGCCTCTGCCGCGCCCGGTCCAATTGCCGCTGGCGCTGAACTGATGCGGCCGGTTTTGAAATCCCGTCAGGCCAAGCCTGATCAGTTGGAACCCGATGATGCTTGGGAAGTGGAAGCCGTGCTCGCCTGGCATGACGATGATGCCAAGGCGGCGATCCGTTCGCTGCTCGACGACTGCAAGCATCTGCGCCGGCAACTGGCGCTGGCCGAACGAGTGATGAGCCGCGGCATGGCGCGCGGCTGGACGCCGCGTTACGAGCGCGACGCGCTCTGATGAAGTCTTCAGCCGCCCTCTGCCGCGCGGCGGCTTTGGCCGGACCCGTATAGGCTCTGGCCGTGAACTGGCGGCACCGAGGCTGACGAGGTGAAAACCGGAAGCGTTAGCCGCCGGTCCGACCGCTCGGATGGCCCCCCTGCGGCTCGCTCAGCAGGTTTCAGCATCGTGACGTTCCGCAGTCATGCCGCGAGGCCGACCTTGGCGAAATAGGCTTCCAGCGCTGAAGCGGCGCCGGATGCGACTATGGCACCTATATAGCCATCCGGACGCACGAGCACATGGTCGCCCGGCGTCAGGGCATAGACGCTGCGGAAATGCCCGCTTTCATCCAGGAGGTCGCCGCTCCGGCCGACCCTGTGGATGTGCAAACCCTTGCGCGGCGGCACGACTGTCTGGTCGACCTCGTAGCAGAGTAGAGTCCAATGGGCGCCCCTGAACATGTCGAACAGCCGCCTTGGCTGACCGGCCGCACCGGCGAGCGCGGCATCCGGCGCGCGATCGCCGGCAAGCAGACCGCAGCGGCGTTCCGGCTTTTCCAGCGCGACGGAGGATTCGGGATAGCCGATATCGAGCTGATGAACCTCGCGGCCACGTCTGACGTCACCGCGCTTCAGCGCATCGAGAAGTTTGGTCGCAAGGCCAAGCATCGCCGCGGCAATCGGGCGGCGCTCTTCCTCGTAGCTGTCGAGCAACTGATCGGGGGCTCCGGCGACGACCGCAGCCAGTTTCCATCCGAGATTATAGGCATCCTGGACGCTGGTATTGAGGCCCTGGCCGCCGGTCGGCGGATGCGTATGCGCGGCATCGCCGACGAGAAAGATGCGGCCGAGCCGGTAGCGGTCGGAAAGCCGGGCGTTCATGGTGTAGGCCGAGGCCCAGGAGACCGACTGGACGTCAACATTCTCGCGGCCGGTGCGTTCCCTCACCAAGGCGGTCAGACCCGCTGCGGATAGGTCGATCTCGCCTTCGAGAGGGATCGGTCCCTGGATCTGGAACAGATCGGTTCCCGCCAGCGGGCAAAGGGCCAGCTGCCGCTGCATGTCGCCTTCGCCAAAGCGATGCCAGGCGTCGCGATCTAGCCCCGTCAGCGCGACATCGGCGACGATGGCGCGCACGCCGAGCGTCTTGCCGGGAAAGCCGATATCCAGCGCGTGGCGTACAACGCTGCGGCCGCCATCGGCGCCAACCAGCCATCGGACGCGAATGGTCTCGTCACCGGATTGGCTATTGAGTTGCGCCGTCACGCCCGCCTCGTCCTGTTCGAAACCGATAAGCTCGCAGCCGAATTCCGGCCGGTGTCCCAGCTCGATGAGGCGCTCGCGCATCACCCTCTCGGTCAGAAACTGCGGCACCATCAGCGGAAGATGATAGGGCTCGGCAGGCGTCGCCTCCTCGCGCACCATGGCGTCGGAGTCGATAAAGCTTCCGTCGTTGCGATATTCCCGCTGCTTGGGATAGGCGCCGCCGAGCGCGACGATCCGGTCGAGGATACCCATATCCTCGAAGACCTCCTGCGTTCGCGGCTGAATGCCCTTGCCGCGCGAGCCGCGGAAAGGGTCGTTTAGCTTTTCGATCAGGCGAAAAGATATACCACGGCGCGCCAGCTCGATCGCCAGCGTCAGCCCGGCTGCGCCGGCCCCTGATATCAGCACGTCGATTGTCGAATTCTGTGTCATTGTCTTCTCCATATGTGTATTATGCACATAATAGGAGAACTCGAAATGCCGTCAACAATAAATGTGCAAAATACACATATATCGGAAAAGCTGCGCGAACTGCATGGGGCTTTGATCGAAATCGTCAGCGTGATGAACCGGCCCCAGCGAGACGAGCAGATGGTGCGCGAAGCAGGTATTTCGCTCGATCGCGCCCTGTTTCCGCTGCTGGTGACGGTGGAACGCCTCGGCCCGATCGGCGTTGTCGAACTCGCCGACCGCGCCGGGCGCGACTACACCACTGTCAGTAGACAGGTCGCCAAGCTGGAGAGCCTGGAGCTGGTCGAGCGTCGGGAAAGTGCCGCCGACCGTCGCGTGCGCGAGGCTGTCATCAGTCCGAAAGGCAAAGCGATGACGGACCGCATCGACGCCGCGCGCGAGCGGATGGGCCGCGCGATCTTCGCAAGCTGGGACGAGCACGATTTCAATGAGCTGGTGCGGCTTATGCGAAAATTTGCCAGCGATATCGGCGATAGCGCTGAGGAGCCTCGTGGAGAGGGCGGCTGACGCGGGCGCTCCCACAGGGCCTGCTTCATCAGAATACTTTGGCGGCCGTCACTTCGACTTCCACTAGAAAGTCAGGCCGGGTGAAGCCGCTGACGATGATCAGCGTTGAGGCCGGCTTCGGATCCAAGGTATAGCGATCCCGCACCGCCATATAGGCCGGGAAATCGTCGCGTTTCGTCACAAAGGCGGAAATGCGGATGACGTCGGCAAAGCTCATCTCGGCCTCGGCGAGAATTGCCTTGATTGCCTCGAAGCAGAGTTCCGCCTGCGCACCGATATCCTCCGGCACGATCTCGTCGGGGCCGATGCCGAGCTGACCCGAGGTGACGAGCAGCGAGGCGCCCGGTGGCACCAATAGGCCGTGATTGTAGTGTCCGAACGGCCGGCGGACGGATGAGGGATTGAAAACCTTCTTCATCGGCATTCCCTACTTGGACGAGGATGTCATTGTCGCGGCCGGAGGTTCAGTAGCGCTCCATGGCGTTTTTCACCTTCTCCAGAAACCGCGTCCGGGTTTCCTCAGTGCAGTTGTTCATGTCGTAGTGGGCAAGAAAGGAGACCGGCCGTAGCGGGTTGATCTGGGCTCGCAGCACACGCTTGACGATCTTCTTCGGCGGGTTGCCGGCCACGAAGGCACGGAACGGCGTTGCGCCATAAGTCAGAACGGCGGCAAGCTTCCTGATATGGCGCAGCCGCGATTCCACCTTGCCGTCGACCAGTTCGAACGAGACGCCGGGAAGCCAGACGCGATCAAAATAGCCCTTCAATATTGCCGGGAAGCCAAAATTCCAGATCGGCGTGACCAGCACCAGCCCTTCGGCCCGCTTCAGCCGCTCAACATAGGATTTCACCAGCGCGATATTGTCGGGGTAGTCGTGATAGGCGAGCCGGTCATGCCGGGAGAGAACGGGATCGAAATTCTCGGCGTAGAGATCGCATCCGTCCACGTCATGGCCGGCTTTGCGCAGGCTTTCCAGCGTCTGCTTATAGAGCGCTTTGCCGTAGCTTTCCTCCACCGGATGCGAATGCAGCACGAGCACCCTCATGAGGCCTCCATAAGGCCCGCAAGGCCGGGGAAGAGATAGTTCTTGCCGGCATTGAAATCGAAGTCCGGGTTCTCCCAGGCGATCATCTTGCCGGGATTCAGAAGCCCTTTCGGATCGGTTTCGTGCTTGAAGGCAAGCTGTACCTTGTCGGTGCGCTTCATGCCGCCTTCCTCGAGCGTGTAGCGGTGCGGGTTGAAGATCGGGCAGCCGTGATCCTGGTGGATCCGGATGATTTCTTCAAGGCGCTCTTCCGTGGTATAGCGCACCAGCGGAAGGCCGGAGCACTGGATCTGCCCGTCGAATTTGATGAATTCGAGATGGCCGGGAACCTCGTCGCCGAAGATCTCCACCATCTTGGCAACCTTGGCCACGTGATCCGGCCCGGGGTACTGAACCTGCAGATAGGTGAACCCAGGATCGACCTTCAGCGCCCGCAGCGTCGTGTGGTTCCAGGCAAGTTCATAGGCATGCGGGATGCCCTTCATGCTCTCGACCTTGTCGGAGCGGAAGATCACTTCGCCCTTATGGGCCGAGGTGAAGGCCAGGAAGGCGTCCATCGCATGCGGCGCGATCATCAGCACCACCACCGACTGCCCCTTGCGGATATAGGGCTTGTGGCGGGTGAAATAGTCGTACGGGATCGGCGCGGCGATCGGGGCGATCTCCTTGACGAGGATGCCGTTGCATTTGGCAAGCGCATCGGAGAAGCGCACGGCAGCCATGAAGTCGTCATAGCCGACGAGAACGTCCACCCAATCATAGGCAGGCGCCAGCGGCATTTCGATCTCGGTGATGACGCCGTTGGTGCCATAAGCGTGACTGACCTTCTGCAGGTCCCAGCCGGTGAGATCGAGCACGCGCGGCTCGGCCTCCATGGTGACGACGCGCAGGCGCAGAATATTGCCGAGATCGCGCAAGCCGCCCCAGGTGATCGAGCCGACGCCGCCGGAGCCGCCGGCGATGAAGCCGCCGACCGTCGCCATCTGCGCCGTCGAGGGATGGAACCGCAGTTCCTGGCCGGAATGAGCTTTGGTCTGCTTGTCGAGCTGGGCGATGATGATGCCCGGCTCGCAGATCACCCGGCCGGGATGAATTTCCTTGATCTTGTCCATGGCGGCAAGGTTCAGCACGATCCCGCCGGAAAGCGGCATCGCCTGGCCGTAATTGCCGGTGCCGCCGCCGCGCGGCGTGACCGGCACGCCATGCGCGAAGGCGACCTTCAGCGTCCGGATGACCTCTTCTTCGTTTTTCGGCGTGACGACGAGATCGGCCGTCACATTGTCAAGCTGCGCCTTCAGGATCGGCGAATACCAGTAGAAGTCACGGCTCTTCTGGCGCACCAGCGCCGGATTGTCTTCTATGGCGATGCCTTCGAGTTCCTTTTTGATCGTCTGATAATCCGGCATGTCAGGCTCCAACGACGCTGTCGAGTTCACGATAGTCCGGCAGGCTGCGGTCGATCACCTTGCCGCGTCGAAGGACGACGCGGTCGGACTGCGGACGGGAAAGAAATTCGCTCCAGCGCCTGGCGCTGAAGAGCACGAGATCAGCTGCAGTGCCGACGGCGATGCGCCCCATATCCGGTCGGCCGAGAATATCGGCGGGCGAGGTGGTGACAACCCGTGCGGCCTTATCCAGCGGATGGTCGAGATGCAGGATGCGGACCGCCTCGCGGAACACTTCCACCGGGTCGAGATCGCCATAGGCATAAAACGGGTCGCGGGTATTGTCGGAGGCGACCGCCGTTGCGACGCCGGCTGCCGCCAGTTCGTGGAAAAGTGTGACGCCGCGCCAGCGCGGAGTGCGGCCGGAATAGCGGTCCTGCAGATACGTGTTGCACATCGGCAGCGAGACGATGGCGAGACGGGCCTCTGCGACGAGATCGACCGTGCGTTTTGCCGTCTCCTCGTCCTGGCGGGCGAGCGAGCAGCAATGGCCGGCCGTCACCTTGCCGCCGAAGCGGTTGCGCAGCACGGCTTGCGCGATCGCCTTCAGGGTTTCCGCAGCCGGATCGTCGGTCTCGTCGACATGAAGGTCGACATCGAGGCCATTATCAGCCGCAACCCTGAACAACATGTCGAGCTGGCTGTCGAGATCGCCGCTCATCCGGGTGACGCCGCCGATCAGCCCGCCCTTTTCGCGGACCACAGTGACGAGATCGGCGAAATAGGCGGCGTCCGCCATGTTTTCCATCGGAAACAGCGCCACCGCCTGTAAGGCGATCCTGTCCTTCCAGACATCGCGCATTTCGGCAAAGACCTCGAATGAAATGCGGTGCTGCGGCGCAAGCGAATCGAGATGGGTTCGAATGAGGCTGGTGCCGTGTGCGTAGGCGCAGCGCAGCGAGAACTCCATGCGCTTCTTGACGTCGGCGGCCGACCAGTTTGCCTCGCGGTCTGCGCGCACGGCCTCCAATGCCCCCGGGAACGTGCCGTCCGGATTGGCGTTGCGCGGCCAGATGTGGCCCTTGTCGAGATGCGTATGCATGTCGGCGAAGCAGGGCCAGACCATGCCTTCCTTGAGGTCGGATTTCGCAATTTCGGCGGGCGCTCCGCCGGGCGGCAACAGGGCGGAAATCACACCGTCGGCGATGACGATATCGGCCCGCACGAGCCCCTCGACGGCAGGTGCGTCATAACCGGTGACGGCAGCTGCAGGCAGAGTCGCATTGCTCAGCACGAAGCGGCCGGCATTGGGCGGTGAGATGAAGGAATAGGTCATCAGTTTTCCCGTTTCAGGCTGCTCTCGTGCCAGCGGTGCAGGGCAAGCCACGAAATGAAGGAGGTGACGGCGAAGATCGCCACGCCGAGCAGCGAGAGCATCAGCAGCGCCGCAAAGAGGCGCGGAATATTGAGCCGGTATTGCGCTTCGAGGAGCCGGAAGGCGAGGCCAGAGCCGGCGCCCGCCGAGCCCGCGGCAAACTCGGCGACGACGGCTGCAATCAACGCCAGGCCGCCGCCGATCCTGAGACCGGTCATGAAATAGGGTTGGGCGGCCGGCAGCTTGAGAAAGAGCAGCGTCTGCCAGCGTGAGGCGCCGTAGAGCTCGAACAGGTTGATGAGATTATGGTCGACGCTTTTCAGCCCCTGCACCATATTCGAAAGGATCGGGAAAAAGGCAACGAGAAAGGCGCAGATGAGAAGCGCCACCTGCGTCGACGGCGCATAGATCAGGATCAGCGGCGAGATCGCCACGATCGGGGTGACTTGAAGAATGACCGCGAGCGGATAGAAGGCGAGTTCTATCCAGCGCGATTGCACGAGGAAGATCGCAAAGCCGACGCCGCCGACGAGCGCCAGCATCAGCGATACCAGCGTGATCTTGGTGGTGACCCAGAGGGCAGGGGCAAGCGTGCCCCAATCGGTCACGAAGGCATTTGCGACCGCGGCCGGGCCCGGCAGGATATAGGGCGGCACGCCGGACAGTCTGACATAGGCAGACCAGATCAGGATCAGCGCCGCGATCACCAGCAGGGGGATCAAGATGCGCAACGCCAGATCGCGGCTCCGGGCGTTTGCAGTGGTTTTGACAAGCAGCGGCGCTGCGGCCGGTTCGTCACTCATCGATGGTCCTCCACCGCGTTGATCGCCCCGATCAGCGAATGCGAGACCGTCTCGCAAGCTCTGCGGTATTCTTCCGAAGTGCGGTAATGGGCATCGCGTTCCAGGCTCGTCGTCAGCGGCAGGTCGGCATGAACGCGCCCGGGCCTTGCCTTCATCACGACGATGCGGTTCGAGAGATAGGCGGATTCGAAGACCGAATGGGTGACGAAGATGACGGTGATGCCGGTCACCTTCCAGAGGCGCAGCACGTCGTCGTTCAGCCTCTGGCGGGTGATCTCATCAAGTGCTGCGAAGGGCTCATCCATCAACAGGAGCTTCGGCCTGGTCACGAGCGCCCGAGCGATCGACACACGCATCTTCATGCCGCCGGAGAGTTCGCGCGGATAGGCGCTGGCGAAATCCTGAAGCCCGACGGTGCTCAACGTCTCCAGGATCCGATCGTGCGCCGCAGCCTTCGAAACATGTTTCAGCTTCAGCGGCAGATGGACGTTATCGAAGACGGTCTTCCAGGGCATCAGCGTCGGCTCCTGAAAGACGAAGCTGATATCGCCCTCAGGGAGACCCTTGGAGTTGATGCGCGAACTCGGCCAGTCGATCGCGCCCGAGGTCACATTGCCGAGGCCGGCAATGATGCGCAGCGCGGTGGATTTGCCGCAGCCGGACGGACCGAGCAGACTGATGAACTCACCGCTTTCCACGGTCAGCGACATGTTCGAAAGGGCTACGGTTCCGCTGGAGAAGACTTTCGAAACCGATTGCATGACGACCAGCGGCCGCTTGCGCATCTCTTTCGGTGATAGGGCCTGAGCTTCTGCTGGGGGCATTGCCTGTCTCGTTCATGCAGGGGAATGATCCGCCGTGTCGGCGGCGGATCGCAAGCGGCGTCTGCGGCTTACTTCTTCATCGCCATTCCCGTGCCTTTGCAGACGAATTTCGTCGTGAAGGCCTTGGTGTAATCCGTCTCCGGCTTGAACACCTTGATCGCTACCATTTCGTCGAAGAAGGCCTTGTAATGCGCCTCGGTCAGGCAGCCGATGCCCTTGTCGAGGCTGTCGCCGGATTCAATGATGCCGTATTCCTTCATCTTGGCGATGGAGTAGGCGATCTGACCATCCGTCATTTCGGGATTGTCCTTCTTGATCAGCTCATTGGCCTTTGCATTGTCGCCATAGAGATAGTGGTACCAGCCTTCGATCGAGGCATCGACGAAGCGCTGGACGAGATCCGGCTTACTGTCGATCATCGCTTGCGTGGTGGTGATCATCGTCGAATAGGGAGAGTAGCCGTTGTCTGCGAGCAGGAAGACTTTCGGTTCGAATCCGGCCTGCTTCTGGATCTCGTAGGGTTCCGAGGTAAGGTAGCCCTGCTGCGCCGAATCCTTGTCGGCAAGGAAGGGCGCCGGGCTGAAATTGTAGGGCTTGTACTGCTCGTCCCTGAAGCCTTTGAAGTTCGCCTTCATCCACTCGAAATAGGTGAGATAGCCGTCCTTGCCGAGGAACAGAGTCTTGAGCTTCGCGAGATCTTCAAACTTCTCGATGCCGGCATCGGGATGTGCAATCAGCACCTGCGGATCCTTCTGGAAGATTGCCGCGACATCGACGAGCGGAATACCCTGCTCGACGGCCGAGATCTCGCCCTGCGGCCCACCCATGTAGAAATCGATCTTGCCGGAGATCAGAAGCGCGCTGTTGGCGGCGTTCGGACCGCCCTGCACGATGGTGACGTCGAGGCCGTATTTGGCATAGGTGCCATCGGCCACGGCCTGGTAGAAGCCGCCATGCTCGGCCTGCGCCAGCCAGTTGGTGCCGTAGCTTACCTTGTCGGCGCCATGGGCCGAGACGGCGGCGGCGAACATGCCGCCAAGGCCGATGAGTGCGGAAACCGTATTCTTCAGTACATTGGGCATGATCAGCGTTCCCCTTCGGAGTTCTCGGCGTCTGCGATGACGTCGGATTTTCTTCATAGGAGCGGTTGCTTTGCTCTTTGAAAAGCATCAAATTTCGTGCGCAACGATGCCTTTTCGGCATCTCACCCAAAGCCTGTGCCTATTTTGCGCTGCGTGCTTAATTTTTGTGCAACGAGGTCCTGATGCTGCACTCCAGAAAGCTTCTCTATATCAACGAGATCGCGCGATCGGGCTCGATCCGCAAGGCAGCGGCACGGCTGAATGTGGCGTCTTCGGCGATCAACCGGCAAATTCTCGCACTTGAGGAGGAAATGGGCGCGCCGCTGTTCGAGCGCCTGCCGCGCGGGCTGCGCCTGACCGCCGCCGGCGAGCTCTGCATCGAACATATCCGCGAGGTGCTGAAGAATTACGAGCGGCTGGAGGGGCGCATTCGCAGCCTGAAGATGCAGCAGGCGGGCAAGGTGCGGCTGGTGACGACGGTCGGCCTTGCGGCCGGGCCGCTGCCTGAGATCATCGCGCGGTTCCAGTCGGAACATCCGCGCGTCTTCATGCAATTGCGCAACGACGCCGGCACGATGACGGTCAACCCGGTGCTTTCAGGCGAGGTCGATATCGGTCTCGGCTTCAATATCCCGGCAACGCCCGGCATCCGCACTCTCGGCAATTTCGACATACCGATCGGCGTGGTCCTGCCGCCCGGCCATCATCTGATCGGCCCCGGTCCGATCAACCTTGCCGATATCGTCCAGGAGCGCCTGGTGCTGGCGCAGCAGGGGACCAGCCTGCGCGACGTGATCAATCTGGCCCTGGCGCGCCTCGACGTGCATGTCGAACCGGTGCTCGAAACCAATGCCTCGGAGATGCTGAAGAAACTGGTCAAATCGGGGGCGGGGCTGACGATCCTGAACCCGCTCGACGTCATCACCGAATGCCGGCAGGGCGAACTGGTCTTCCGGCCGATCGCTGAGCCGCATGCGCGCCATCAGCCGATGAAGCTTTTTGCCCGCGCCCGCGCGCCGCTCGATTCCGCCACCAGCCTGTTTGTTGAGTACCTCTTGGCCGAACTGGCCGGCCTGGTGCAGGAGCTGCAGGCCAAGGGTCACATCGCGGCCTATGCTTCCGCGGCGATGTGAGCCACCGCCTTACTTCGAGTAGAGATTGGAAAGCTGGTAACGCTTCAGGTCATAGAGGAGCTCTATGAAGCCGCTGACCTGATGGCGGCAGATGGCTTCGCCCTTTTCTGACGTCCCGAGCGAGGCGTCGCCGACGACGCCGTTGGGATTGAGATCGTGCGCGATCCAGGCGAGCGAATGCGGCGGCAGCGGCTGAAGGTATTTCGATTGCCCGCGCATCCATTCCGCCTTGGAGCTGAAATTCTGCGCCTTCTCCATCCGCACCAGATCAGGCCGGAAATGCAGCATCAGCGAAGTTTCCACCTCGCCGCCATGGATGCCGTATTTCAGCTCATGCTCGCCGATCATGCCGTCCGGATGGCCGAAGCGGCCCCATTGCGTGGAGACGACGGCCATGGCGTAGCGCACGCGCAGCTCGCGCGCCACGATGCTCATGATATCGACATTGCCGCCATGCGAATTGACGATCACCATTTTGCGGATGCCTGCTTCGGCAACCTTTGCGCCGATCGCGGTCCAGACCGGAATGAGCAGTTCGGCGCCAAGCGACAAGGTTCCCGGCCCGTAAATATGTTCATTGGCCTTGCCGATTTCCTGCGTCGGCAGCACCAGGCAATCGAGATCGGCGGGCTTCTGCTTCCGCAACTCGGCAAGCATGCCGGTTGCGATCGCGACGTCGGTAGCAACAGGTAGATGCGGCCCGTGCTGCTCGGTCGAGGCGATCGGCAGGATGGCGATCGTGGTGTCCGCAGACAATCCCGCGAAGTCGTCGCTGACCAGTTCGTTCCAGTAAAATGGCACTGTCATTGCCGTTCGCCTCTCATTAGCGCTCGAGACAGTGAGTAGGGAATAACGCTACCTGCGAAAAGCATCAATTTGCGGCCGCACCGATGCCTTTTTGCGGATGATGGAGCAGCTGCCCCATCGACGGCGCCTCTTGGCCGCAATGTCTCGGCGAATGTCATGCCGAAACCATTGCGCAAGCGCCTCTGCAATGGTTCTCTGGCGCCTCTATCAAAACGCTCTCCGGTGATTCCCGATGTTCGATATTTTATGGCGCGGTCTGGCGATCGGCGCCGGCGCAACCATCCTCATGGACCTCTGGGCAATTGTGCTTGCCAAGTTCTTCGGTCAGCCGCCCGCCAATTGGGCGCCGGTCGGCCGCTGGTTCTGGCATCTCGGCCGCGGCAAGGTCTTTCATGACAGCATTGCCGATGCTGCGCCTTACGCGAATGAACTCGCTCTCGGCTGGATCAGCCATTACGTCGTCGGCATCCTCTATGGGGTGATCTTTGCGCTCATCATCGGTGAGGGATGGTTCGCCGCACCGACATTTCTTCCCGCCTGGATCTTCGGCATCGTCACCGTCGGGGCAGGGTGGTTCCTGCTGCAGCCGGGCCTCGGCCTAGGCTGGGCTGCTTCGAAACATCCAAAGCCGATGAAGGTGCGGTGTTTCAATCTGCTGGCGCATACGGTTTTTGCATTAGGACTTTATGGTACGGCGTTGATTTTGCGCTGAGATCGCCGCTTGCCCCTCACCCTAGCCCTCTCCCCGTAAACGGGGCGAGGGGACCTGCCTCGCGAGAGGTCGGAGAGGTTGCGGCATGGTCCCTTCGCCCCGCAAGCGGGGAGCAACCATGTTTAATTCTTGCGGTGTTGTGGCGTCCATTCGGTCTTGCGAAAGAGGATTGTGTTGGCGAGAACGATGAGTTTTCGGGCGACGGCTATAACGGCGCACAGGTGCTCCTTTCCGCTCTGACGCAAGCGCGTGTAGAAAGCGGCGAGATCCGGATTGTGCCGGGTTGCCGTGAATGCGCACATGAACAGGCTCTTTCGCAGGCGTTCGCGACCACCCTGGATGCGGCGTCTGCCGTGATATTTTCCGCTATCGTCGTCATAGGGTGCGACGCCGGCAAGGGCGGCGATCTCGGCGCGGCTGGCATGGCCGAGTTCGGGCAGCCGAATGATCAGGCACAGGGCGCTGCGCAGCCCGATCCCCTTGATGGAGATCAGCAGATCGAGCCGTTGCGCCAGGTCGCAATCGTCGCGAACCGTCTTTTCGAGCCGCAGCAGATGGGCCTTGCGGCAGGTTTCGAGGCGGGCGACCTCGCGCAGGTGGCGGCGTTTGATCGCCTCCGACAAGGCGGTCTCGGCAAAGGTCTTGACCAGCGCGATCTGCTGCTCGATCTGTTCCAGATAGGTCAGTTCGGCGGCCAACTTGTCGAAGCGTGCGTCCGGCAGCGCCGGCAACTGCTCGAGACTTGCCGTGAACAACGCAATCAGCACGGCATCGAGCCGATCGTTCTTGGCCCGCTTGAGCCGGCTCTTGGCAAAGAAGCGCAACTGCGCCGGCTGCAGACGCGCCGCCGGCCGCTTGCCGGCCCGCAGATGCGCCAGCAGCCGCCATTCACAGCCGCCGGAGGCTTCGAAGCCGATGCGGCTGACGTCATGCTCTCGAAGAAAGGCGTCAAGCGCCTTCAGGCCAGCGGTGTCGTACGTGACCCTCAGCCTTGCCTTACCGGGATGGAGGCAATGTCGAGATGGCTTTTGCCGACATCGATTCCGGCACAAATCATGCTATTATCGGTCATCTTCGTCGTCCCTGTCTTGGATACGAACCCCAAGGTTCCTGCAACCACACGGGCCAGATGAAGAGCCGGTTGCGATCCTGCTCCCCACAGCCCAAAACGGCTAAGAAGGTGACGATCCGACAACCAGCTGCCGGGCGGGCGGCCACCCGCCCGGCAAGCATCAATATCCTACATTTTTTTCATCCAAGAAGGTGGCGGCAGCCGGATGAGGATCTGTGTTGGCTGTCAAGGCGGATTTGGTGTCCAGAGACGGTTCTGAGATAGAAGGCAGTTTGCCAGCACGAGCAGCTTTCGCATGATGGCGACAAGGATGACCTTGGCTGGTTTTCCTGTGGCTTTGAGCGTGTCTGCGAAACGAGCAAGCGCGGGATTGTAGCGACATGCCGACAAGGCGGCCATGTAGAGCGCGCGCCGGGGTGCGGGCCTGCCGGCGCGGATGGAACGACGTCCGGTTCGTGCACCGCTGTCGTTCGCGATTGGGGCAAGCCCTGCCAGCATGGCGGCCTGTTTGCCCGAACATGTCCCCAACTCGTCCATGCCGGCCATCAAGGCCAGGGCCGTGACGCGGCCGATGCCGGGAATGGAGGTGAGGATCTCGCCCTTGCGGCAGAGCTGCGGATCCTCGCCGACACATCGTTCGATCTCTTTGTCGAGACGTTCGACATGCTGTTCCAGCCGTCGCACAAGGCGGTTGAGTTCGCCGCGCAGAAAGGCAGTGGTGGCAGCCTTGCTGCGATTCTGCAGGGCGGTGATGTCGCATTTGGCTGCCGATCGTGCATTGACCAGCTCCTGCAAGGCCTCGATGTGAGGACTTGGCGGCGTGTCGGCCGGCGGGCGCAGGCTCTCGGCCAAGAGCGCCAGGAAACGGGCATCTAGCCGATCGGTCTTGGCGAGATAGCCGCAGGCGCGGGCAAACATGCGCGCGCGCAACGGATCGACCACGGCGACGGCAAAGCCATCGAGCCAAAGCGAGTGATGGGCGGGGCGATGGAACTTACCGGTTGCCTCCATCACGATGCTTTTGGGCCGATGCCTGGCCAGCAGCCGTTTCAGCTGGTCGATGCCGGTCTTGTCATTGCTAAACCGCCGGCTTTCGCCCAGCGGATGCAGATGAACATCAAGCCACTCTTTACTCACGTCCACACCGGCATAAACTACCGGCATCGCGTCTTCTTGGAACGAAACCTTGCCTTGCATGCGGGACTTGCTCCCCATCATCTGTTCAGGACAAACGCGAGGACGGCCGGACCAATCTCATCCCCGGTTCAAGCCAAGGGGCCTGCGGTCCCGGCCGTCCGCACTCCGGCGGATGGCCATCCGCCGGAGTGCGCACCGATCATCAATCAGCGCGAATTGAACATGCAAGGGGCAGGGCAAACCCACGAACCGAACAGCCCTATCTCACCGCGCCGCCCAATTCGCACCCCGCCGGAAGATCGTCTTCATCTCCGGCACGTCGAACTCTTTGGCCTGATGGCCGAGCGAGGAATAGAACACACGGCCCTTGCCGTATTTGCGTTTCCAGACGACGGGCATGACGACGCCGTCGATCCAGTAGGCGTGTTCGCCCGTAAACCTGGTCGTGGCCAAAACCTCGTTCGAGGGGTCGACATGCATGTAATATTGTTCCGAGGTGTAAGGGAAATCGGTAATCCCCTCCATCAGCGGATCGTCCGGCCGGGTGATGTTGACGGTATAGTCGATGATGTTGCCGGGATGGGCCACCCACTGGCCGCCGATGATGAACTGATAGTCGACGGAATCGCGGAAGGCATCGCCCGCGCCGCCGTGATAGCCGGCGATGCCGACACCGCTTTCGATTGCGGCGGCGAGGTTCTTGACTTCCTCCTTCTCGATCTTCGACATCGTCATGATCGGCACGACGAGGCTGAGATCATGGACCGAAGGGTCGGCAAGCGCCTCGGTTCCATGTTCGAGGTAGACCTTGAAACCGTCTTCCTCCAGCATCGTCTTGATGATTTCGGCGCATTCCTGCGGCTCGTGTCCGCTCCAGCCACCCCAGACGATCAGTGCTTCACGCATTCTCATTCCTCCTGAATTATTTCGTCAGCCGTCCGTCGACGATGGATTCCGACAAGGGGGCAGGGCGCTCCACTGCGGTGGTGATCGTCACCGTCCGGCCAGTCTCGGACGCTGTATGGAAGGCTTCCATGACTTCGAGCACGTGCAGCGCCAGGTCGCCATTGGCGCGGTGCGGCCGGTTCGAGCGGATCGCATGCGCCATATCGGCGACGCCGAGCGAGCGGAAGTTGCCTTCGGCATAGGGCGCGGTGACCGGCTGGTCCTCGAAGGCGCCGCCCTTCTTCAGATATTCGACAGGACCGCCGAATTTGTTGGGATCCGGGACGATAAGCGTGCCCTCGGTTCCGTAGACTTCGAGCGGCACATGCTTGTGGCCGGCGACATCGAAGCTCATGACGACCTGTACGACCGCGCCGTTGGCAAAAGCCATCATGCCGGCGACATGGGTCGGCACGTGCACGGGAATACGCTCGCCGTTGCGCGGCTCGCTGGTAACAAGCCGCTCGGTTTGTGGCGTCGTCGCAAAACCGGCGACCTGTGAAACCGGGCCGAGAAGGTTGACCAGATCGGTGATGTAGTAAGGCCCCATATCGAGCATCGGCCCGCCGCCCACCTCGTAATAGAAGGCCGGGTTCGGATGCCAGCGCTCGTGGCCCGGGCACATGAAGGTGGCCGAGCCGCCGACCAGCTGGCCGATGACACCCTGGTCGATCAGGGCGCGCGCCGTCTGGTGGCCGCCGCCGAGGAAGGTGTCGGGGGCGGCGCCGATCCGCAGATTGCGGGCGCGCGCGACCTCCGCCAATTTATTCCCTTCCGCGAAATTAATCCCGAGCGGCTTTTCCGAATAGGTATGCTTGCCGGCCTCGAGCGCCTGCAAGGCGACGGCGACATGGGCCTTCGGGATCGTCAGATTGACGATGATCTCGACCTTCGCGTCGGCGAAAAGCTCCTCGACTGTCTTGGCAGGAACGTTGAACTCACGCGCCTTGGCCTCGGCAAGATCCGGGTTCAGATCGGCGACGCCGCGGATGTCGAGAATGGGAAAGGATGCCATCGCCGTGAGATAGGCGCCCGAAATATTGCCGCATCCGATGATGCCGATACCGACCTTTTCCATGAATTCCTCCATATCTATCTTGATTGTGTCGCCCGTCAGAGCGCCGGCCCGGTGGTGCTCCAGGGCGATTCGTAGAGCTCGTAGAGCGCCACCGCTGCCGCGCCCTGTGCCCAGAAATCATCGCTCGAATCGTCGAAGACGAGTTCGCTCACCCCGCGCAGCGAAGGCGGAATGGCAAGCGCATAGGCGTCGCGCAGGCTGTTCAAGAAGGGTTCGCCGAGCGCCAGGCTGGAGCCGACCAGGATGACGCGGGGCGGCGCAAACAGCGTGACGATATTGGCGATGGTCAATCCCACCGCCTCGCCGGCGCGGATGGCGGCGCCGATCAGCCGGTCGTCGTCGGCCTTGATAAGCGCCTGTGCATGCGTCATGCCGCGCCCGAGACGGATCGCTTCGGCAAAACGCCCATCGGCCTGCTGTTCGCCGAGGATGGCGCTTTCGCCTGCCTGGCTGAAGAGCCGCACCACGCCCTGCGGTCCCATGCCGAGCACGAGGTCGCCGAGATTGTGGCTGAGGCCGCCGGCGCCGCGGAAGAGGCGGTTGCCGTGCAGGACGCCGAGCCCCAGCGTTTGTTCCAGCGAAATCAGTACCATATCCTCGAGGTCGCGGGCCTTTCCGAACCAGTGATGACCGAGCGTAATGGCATGGGCGTCGCTTTCGACGATGGTCGGCGTTGCAAGCCGCGCCGACATCTCCGCGGCGAAATCGACATTGATGTCGCGAAAGATCGGGCTGCTTCTGACATAGCCGGTGCGGTGTTCGATGACGCCGGGAAAGCCGAGGCAGATGCTGTCGACATCCTCCAGCGAAAGCCCGGCATCGACGACGCAACGCCTCACGCCGTCCTCGACCAGATCGGCGATCACCCCGATCGGCTGCCGGTCGATGCGGATCGGCAGGGCGAGCTTCGACAGCACGTCGCCGCGGAAATTGGTGACGACGAAGACCATCCGGTTGGCGGCGATCTTGCCGCCGACCACGCGGGCGGCATCCGGATTGAGTTCCAGCGCCACGCGCGGCCGTCCACGCACCGCCTCATTGCGGATATCGCCTTCGTGGCGCGGCAGGATCAGCCCGTCGTCGAGCAGCGAGGCGGTGATGGCGGACACGGTGGTGGTGGAAAGTTCCGTCCGCTCGCTGATCTCGATGCGCGAGATCGGGCCATGGCGCCTGATGGTATCGAGCACGTTCAAGCGGTTGATCGCGCGCATCAATTCTGGATCTGCAGTCTTCATGAAAATGTGCCGGCAGTCGTTTGGTTGGCTGAAGCCAATATTTATAACGGGCTACGAATTAAATAGCGGGCAATTCCACGGAGCTGTCAAGCGAATTTGGCAAAAATTAATGCATTGGGTTGACATCCGGCACAAGGTCCGCTGAATTAATCCGCATTGGGGAAAAATTGTGAGGATAGGTCCGCTGGGAGGAAAATCATGAATTTTATGCTGAAGAACGCCGCTTTCGGCGGCAGGCGCATCGCATCCATGGCCGCGGCAGCCGGCATGTTGCTGGTCGGAGCAGGAGCTGCCTCGGCGACGACGGTGGTCAAGTGGCTGCATCTCGAAACCGATCCGAAGAACGTCGCCGCCTGGGAAGACATCGTCAAGAAATACGAAGACCGGCATCCCGACGTCGACATCCAGATGCAGTTTCTCGAAAACGAGGCCTTCAAGGCCAAGCTTCCCACGCTGCTGCAGTCTGACGACGTGCCGGATTTCTTTTTCAGCTGGGGCGGCGGCGTCCTGAAGCAGCAGTCCGAGACCGGCGCGCTGCAGGATGTGACGGCAGCACTCGATGCCGATGGCGGCAAGCTGCGCAAGGCCTACACGCCCGCCTCGGTCGACGGCCTGACCTTCGACGGCAAGACCTGGGCGATCCCCTACAAGGTCGGCCTGGTGAGCTTCTTCTATAACAAGGCGCTGTTTGCCAAGGCAGGCGTCAAGGCCGAGGACATCAAGACCTGGACGGATTTTCTTGAGGCGGTGAAGAAGATCAAGGCGGCCGGTATCGTGCCGATCGCCGGCGGCGGCGGCGAGAAATGGCCGATCCACTTCTACTGGAGCTATCTCGTCATGCGCGAAGGCGGCCAGAAGGTCTTTGACGCGGCCAAGAAGGGCGAGGGCGAAGGCTTCCTCGATCCGGCCATCATCAAGGCCGGCGAAGATCTCGCCGAGCTCGGCAAGCTCGAACCTTTCCAGCCCGGCTATCTCGGCGCAACCTGGCCGCAGACGCTCGGCGTTTTCGGCGACGGCAAGGCGGCGATGATCCTCGGCTTCGAGGCGACCGAGGCCAACCAGCGCAAGAATGCCGGCGACGGCAAGGGGCTTTCGCCCGACAATATCGGCCGTTTCGTCTTCCCGACGGTTGAAGGCGGCGCCGGAAAGCCCACTGATACACTTGGTGGCCTGAACGGCTGGGCGCTCACCAAGAAGGCCTCCAAGGAAGCGATCGATTTCCTCGCTTTCCTGACGAATGCGGACAACGAGCGGGCAATGGCCAAGGCCGGGATGCTCCTGCCTGTTGCCGTCGGCGCTGATGACGGCGTCGTCAACCCGCTGCTCGCCGAATCGGCCAAACAGCTTGCGGGTTCGACCTGGCATCAGAACTTCTTCGACCAGGATCTCGGTGCGGCCGTCGGCCGTGTCGTCAACGACGTCTCGGTGGAAATCGTCTCCGGACAGATGAACTCCAAGGACGGCGCCCAGATGATCCAGGACGCTTTCGAACTGGAACAATAACCAGCGCCCGCAGAACCTTCCGGCGCTCCTGCCAATCGGGAGCGCCGGTACCGCTGCCGACGAGATGCGAAAGCAGGAACCATGGCCAATATCTCAGTCCTATCGACACCGAGCGCCGCAAGGCCGGCAAGACGAGTCGCAAACCGGAAGAGCTTGGTCGCCCACGACCGCCTGACCGTGCTGTTGCTGTTTCTGCCACCGGCGCTGCTGCTCTTCACGCTCTTCGTCATCATGCCGATGGGCGAGGCGGCCTGGTACAGCCTCTATAAGTGGAACGGTTACGGCACGCCGACAGAGTTCATCGCCCTCCGCAATTTCCAGGTACTGTTCCGCAACGCGGCGTTTACCCAGGCGCTTGTCAATAACGGCCTGATCATCGTCATCTCGATCTGCATCCAGGTGCCGCTCGCCATCTGGCTGGCCACCATGCTGGCCCACCGCATTCCCGGTGTCGTCGCTTACCGCCTGATCTTCTTCCTGCCCTATGTGCTGGCCGACGTTGCCGCAGGCCTTATCTGGCGCTTTGTCTATGATGGCGACTACGGCCTGTTTGCCGCCATTTCCAACTTCTTCGGTTTCGCCAATCCTTATGTGCTCGCCGACAAGGATGTGGCGATCTATGCCATCCTCGGGGTCATCGTCTGGAAATATTTCGGCTTCCACATGATGCTGTTCATCGCCGGCCTGCAATCGGTCGACAAGAGCGTGCTGGAGGCGGCCGAGATCGACGGCGCTACCGGCTGGCAGAAATTCCGCTACGTCACGCTGCCGCTCCTCGGCTCCACCCTGCGCCTGTCGATCTTCTTCGCCGTCGTCGGCTCCCTGCAGCTCTTCGACATGATCATGCCGCTGACCGGCGGCGGGCCGTCGAACTCGACGCAGACGATGGTCACCTTCCTCTATACCTACGGTGTCATGCGCATGCAGGTGGGTCTGGGCAGCGCCGTCGGCGTGGTGCTCTTCATCATCTGCGTGACACTCGCCTTCGGTTACAAAAGGATCTTCATGCGCCATGACTGATATGAGCTCTTCCATCCGCATGAGGACATCCACCCGCATCTATCTCTACGTGTCGCTGAGTCTGATCGCGGCGATCGTGCTGGTGCCGCTGCTGACGACGGCGCTCGGCGGCTTCAAGACCCTGGGCGACCTGCGCACCAATCCCTTCGGCCTGCCGACGGAATGGCAATGGGCGAATTACACTGACATTCTCTTGGGTGAGCGCTACTGGCTGCAGATCGGCAATTCGCTTGTCATCGCAGCACTGACCGTGCTCTTGACGCTGATCGTCTCCTCGATGGCGGCCTTCGCCTTTGCCCATGTGCGCTTCTTCGGATCGTCCTTCCTGCTCAACTATTTCCTGCTCGGGCTGATGTTTCCGGCCGCGACCGCGATCCTGCCGCTGTTCATCCGCATCCGCGACCTCGGCCTGCTGAACACCTACTGGGGCGTGGTTCTGCCGCAGGTCGCCTTCGGCCTCGGCATGAGCATCCTTCTGTTCAGGAACTATTTCCGCAACCTTCCGGAGGAGTTGTTCCAGGCGGCCTTTGTCGACGGCTGCGGTTATATGAGGTTCTTCTGGCATATCTCGCTGCCGCTCTCCCGTCCGATCGTCGCCACCGTCAGCATTATCTCCTTCGTCGGCAGCTGGAACAGCTACATCCTGCCGCTGATCATGCTGAACTCGGAATCCAAATATCCCTGGCCGCTCGGCATCATGGTCTATCGCGGTGAATTCGGCACGGAGTGGCAGCTGGTGCTGGCCTTCATCACCCTCACGATCCTTCCCACGATCATCGTTTTCTTTGTCGCCCAGAGACATATCATCGCCGGATTGACTGCCGGCGCCGTGAAGTCCTGAGCCGAACCGTTGGAGTTGCATCAATGGCATCCGTTGAACTGAAAGATGTAAACAAGGCCTACGGCGCCGTCGACGTCATCCACGGCATTTCGCTTCATATCGAGGATGGCGAATTCGTCGCGCTCGTCGGCCCGTCCGGCTGTGGGAAGTCGACGCTGCTGCGAATGATCGCCGGTCTCGAGGAAATCACCGACGGCGAGATTGCCATCGGCGGCAATGTCGTCAACGCCATGACGCCGCGCGAGCGCAACATCGCCATGGTCTTCCAGTCCTATGCGCTTTATCCGCACATGACGGTCGCCGAAAACATGGGCTTCAATCTGAGGCTCGCCGGCGTTGCCAAGCCGGAGATCGAGGCCCGCGTCGCTGAAGCGGCCCGCATGCTCGACCTCGCCAAACTGCTCGACCGCAAGCCGGCGCAGCTTTCCGGCGGCCAGCGCCAGCGCGTCGCTATGGGCCGTGCCATCGTGCGCGATCCGGCCGTCTTCCTGTTCGACGAGCCCTTGTCCAACCTCGATGCGAAACTGCGCGTGCAGATGCGCTCGGAGATCAAGACGCTGCACCAGAAGGTCCGGACGACCTCGATCTATGTCACCCACGACCAGATCGAGGCAATGACGCTGGCCGACCGCATCGTCGTGCTCAACCAGGGCAAGGTGGAGCAGCAGGGAACACCGCTCGAACTTTACAAGAAGCCGGCCAACCTTTTCGTCGCCGCCTTCATCGGTTCGCCAGCGATGAATATGCTCGACGGCACGGTGGATGGCGAAAACGGTGAACCGGCTGCTCGTCTCGACGACGGCACTGCGATCCGCATCGCGCCCGACCGAAAGGTCAGGCGCGGCCAGGCCGTCACTATCGGCCTGCGCCCCGAGCATCTCGTTCCCGGCCTGTCGGCCGGCACACCGCTCGCCGGCCGCACGATGCTGGTGGAACCCACAGGCGCCCAGACCCATGTAGTCTTCGATCTTGCCGGACAACAGGTGACGGCGATCGTCGACGGCGAATACCCCGCCCGCTACGGCGCCGTATTCGAGGCGAGCATCGCCAGCGACCAGGTGCATATTTTCGACCGCGGCACTGGTGTGGCGCTGTAGGCGAGGGCGGTTAGGGCGGCAATATTTTCAGCCCAGGAGATTTGCCGAGATCAGCCCCTTATCCTAGCTTTCTGCAGTAAACGGGGCGAGGGGACGTGCGCAAACGTGACGATGAACGGAGAGGGCGCGGCACAATCTCTTCTCCCCAGCGGGGAGAAGAGGGAATCGAGAGGCTGCGGCATACCCTTTCCCAAGCCTCGGGTCCAGAATACGCCCTCAAGCACCAACCTATTATTCCGCCGCGATCCGTTCGACGCCGTTCGCCTCGACGATCTTCGCCAGCATCGCTAGTTCTTCCGGGGTGAGATCCGTCAGCGGCGGGCGAACCGGGCCGGGGTTTTGGCCGAGAACGCGGAGCCCGGCCTTGATGATCGAGACGGCATAGCCCTTCTTGCGATTGCGCAATGCGACGAAGGGGAAGAAGAAGCTCTTCAGGATCTCGTTGACGGTCGGCTGGTCGCCGCTGCGCAACGCGCCATAGAAGCGCTGGGCGAGCGCCGGGACGAAATTGAAGACTGCCGAGGAATAGGTGGTCACGCCGGCGGCGAAATAGGCCTGGGCATAGACCTCGTGGGTCGGCATGCCGCCGACATAGACGAGTCGGTCGCCGAGCCGCGTGGTGATCTCGATGACCTTGTCGACATCGCCGACACCGTCCTTGAAACCAATCAGGGTTGGGCATTCCTCGGCAAGCCGCGCAATGCTGTCGGCAGTCAGGATGGCGTTGTCGCGGTTGTAGACGATGACGCCGATGCCGACCGATTGGCAGACCGCCTTGACGTGGGCGATGAGACCCGCCTGCTCGGCAAACATCAGATAGGGCGGCAGAAGCAGCAATCCGTCCGCGCCGGATTTCTCGGCCGCCTGTGCGATCTCGATCGCGAGCGACGTGCCGTAGCCGGTCCCCGAGATGATCGGCGTCTTGCCGGCCGAGGCCTTTGCGGCTTTGACGACCTGCGGAATCTCGCTCGGATTGAGGGAGAAGAATTCGCCCGTGCCGCCGGCGGCAAAGAGGGCGGCGGCGTCGTAGCCGGCAAGCCATTCGACATGACGGCGGTATTTTGCTTCGTCGAATTTGAGTTCATCGTTGAAATGCGTCACCGGAAACGACAGCAGGCCGCTGCCGACAGCCTTCTTCAATTCGATCGGGTTCATCATGACGTCCTATTCCTTGGGTGTTGAAAATCGATGGTGTCAGGCGCTCTCGAGCACTTGAAGAAGTGCCGCGATGTAGCCGTAACAAAAGGCAAATGCAGTGGCGGACGGGTCCTTGCCGCTAACGGTCGGCACGTGGTCTGGCATCAGCATGTATTTGTAGCCGACTTCCTTGTAGATCCTGGCCGAGCGGACCATGTCCATGTCGCCCTCGTCGGGGAAGGTCTCCATGAACGACAGCTTGCCGCCGCGAATATTGCGGAAATGGACGTTGAAAATCTTGTTGCGCTCTCCGAACCAGCGAATGATGTCGTCGATCTCTTCGCGCGGATTTTCGAGCATCTCGCCAACCGAGCCCTGGCAGAAATTGAGGCCGTGATAGGGGTTTTCGCGCATCTGCACAAATTTCTTCAGCCCTTCCACCGTGCCGAGCACGCGTGTGACGCCGCGATAGCCGGGCGGTGTATAGGGATCGTGCGGATGGCAGGCGAGCCGGACGCGATTGCTCTCGGCGACCGGCACGACGCGTTCGAGGAAATAATCGATCCGTTCCCAGTTTTCGTCTTCGGAGAGTACGCCGGCAAGGCCGGGCGCAGCCTGCTGGTCGGTCTTCTCCCAGCGAAAGCTCGCATTCATCGACCCGCCGCGTCCCGGTTCATCCGGCGTGCGCGGAATGCCGATCAGGTTGAGATTGTATTTGACCGCCGGAATGCCGGCCGCCGCGACATCCTCGATCATCTGGCAGACCGCATCGATCTGCCGGTCGCGCTCAGGCCCGGCAAGCAGGATGTCGGGATAGGAAGCCTTCTCGATCGGCTGCGAGGGCAGGGGCAGCTGGATCATGTCGAGGATCAGACCGAAGCTCTCGACCTTGTCGCGATGGCGTTCAATATCGGCAAGCGTCCAGCTGCTCGGCTGTCCCGGCGGATCGGCGCTGATATGCTTCACCCCCAATTGCGCGAAGATCCGATAATCGTCATCGTCGCGCGCCGCCACCTGTGTTCCAAGATACATCAGAGACCTCTCCAAAACCAACAATGTCATATGACATAATATGAATCTCGGAGAGTGTCGAGCCCTATTGCTGTTCGGCGAGCATCCGATAACGCCGTTGGCTCGCCATTAAATGCGCGCGCATCGTCTGGCGCGCGCGGTCGGGATCCTGATCGGCGATGGCCGACAGGATTTCCACATGTTCGGCATGGACCTTCTGCAGATACTCGCGGTCATTGGCTTCCGGCAGCGTCGGAAACTGCCCGCGGGGGATGGCGCGCGGGCCGAAATGACGCAACACGTCGACATAGAATCGATTGTTGGTGGCGGCCGCGATCGCCATGTGAAAGGCATAATCGGCCTCGACCGTCTGCTGTCCGCTTTCGATCATTTGCGCCATCCGGCGGTTGGCTTCGCGGATCGCCGCTTCCTGCTCGGCGGTGCGGCGATAGGCGGCAATCGCGGCCGCTTCACCCTCGGTAGCCATGCGGAACTCCAGCAATTCCAGGGTTTCCGGAATGCTTTTGATTTCCACCGGCGTCAGCGACATGACCGAATGAACTTTCGGATCGGCGACGAACACGCCCTTGCCCTGGATCGGCCGGACGAAACCCGCAGCCCTCAAATCCGCGATAGCCTCGCGCACGACGGTGCGGCTGACGCCGAAGGTCGATTCGAGCTGCGGCTCGGTCGGCAGCTGGTCGCCGACGCGCAATTTCCCTGTCTCGATTTGCGTTCGCAGCTGATCGATGACCTGCTGCGCCAGTCTTTGCCGACCACGGCCAAGTGTCGTCATTCTCGTTTCCCCATTTCCCTTGCCTCACGTCTTCCGCACGGGTCTTGCAAATCAAATTGGACTTCGATAAATCATAATACGACAGACGGACGACATAATATGTCCCTTATAGTAATCTAGGGAGGAGTTACAATGAAGCATTTTTCGAAAGGCCCGTTCGTCGGCGCCGTCATCGGCGCCTTGACGATCGCTGCGCCGCTCTCGCACGCCGCCACGCCTAGGGATCAGCTGGTGATCGGGACATCACTGGCGCAGGTCCTGTCCCTCGATCCGCATCAGGCGACCGAAGGCAAGGCGGTCGAGATCATGTCGAACCTCTACGACCGTCTGGTCAACAGCACACCGGATGGCAAGATCGTGCCGCAGCTGGCCGAAAGCTGGAAGGTCGACGACAGGAGCATCACCTTCACGCTGCGTCAAGCCAATTTCGCGTCCGGCAATCCGGTGACGGCGAAGGACGTCGTCTATTCGCTGGGCCGGCTCCTGAAACTCGACCAGGCCGCCGCCGCCAACCTCAAACGCGTCGGCTACGACAAGACCAATGTCGACAAGCTCGTCACGGCAGTCGACGACAAGACGGTGCGCATCGATTTTTCCGGCCAGGTGACCGCCGAAATGCTGCTCTACCGGCTGACGACGTCGACCACCAGCGTCGTCGACAGCGTCGAAGTCGAGAAGCACGTCGCCGACAATGATTATGGCAATGCCTGGATGCGCACGCATTCGGCTGGTTCCGGCCCATTCACCCTGAACCGCTGGTCTCCGAACGAACTCGTGATCCTCGACGCCAACAAGGATTATGTCACCGGCGCTCCGAAGATGAAGCGCGTCATCGTCCGCCATGTCCCGGAAAGCCAGGTCGAGCGGCTGATGCTCGAGCGCGGCGATATCGATATCGCCAGCGCCATGACCGCCGCCGACCTCGCGACCTTCAAGGACAAGCAGGGCTTTACCATCCAGCGCATTCCGACAGGCGGCTTCTACGTGCTGTCGATGAATGCCGGCAATCAGTACCTGTCCAATCCGAAGGTGCGCGAGGCGATTGCTTATGGCATCGACTATAAGGGCATCGAGAAGACGATCATGGGTCCCTACGGGCGGGCGAGAAACGTTCCGGTTCCGGAGAATTTCGAATCTGCGATCCCGAACCCCGATTGGCATCTCGATGTCGAAAAGTCCAAGCAGCTGTTGGCCGAAGCAGGGTTCAAGGACGGCTTCTCGCTAACGCTGAAGACGATCGCGCAGACGCCGCGCATCGACCTTGCCACCGCCATCCAGGCGTCGCTTGCCCAGGTCGGCATCAAGATCGACATCCAGCAGGGCAACGGCTCGGAAATCATCGCCGCCCATCGCGCCAGGGATTTCGATCTGCTGATCCCGCAGACCAGCGCCTATATGCCGAACGTGCTCGGCTCGATGGAGCAGTTCTCCTCCAATCCCGACAACTCGAAGGAAGCCAACAATGCCGGCAACTTCGTCTGGCGCTCGGCCTGGGACATTCCCGAACTCACGGCTCTGACGGCGAAGGCATCGATGGAGCCGGACGCCAAGAAGCGCGGCGAGCTCTATGTCGAGATGCAGAAGATGTTCGTCGAACAAAAGCCGGCGGTGCTGCCGATGTTCGAACGCTTCGAGCCGATTGTCCTGTCGAGCAAGGTGCAAGGATATGTGGGGCATCCGACCCAGCTGACGCGTCTCGAGAACGTCACGAAGTCTGAAGCCCAGTAATCCTCCTGAGGCAGCCGATCATGAAGGAACTTTCTGTAGCCGAATTTGGCCGACGCCTGGCGCATTTGCTCGTCAGCCTGTTCATCCTCCTCTGTGTGACCTTCGTGATCGGCCGCGTCCTGCCTGCGGATCCCGTCGGCGCGATCGTCGGCGAACTCGCTGATCCCGCCGCCTATGCGGCGATGCGGACGCGGCTGGGGCTCGATCTGCCGATCTATCAGCAGTTCTTCCTCTATCTGAACGGGCTCGCCCATGGTAATTTCGGCACGGCCGTGCTGACCGGCAATCCCGTCTCTTCGGACCTCGCCCAGGCCTTTCCGGCGACATTCGAACTGGCCACACTTGCCGTGATCATCTCGACCTTCGTCGGTGTCCCGCTCGGCCTGGTCGCGGCGCTGTTTCGCGACAGTGTGATCGACAAGGTAGCGCGCGTGGTCGCCCTCGTCGGTCATTCGATCCCGGTCTTCTGGTTCGGCATCGTCGGCCTCATCATCTTCTATGCCGGCCTGAACTGGGTCGGCGGGCCAGGCAGGATCGATGTGTTTTACGAAGGTCTCGTCACGCCGCAGACCGGGCTGCTGTTGGTCGACAGCCTCCTGCAGGGCGAGACGGAAATCTTCTGGAATGCCCTCGGCCATATCATCCTTCCGGCCATCATTCTCGCCTATGCCGCGATGGCCTACATCACGCGCATGACCCGCAGCTTCACGCTCGAGCAGTTGAGCCAGGATTACGTCATTGCGGCCCGCGCCAAGGGTGTGAGCCCCCTCGGCACGATCTGGCGCCATGTCCTGCCGAACATCGCCGTGCAGCTGATCACCATCCTGGCCATTTCCTACGGCGGATTGCTCGAGGGCGCCGTCGTGACGGAGATCGTCTTTTCCTGGCCGGGCATCGGCCAATACATGACGAATGCGCTGATGATCGGCGACATGAACGCCATCGTGGCCGGCACCATCATCGTGGGATTCATTTTCATGCTGTTGAACTTCCTCGCCGACGTCGCATACGCCATATTTGATCCGCGCATGCGGGAGGCGGCGCGATGAGCCCCAGCCCGATGAGCAATGTTATCGGCAGCGAGATCCGGATTCGTCCTCCAAGCGTTCCGAGCCGCATGGCGGCGTCGTTTGCGCGGGCCGGCCGCAAACTGGCTGCCGAGCCGCTTGGCCTTGCCGGTTTCGTCATCCTCGGCCTGCTTTGCCTGATAGCGATCTTCGCGCCGCTATTGGCGCCTTACGACCCGGTCATCCAATCGCTCGGTGACGCCCTGCAGCCGCCGAGCCTGGCGCATCCGGCCGGCACGGACGAGTTCGGTCGCGACATTCTGAGCCGCCTGATCTTCGGCACGCGCATCACCATCCAGACGGTGTTGTCGGTATCCCTGATCGTTGGGCCGATCGGACTGCTGATCGGCGTTGTCGCCGGATTCTTCGGCGGCAATACCGATGCGTTCCTGATGCGCGCCACCGATATCGTGCTGTCCTTCCCCTCGCTGATTCTGGCGCTCGCCTTTGCCGCCGCGCTGGGCGCTGGCCTGGGGACGGCAATCATCGCCATCTCGCTCACCGCCTGGCCGCCGATCGCAAGGCTTGCTCGCGCCGAGGCGCTTGTCGTCAGAAATGCCGATTACGTGGTGGCCGCCCGCCTTTACGGCGCTTCGCCGATGCGCATCCTGCTTCTCTATATCGCGCCCATGTGCATTCCATCGGTGATCGTTCGCCTGACCCTCAACATGGCGGGCATCATTCTGACGGCGGCGTCGCTCGGATTTCTCGGGCTTGGCGCCCAGCCGCCGGCGCCGGAATGGGGCGCGATGATTTCCAACGGCCGCAAGTTCATGCTCGATTATTGGTGGGTCGCCGTCATGCCCGGCATCGCCATCCTGCTGACGAGCCTTGCCTTCAACATCGCCGGAGATGCTCTGCGCGACATTCTGGATCCCCGCCATGCAAGATCGTGACCTCCAGCCGGTTCTTTCCGTCAAGTCGCTGAATGTCCGGTTCGGTCGAGGTGCCGTGCCGGCTGTCTCCAATGTCAGTTTCGATGTCGGCCGCGAACGGGTCGGGATCGTCGGAGAATCCGGTTCTGGCAAATCGACGACAGGGCGGGCAATCATGCGTCTTTTGCCGCCGGCCGCGATCGTTTCTGCCGAGCGAATGGATCTCGCCGGCAGTCCGCTGTTGGCAAAAAGCGAGCGCCAGATGGGCGCGCTGCGCGGCAAGGATATCGCGCTGATCATGCAGGATCCGCGCTATTCCTTGAATCCGGTGCTGTCGATCGGCAAGCAGGTCGCCGAGGCCGCGCGCCTTCACCTCGGCCTCAGCGGCAACACCGCGCAGGATGCCGCCCGCGCCATGCTCGAGCGGGTGCGCATCACCGATCCCGAACGGGTGATGGCGCTTTATCCTCACCAGATCTCGGGCGGCATGGGCCAGCGCGTGATGATCGCCATGATGCTGCTGGCGCGGCCGAAGCTCGTGATCGCCGACGAACCGACCTCGGCTCTCGATGTCAGCGTGCGAAAGGATGTGCTGCTCCTGCTCGATGAGCTGGTGCGCGAAAACAATTCGGGCCTGCTCCTGATCAGCCATGACATCCGCATGGTCGCAGCCTTCTGCGAGCGCATCATCGTCATGTATGCCGGAAGGATCGTCGAAACGCTGACCAGCCTTGAAGAGGCCCGCCATACCTATACGCGCGGGCTGATCGCGGCGTTGCCTGATCCGAAAAATCCGGTTCGTCGGCTTGCGGTTCTCGATAGGGCAAAACTCGATCTGGAGACGGCGCAATGATAAATGTCCGCGACCTCGATGTTGTCTTCACCTCGGGCAAATCAAGCAACCATGTCGTCAAGGGCATTAGTTTTCAGGTGGGCAAGGGCGAGACGCTCGGCATTGTCGGCGAATCCGGCTGCGGCAAATCGACGGTGCTGCGCTGCCTCGCCGGCATGGAGCCCGGTTGGACCGGTCAGATCGAGCTGCGCGGCAAGCCGATCGGCAAGAAGCGCTCCCGCGAGGAACTGACCTCAGCCCAGATGGTGTTTCAGGATCCTTACGGATCCCTGCATCCGCGTCACCGCATCGGCACCGCGCTCGCCGAACCGCTGCGCGCTATGCGCCATGCCGACATCTGGACGAAGGTTGAGAGGGCGTTGATCCAGGTAGGCCTGCCGGCAAGCTTCGCCAACCGTTTCCCGCACGAACTTTCCGGCGGCCAGCGGCAGCGCGTGGCGATCGCCCGGGCGCTGATCCTGTCGCCGCCTATCCTGCTCCTCGACGAGCCGACATCGGCGCTCGACGTCTCCGTCCAGGCCGAAATCCTCAACCTGCTTGCCGACCAGCGCGAGGAGAAGGGATTGACCTATCTGCTCGTCAGTCACGACCTAGCAGTGATCGCCCATATGTGCGACCGGGTGCTGATCATGAAGAACGGCGGCTTCGTCGACGAAATCACAAAGGCGGATCTGCAGGCCGGCACGACGCATGATGCCTATGCGCAGGAGCTTTTCGAGGCGAGCTTCATGGAGACTTGATGGGGTCGTTGCGCAGCCGAGCCTCAGGCTGGGCCGCAATAGCGTGCGAAGGCCTCGAGGAAACGGCACATCTCCTCCTGATGCCGGGGCGCGGAAAGATGCTCGGCAATTTCTTGCGGGGAAAGCTTCATCAGATGGAAGCGAAGGAAGAGCTGCTCGCTGAAGCGCTCGCTCAGCGTAGCGAGAACGGTGCGAAGCTGCTGCAGCATCTCATCGCCGCGATGCGACGCGTGCGCAAGCACGATCGGTTTGCCGATCACTTCGTTGCGGGAGACGAGCCAGTCGATGGCGTTCTTCAGTCCGCCGGGGATTGACCTGATATATTCGGGGCTCGCCAGGATCAGTCCATCCGCATCCGCGATGGCATTTGCAAGAGCCGCCACTTCGGAAGGAGGCTCGGGAAGTTCGCGATCGGGCGAGAAGACCGGGAGCTCGCCAACACGATCATAGACCGAGAGCGTATGCGCCGGCCCGGCAGCCGACCGGAGAGCATATAGCATGGCCGTATTGGTCGAGGCTCTGCGGGCGCTACCGGATATCGCCAGGAATTTCATGACCGGAATACCTCACGCAATTGGTTTGATGTGATCCGCGGCAACCGGATGGCGGACGGCTGCGACGCTCCCCCTTTCGACGACATGGCAGGCAAGCTCGACACGGCGGCGCGGCAGGGCAAGGCCGAGCATCATGTCGCGCAAGAGGTCCAACGCGGTGGCGCCGAGTTCGCGCATCGGGATGTGCACCGTCGACAGTGGCGGATTGAGAAAAGCCGATTGCGGCAGGTCGTCTATGCCCATGACAGAGACATCCTGCGGCACGGCATAACCCATCGCCTGCAGTCCGCGCACGGCGCCGTTGGCGAGACTGTCGCCCGCCGTCAGAACGGCGGTGAAGCAAAGGCCCTTGTCGCCGACGAGACGGGTGATCGCCTCGGCGCCGAGTTCCGGCAACCAGTCGTCAACCTCGAGCACCAGGTCGGAATCGGCCGTCAGTCCATGATGCTGCAGCGCGTCGCGCCATCCCTCCAGGCGCCGCTCGATCGTCCGCCGTCCCGGCCGCAGCATGAACAGGATGCGTTGATGCCCGGCCCCGATCAACCGCTCGGCGGCAATGAAGGCGGCCGAGCGGTTGCAGGGCGTCACGCTCGAAAGCCGCATATAGGGATCGTCGCTGTTGACGAGTACGACGGGCTTCCCGAGATCGGCGGCGGCCGCCAGCATGTCCTCCTCGTCGACCGTCAGAATCAGCATGCCGCCGAAACTTGCATCATTGCGCATCTCGGCGATGACGCGGGTTTCATCGGCCTTGTCGGCGACCGGACGCATCGCCATTTCGATCCCGAGGGCGGACGCGCGCGCGTTCAACCCCTCCAGCACGTGGAGCGTGAACTGGTTGCGGACATAGTCGATCATCGCCGCGCCGGAGGCGACGAGCATGACCTTCTTGCCGGCGACACTCGCCGGCAGCGCGTAGCTGACAGCGCTCGCCGTTTCCAGCACCAGCTTGCGGATCTCGGGCCTGACGCCCTTTTCTCCGGCGAGCGCGCGCGACACCGTGCTGATCGAGACGCCGCAGCGGGCGGCGATATCGTCGAGGCGTGTGCGCCTGCCTTTTTTCTGCTCCGCGGCCATCACATCTCCTCGCTCTCTCCTGAAGTATGCAAAAATCTTTCAGATTGCGCAAACGGAATGGCTATGCACAATTAACGTGTCAGCGACAGGCGGCAGAGCAGGGAGGCTTTGAAGATGCGGTTTGACGGCAAGTCCATGCGTCGGCGTTTTGCCCGGTGCGTCAAGGTTCAAGCGGGCTGAAGCATGGCCGCCGAAGAATCCTATCTCCGCCGCAAGACCGCGAAACAAAGCCCGATCGTCTACTGGCAGCTCGGCTCGCTCTCGCAGGAGCGCTACGATATTGCCGACCAGCCGATGAAAGGCGACATGGATCCGTTTTTCTTCGTCACCAAGACGAAGAATTTCATTCCACATGAATATCCCTGCCGCACCGAATTCAAGGCATGTTTCGCCGGGCGGCGGCCGCAGCCGGCTGCCGAATTCGAGGCCGTCCGCTGGTGGCTTCCCTTTTCATCGCCGCGCGTCGATCTCTCCGGCTTCTGGTTTCGTCCGACGCGCATCTGCTGCTGGGCGCGCACCTTCCTCGACGCGCTGTTGGCGGGACCAGCCACGTTGCGCCTGTCGACCTGCGGCGGCGCCGTTCTCTTCGTCAATGGGGCCGAGCAGGGCTTCGTGGCGCCTTACCAGCGCAATCTGGAAACTCAGCAGATTTTCGAGGTCGAGCTTTCCAAGGGACTCAACGAGATCCGCATCTATTTCGACGATCTCGCCGAACGCGACACCCGCTTCTATTTCCAGCTGGATTGTCTCGATGGGCCGGAGGTCGAAACATCAGTGCCTGTTCCGATCGCCGCCGGTGACGCGGATGGGTTGGAGGCAATCCTCGAAGGCATGCGCTTCGACCGCACCGCCTATCTCGGCGAGGACGTGGCGATCCTGTTTCCCGCGCCGCTGCCGGTGGCGCTGAGCTGTCATGTCGAGATCGAAGGCGACTTCATGTCGGTCGAGCACTTCGATTATGATTTCGCGCTGAAAGCGGGGGCGATGAAGCTGGAACTCGGCCCCTCGGCCGATATGCCCGCCGATTTCCGCCATTTCCGCATCACGTTCAAAACAGGCAAACTTTCGCTCGGCCGCACGCTCGGCGTCGAGATCTGCCATCCCCAGCGCCAGGGGCTGGCGCCCGCCGCGCTCGAGGATCGCGTCGCCGAGGCGCTTGCCGAGGTCGCCGCCCATTCCGAGCCGGATACGGTCTGCGCCTTCGCGCGCCTTGCTTTGGGGCAGGGCGGCGAGGAGACCGAGGCGATGATCTCGGCGATGCTGCCTGTTATCGAGGATTGTCATGACTGCGCCGATTTCGTTCTGGTGCCGCTGCTCTTTGCCTGTACGCGCTGGAGCGATCTACTGTCGCAGGATCTGCGGCAGAGGATTGAGCGTGCCGTTCTCAATTACCGCTACTGGATGGACGAGCCCGGCAACGACGTGCAATGGTATTTTTCGGAGAACCACGCGCTTCTCTTCCACACCGCCGCCTATCTCGGCGGCAGGCTGTTTCCCGATGCCGTCTTCGTCCGTTCCGGCCGCACCGGCGCCGAGCAGATGAGGGTCGGCGAAGAGCGCGTCCGCGCCTGGCTCGATCATTTCGAGCGCTGGGAAATGGCCGAGTGGAATTCCGTTCCCTATTTCCCGATCGACCTCAAAGGGCTGACGGCGCTTGCCGCCTGCGCCCCGGACGAGACGATTCGCAATCGAGCCAATGCCAGCATCGTCCGCCTGATGGAAATCGTGGCTCGCTCGGCCCATCACGGCATGCTGACCGGCAGCCAGGGCCGCTCCTATGAACATACGCTGCGCCCCGGCCGCTCGGTCGAGCTGTCGGCCATTGCTCGGCTGCTCTGGGGCCGCGGCTGGTACGGCCGTCGCGTCCACGCGCTGCCGCAGCTGGCCGTCTGCATCCGCGATCACGGCCTGCGTTTTCCCGAAGAGCTCGCGGCGATCGCGGCGCACCAGTCCGACGACGCGCAGGAATGGACCTTTTCCCAGGGCGAGAACCGTTTCGCCGCCCTCTATCATTACAAGACGCGCGACACCGCACTCGGCACCATCGCCCATTATCGCCCCGGCGCCTGGGGCTATCAGGAGACCGTGTTGCATTTGCGTTTGGGCGAGCGGCCGGAAGCGCAGATCTGGATCAACCATCCCGGCGAAACCATCCAGTTCGGCTACGGCCGGCCCAGTTTCTGGGGCGGCTGCGGAACGCTGCCGCGCGTCCATCAATATCGTGACCTCGCCATTCTCGATTTCGACATCCACGACGGCCAGCCGGATTACACCCATGCCTGGTTCCCGCTCGAAGCCTTCGACGAGACGGCGGTCAGCGGCAGGCTGGCGCTTGCCCGTTCCGGCAACGGTCTGGCGATGCTGATCGGCAACGGCGTGCTCGAACCGGGGAAACACGGCCCGACGACGGACGTCGAGCTGCGCCTGGCCGGCCGCAACGGTCGCTGGATCGTCCGCCTCTCCGATCTCGGGCGCGAAGACGGCCTCGAAGGCATGCGGGCGCGTTTCGCCCCGCTTGCTGCTCGCCGCGGCAAAGAGGGTGCGCTGATCATCGACGACCCGGATTATGGTCAGGTTGTCTTCGAAGAGGACGGTACCGTGCGCGCCGAAGGCCGTATTCTCAAGCCGTCAGACTGGTCAGTGCGAGGAGACGCGGTACATCTTGAGATAGCGGGCAGGCAGCAGCGGCGCGCTGCCTCTTAAATGACATGTCCGGACAGGTGGAGGACCTGGCCGGATGCAGAAGTTCATCGGTCAAGAGGAGGAGACTATGACCAGAATGAGATCGATCGGCGCGGCCTTTGCTGCGGTTCTCTTGAGTTCCGTTGCCGCCCATGCCGGCGATGTGCGCATCATGTGGTATTCCGACGGCGGCGAAGGCGAGGTGATCAAGGATCTGCTGGCGCGCTTCTCCAAGGCCAATCCCGATGTCAACGTCATCCTCGACGAAGTCTCCTATGACGTCGTCAAGGAACAGCTGCCGGTACAGCTGGAAGCCGGGAAGGGGCCTGATATCGCCCGCGTCACCAATCTGAAGGCGCAGTCGCAGCACTGGCTCGATCTCCGCCCGCTCCTCACCGATGCGAAATATTGGGACGAGAATTTCGGCGCCCAGGCTGACTGGATGCGTCCCGACGGCTCGAACGCCATCACTGGCTTCATGACCCAGCTGACGCTCACCGGCGGCTTTGTCAACAAGACGCTGTTCGAGCAGGCCGGCGTCGAAATTCCCGGCCCGAAGGCAACCTGGGACGACTGGGCTGCAGCGGCCAAAAAGGTCGCTGATAGTCAGAAGGTCTTCGCCATGGCGATCGACCGCTCCGGCCACCGCGTCACCGGCCCGAACATCTCCTACGGCGCCAACTATATCGCCGCCGACGGCAAGCCGGCGCCCATCGACCAGGGCGCCAAGGAATTCCTCAGCCGCTTCGTCAAGTGGAACGAGGACGGCACCGTCAACAAGGACGTCTGGGTCAGTGCTGCCGGCAGCACCTATCGCGCTGCCGCCGACGACTTCATCAATGGCGGTCTCGCCTATTATTATTCCGGCAGCTGGCAGGTTTCGGGCTTCGCGCAGAAGATCGGCGACAGTTTCGATTGGGTCATGGCCGGAAGCCCGTGCGGCACGGTGGCCTGCAGCGGCATGCAGGGCGGCGCCGGTCTGGTCGCCGTCAAATACACCAAGAACCCGAAGGACGTCGCCAAGGTGATGGACTATCTGGCAAGCGCCGACGTGCAGAAGGAATTCGCCGAGCGCAGCCTGTTCATCCCGGCGCATAAGGGCGTAGCCGCCGGCCAGGTGGACTTCAAGACCGACAATCCGCATGTGAAGGCGGCGCTGAAGGCCTTCGTTGAATCGGCCAGCCAGACGGCCCCGGCTGCGCTGAAGCTGCCGGGCTGGAAGTGGTCGGACGCCTATTACAGCGCCATCGTTGCCCGCATCAGCCAGGTGATCGCCGGCGAAATGAAGCTCGACGATGCCTATGCCCGCATCGACGAGGACATCAAGGCCAAGGTCGGCGGCAACTGACGGAAGAGCGGATGGCGGAGAAGACGGTTTCTTCCGAACCACCGGCGAAAGCCGGTCTGCGGCAGGCGCTCCTTGCGCCTGTCAGGCTCACCATGGGGATGATCGATATCCCTATGCGAGCCTGGCAGAAGCTGACGGGGCTGAACGGCATGGCGGGCGTCTTCCTGGCGCCTAACATGCTGATCTTTTCCGTCTTCGTGCTCCTGCCGCTGGTCATCAACTTCATCTATTCCACGACGAGCGGCGGCGCCATCTTCCTGCCGAACAGGACTTATGTCGGCGCTGAGCAGTACCGCATCCTCTTCGATTGCCGCTCCTATCTCGACCCCTCGACTTGTGCTGCCGACACCTTCTGGGCCGCCGTGCGCAACACCGCCGTCTTCGTCGTCTTCCAGGTCTCGGCAATGCTGGTCGCGGCACTCGCAACGGCGTTGATCCTCAACCGTGAACTTTCCAATCGCGGCTTCTGGCGCGCTGTCTTCTTCTTTCCGGTGCTGCTGTCGCCCGTGGTCGTCGGCCTGATCTGGAAGTGGATCCTTCAGCGCGAGGGCCTGTTGAACTATGCGCTGAGTCCTTTCGGCTTCGAACCCTTCTCCTGGCTCAGCGATCGTTTCTGGGCCTTCTTCTTCGCCGTCTTTGTTTCGGTCTGGGCGCATATGGGCTTTTATGCGCTGATCCTGCTCGCCGGCCTGCAGGCGATCCCAAGGGATCTCTATGAGGCGGCGGCAATGGACAGGGCAAACCCCACCCGCATCTTCCGGCGGATTACCCTGCCGCTCTTGATGCCGAACCTCATTGTCGTCCTGGTTCTGGCGCTGATCCGCGCCGTGCAGATCTTCGACGAGGTTTTCGTGCTCACCGGCGGCGGGCCCGGCACCAGCACCATGTACATCACCCAGTTCATTTACGAGACCGGCTTTGCCAGTTCGCTGCGCAATCCGGGGCTCGCATCGGCCGCCTCGATCCTGATGGGCATCGTGCTCGTCATCCTGACGCTGGTCCAGCTTGCCGCGAGCAGCCGCAACGAGAAGAAGGGGAAACGTCTATGAGCGCCGTCACCGCGTTCCTGCTTCGCCGCCGCGGCCGCGGCTGGCACTGGACCGACGTCGTCACCTGGATCTGGCTGATCTCAGGCGTCATCCTGATGTTCGGCCCGGCCATCTGGCTGGTCTTCTCCTCGTTCAAGACGCCGGCTGCCCTTGCCGAGTTCCCGCCGTCCGTCCTGCCCTATGTCACCGAGCAGGCCGTGGTGCCGGGCTACGACAAGCCTTTGCCGCTCTATAATGTGACGATGCCGGATGGCAGCACCCGTGTGCTCGCCGAAGTCCGCCGCATCGGCATCATGGGCCAGATGGTCGATCCGAAACAACCGGGCGAAATCGTCAAGGTCAATATCAAGGACCGCACGCCGGTGCGTGAGGTCGAATTCGCGACCAACAACTACACCGAGCCTTTCCAGCGCTTCGACTTCTTCCTGTTCCTGCGCAACTCGGTCTTCGTGACGGGGGTGGCGACGGCCATTACGCTGCTGGTCAATTCGATGGCCGCTTTCGCGCTGTCGAAATACCAGTTCCCCGGCCGCACTGCCGTCATGCTGATGATCCTGGCGACGCTGATGGTGCCGCTCTCGGTCATCGTCGTACCGCTCTATTCGGTCATCGGCAGCTTGAACCTCTTCGACAGCCTCTGGGGCGTCATCCTGCCGACCGTCGCCACCCCGACGGGCGTTTTTCTGCTGCGCCAATACATGCTGACGATCCCCGATGAACTGATCGACGCCGCGCGCATGGACAAGGCCAGCGAATGGCAGATCTACTGGCGCATCATCCTGCCGCTGTCGGCCCCGGCGCTGGCGGTGCTGGCGATCTTCTCGGTGGTCTGGCGCTGGAACGACTTCCTCTGGCCGCTGATCGTGCTGTCGCGCAAGGAACTCTACACGCTGCAGGTCGGCCTCAACGTCTATGCCGGCGAGCTCAATGTGCAATGGCACTATATCCTCGCCATGACCGTCGTCTCGATGATCCCGGTTGTGCTGATCTTCGTCTTCCTGCAGCGCTTCATCACGACTGGTATCGCCGGCTCGGGGCTGAAATAATATGAAACAGGAGAGTGCATGAGCGGACTCGAGCTCAGGAACATCGTCAAGAATTTCGGCGCCGTCGAGGTCATCCGCGATGTCTCGCTTGAGGTCAATGACGGCGAGTTCGTCGCTTTCGTCGGTCCGTCCGGGTGTGGAAAATCGACGTTGCTGCGCCTGATCGCCGGACTCGACAAGCCCACAGGCGGCAGTATCGCCATCGACGGCAAGGACGTCACCGCGATCGGTGCGGCCGACCGCGGCCTTGCCATGGTCTTCCAGTCCTATGCTCTTTATCCGCATATGAGCGTGCGCGAAAACCTTGCCTTCGGCTTGGAGAACACCAAGGTGGCCAAGGCCGAGATCGAAGCCCGCATCGCTGATGCCGCCCGCATGCTGGAGATCGAGCCGTTTCTGCAGCGGCGTCCGGGCCAGCTCTCCGGCGGCCAGCGCCAGCGCGTCGCGATCGGCCGCGCCATCGTGCGCCGGCCGGATGCCTTCCTGCTCGATGAGCCACTCTCCAATCTTGACGCCGAGCTCCGGGTGAGCATGCGCGCCGAACTCGCCGCGCTCCACGCTCGCCTGAAGGCGACGATGATCTACGTCACCCATGATCAGGTCGAGGCGATGACGCTCGCAAACCGCATCGTCGTGCTGAGAGGCGGCAGGATCGAGCAGGTGGGAACCCCCCTGGAACTCTACAACAAACCCGCCAACCGCTTCGTCGCCGGCTTCATCGGCGCGCCGCACATGAATTTCCTGGAAGCCTCGATCGTCGGTCACGAGGGTGGTTTCGTGCAAGTCGAAACCGTCGGCGGCCACCGTCTTTCCGTCATTGCCAGGGAGGTGCGTCCGGCAGGCGAAAGGGTCAGCATCGGCATACGGCCACAACACATCAGTCTCGCCGATGCAGCCGCCGCAGGCAGGCTGGACACGCGGATCACCCTTGTCGAGGAACTGGGATCTGAAACCGTCGTTCACACCGAAGCCGCCGGCAAGAAGCTGATCGCCGTCTTTGCGGGCCAGCAGAAGATGCAATCCGGCGACAGCCTGCCGCTCCATCTCGATCCCGAGGTTCTGCACCTTTTCGGCGAGGACGGCCGGCGTTTGACCTGAAACAAAAAGCCCGCGCCGGAATGGAGGGCGCGGGCCGAGTTTCATGTCATGACAGCTTTAGTGGCTGTTCTTGTGGCTTTGTTGACCAGCCTTTACATGCTGCTCATGGCTGCCGCCGCGGGTTCCGCTGGACTGCGCGTCGCGGCCGCCTGAAGAGGCGCTGCGGGTGTTGGAGTCATTCTTGTGACTCTGCTGCCCAGCCTTGACGTGCTGTTCATGGGTTCCACCTTGGTTTGCCATTTGGTTTCTCCTTGGTTTTGAACTGAGGCCACGTCGACCTCGTCTGGACAACCTCGCCCCGGTGCATGCGTTCCGCATTTTAACATTTCGTGATCTCGCCCGGAATGAGGATGAGGTAGCGGACCGGGCGGGTAGGGAGCTCGCCTGCCAGTTCATCGGCCATCGGGAGAGAGCGGAAAAATCCTGATGTTCTCCAGCGGCCTGCAGCCTCGCTTCGAAAACCGTCTCTCGGCAAAAAGGTTTCAGGAAAATCAGCCGCATCCGCTTCGGTTGATGGCCCTGCCGAGGCCGCTCGAGTCTTTTCAAATAGATGGGCCGCTCTAACTTACAGGGAAGCTGATGAAAGGAGAAAACCATGACCGACGCACCGAAAACGGCGACCCCGGCGCGAAGAGTGTTGCGTGGCCGCCCCTACAGCATGAGCGAATTTGCCAGAAAATACCGGTTGGACGACAAGGAGGCCAAGCGCCTCTATGACAAGTTTGGCCCCTCCGCCACCGAGCTCGATCTGCTGATGGCGGCAAAGCGCCGTCCGCCGGGCCTCCCCACCAAGCTCGACTCCTGACGGCCGTCAATGAGGATCAGAACGGGAAGCTGCCTTTGCGGAGCGGTCGCCTATCGAGTGGAAGGCGAGCCGCTTCGCGTAGGCCTCTGCCACTGCGCTGATTGCCGCAAATCGAGTGGTTCCGCCTTCGTGTTCTTTGCGCTTTGGCCCCGACCAGCATTTTCCCATAGCGGCGAGATTGCCACATTCGCCGGCCGCAGCTTTTGCCCCGCCTGCGGCAGCAGGCTCTTCTGCCTTCAGGAGGCGACGGTGGAAATCCGCCTCGGCTCTCTCGACGGTCCGCCGACGGATCTTGAGCCGAACCATGAAGTGTGGATCAAGCGGCGCGAAGCCTGGCTGCATCCGCTGCCGGGTGCCGGGCAATTTACCGAGGATCCCGATTGACGGTGGGCAATTTCTGCCTGTCAGGAGCGCGAAACGCTGGGGATTTTGGCGCTATAGGCTCCGCGGTACTGAAACTTGAGTTTTCTTACCAATATTTCATTTCACCCGTCCGCAATTCCGTGCCAGTTCGGCGGCAACGCTAATTCCCGGTTCATCTGCGGTGTGATTATTTCATTGCAGGCCGATGCGGCCACTGACTGATCGAGGATGACATGAACAAAATCGTAAGCGGCGAAGAAACCGGAGCAAAGGCCGGCGGAACGCCCGACCTCGCTGCGGTACTTGCCGCGTCGGCAAGGCAGAACAAGCGGGGCCGCTGGCGCGGGCGTTTGCTGGTTCTGCTGATCATCCTCGTTGCCACCGCAGCTGCCGCCTATTTCTATGTCGGCCGGGGGCAAAGCGAGGTGAGCTACACCACGCAGCCGGCAAAACGCGGCGACCTGACGGTGCTTGTCACCGCCACCGGTTCGGTGCAGCCGACCGAGCAAGTTGACATCTCGAGCGAACTTTCCGGCACCGTCCGTGACGTCAACGTCGACTATAACAGCACGATCAAGGCGGGCGACGTGCTGGCGCTGCTCGACACCAACAAGCTCGAGGCGGATGTGAAGAGCTCGCGCGCCAAAGTCAATTCGGCCAAGGCGAATGTCGCCAAGGCCAATGCCGATCTCGAATCGGCGAGCACCTCGCTCGAGCGGCTGAAGAGCCTGGTCAGGAGCAATGTGTCCACACAGCAGAGCCTCGACGACGCCACCTACAAATATGATTCCGCCGTCGCTGCCAAACAGATCAACGAAGCCGAGGTGCTGGCCGCGGAGGCCGATCTGCAGCTTGCCGAGGTCAATCTCGCCAAGGCAAAAATCGTCTCGCCGATCGACGGCGTGATCCTCACCCGTTCCGTCAATCCGGGCGCCACCGTCGCCGCCTCGCTTTCGGCGCCCGTTCTCTTCACCATCGCCGGCGATCTGAAGAAGATGGAGCTGCAGGTCGATGTCGACGAGGCCGACGTCGGCAAGATCGCCGTCGGCCAGAAGGCGAAGTTTACCGTTGATGCCTATCCCGACCGGTCGTTCCCTGCCGAGATCGAGCAGATCCGCTTCGCCTCCGAAGTGGTCAACAATGTGGTGACCTATAAGGCGGTCCTCTCGGTCGATAATGCCGATCTGCTGCTCCGCCCCGGGATGACGGCGACCGCCGATATCACCGTCGAGGCCGTCAAGGACACGCTGATGGTGCCGAATGCGGCGCTGCGTTATGCCCCGTCGCAAGCGGAACGGCGCGGGCGCGGTATTCTCGCAATTTTCGGGCCACCACGCCGGCGCGGCGGCGATTCCGGCCAGGCGCTGACGGGGGCGCAGCGCCGCGTCTGGGTGCTGCGCAATGGCCGCGCCGCGCCCGTCGTCATCCAGGCCGGCTCGTCCGATGGCCAGTTTACCCAGGTGGTATCGGGCGAACTCAAGGAAGATGACGCCCTGGTGACCGACGCCACGGTGCGGACGAACTAGGCGGAGAGACGATGACAATGCCGCCGCTCATCGAGTTCAGGAAGGTCTCGAAAATCTACGGCGAGGGTGAGGCGGCGATCCGCGCGCTCGACCATGTAGATCTTGCGATCGATGCCCATGAATTCGTCGCGATCATGGGGCCGTCAGGCTCCGGAAAGTCGACGGCGATGAACATTCTCGGCTGTCTCGACGTGCCGACATCAGGCGATTACATCTTCCAGGGCATCCCGACCAGCGGCTTCGACCGCAGCCAGCTGACGCTGTTGCGCCGCCACATGCTGGGCTTCGTCTTCCAGGGCTTCAACCTTCTGTCGCGTACCTCGGCGGTCGAGAATGTCGAACTGCCGCTGATCTATCGCGGCATGCCGGTGCGTGAACGGCGCGAACGAGCGCACGAGGCACTTGCGCTGGTCGGCCTCTCCGGCCGCGAGCATCACAAGACGCAGGAGCTCTCAGGAGGCCAGCAACAGCGCGTCGCCATCGCCCGCGCCATCGTCACCGAACCGGCGCTGCTGCTCGCCGACGAGCCGACGGGCAATCTCGACACCAAGACCAGCGTCGAGATCATGGATCTGATGACGCGGCTGAACCGCGAGCAGGGCATCACCATCGTCATGGTCACGCACGAGCCCGATATCGCCGCCTATGCCGAGCGGCTGCTGCGTTTCGTCGACGGCAAGCTGGAGACGGAGGCCGAGCATCGGAAGAGGGCGGATCATGTTCTTTGAGACGCTGAAGCTCGCGCTGCGCGCCATCAGCCGCAACATGCTGCGTTCGTTCCTCACCGTGCTCGGCGTCGTCATCGGCGTTGCCGCCGTCATCGCACTGGTGACGATCGGCAACGGCACGACCGCCCAGGTTTCGACCGAATTGTCGCGGCTCGGCACCAACATGCTGTTCGTCCGTCCCGGCCAGTTCGGCCCAGGGCGGGCGAGCTCCGAGGCCAAACGCTTCAGCGTCAAGGATGTCGCCGCCATCCGTAACCAGATCGGCGGCTTGAGGGCGGTGGCGCCGCTCAACCAATCGACGGCAACGGTGATTTTTGGCGGCCAGAACCATTCGACCAGTGTCTACGGCACCACCAACGATTATTTCGTCGCGCAGGACTGGAACCTGGCGCTCGGCCGCAATTTCACCCCCGCCGAGGAGCGCGGCCAGTCCCGTTGCATCATCGGCGAGACGGTCCGCTCGCAGCTCTTCGGCGCCGGCGATCCGTTCGGCCAGCAGATCCGTGTCGGCAAGGTTTCCTGCCCGGTCATCGGCGTGCTCGCCAGGCGCGGCCAGTCCGGCATGGGCACCGACCAGGATGATGTCGTCATCATGCCGGTCAAGGTGTTCCAGCGGCGCATCAGCGGCAACAGCAACGTGCCGCAGATCATCATTTCGGCGCGCGACGGTGTGTCCACGGCCAAGGTGCAGGCCGATGTCGAAAATCTGCTGCGTGAGCGCCGCAAGATCATTCCCGGCCGCCAGGACGATTTCAATGTCAACGACATGACACAGATCGCCGAGGCGATGACCGGCACGACGACGCTCTTGACCGGCCTGCTCGGCGCCGTCGCCGCCATCAGCCTGCTCGTCGGCGGCATCGGCATCATGAACATCATGCTGGTCTCCGTCACCGAACGAACTCGGGAAATCGGCATTCGCCTGGCGATCGGCGCCCTCGAAAACCAGGTGCTCACTCAGTTCCTGGTCGAGGCGGTGGCGCTCTCGCTCTTCGGCGGCATCACCGGCATCGTGCTCGGCCTGAGCCTCGGTCTGGTGGCGGTCACCCTCCTGAAAGTCCCCTTCGTCTTCAGCCCGATGATGGTCGCCGTCGCCTTCCTCTTCTCCGCCGCAATCGGCATGATCTTCGGTTATTTTCCGGCGAGACGGGCAGCGCAGCTCAATCCCATTGAGGCGCTGCGGCACGAGTGAAGGGTCGCGGTTCGGTCATACGGACCTGCGAATTGGGTTTTTACTTCTTGTCTGGCATCCCCTTGTCTTCGAATCTTCACCGTGCCAGGATGTGATATATCAGGTGGGCTACGGAATTATCGGCATGCTGACGTCACAAAGCCACCTTGCCTATCTCGCGCTCGAGCATCTGATCGTCACGCTGGTGCTGAAACCCGGTGCGCTCGTCACCGAAAAGCAGCTGATCGATATGGCGGGCCACGGACGCACGCCGGTGCGCGAGGCGATTCAGAAACTCGCCTGGCAGGGGCTGATCCTGGTGAAGCCGCGTGTCGGATTGCAAGTTGCCGAGATCGCGCCGGAGGATCATGGCAATGTCATGCAAGTGCGCCGCGAGCTGGAGCCGATTGCTGCGGCATTGGTCGCCGAACATGCGGGCGGCGAACAGCGCGATCGCCTCGGCGACTGCGCTCGCGCCATGGAGGAATGCGCCGCCACGGGTGATCTCGCCGGCTTCTTCGCCGCCGACAAGGCTTTCGACGAGATCCTCGAGGATGCCTGTCCGAATGGCTTCATAACGGCCGCGCTCGGCCCAGTGCAGACCCATTCGCGTCGCCTCTGGTATTCCACCGCAAGCCCTGGGCGAATGGACCGCGCCATCGCGCTGCATGTCGGCGTTATTCGGGCCATTCAGCGGGGCAGACCGGATGAGGCGCATGCGGCTATGGCGGCATTGATCGACTATCTCGCCCGCAAATAAAAACGGCCCCGTTTCCGGAGCCGCTTCAAATCTGCTTGTCGCAAAAAGGTCAGCCGACGAAGGCCCGTTCGATGACGAATTCGGCGGGCTTGCTGTTGGCGCCTTCATTGAGGCCGGCCTTCTCCAGCAGTTCCTTGGTATCCTTCAGCATGGCCGAGGAGCCGCAGATCATGCCGCGGTCGATTGCCGGATCGAGCGGCGGCACGCCGAGATCGGTAAACAGCTTGCCTGAAGAGATCAGGTCGGTGATGCGGCCGCGATATTCGAAATCCTCGCGTGTAACAGTCGCATAATGACGGAGCTTGTCGCCGACGACTTCTTTCAGCAGTTCGTCATTCTGGATCTCATGCACGAGGTCGAAACCGTATTTCAGCTCGGCGACATCGCGCGTCGTATGGGTGAGGATGACTTCCTCGAACTTTTCATAGGTCTCGGGATCGCGGATCAGGCTGGCGAAAGGCGCAACGCCGGTTCCCGTCGAAAACATGTAGAGGCGGCGGCCAGGCGTCAGCGCATCGAGCACCAGCGTGCCCGTCGGCTTCTTGCGCATCAGCACCTGGTCGCCGGGTTTGATCGCCTGCAGATGCGAGGTGAGCGGACCGTCCGGCACCTTGATGGAGAAGAATTCAAGTTCTTCGGCCCAGGCGGGGCTGGCGATCGAATAGGCGCGGAAGACCGGCTTGCCCTCGACCATCAGGCCGATCATCGCGAATTCGCCGGAACGGAAACGGAAGCCCTGCGGCCGAGTCATCGTGAAGCGGAAGAGCCGGTCGGTGTAATGCGTCACGCTGAGCACCGTCTCGGCATAGACGCCGGCGGGGATGGACGATGCGAAGTCTTCGGTCTTTGCAGGCGCGTTCATTGCGGTAGAGGATCCCGTTTCGTCGGATGAACTTATCGGATGCGAGGCAGATATTACATATCCGGCCGGAATTAAAGGCATTCCATTCCACGCAGCGCTCATGAAAGGAAATATGCGTGTCCGTGTCAGGATTCAATGGTTGGCGGGGAATGTCATATTTCCCGCTGGCGAAGCCCGCCAAAGGATGCATATTAGAGCGGCGCGCCGCAATTGTATGCTGATTTCGGCAAAAGCGGTGCGACAACAAAGACCTACGCCGTCGAGCCCGATTCAGGAACAGGGTCAGGTGATGATGGCGATAAAACACGCTTGCCTGGGCGAGCGCGACAGGCGGTCGGGGGGTTATGAAGATTTTCAATTACAAGCGTGTTCCTTACGCGGAAATGCGCGCCTTTTCCGTTCATATCCTGACGGCTTCCGGCTCCTTCCTCGCCTTCCTCGGCGTGGTCGCCGCCGCCGAGCACCGCTTCATCGACATGTTCTGGTGGCTGGGTCTGGCTCTACTGGTCGATGGCATCGATGGTCCGATTGCCCGCAAGGTGCGTGTCAAGGAGGTGCTGCCGAACTGGTCGGGCGATACGCTCGACAATATTATCGATTACGTTACCTATGTGCTCCTGCCGGCCTTCGCGCTCTACCAGAGCGGCATGATCGGCGAGCCCTGGTCCTTCGCCGCCGCAGGCATGATCGTCGTCTCCAGCGCCATCTATTACGCAGACATGGGCATGAAGACCGATGAGTATTTCTTCTCCGGCTTTCCCGTCGTCTGGAACATGATCGTCTTCACCCTGTTCGTCATCGATGCCAGCGCCACGACCGCGCTCGCCGTCGTCACGATTTCGGTGGTGCTGACCTTCCTGCCGATCAATTTCCTCCATCCGGTCAGAGTGAAAAGACTGCGCCCGCTCAATCTCGGCGTCTTCCTGCTATGGTCGGCGCTCGGCGTCTATTCGCTGCTGATGCATTTCGAAACGCCGCAATGGGCGCTCGTTCTCTTCATTGTGACCGGGCTCTATCTTTACGTCATCGGCGCGGTGCTGCAATTCTTCCCCGCCCTTGGACGCGAAGCTTAAAGGACACACAATATGACGAAAACGCAGGCGGTTTCATTTTCGCAAACGGGCGGACCTGAGGTTTTCAACTATGTCGAGATCGATCTTCCCCAGCCGGCGGCAGGCGAGGTGCAGATCCGGCAGGCGGCGATCGGCCTGAACTTCATCGATGTCTACTTCCGCAACGGCTCCTACAAGGTACCGCACCTTCCCTTTGTCACCGGCAAGGAGGGCGCCGGCACCGTCACGGCAGTGGGCCACGATGTTACCGATTTCAGACCGGGCGACCGGGTCGCCTATGCCAGCGCCGACGGCGCCTATAGCGCCGAGCGCAATATTGAGGCACGCCATCTGGTGCATGTGCCTGACGGCATCGAGCTCGAAACGGCGGCAGCGATGATGCTGAAAGGCATGACCGCCGAATATCTCCTGAACCGCACCTTCAAGGTCGGCCCTCAGACCGTCCTTCTGTTCCATGCCGCAGCCGGCGGAGTCGGTCTGATCGCGGGCCAGTGGGCGAAGGCGCTCGGCGCTACGGTCATCGGCACGGCTGGATCCAAGGAGAAGGTCGAGCTGGCACTCGCCCACGGCTACGACCATGTGATCAACTACAAGAGCGAAGACTTCGTCGGCCGCGTCCGCGAGATAACGGGCGGCAAGGGTGTCGATGTCGTCTATGATTCGATCGGTCGCGATACTTTTCCACAGTCGCTCGATTGCCTGAAGACGCGCGGCCTTTTTGCCTCCTTCGGCCAATCTTCCGGGCCGATCGAGAATTTCACCCTCGCCATGCTGGCTCAGAAAGGGTCGCTCTTTGCGACGCGCCCGACGCTCTTCACCTATATCGCCACGCGTCAGGAATTGGACGATAGTGCAAAGGCGCTATTTGATGTTGTGCAAAGCAACAAAGTGCGTATCAATGTCAACCAAACCTATCCGCTGCGTGAGGTTGGGCAGGCTCACGCGGATCTGGAAGCAAGAAAAACGACAGGAACGACGCTGCTGATTCCATGAGATCCGAACGGACCGGTTGGCAGAAGAAATGAGGGGAACGTGTCTGCATTGAATGTGCCGGATCCCGGTGCGTTGTTATCCGTCCAGAAGCTGACGAAGTTCTTCGGTGGCTTTGCCGCCTGCAATGACATCGATCTCGACATAGCGCCGGGCGAGATTCATGCGCTTCTCGGCGAAAATGGCGCAGGCAAGTCCACCTTGGTCAAGATGCTGTTCGGTGTTCTCGAGCCGACGCACGGGCAGATCCTTTGGGAAGGCAGTCCCGTCGTCATCGCCTCGCCGGGAGAAGCCCGCAAGCACGGCATCGGCATGGTCTTCCAGCATTTCTCACTGTTCGAGGCCCTCACGGTGGCCGAAAACATCGCGCTATCGCTCGATGACGCCATCCCGATCGACCGTATCGCCGAGGAGGCGAGGGCGCTGTCGGTCACCTACGGCCTGCCGCTCGATCCGCATGCCCATGTCGCCGATCTCTCGGTCGGAGAGCGCCAGCGCATCGAGATCGTCCGGGCGCTGCTGCAGAACCCGAAGCTGATCATTCTCGACGAGCCGACCTCGGTGCTGACGCCGCAGGAGGCCGACAGGCTGTTCGAGACGCTGTTCAAGTTGCGCGCCGAGGGGCGCTCGGTTCTCTATATCAGCCACCGTCTGGAGGAGGTGCAGCGCATCTGCGATCGCGCCACCGTGCTGCGCCATGGCCGGGTGACCGGCGCCTGCGATCCCAGGCAGGAAACGCCGGCCTCGCTCGCCCGCATGATGGTCGGCAGCGAAGTGGCGACGGTCACCCATCCCGAGCGCAGCGACAGGGGCGAGGTGCAGCTTGCCGTTTCGAACCTGTCGGTTTCCCCGCGCACGCCCTTTGCCATGCCGCTGCGCGACGTCTCCATGACGGTGCGTGCGGGCGAAATCCTCGCAATTGCCGGGGTCGCTGGCAACGGCCAGAGCGAGTTGTTCGACGCGCTGTCGGGCGAGTATCCGGTTGCCTCAGCCGAAGCGATCATCATCCGCAAGAAGCCGGTGGGCACTCAGGGCATTACCGCGCGTCGCCTGCTTGGCGCCGGTTTCGTGCCGGAGGAGCGGCACGGGCACGCTGCCGTTTCCGCGATGAAGCTGTCCGACAATCTGGTGCTGGCCCGCAGCCAGTCGGATCGCAAAGCCTTTCTGGGCGCGCTTGGCATCATCCGGCAGGGCGCGGTCAGGTCTGCGGCGCGGCGCATTTCCGAAGCGATGGACGTCCGCAAGAGCGGTGACGATCCCGCCGCCGGCTCGCTCTCCGGCGGCAATCTGCAGAAATTCATCGTCGGCCGCGAGCTCGACCGCCAGCCGGCCGTCCTCGTCGTCAACCAGCCGACCTGGGGCGTCGATGCGGGGGCGGCAAGCCGCATCCGCCAGGCGCTCGTCGATCTTGCAAAAGCCGGCTCCGCCGTTGTCGTCATCAGCCAGGACCTCGACGAAATCTTCGAAGTGGCAACCGATATCGCCGTCATCTCCGAAGGGCGCCTTTCCCGGCCCTATCCGGCCGGCGAACTGACCCGCGAAAAGATCGGCCTGCTGATGGGCGGCCTGCATGAAGGCAGTTCGGCCGCGGAGACTGCCCATGCGCATTGAACTGGAAAAACGTCCCGACGTCTCGAAGCTCTTCGCTTTCGTCTCGCCGCTCCTGGCCCTTGCCCTGACGCTCGCCTTCGGCGCCATGATGTTCGCCATACTCGGCAAGGATCCGGTCGAGGCGCTCGATGCATTCTTTGTCGAGCCGCTGCTCGAGGTCTGGTCGCTGCACGAGCTGGCGATCAAGGCAGCACCGCTGATCCTAATCGCCGTCGGCCTTGCCGTCAGTTACCGCTCGAACAATTGGAACATCGGCGCCGAGGGGCAGTTCACCATCGGCGCCATCACCGGCTCCTATCTGCCGATCGTCTTCTACGACTGGCATTCGCCTCTCGTCCTGCCGTTGATGCTGCTGCTCGGCGCGCTCGGCGGCGCGCTTTTTGCCGCCATTCCGGCGCTGTTGAAGGCGCATTTCAACACGAATGAGATCCTGACGTCGCTGATGCTGGTCTATGTCGCCCAGCTTTTCCTCGACTGGCTGGTCCGGGGCGCCTGGCGCGATCCGAAGGGATTCAACTTTCCTGTTTCGCGCGATTTCGCGCCGGAGGCGGTGCTGCCGGCGATCTGGGAAGAATCGGGCCGCGCTCATTGGGCCTTCATCTTCGCCATCATCGCGGCGATCGGCGTCTGGTTCATGCTGCGCTTTACGTTGAAAGGTTTCGAGGTCGTCGTCCTCGGCCAATCGGAGCGGGCAGGGCGCTTTGCCGGCTTCTCGTCGAAGAAGATGATCTGGTTTAGTTTCCTCTTCTCGGGCGCGCTTGCCGGCCTTGCCGGAATCTCTGAGGTCTCCGGTTCGATCGGCCACCTGCAGCCCGCCATCTCGCCGGGCTACGGCTTCACCGCTATCATCGTCGCCTTCCTGGGCCGGCTCAATCCGCTCGGCATCATCGCGTCTGGCCTGGTGCTGGCGCTGACCTATCTCGGCGGCGAAGCGGCGCAGCTGTCGCTTGGCGTCTCCGACAAGGTCACCCGCGTCTTCCAGGGCCTGCTGCTCTTCTTCGTGCTCTCCTGCGATACGCTGATCTACTACAAAATCCGCATCGTCTGGTCGCGGGTCAGGGGCGTGGGAGCATGAGCATCTTCGAAGCCATTCTGCTGACCGTTATCACTGCCTCGACGCCGCTCGTGATCGCCGCGCTCGGCGAACTGGTGACGGAGCGCTCCGGCGTTCTGAACCTCGGCGTCGAAGGCATGATGATTATGGGCGCAGTCGCCGCTTTTGCCGGCGCGCAGACGTCGGGCTCGCCGTATGTCGGGATTATCTGCGGCATAGCGGCGGCGGCGCTGTTCTCGCTGCTGTTCGCCTTCCTGACGCTGACGCTGGTGGCCAATCAGGTGGCGACGGGACTGGCGCTTACGCTTCTCGGCCTCGGCGCATCGGGCATGCTCGGCGAGCCCTATGTCAGCGTTCCCGGCATTCGCCTCGAAGAGATCGTCATTCCCGTCCTGTCGGATATTCCCGTCATCGGCCATGTTCTGTTCAGGCAGGATTTGATCTTCTACCTGTCGATTGCACTTGTGATCGGCGTCAGCTGGTTCCTGTTCCGCAGCCGGGCCGGGCTGAAACTGAGGGCGATCGGCGACAGTCATACGTCGGCCCATACCCTGGGCATCGGTGTCATCCGCACGCGTTACCTGGCGGTGATGTTCGGCGGCGCCTGCGCCGGTCTTGCCGGCGCGCAGCTCTCGCTCGTCTACACGCCGCAATGGGCGGAGAACATGTCGGCCGGCCGCGGCTGGATCACCCTGGCGCTTGTCGTTTTCGCCTCCTGGCGCCCATGGCGGGTTTTTGCCGGGGGATATCTCTTCGGCGCGGTCACCATCCTGCAGTTGCACGCGCAGGCCTTCGGTCTCGGAATTCCCGCGCAGTTCCTTTCGATGCTGCCCTATGCCGCGACTATTGTGGTTCTCATCATCATTTCCCATAATCGGCGCACGACGTTGATCAACACACCCGCATCGCTTGGGAAGGCCTTCGTGCCGGAGCGATAGAGGACGGGTTTCCGCAATAACTTCAAACCAACAGGGGTAACCATGAAGAAGTTCACATTTGCACTCGCCGCCTCGGCCGCCGCCCTGATCGGCATTTCCTCCGCCGCTCAGGCCGCGGAGAAGACGAAGGTCTGCTTCGTCTATGTCGGTTCGCACACCGATGGCGGCTATTCGCAGGCCCACGATCTCGGCCGCCAGCAGGTCCAGGCCGAATTCGGCGACAAGATCGAAACGCCTTATCTCGAAAACGTGCCGGAAGGTCCGGACGCCGAGCGCGCCATCGAACGTCTGGCCCGTTCCGGCTGCAAGCTGATCTTCACCACGTCCTTCGGCTTCATGGATGCGACGGTTAAGGTCGCCGCCAAATTCCCGAAGGTCAAGTTCGAGCATGGCACCGGCTACAAGACTGGCCCGAATCTCGCGACCTACAACTCGCGATTCTATGAAGGCCGCTACATCCTCGGCCAGATCGCCGCCAAGACTTCGAAGAATCACGGCGCCGCCTACATCGCTTCGTTCCCGATTCCCGAAGTGGTGATGGGCATCAACTCCTTCGAGCAGGGCGCTAGGTCGATTGATCCGAGCTTCAAGCTGAAGGTCATCTGGGTCAACACCTGGTTCGACCCCGGCAAGGAAGCCGATGCGGCCAAGGCGATGGTCGACCAGGGAGTCGACGTCTTGACGCAGCACACCGATACGACAGCGCCGATGCAGGTTGCCGAAGAACGCGGCATCCACGCCTTCGGTCAGGCGTCCGACATGATCGCAGCCGGCCCGAAGGCGCAACTGACGGCGATCGTCGACACCTGGGGCGCTTACTACTCCAAACGCGTTCACGCGCTCCTCGACGGCACCTGGAAGTCGGAACAGAGCTGGGACGGCCTGAAGGACGGCATTTTGAAGATGGCGCCCTACACCAACATGCCTGACGATGTGAAGAGGATGGCCGAGGAAACCGAAGCCAAGATCAAATCGGGCGAGTTGCATCCCTTCACCGGCCCGATCAACAAGCAGGACGGCACGCCGTGGCTGAAGGCGGGCGAGAAGGCAGATGACGCCACCCTGCTCGGCATGAACTTCTATGTCGAAGGTGTCGACGACAAGCTGCCGGCGCAATAATTTCCCCGGCTTTCTGCAACTTCCAAGGGCGTCCTGGCGGGCGCCCTTTTTTCTGCTGTAACGCTAAAAAAAGTGATTGCCAAAAGTAATACTATATGATTTTTTGACCCTGCGCCGCGAAGGAGCGGCATTGGGAGGATATCATGAAATTGAAGACTGCACTTTTGAGTGCCACGGTTCTGGCTGCTTGCATGTTCGGTTCGGCTTCGGCCGGCGGCTTGACGGTCGGCTTCTCGCAGATCGGCTCGGAATCGGGCTGGCGTGCGGCTGAAACCACTGTTACCAAAGAACAGGCCAAGAAGCGCGGCATCGATCTGAAGTTTGCCGACGCGCAGCAGAAGCAGGAAAATCAGATCAAGGCATTGCGCTCCTTCATTGCTCAGGGCGTTGATGCCATTCTGATCGCCCCGGTTGTCGAAACCGGCTGGGACGACGTTCTGAAGGAAGCCAAGGAAGCCAAGATCCCGGTCATCCTTCTCGACCGCACCATCAAGGCTCCGGACGATCTGTACCTGACGGCCGTGACCTCGGACCTCGTTCATGAAGGCAAGGTCGCAGGCGACTTCCTGGTGAAGACCGTCGGCGACAAGAAGTGCAATGTCGTCGAACTGCAGGGCACCACCGGTTCCTCGCCGGCGATCGCCCGCAAGAAGGGCTTCGAAGAAGCTCTTGCCGGCCACGACAACCTCAAGATCGTTCGCAGCCAGACCGGTGACTTCACCCGCACCAAGGGCAAGGAAGTCATGGAAAGCTTCCTGAAGGCCGAAAATGGCGGCAAGGACATCTGCGCGCTCTATGCCCACAACGACGACATGGCCGTCGGCGCCATCCAGGCGATCAAGGAAGCCGGCCTGAAGCCCGGCAAGGATATCCTTGTCGTCTCTATCGACGCCGTGCCGGATATTTTCAAGGCGATGTCGGAAGGCGAGTCCAACGCCACCGTCGAGCTGACGCCGAACATGGCTGGTCCTGCCTTCGACGCGCTCGAAGCCTATCTGAAGGACAAGAAGGCTCCGCCGAAGTGGATCCAGACCGAGTCCAAGCTCTACACGCCGGCCGACAATCCGATGAAGGTCTACGAAGAGAAGAAGGGTCAGGGCTACTGATTTGAACCTGCAACCGCACTGGCCCACAATGGGCCGGTGCGGAACTGCCGGTGCCGGATCGGGCGGCAGCCCGGTCTTGGCGCGGGCGCACGGCGCAATATCAGGACACAGCAGCCCTCATGGTTCACAATAACGAGAATATTCTCGCAGCCTCGGCTATATCCAAGTTTTTTCCCGGCGCCGTCGCCCTTGATAAGGTTGATTTCACGCTGCGCCGCGGGGAGGTTCATGCGCTTCTCGGCGAGAACGGCGCCGGAAAATCGACGCTGATCAAGTGCATCACCGGCGCCTATCATCGCGACGGCGGCAGCCTGATGCTCGACGGCCAGGAAATCAATCCGGCCAATACGCTCGCTGCCCAGAAACTCGGTATCGGGACCGTTTATCAGGAGGTCAACCTCCTCGCCAATCTAAGCGTCGCTGAAAACCTCTTTCTCGGACGCCAGCCGAGGCGTTTCGGCATGACCGACGTGCGTGCGATGAACCGCAAGGCGCGCGAACTGCTCGCCGGTTACGGCATCGATATTGACGTCACCGCCGAACTCGCCCGTTTCTCCGTCGCCGTCCAGCAGGTCGTCGCCATCGCCCGTGCCGTCGATCTTTCCGGCAAGGTGCTGATATTGGATGAGCCGACGGCAAGCCTCGACAACCAGGAAGTGGCGCTGCTCTTTCGCATCATTGAGGACCTGAAGAAGCGTGGCCTCGGCATTGTCTTCATCACCCATTTCCTCGAGCAGGTCTATGCGATCAGCGATCGCATCACCGTGCTGCGCAACGGCAAGCTCGTCGGCACCCGTGACGCCGCCGAGTTGCCGCGCCAGGGTCTGATCGCCATGATGCTCGGCCGCGAGCTTGCCCAGGCCGAAGAGGCGGTCGGGGAACGCAGCATCGCGGCGGGCGAGGTCCGGTACCGCTTTTCCGGCTACGGCAAACGCGGCAAGGTCAAGCCCTTCGATCTCGATGTGCGCGCCGGCGAGGTGGTCGGCGTGGCAGGGCTGCTTGGTTCCGGGCGCACCGAAACCGCCGAGCTGCTCTTCGGCGTCGAACATGCCGATAGCGGCAGTGCGACGATCGACGGCCAGCCCGTCACCCTTTCCAGCCCGCGCGCCGCAATCGAAAAAGGTTTCGGCTTCTGCCCGGAGGACCGCAAGACCGATGGCATCGTCGGCGACCTTTCGATCAGGGAAAATATCGCACTGGCGCTGCAGGCTCGCCGCGGCTGGACCCGGCCGCTGTCGCGCGCCGAGCAGAACGCGCTCGCCGACCGCTATATCAAAGCGCTCGATATCCGCACCACCGACCGTGAAAAGCCGATCCGGCTGCTCTCCGGCGGCAATCAGCAGAAGGCGATCCTCGCCCGCTGGCTGGCAACCAATCCCAAGTTTCTCATCCTCGACGAGCCAACCCGCGGCATCGATGTCGGCGCCCATGCGGAGATCATCCGGCTCATCGAACAGCTTTGCGCTGAAGGCATGTCATTGATCGTAATTTCCTCGGAACTCGAAGAGCTTGTCGCCTATAGTTCACGTGTCATCGTACTTCGCGACAGGCAGCATATCGCTGAATTGACGGGCGAGCGCATCACCGCAGCCGGTATCGTCGATGCCATCGCCGCCGCCGAGCACAAGAAGGAGGATGCATGAAATCCTCTCGCAATGGGCTGGCCTATCGCCTGGCGCCACAACTGATCGCACTCGTAGTCATTCTTCTGTTGAATTTCATAACGTCGCCGCAGTTTTTTAATGTCGTTGTTCAAAATGGACGCCTCTATGGCAGCCTGATCGACGTGCTCAATCGCGGCGCGCCGGTGGCCTTGTTGGCGATCGGCATGACGCTGGTGATTGCTACCAAGGGCATCGACCTGTCGGTCGGCGCGGTCATCGCCATTTGCGGCGCCGTTGCAGCTTCGTCGATTGTGTCCGGAAATTCAGTGACCTACACGATTTTGCTGACATTGGCGATCGGGCTTGCCTGCGGCGTCTGGAACGGTTTTCTGGTGGCGATCCTCAACATCCAGCCGATCATTGCCACGCTGGTGCTGATGGTTGCCGGCCGCGGCATTGCCCAGCTCATCACCGAGGGCGCGATCCTGACGTTCAACGATGATGGCCTGATCTTCTTCGGCAGCGGCTCCATGGCGCTTCTGCCGATGCCAGTTGTCATCTGGCTGCTCGTCGGTCTTCTCGTCATCCTGCTCGTTCGCCGCACGGCGCTCGGCATGCTGCTCGAGGCCGTCGGCATCAACCGCCGCGCCAGCACGCTTTCCGGCATTCAAACACCGGTGTTGCTGATGGCGGTCTATATGCTGAGCGGGCTTTGCGCCTCGATCGCGGGTATCATCGTCGCGGCCGACATCAAGGGCGCCGACGCCAACAATGCAGGTCTCTGGCTGGAGCTTGATGCCATCCTTGCTGTCGTCGTCGGCGGCAACTCGCTGCTCGGCGGAAGATTCAGCATTGTCGGCTCGCTGATCGGCGCAATGATCATCCAGGCGGTCAACACCGGCATCCTGTCCTCCGGATTTCCGCCGGAGTTCAACCTGATCATCAAGGCGGTCATTATCATTGTGATCCTCGTCATTCAGTCTCCGGCGGTGCAATCGCTGGCCATCTTCGCCAGCCGCCGGCAGGGCGGAAGGGAGTAGCCGAAATGAACTCCAAATATCTGCCGCTGCTTGCGACCATCGTCATCTTCGTGCTCGCTTATGCCGGCTGCACGCTGCAATACCCGAACATGCTGTCGACGCGGGTCATCGGCAATCTTCTGACCGACAATGCCTTCCTCGGCATTGCCGCCGTCGGCATGACCTTCGTCATCATCTCCGGCGGCATCGATCTGTCGATCGGTTCGGTCATCGCCTTCACCGGCGTGTTCCTTGCGGTGATCCTGCAGAACACCTCGATCCATCCGCTGCTTGCCTTTGCGCTGGTCCTCGTCATTACCACCGCCTTCGGCGCCATCATGGGCGCCATCATCCACTATCTCGAAATGCCGGCCTTCATCGTCACGCTTGCCGGCATGTTCCTGGCGCGCGGTATCGCCTTCGTGCTCTCGATCGACAGTATTCCGATCAACCACGACTATTATTCCACGCTGACGAGCCTCTATTGGCGGCTGCCCGGCGGTGGACGGCTGACGCTGATCGGCGCTGTCATGCTTCTGGTCTTTGCCGCCGGCATCTTCATCGCCCACCGCACCCGCTTCGGTACCAACGTCTATGCACTCGGCGGCGGGCCGCAGACGGCGCGGTTGATGGGCGTGCCGGTCGGCCGCACGACGATCCAGATCTACGCACTGTCGGGTTTTCTCGCTGGTCTATCCGGAATCGTTTTTTCGCTGTACACCTCTGCAGGATATTCTCTTGCGGCAGTCGGCGTCGAACTTGACGCCATCGCTGCGGTGGTCATTGGGGGGACGCTGCTGACCGGAGGAGCGGGCTTCGTGGCGGGAACCTTGATCGGGATTCTGATCCAGGGACTCATTCAGACCTACATCACCTTCGACGGCACGCTGTCGAGCTGGTGGACGAAGATTCTGATTGGCCTGCTGCTATTTGCATTTATTCTGATGCAGAAGGCGATCCTGTTCCTTTCCAGCCTGAACAAGAGGTATGCCTGAGGGGGGCGGGTCCTTTGCGCAACAAATTCATCGAGGCACGCAAGACAGGGCGCCGAACCCGGACGAGCCATGCACAGGTGGTCGACGAGCTCGGTAAGGCAATCGTCGCCGGCACCTATCCGGTCGGCTCGATCCTGCCCGGCGATACCGAACTGGCTCAACGCTTTAAGGTGTCGCGCACCGTCTTGCGTGAAACGATGAAGACGCTCGCAGCCAAGGGCATGGTTGTCGCCAAGGCGCGGGTTGGCACGCGCGTGACCGAGAAAACCCTCTGGAACATGTTCGACAGCGAAATCATCGCCTGGCACTTCGATAATGGCGTGACGGAAGAATTCCTGCTGCATCTTTACGATATCCGTCTTGCCGTCGAACCCTTCGCCGCAGGTCTCGTCGCCGATCGCGCCAGCACCGAGGAAATCGAGACGCTTCGCGAACTGGCGCAGGAAATGGCGGCCAGCGGGCATACGGCCGACAGCTTGGCGCTCGCCGACCTGCGCTTTCACCTGGCGATAGCCGAAGCCTCGCACAATCCTTTCATGCGCACCCTCGGCAGCCTCATCGAAGCGGCCCTGGTCGGCATGTTCCGCATCAGCACGCCGCCCTCCGAAAACGGGTTCGCCAATATCGCCGATACCCACATGCGCATCGTCGATGCCATCGTTTCGGGCGACAGTGCCGCGGCTCGGCGTGCGATGGAGGTCGTGATCGTGGATGGCCGCGATCACGTGCACGAGGCCTTCGCGGCCCACGGCTCTCCTGTTGTCCTGGGGCCGATTTCACCCGCAATCTAACCCTGAAATGGATTTCCGATTTCAGGAATTATGCAGTATGAGGCAGAAAAGCCGCCTCATCACGCGGATTCGCGGAGCAGATCATGGAACGTACTTGTCTTGCCGTCATCCTTGCCGCCGGTGACAGCACGCGGATGAAATCTTCGAAATCGAAAGTGCTGCATCCGGTCGCCGGCCGTCCGATGATCGCCCATGTGGTCGAGGCGGTCGCCTCCGCCGGCATTTCCTCCGTCGCCCTCGTCGTCGGCCGCAATGCCGAGGAGGTGGCAAAGGCCGCAAGCATAGACGGTGTCGGCATCGAAGCCTGTCTGCAGAAGGAGCGCCTCGGCACTGGCCATGCGGTGCTGGCGGCGCGCGAGGCCATCGCCAGAGGCTATGACGACATCCTCGTTACCTATGGCGACGTGCCGCTCCAGACCGACGGGCCGCTCAAGGCCGCCCGCCAGGGACTCGCCGACGGCAGCGACATCGTCGTCATCGGTTTTCATACCGACCGGCCGACCGGCTATGGCCGCCTGCTCGTCAAGGACGGCGAACTCATCGCCATCCGCGAGGAGAAGGACGCGACCGACGCCGAGCGGGCTGTGACCTGGTGCAACAGCGGATTGATGGCGATCAACGGCCGCAAGGCGCTCGATCTTCTCTCGCGCATCGGTAATGCCAATGCCAAGGGCGAATTCTATCTGACCGATCTCGTCGAGATCGCCCGTTCGCTCGGTGGCCGCGTCACCGCGGTCGACGCCCCCGAAATCGAGATGACCGGCTGCAACAACCGCGCCGAACTCGCCGTCATCGAACGCTTTTGGCAGGAGCGTCGCCGCCGCGAGATGATGCTCGCAGGCGTTACGATGATCGCGCCGGAAACGGTGTTCCTCTCCTACGACACCGTCATCGCCCAAGACGCGCTGATTGAGCCGAACGTGGTCTTCGGACCCGGTGCCGTGATCGACAGCGGCGCCATCATCCACTCCTTCTCGCATATCGAGGGCGCCCATGTCAGCGAAGGCGCGACCGTCGGCCCCTTTGCGCGGCTGCGGCCGGGTGCCGATCTCGCCAACGGTTCGAAGGTCGGCAATTTCTGCGAGGTCAAGAACGGCCGGATCGGCGAGGGCGCCAAGGTCAACCATCTGACTTATATCGGCGATGCCGTGGTCGGTGCCGGCAGCAACATCGGTGCGGGCACGATCACCTGCAATTATGACGGGGTCAACAAGAGCGAAACGGTGATCGGGCAAAACGCCTTCATCGGATCCAATTCCTCGCTGGTCGCGCCGGTGACGATCGGTGACGGCGCCTATATCGCCTCCGGCAGCGTCATCACCGCCAACGTGCCGGCCGATGCGCTGGCGCTCGGACGCGCCCGCCAGGAGATCAAGCCCGGCCGCGCGACGCTGTTGCGCGAGCGTGCGCTCGCCATAAAGGCGGTGAAGAAGGCCAAGGTTTAACCCCGCTTTGCGTAACCGGCGGAAATTCAAAGTGACCGCGGAGCCGATTGAGAAATAAGCGGAAATCTTTAGGACTGGCCTCAATATTGAAGCCTTATGGGGATATTGCATGTGCGGAATTGTGGGGATCGTCGGAACTCAGCCTGTCGCCGGGCGCCTGGTCGATGCGCTGAAGCGCCTGGAATATCGCGGTTATGATTCTGCCGGTGTCGCCACGATCCACGAGGGCGTGATGGATCGCCGCCGCGCCGAGGGCAAGCTCTTCAATCTGGAAAAGCGCCTCGACGCCGAACCGTTGCCAGGTGCGGTCGGTATTGCCCATACGCGCTGGGCAACCCACGGCGTGCCCAACGAGACCAATGCCCATCCGCATTTCGTTGAAGGCGTGGCCGTCGTTCATAACGGCATCATCGAAAATTTCTCCGATCTTCGCGATGAACTGACCGAAGCGGGCGCGGTCTTCGACACTCAGACCGATACCGAAGTCGTTGCCCAACTGATGGCGAAATATCTGCGCGAGGGGCTCGAGCCGCGCGCCGCCATGTTGAAGATGCTGAACCGGGTGACCGGCGCCTATGCGCTGGCCGTCATGCTCAAGGCCGATCCCGGCACGATCATGGCCGCCCGCTCAGGCCCGCCGCTTGCCGTCGGCTACGGCCGTGGCGAGATGTTCCTGGGGTCGGATGCGATTGCGCTTTCGCCCTTCACCAACGAGATCACCTATCTGGCCGACGGCGATTGCGCCCTCATCACGCGCGACGGCGTCGCCGTGCTCGATTTTGCCGGAAAGCCGGTCAAACGAGCCCGCCAGATCTCGCAGGCGACCGCCTATGTCGTCGACAAGGGCAATCACCGCCATTTCATGGAAAAGGAAATCTACGAGCAGCCGGAGGTGATCTCCCACGCGCTCAGCCACTATGTGGATTTCGCCGAGAACACGATCGGCGCCAATGCCGCCGCTATCGATTTCAAGGCGGCAAGCAGCCTTGCGATTTCGGCCTGCGGCACCGCCTATCTCGCAGGCCTTGTCGGCAAATACTGGTTCGAGCGTTATGCCCGTCTGCCTGTTGAGATCGACGTCGCCTCCGAATTCCGCTACCGCGAAATGCCGCTCTCACCATCGCAGGCCGCACTCTTCATCTCCCAGTCGGGCGAGACCGCCGATACGCTGGCATCGCTGCGTTATTGCCGCGACAACGGCTTGAAGATCGGCGCTGTCGTCAATGTGCGCGAATCGACGATCGCCCGCGAATCCGACGCCGTCTTCCCGATCATGGCCGGTCCCGAAATCGGCGTCGCCTCGACCAAGGCCTTCACCTGCCAGCTCGCTGTGCTGGCGTCGCTGGCGATCGGCGCCGGCAAGGCGCGCGGCACGGTGAGTGCTGAGGAGGAGAGGGCGCTGGTGCGCCATCTCGCCGAGATGCCGCGGATCATGAGCCGGGTGCTGAACCTGATCCAGCCGCAGATGGAAAGCCTGTCGCGCGAACTGTCGAAATGCAGGGACGTGCTCTATCTCGGCCGCGGCACCAGCTTCCCGCTCGCCATGGAAGGCGCGCTGAAGCTCAAGGAAATTTCCTATATCCACGCCGAAGGCTATGCCGCCGGTGAGTTGAAGCACGGGCCGATAGCGCTGATCGACGAGAACATGCCGGTCATCGTCATTGCCCCTTACGACCGCTTCTTCGAAAAGACCGTTTCGAACATGCAGGAGGTCGCAGCCCGCGGCGGCCGCATCATTTTCATCACCGACGACGCGGGTGCGGCCGCCTCGAAACTGCCGACCATGGCAACGATTACCCTGCCTGTCGTCGACGAAATCATCGCGCCTATGATCTTTTCGCTGCCGATCCAGCTGCTCGCCTATCACACTGCCGTTTTCATGGGCACCGACGTCGATCAGCCGCGCAACCTGGCGAAATCAGTAACAGTGGAATAAGCCTGCAAGGCCGCTGTCTTCGCTGCGAAACATATTGTGCGCACCCTCGAATTCTGGCAATTTTGGTGTGCGGACAAGGGGGAAGGCCGGCGTTCCGGCCTGTCCACGACTGAGATGGAGCTCATCAGGAGAGATGACCGACAACACCCCCAGAATGCCGGTCGCGACCCGGCTGAGGAATAATTTTCTCGCAGGCCTGATCATCTGCGCGCCGATCGCGATTACCATCTGGCTGACCTGGACCTTCATCCACTGGTCGGACAGCTGGGTCAGGCCCTATATTCCGGCGCGCTGGAATCCGGAAAGCTATCTCAATTTCGCCATTCCCGGTTTCGGCCTGCTGACGGCCGTCGTGCTGATCACCGTTGTCGGTTTTCTCGGCAAGAACCTGATCGGCCAGAGCATCGTCGGTTTCGGCGAATCGGTCGTCCAGCGCATGCCGCTGGTGCGCACGATCTATAGAAGCGTGAAGCAGATTTTCGAAACGGTGCTGAAGGAGCAGTCTAACTCCTTCAAGAAAGTCGGCCTCATCGAATATCCCAGTCCCGGCCTCTGGGCGCTGGTTTTCGTGGCCACCGATGCCAAGGGCGAGATCGCTTCGAAGTTCAACGCCATGGGCCAGGATATGGTCGCGGTCTTCCTGCCGCCGACTCCGGTGCCGACCGCCGGTTTCCTCGTCTTCGTGCCGCGCGAGAAGATCGTGTTGCTCGACATGTCGCCGGAAGACGCGGCTAAATTCCTGATCTCAGGCGGGCTCGTGGCTCCTGAAATCCCTCAGTCCGAGCCGAAGCCGAAGCATTTGCCGCGGCCGAAGCCGGTGGCGGTTTCCAAGGCTGATTGATGCATGTCGCCCAAAAGTGTTTAGCGGTTTTGCGATAACGCCATGCATGGCTCGTAGTGGCGCGCTTCATCCTGCTCTCAGAAACCGGATCGCCTCATCTCGGCGGAAGAGATAGAGCAGGGTGCGGATCGACTGTCCTCTTTCGCTGGTCAGTTCCGGATCGCGCTCAATGAGGTAGGCCGCATCCTTACGAGCAATCTCAAGCAGATCGGCATGCGCCTCGAGGCTGGCAATGCGAAAACCCGGCGTGCCGGATTGCCTTGTGCCGAGCAATTCGCCTTCGCCGCGCAGCTTCAGATCCTCTTCGGCGATGCGAAAACCGTCCTCAGTCTCCCGCATGATCGAGAGCCGGGAATGGCCGGTTTCGCCGAGCGGCCCCTTATAGAGCAGGATGCAGGTCGAAGCCTCATCGCCGCGCCCGACGCGGCCGCGCAGCTGATGCAGTTGCGCCAGGCCGAAGCGTTCGGCATGTTCGATCACCATGATCGTCGCATCCGGCACGTCGACGCCGACCTCGACGACTGTTGTGGCGACGAGAAGGCGGGTCTCGCCGTTCTTGAAGGCCATCATCGCCGCATCCTTCTCCGCGCCGCTCATACGACCGTGGATGAGGCCGATATTGGGACCGAGCGCGGAGACGAGCGTCGCATGCCGCTCCTCCGCCGACATCAGGTCTAGTTCTTCGGACTCCTCGACCAGCGGGCAGATCCAGTAGGCCTTCTTGCCTTCAGCGATCGCCCCCCGCAGCCGCCCGACGATTTCGCCTGTTCGTTCCATCGGCACGGTGATTGTCTGGATTGGCTTGCGGCCGGCCGGCTTCTCGGTGAGTTTGGAAACGTCCATGTCGCCGAAGGCAGCCAGCACGAGCGTGCGAGGGATGGGCGTCGCGGTCATGACAAGCATATGCGGCGAGATGCCCTTCGCCGTCAGCCGCAGGCGCTGGTGAACGCCGAAACGGTGCTGCTCGTCGACGACCGCGAGCATCAGGTTTGCGTAACTGACGCTCTCCTGAAATAGCGCATGCGTGCCGATGATGATCTGCGCTGCGCCGGAGCCGATGCGTTCCAGGATGTCTTCGCGTTCGCGCCCTTTGGTGCGCCCGGTCAGCACTTCGATGCCGAGGCCGGCGGAGGCGGCGAATTTCGAGATGGTCGCGTGGTGCTGCCGCGCCAGGATTTCGGTCGGCGCCATCAGCACGGCCTGGCCGCCGGCCTCGATCACCGCCGCCATTGCCATAAGCGCCACCAGCGTCTTGCCGGAGCCGACATCGCCCTGCAGCAGCCGCAGCATCCGCTCCTGACCGGCCATGTCCTTCAGGATCTCGGCGATCGCATCGTTCTGGCTTGACGTGAGCGAGAAGGGCAGCGCCTTCACGATCTTGCTGCCGACCGCACCGGTGGCATGCACCGGCTGGCCCGCCACTTTGCGCAGCCTCTGGCGCACCAAGCTGAGCGACAGTTGGCCGGCCAGAAATTCGTCATAGGCAAGCCGCCTTCGGGCAGGGGCCTGTGGATCGACATCTGCGGGATCGCGCGGCTCGTGCAGCACATGAAAGCTGTCCCGGATCGACGGCAGACCCTGCTTCTGCGTCAGCGTCAGGTCGATCCATTCCGGCATCTCCGGAAAGCGCGGCAGGGCGGCCTCGATAATCTTGCGCAGCGTTTTCGGCGAAAGCCCGGCCGTCAGCGGATAGATCGGCTCGACGAGCGGCAGGCTTTCGGCCTCCTCCGCTTTGACGATATAGTCGGGATGCACCATCGAGGCGCGGCCGTTGAACCAGTCGATCTTGCCGCTGACCGTCACCTCCGCATCGATGGGCAGCTGCTTTTCCAGCCATGCCGCCTGGCCGCGGAAGAAGACCAGCGTCAGCTCGCCGGTCTCGTCGTGCAGGAAGACCCGATAGGGGACATTGGTTTTGCCGCGCGGCGGCACCTGATGCCGATCGACACGTGCGGTGATGGTGACGATCGCGCCCTGCGGCGCCCGGGCGATCCCCGGCTGATTGCGCCGGTCGATCAGCGAGAAGGGTGCGTGAAACAAAAGGTCGATGACCCGGCAATCCTCCGGCGTCTCGCGTCCGAGCAGCTTGACCAGCAGTTCGGCGATTTTCGGGCCGACGCCCGGAAGGCCCGAAACGGGAGAAAACAGGGGATCGAGAATGGCGGGGCGCATGCGGCCAAAATGCGATGAACAATGCCGCCTTGGCAAGGCTGACAACCCGCTTTCGAGGGTCTATAGAGGCGCATCAACAGGAAGGTAATGCCATGACAGGTGTCACGCTCACGAGTGCCGGCCTCGACCCGCGCCGCCGCCGGATCCTTTTCCGCTGCTGGCACCGCGGCATCCGCGAGATGGATCTGGTTTTCGGCCAGTTCGCCGAAGCCGAGCTCGCGACGCTGTCGGAAGCCGAGCTCGACGAGTTCGAAACGATTATGGCCGAAGAGGACAATGATCTGGTCCGCTGGATTATGGGAACCTGGCCAGTGCCTGAGCGTTTCCGGACTCCGATGTTTGCCAGGCTTGCCGCCTACAAGCCCGATTTCGACAAGCCCCTCAGGACGCCGGAATGATCCCTGGTTTTGATGCGAAGAAGCTTGCGGCCATTGCCGAGCCGCTGACGATCGGTAATGTGCCGGCCGGCCTCGAACCGCTGCTGCTCGCCGAGCTTGCCCGAGCGGGAGAACCGGTGGCCTATGTCATGTCGGACGGCCATCGTATGGCCGATCTGGAACAGATGCTCGGCTTCGTCGCCCCCGACATTCCGGTTCTCACCCTGCCGGCCTGGGACTGTCTGCCCTATGACCGCGTCTCGCCGAGCGCCGATACCTCGGCGCGCCGGCTTGCCGCACTCGGCGGCCTCATCGCCCATCGCAAGAAGCCGCATTCCGCGATCGTGCTCGTCACCGCCAACGCCATGCTGCAGAAGGTGGCGCCGCATGATGTCATCGAAAGCCTGAGTTTTTCGGCCCGCCCGGGCAACCAGCTGCGCATGGATGATCTCGCCGGGCGCCTGGAGCGCAACGGCTTCGACCGTGTCGCGACCGTTCGCGAAGTTGGCGAATATGCCGTGCGCGGCGGCATTCTCGATGTCTTCGTGCCCGGTTCGGATGAGCCGGTCCGCCTCGATTTCTTCGGCGATACGCTGGAGAGTATCCGCAGCTTCGATCCGGCGAACCAGCGCACGACGGGGCAGGTGCGT